>NZ_JAMYLO010000008.1:0-219041 GCF_040318075.1 Mesorhizobium sp. M1328 | reverse complement strand
AGGCTGACCGACAGGGTTCCAGCGGCGACGCCGAGACGTTGGTCGACCGCGTCGAGAAAGTCGTGAAAAAGACGGCAAGCAAAACCGAGGAAGCCATTCGCGATCGTTTGCCGGAGACCGACGAGGCTCCCAAATCGAACGAGTCTCCCGAAACGACGTGATAGCGCTGCGGTCGTTCGTGGCGATTCCGACCGCGGGTCGCCTCGCGGTTGCCTCGCCAAAGAAGCTCATATCCGAGATGCCCGCGAAACAATCCGCACAGCAGATTGCCGGGCCATAGGGGCGCTCGCGTTGCCGCGATGTCCGACGTGATCGCGCGCAGCCTCGCCGATGCGGGCCGGTTCCGAAAGGTTCGTCGGCAAGTAAGGCATCGAGCCGAAGGCGGTGACGAATGCCGGTCCCGGCAAACCGGCATCGTAGACCGCCGGCAGGGTTTGATCTCGACTAGCGAGCAACGATGTCATTTCATCGAATAGAGATAGGCCGCGATATCCCGCGCCTCCTGCTCGGAAATTCTGGTCGAAGGCATTGCCGTGTGCGGATTGATCTCCCTTGCGGCGCGTATCCAACGGACCATGTTTCGCGGGTTGTTGGACAATAC
This sequence comes from Mesorhizobium sp. M1328, assembly GCF_040318075.1. Classification (NCBI taxonomy): domain Bacteria; kingdom Pseudomonadati; phylum Pseudomonadota; class Alphaproteobacteria; order Hyphomicrobiales; family Phyllobacteriaceae; genus Mesorhizobium; species Mesorhizobium sp. M1328. The sequence goes on along the minus strand of NZ_JAMYLO010000008.1, from coordinate 218,440 downwards.
GCCGCCGATATAGACCCGGGTGGCCAAGCTGGCGTCGAGGCGTGGACCGACCAACCCTTGCGCGCTGGGAACGCCGGTGATCGTGTGGCATCCAGCACAGCCATTGGCCATCATGATGGGTATGGCGCGGGCGCCAACACCGCCGGTTGCATTGTCGGCCTTCTGCTCCACTCGACGGCTTTGCTCGAAGTACAACGCGATCCCGGCCATGGCTGCAACGAGCACGACAATTGCCGCGGCGCCGAGGATGGGTCCGGACGGAGTGAAGCGCGATGTGGCGCGCACGCCGATGCTGCTGGTGGCATTGTCCGACTTATGCGCGACCCTGATGAGGCGCTCCGGCCACAATGTCAGCGCCGCCCGAGCTGCGGCCAGCACAGCAATTGCCGTCCCGGCACCAATGACCAGCTTAGACAGCGTGGAGCGCATGCGACGTCTCCCATCTTCTCCGTCCACTAGAGCGAATCCACAGACCGGCCAGCAGCAACGCGGCTCCGCCATAAATCAGGCCGGCCGGAACCCACATCACCAAGCCGGCGAGCTGCTGGTCCTCGATCGGGCTAAGGTTCCACAATTCCGCACCGGCTGCGTTTACCGGGTACCACAGCCTTGGCGAGACCAGCTGCAGCACCCCGAGCAGGCCGGTGTGCAGCGAGGTGAAGAAGAGGTGCATGACGGCGCTTCCATAGGCTTGTTCGCGGCCTGAACGCGGCAGCAGTACCCACCAGAACAGCAGCCCCGTACCGAAGAAGCTGGCATGTTGCGCATAGTGCAGGACACCCTGTGCAAGCGCCGCCTCGAACAACACCGGAACGTGCCACGCCCATATCGCGACCCCGTGCAGGAAGGTGGCGGCTAAAGGGCGGCTGATGGCGGCCCAAGCGATTCGAAGCACCTTCGCGTTCCCGGCTGCGCCAAATGCCAGCCGCAGCTTGATCGGCAATGCCCACATCATCGCCGCCGCCGGACGGGAGGCGACCAGCAGGGGTGCCGCCACCGCCATCAACAGTTCGTGCTCGATCATGTGGGCGGTGAAGACGCGCTCGCCTAATGCATGGAGCGGACTGACCAGTGCTGTCGCCAAGATGGCCCAGCCGGTCGCAAACAGCAGGGCTTGCCGCATTCGCAACGGGCGGCTGCGGGCGCTCCGCCTCCACAGCCGAAAGGCGCCTGCCGCGTAAAGCAGTGCGACCACGGTTAGCGGCAGCGTAATCGGCAACGCCAGCGTCCAGCCGGCCTGCGGAGCGCCGGCACCGTAGCAGACCGAGGTCGAGAAGAGCGCGTCGAAGCTCATCGTAGGCAGCCGTCAAGAATGAGCGAGGCGGCGCCTTGCATGACGATTACCAGCGCAAACAGCACCGCGCTGAGAATGCCGATATTGGCGACGAAATCCTCTGTGCTGCGCGTACGATCCGGTTTGAAGGCGGCGCCTCCTTGCTGTCGCGCCCGCCACGACAGCGCGCCGCCAAGCAAGGCCAGCACTGTCAGCACCAGCGCAATGGCCGGTATGACGGGAATACCGTGGGCGCACTGCCACTCCACGAACGCGTAATTCAGCTGCGTCGACACCGCCCAGGCCAAAGGCCCGGATAACAGCCCGCCCCATGATGTGCCCAAGCGAAGCGCACGCATCTCAGTCAAGCCTCGGCATCCAGTAGATCAACAGATAGATCGGGATCCAGGTCGCGACCACGAAATCCCAGTAGAAGACGTTGTCGCCAACGTCCCCGAAACGCCGGCCGCTATAGCCATGGCGCGTGAACATCAGGACCGTCAGCACCAGCGTGTCGCCGACGTCGGTGATCAGGTGTGTGGTGTGGAGGCCGAGCAGGACCCACAGCATTGAGCCGTACGCATTGGTATCCCAATAGATGTTGAGGGCCGGAAATTCGAACCACCGCACGACAAGCGGTGCGATACCGAGCAGCGACATGACGATCAGGCCGATGCGCACGGGCACCATGGCACAGGCTTCGGCGTAGCGGTTCAGTATGTGATTGGGTACCACGCTGGCGAGCAGCAACAGCGTGACGATGGTGCCCGGCCAATGGTTGGGCGGCGGCACGCCCAATGGCCATTCGGGCGACAGATAGGCGAGGTAAAGATAGGTGCCTGCGGCGAGCGCGAAGCCGGTGCCCTCCAGCGCCATGAAGGCGAGAGTGCCCCACCAGGTCGGGCTGCGCGGTCCGAGTCCGAAGGTCGGGAGTTCGGAAAGATCGGCGGCAGGACGCTGTTTCACTCCTCATCCTCCGGATCGCCTTTCGGCCAGAACCAACCGATCAAAGTGATGGCGATCGGCCCGGCTCCCCAGACCACCGCCCACGGGCTGAAGATCGAATAGAGAAAGGTGGCGCCGACGGCGAGCGCGGCGAACAATGGCCAGATCGACGGCGTCGCCGACTTCTCGCGCACATCGGGATGCGCCTCCGCCACGGTCGAAATAACAAGTTCGCGCGCGTCGACGCGAAGCCCGGTCGCGACAGGCAGCGTGTCACGTTCGGCCCAGAGCGGCTCGGCGTGGGTAACCACCGGGATCCGAGCGAAATTATAGCTCGGCGGCGGAGAGCTCGTCGCCCATTCCAGCGTGCCCGCATTCCAGGGATTGTCCCCGGCCGGGGCGCCCCTCGACGCGCTGTACACCAAGTTTATCGTGAGCAGAACGAAGCTTAGGAACAGGACGACCGCGCCGGCTGTGATGAACAGGTTGATGTTGCCCCAGCCGAGCTCCACCGGATAGGTGTAGACCCGGCGCGGCATGCCCCACAGGCCGACAATGTGCATCGGAAAGAACGCCGCATTGAAGCCTATGAAGGCAAGCCAGAAGTGCCAGCGTCCGAGACGTTCGCTCATCATCCGGCCGGTGATCTTGGGGAACCAGAAATAGGTCGCGCCGAGCAGCGGGAATACCGACCCGCCGATCAGCACGTAATGGAAATGCGCGACCACGAAATAGGTGTCGTGTACTTGCAGGTCCAATGGCACCGACGCCAGCATCACGCCAGTCAGGCCGCCCGCGACGAACGTGAAGAAGAAGCCGAACACGAACAGCAGCGGCGTCCTGAATATCGGGCGTCCGTCCCACAATGTCGCCAGCCAGCAGAAGATCTGCAGCCCGTTCGGGATGGCGATCAGCATGCTCGAGGCGGTGAAGAAGCTCGCGCCGAGCTTCGGCAGGCCGGTTGCGAACATGTGGTGAACCCACAGGCCGAACGACAGGAAGCCGACCGAAATCAGCGACAGAACCATGCCCAGATAGCCGAATACCGGACGCCGGGCGAAAGCGGCGATGATCGAGGACACCATGCCGGTGGCCGGCAGGAAAATGATGTAGACTTCGGGGTGGCCGAAGAACCAGAACAGGTGCTGGAACAGCAGTACGTCGCCACCCTCGGCGGGATTGAAGATATGGGTGCCGACCAGGCGGTCGAGGATCAGGAACGTCGACGCGATCATGACCGCCGGCATCGCGAACACGATCACGAAGGAGGTGACCAGCATCGCCCAGACGTAGAGCGGGATCTTGTCCAGCGACATGCCCGGCGCACGCTGCTTCAGCACGGTGACGATGGTGGCAACCGCGACCGCCAACGACGACACTTCGGTATAGGTGATCATCTGCGCCCACACGTCGGAACGCTTGCCTGGCCCGAATTCAGGACCGGACAGCGGCACGTAGGAGAACCAGCCGACGTCGGGCGCCATGTCGAGTGCAAACGACACCCAGGCGAAGAGGCCACCGGAGAGATAAATCCAGAAGCTGAATGCATTGAGGCGCGGAAAGGCGATGTTGCGGGTGCCGACCATCAGCGGCACGAGGTAGATGCCGGTCGCCTGAACGATCGGCACTGCAAACAGGAACATCATGGTTACGCCATGCATGGTGAACAGCTGGTTGTAGCGGTCGGGCCCGATCAGCCCACGCTCCGGCCCCGACAGTTGGATGCGCATAGCAACGGCGCTGAGGCCACCGAGGCACAGGAAGACGAAAGCGGTGATCAGGTAGCGCCGCGCGACGATCTTGTGGTCGACGCTCGAGAGCGCACCGATGATGCCCGGCGCCGTCTGCCATGTCCGCGCCAGCCAGCGGTCAAGGCTGGCGGTGTCGAGGCCGGTATCGCGAGGACCGTCGCGCTCGGGGGCCAGGTCTCCTTTGCCGGCGCCGGCGAGCCGACGCTCACGGGCCACGTCGGCGCTGCTCATTTCAGGCCCTCGAGATAGGCGACGATCGCATTCAGTTCGTCCCCGTCCAGTCGCACCACGGGCATGTGGGCGCCTGGCTTGATCCCCTGCGGATTGGCTATCCAGGCTGCGAGATTGCCGCGGCTCATTGTCAGCGTGCCGGCAGCGAGCGTTTGCCGGCTTGCGATATGGGTTAGATTGGGGGCGACCGTGCCGCCGGCGATGGTGCCGCCGATCTTGTGGCACATCACGCATGGCCGTTTGAGGAACAGATCGTGGCCGGTTTTGGCCTCGGCCGACACGGGGGCGGCCGCCGGCCGCAGCTGGTCGTTCAGCCACGCGTCGAAGACGGGCCGAGGTTCGGCGATGATGAAGGTGCTCATATTAGCATGCTGCGCGCCGCAGAACTCGGCGCACTGGCCGCGATAGACGCCGGGCTTGTCCGCCTTCAGATCGAGAACGTTCTCGTGGCCTGGCATTAGGTCCAGCTTGCCCGAGAGGTTCGGTACCCAGAAGGAATGGATAACATCGGTCGAGGTCACTACAAGCCGCACCGGCTCGCCCGCCGGGATGTGGATTTCATTGGCGGTCGTCAGGATGCGGTTCGGCTGATCGCTTTCGTAGCGCACCTCCCACCACCATTGATGCCCGGTCACCCGGATCGTCAGCGCCGCGTCCGAGCCGATAGCAGCGAGCGTCCGGTTAGCGAAGAAGCTCAGCAGCGTCAGGCCGACCAGAATCAGGGCGGTAGCGGCGAGTGCGGCGACGACAATTCGCATCTTGCTGCGCTCGGCGGCAGCGTCGAGGACAAGCGGATCGCCGACTGGCGCCGGGCGCCGGGCCAATGGCACGATCAGCACGGCCATCACTAGAAGCCAGACCACCGTGCACAGCGCGGTGAAGAACCAGATCAGCCATGCGAGTTCGCCCGCAGCCGGGCCCTTTGGGTCGAGCGCGGATTGCCAGCCGCTGCATCCTGCGAGGAGCAGGATGCAGGCCGTGCACCCGCACACCGTCCAGACACCGCGGCTCACGGCGACTTCCCCAGCGTCGCGGCGTCCGGCAGGCGATTCTCGGATGGATGAGGCATCATGTCGTCGTCGCGGCCCGGCGCGGCGGAGGACGGTGCGTTGCCGCTCAGTGCCCGGACGAAGGCAGCAAGCTCCCAGATCTGGTCATCCGGGATCGTGTCACGGAAGCTCGGCATGCCGTTTGGCCGGCCGTCCCTGATCGTGGCGTGGATGCTTTCGATCGAGCTGCCATAGAGCCACTTCTGGTCCATGAGGGCCGGGCCCATACCGCCACCGCCATTGGCATGGCAGCCGGAACAGTTGAACCAGTTGAACAGACGCTTGCCCTCGCTGAGGTGGAAGGCGTTGGCCTCGAACACGCCGGCCTTGGTGTCGGAGGAAGCCGGTCGCTCGCCGCCCGGCGCAAGGACCGTGACCGCCGTCGGTTGGTCGCCGGCACCGAGCGCGGACTGAGGACGGGTATCGCGTTCCTCGCGCTGGCACCCGACAACCGCGAGGATTGCGAACACCAGCAAGGGAAGACCGCGCTTCATTTCAAGGCGCTCCGACAGGATCGAGGCGGGGCACCTGGTAGGCCGCCAGGATCGCGTCGATCTCGGCGCGGTGTCTGGTCAGGGCGGCGTCTACCTCGCCGCGCAGCGCATCGTCGTCGTGGCGCACACCCATAGAGATGTCGTAGACCATCGGCAGGAGCGGACCGTCGATGCGCGGCGCAACCGGCGTAATCCGCAACGGTATTTTTTGCCTGGCGCCGAAGTAGCCGGCCAACGGTCCCCAGACGACGGCCATATCGATGTCGCCATTCGCGACCGCCTCAATGATGCGTGCTGGCGGGTTCGGCGCCGAATAGTCGCCATAGACGGGGAAACCGGTGAGATGGCCGACGATGCCGCGACGGCCAAGCGCCTGGACGGGCGGCGAGTTGGCGCCGTCGTCGCCGATCAGCTGGACGCCGATGTTCAGATCGCGCAGGCGAGGATCGTTGAAGGACGTGATTTCCGGCGCATCCTTGCGTGTCACGAACACATAGGAAGACCGGTAGTAGGGCGCGGTGGTGCGCAGCATCTCGAGATTGGCGGGCGTGCCGGGCACCAGATCGCACAGGCCGGCTTTCAGCGTGTTGCGGACGAAGCCGCGCCGCTGTGCCCACCATGTGTAGGAAACCGTTGCGCCAAGCTCCGTCGCGACGAGTTCGGCAATCTTGTTTTCAAAGCCCTGCCTGGCGGCATTGGAGAACGGCATGTTGTTGGGATCGGCGCAGATCCTCAGCTCGCGCGCATCGGCGACGGCGGCGACGAGCGAGAGCGCCAGTGCGCCGACCGCGGCGCCAAACCGCCGGGAAGATTTTCTCCGTGCGCGCGCAACTCGGCCGATCATCTCAAGGCAGCCGGAACACATACAGCGTACCTCCCGGCGTGGTTACATCCTTCAGATCCTTCATGACGTTGACGAAGCCGAGCGCGGCGGTGGCGTCGCGCGGATCGAGATCGCCGGATACGATCGCGCCGGCCCAGCCGCCGACGCCCGAAAGAATCGCGACATATTGGTGCCCGTCCGGGCCGCGATAGGTGATCGGCTGGCCGATGATGCCGGACGACGTCTTGAACTGCCAAAGCAGTTCGCCGGTCCTGGCGCTGACCGCCTTGAACCAGCCTTCCATCGTGCCATAGAACACGACGTTGCCGGCGGTGGCGACGGCGCCGCTCCACACCGGAAAGTTCTCCTTCAGGCTCCACGCCGGCATGGCGGCGGCGACATCCCAGGCGGTGAAAGCACCGCGATTGCCGCCCGGCCCGGGAATCATGCGCACGTTCATGCCGACATAGGGCGTGCCGGCGATGTAATTCACCTCGACGCCTTCTTCATCCATGCACATGTTGTTGTGCGGGATGTAGAGCAGGCCGGTCTTGGGCGAGAACGCCGAAGGCTGCCAGTCCTTGAGGCCGGACGCGGTCGGGCAGATGTCGCGCACGACCTTGCCGGTGCCGGTCTTCTTGTCCGGATTTACAATCAGCCGGCCGGTCTTGAGGTCGACGCCCTTGCTGGAATTGACTGGCCCGAACGGGACCGCCGACAGGACCTCGCCCGTGGTGCGATCCAAGAGATAGACATAGCCGTTGCGTTCCGGCCGCACGAGCACCTTGCGGGGCTTGCCCTGCCAGGTCATGTCGAGCAGCACCTGTTCGTTGATGCCGTCGTAGTCGTGCAAATCGTGCGGGGTCCATTGATAGAACCATTTGGCTGCGCCGGTGTCGGGATCGCGGGCAAAGATGCCGGCGGTCCATTTGTTGTCGCCAGGCCGCAGATCCGGATTCCACGGACCGGGATTTCCGGTGCCATGGAAGATCAGGTTGAGGTCCGGGTCATAGGAGATCCAGCCCCACACATTGCCGCCGCCGATCTTCCAGGCGTCGGGCGGCCACGACGTCACGCCGAGATCCTTGCCCTTGTCCATGTCGTAATGCGGCTTGAAATCGGGGCCGATCAGCACCTCGGCGTCAGGGCCGGTGTTGTAGGCTGTCCAGACGACGTGCCCGTCGCCGGCGTCGAGCGCCTTGATCCAGCCGCGCACGCCCATTTCGCCGCCGGAATTGCCGACCAGCACCTTGCCCTTCACCACCAGCGGCGCCATGGTGATGGTCTCGCCGATATTGATGTTGCCGATATGGGTGTTCCAGAGCGGTTTGCCGGTGGCCGCATCGACGGCGATGGCATGGCCGTCGAGCGTGTTGAAATAGATGCGCCCGTCGAAGAAGGCTGCACCGCGGTTGACCACGTCGCAACAGGCAACGCCCTGCGCGGCAGGCTCGGGATTGGGCTCGAATTTCCACTTCATCGGCGCGCCGGGCTTGGTAAGGTCAAGGGCGTAGAGAATGTTGGGAAACGGCGTCACGATGTACATCGTGTTGCCGACGACCAGGGGCGCAGCCTCCTGACCCTTGTTGACGCCGGTCGAGAAGGTGAAGGCCACTTGCAGGTTTTTGACGTTGTCTTCGGTGATCTCCGCAAGTTCGCTGTAGCGGGTCGAGGCGTAGTTCTTTGCCGGCATCGCCCACTGGCCGTCGTCGGGCGGAGCAGCTGCGGCCGGCGGATTTATCGGAGGGCCTGATTCGGGCTGCGCAACCGCCCCGGCGATCAGCGCAAACCCTGCCAGCAGCGTCCATCCCAGCCTCGCAGCCATTGGCCTCTTTCCCCTTTTGCCAGGCACCCTATTTTTCGCCGCCACCAGTCGCGCTTGCCTCATTTGCTGTCGAGTTGCCGACGTTGGCGGAGAGCTCCAGTAGCTGCAACTGCGCCCTGTTTGTTGAACACTCTCCAACGCGTGAGCGGCGCAGAAGTGCCAAATGCAACGAAATAAATGTCGGATTCGGTTGGCCAAGAGTCGGCGGCCGGGCGCTCGGGACAGTCGATCCGAATGTTCGCACTCAAGTCGGAAGTAAATCTATTCCCGGTGGTCCGGGCTCGGCTGGAACGGAGCGGCACCTATCGCAGTTGTGTCGAATGCTGTCTGCAGTCGAGCAACTGGCTCAATCGGTGAAAGAGCGGCGAGCGATCCTGTTCGTTGGAGCCGGGGTGTCGATGAGCGTCGGCTTGCCGTCCTGGCAAAAGCTCATCGAGCACATGCAAAACGAGCTCGGTCTCGACGAGAACATGATCGGCGCACCTGAAGCCAGTTATCAGGCCCTTGCCGAATACTACCGGCTGAAGCAGGGGAGCCTCGGCCCTTTGCGCAGTTGGATGGATCGCGAATGGAGCGTCTCACCGGAAAAAGTGCAGGGCTCGGCGATCCACAAGCTCATCGTGTCGCTCGATTTTCCGATCATCTACACCACCAACTATGATCGCAACCTCGAAGTCGCCTTCGAGATCCATGGCCGGCCCTTTGTCAAAGTCGCCAACGCGAAGGACTTGCCAAAGGCCACCGGCGAGGTGACGCAGATCATCAAATTCCACGGCGATTTCGACGACGATAAATCGTTGGTCCTGGCGGAGACCGATTATTTTGAACGGCTATCGTTCGATTCGCCGCTCGATGTGAAATTTCGAGCCGACGCGCTAGGGCGCACCATCCTGTTCATCGGCTACAGCATGTCCGACATGAACATCCGTCTGCTGCTGCATCGGCTTTGGCAGACCTGGCGCAGGTCCGGTTACGAGAAGAACCGTCCGAAGTCCTTCATCTTCATGCCGCAGCCAAGCATCGTCCAGGAGGCCGTCCTCGGACGCTGGGGCATCGATATGCTGACCGAGGATGCCGACGATCCAGAGGACGCGCTGCTCGCATTCCTGAACGAACTCAAGGATAAGGTCGGCCGACCAGACACCGACTGAAAACCTGCGGAAGTGACGACGCAGTGGGAACCGGTTGGCCCGATGTGAGTTTGGAGGAGGCTAAGTTATACGGGACCACGCCTGTATGAGCGGACGCAAACACAAGCGAAGAATGCATGCCAAACACGACCTGTCGGCCGAGCAGGTCTATGAGATCGATTTTTTTGCCCGCAGGTGCGGCCTGACGAGGGACGAAGCGCTCAAGATGATGCGAGATGCCGGCCGGTTGAAGGACGGCGCGAAGGCGTCTGGCGAATCCGGGCCGAAGTAGCCGCATGGGTTCTACATAGCGGGCGGCCGGGATGGTCATCCCGACACAGATGCTTCGTTGTCGGTCTCGGTATCCGCATGGCAGTCGGTGGTGGAGCGCACCGCTGAGGATCGAGCGATGCACCGGCCGTCACCGATGGAACATCCATCGACAATTTTCGTTGACATGCTCCACAAGGCGAGAGGTCGAACATGTCGAACTTCCAAGCCGCCACCCCGGAGCGTTTGCAGCAGCTCAGGCTTGAGGCGACGGCGCACTTTGCGCCGCTCATATTGCGAGAGGCGTTGGTGCGTCTATGCCGGGCCTGCGGAAGCGATAGCCTTGAACGTTTCGAGAAGACGATGGTGGATCAAATCGAGGCATCGCGTGACGACAAAGCCGATTTCGATGCAATGAAGGAATTTGCCATCGAACAGCTCTATGGCTGGATTCGAGACGTCAAGTCTTCACCGGATATGACACAGCCGCTGGAGAACGTAGATACCCGAAGGACCCCCGGCCGCTCTGAAGAGCCGCAAACGCTGGAAGACCAGTTGCAGGCAGGCCTGGAAGATTCCTTCCCGGCGAGCGACCCGCCGGCGGTCGTCTCCACCGCGATCCCCGGCGGATCGAAGAAGCTCGTCGGAACCGACGAGATCCTCAGGCAAAAGCGGGAGAAGGACGCCGAGGGCGCGAGCCAATCGTGATATGCCGCGTTTTGGACGCCATTGAGGTACCCCTGTTCACCCCGCGTCCGATGCGAAGGCTGCTGTCGGGGCAGGTCTAGGATGCGACTGATCTTCGACGAGGATTCTCGCCTCCCAAGCAGCATTGACGAATGCTTCGCGAGCCTCCGCCGCCGTGATTTGGCCGATCTGGGCGCCATCCAATGCTGCTGTCGCGATCAGCGACAACGGGGCGTTGCGCGCCGGCCATTTTTCGCTCTTGAGGCAGTATGCGGCTTCGAAAACCGAACTGACCGTTCGCGATCGCCCCGGCTTACCGAAGTAGATGCAAACCGGGACATCGAACTCTATCCTCAGCATGGCGGTACTCCGACTTATCAAGTAACAGTAGCCTCTATGGTTTGCAGCGCCCGGCAGGGTTCAGCCTAGATCGTGGGCTTCCCTTGGTTTAGTCCCTGCTGGCATTTCGGCTACCATATCGTGCGCCAGAATTCCGGCCTTGCGGGCAAATGCTTCGAACGCCGCTCGCACCGTCTCAGCATCGATCTCGTCAGCCAGTCCGGCGCGACAGGCGTCGAACGCTCCCTTGTGCGCCGGGCCGCGGCTCGGCCATTCGTTCAGAACGTCATAGGCCTGCCAAATATTTTCGACGTGGCGAGGGAAACCAAGGCCGACGAGAATTGGAACGGGGCGGCCAAAGGATTTTTTTGTCATCTGTATCTCCACGAAAGAGCCGCCGGGTCAACGCGCAAGGCGGACACGACGCCGATGCTCTTTAACGCGGGATTGCTGCACGAGTTGCAGCGGGTTTGTTCGATAGCGCAGCGCCCGGCCCCGGCATTATTTGTTGGTCCGTATCTTTTGCCGGGGATTGATACCGCCTTGCGGCGTGGTGTCGTTCTCGACGTCGCCTTCGAACGTGTTGTTGCCCTGATCGAGCCGGTCGCCCTCCTTGATCGTGCCCTTGGAACTGCCGATGCCGGGATCGTTGGCAAGATCGCTATCGGCCGGCGTTTTGCCTTTGGCGTGCTTGTTTCCTGTCATGAATTCCTCCTGTTTTGACGTGGCGGACTGTCCTTGAGGTGGCGGCCAAGGCTCGCTGCGAAATCGCGTTTCGACGCGCCAATGGCGGCGCCCCGGATTTCGGACGACCTCGATTCGAACTCCGCGATACCGGTGGTTGTTCCGTCAAAAATATCGCCGCCGGCCGGGTTGCCCAGCCAAGCCGCTCCGGTTCTTGGTCGGGTGATTTCGCCCACCGGAACGATCTTTCGATCAATGCATTTAACAGGTCTGCGCTCACGAACTCATTCTGGACGGGAGCTGGACCATTGCCACCCACAGCCTACGCCTTCGCGACCCGCGAAACCGAAGAAGTTTCCATCGTCCACCTCATACCCGCTTTAAGGGCTTTCGCGCGTACTTTCTGCCGCACTCCCGATGATGCCGACGACCTGGTCCAGGAGACGCTGACCAAGGGACTGGCCAACATTGACAAGTTCGAAGCTGGAACGCGCATGAAGTCATGGCTCTTCACGATCATGCGCAACACCTACTACACGCGTGTCAGGGCCGCAGTGAGGGAAGCGCCCGGCCTGCTCGACTGCGCTTCGCTGCGGCCGATCTCGGAAGCGACACAGGAATGGTCCGTACAGGGCAAGGAAGTCCACCAGGCCATCCAGAGCCTTCCCGAGCACCAGCGCGAGGTTCTGATGCTAATAGGCGTGCTGGGCGTCAGCTATGAGGAAACGGCCGAAATATGCGGTTGCGCGGTGGGAACCGTGAAGAGCCGGCTCAACAGGGCACGCGCCGGAGTGCTGCAATACCTTGGCGAAAGTTCCTCGCAAACGCTGATGGAAAGGCGCAGCTATCTGTCCGAAGGACAACTGGACTTCGAAGCCGAGAGGCGCCGCTAATACATGTCACGTTAATTACTGGTTTCGCGCAATCGTCTTTTCACAAGCGCGTTCTGCAATTCGATCGCAAGTTTGGTCAGCCGGTCAGGAACCCTTTCCTGTTCGATGGCCGCAAGCAAGGAAGCGATTTCCCGGTCTATCGTCAGATCGGCACGCGTGCTGACGGAATCTTCCCTTGAGCGAGACATCGCGTTCTCTTGGCAAATGTTGGTCCCTTCACCTCACTCTGGTGGCAACAGTGCGAGTTTGCAAGAATTTGCAGGCCATCCATGCGACCGGCTTCGGTCCTTGCACAGCTTGGTCAGCAGTTGGGCTCTCGCTGCGTTTCAATTGCTCGCCGGCTGCAAGCCACATGCTGCCGCAACGATCAGTCTTCAGGCCGCCGATCCGCTGAATGATCCTGGTACTGCTCGGATTTGACCCGATTGCCGTCGAGCCCACGCTCCTTGGTGTGCTGCTTCTTATCTCTGTTGGACAGAACGGCGTTCTCTTCGATCTTGTCCTTGGGAAGATCGGTCATCGCGCCAGCGCCAGCGCCTTTGCCGTGACCGCCGCGACCGATGTGCTTCTTGCTGCCGGACGCCATCTTGTCCTCCTTCATACTGTCGAATAGCGGCTTTTCCCGTTCGGCATCCGAACCAGCGGTGGGCCGCAATGTTCCGCCGGAAATCGTAAGCAGGAAGGCATCGCCGTCCCAGTGCCGGAACGGCTTTTCGCCGTCGACGAGGACTTGCATGCCATTTGCATTGGCGAAAGTATGAACGTCGGCGCGATCCAGCGCCGGCGATCCGCGATATGAGTAATTCAAAAGCACGGCCATGCCTGGCCTCTTCAGCACGCGTGCGATTTCCACGAAATGTCGTTCCGCGAGGCCGGCCAGCACCAGATAGGGAAAGCTGTCGACGGCCAACACGCGGTCGAAGCTGGCATCGCGAAAATCGGCAAGATCGAAACCGCGGGTAGGGCGGAATTCTACATTACCGAGCCCGGCGCATCGCCGACGGGCGATCGAGATCATCGCCGGGGATATATCGCTGCCGACGATCCGGTGCGACAGAGCGGAGAGCGCCTGTTCGAACCGACCGATACCACAGCCGATATCCAGTATGTCGCGGCTGCTGCCGGTAAAGCCCCGGCTCTCCAGCCATGCAACGATCTCAGCCGTAGCGGCAGAGAGCTTTTCCTCATTGCCCAGCGACGACAGCTGGACGCTCGCCGCCGGGGAGATCGCCGCCGCCGCGTCAAACCCGGCCGCCAGCCGCTTGACGACCGCATCGTCGGTCTCTCCCTCACCGCGTTCGTGCCGAACGGCACCACCCGTTTTGCACAGCGTGGGGAAGATCTCGGGCCTGCGCTGAAGCAGGTCCGCAATTCGTTGTAGTTTTGCCGTCTTTCGTGGGTCGGCCGAGTGCGTGTTTTGCACGATCTTCGCCAATTCTGCGGCATCAATTCCTGTCTCGAAACGGAGAGCCAGCCTGGCGATGACGGCTTCGACGCCGGCACCGTCTGCCATGCAGTCCTCCAGCACCCGCCTTGCTGATGTCGACCGCCGAGATCCCGGCTGGCTCGCGCTCATCGCCCTTTGCTCCGCGTCCAGATCTTGCGCATCGTCCACCGGTCGACGGCGCCCCAGCTGTATTTGTAGGCCTCTTGTCCGCGCAGAAAATCGAACTCTTCCGCGCCTTCGCAGATCGCCTGCCCTATCGCCCGGCCAATGAGCAGCGCGCCGGGACTTTCCTCCGCATAGCCCGGATCGAAGCCACCGAGATAAGCGTAAGCGCGGCCACGATGATGGAACCCGTAGTAGGCGCCCACGATCGCGCCACCGATGGCGACAAGCCAGCATCGAGCAAGTGCCTGAGCAGCCAGCTTCGGCAGCGCGTGACGGTGGAATTCTTCCACGCGGGTATCGGACAGAACGCCGTCGCCGTGTCCGGCCCAGCGCGCGCGGTGAAGGCGGATCAGGTGATCGAGGAATGTCTGCGGATCGGACAAAGCGGGTTCGATGGAGACCCTGCCGCGTCTCGACGCGGCCCTGTGGGCGCGGCGCAACTGGCGCCTCCGCCGCGCCGGAACACAGCCTTGAAGCGTCTGGTCGCCGGCGAGGGCGAGCACCGGGCAAGCGGCGTGATCGACGGCTTGGCACGATTCGAGCGCGGCATGCCTGATGGCAAGGCCGGCGCTGCCGGGAGGCAGGTCCTGCAAGATCCACTGTGACCAGCCGAGGGAAAGAACCGTGTCGGCGATGCCGACGGCGACCGGTTCGGCGGTTTGGGGAATACAAAGGACATCCAGATAGTCGCTCAACGAAATGCCGAGCGGAAGCAGCCGCGCCCCGGCGACCTGGCATTCCAGATAAAGTGGCGCCAGGCCGACCAGATCGTCGCCATGCCAGACGGCGACCGTCGCTAGCTCGCCGGGAGCGAATGTCCGCCACCATGGCAGCAACCATGCGGGAGACTGGAACGGCGTCGCCGAGGGACTGCGCGACCAGAGTTCCCACCAGTGCGGCTCGAGGGCTTCGAGGTCCGCCGGATCGTCGATGATCTCACTGCGGAGCATGTCCCGCTCACCTCGCCGTCGCGAACTGCCCGCTGTTTGTGCCGAGCTGTGCCAGCGCCCGATAGGCGTCCATGTAGGAGGAAACCATGCGGTCGAGTGAAAAGCGCCGCCGCGCCTCGGCCCGGCAGGTCTCGGGGTCCAGGCCGGGTGCGGCAGCGATGGCTTCGGCCATCTCGTCGACATCCCCGACCAGATACCCGGTCTTGCCGTGCTCGACCACATCCGGCAGTGCGCCATTCGGGAAGGCCACCACGGGGGTGCCGCAGGCGAGCGCCTCCATGGCGACGAGCGAACTGGTTTCCGCGGCAAGGCTCGGGATGACCAGGCAGCGGGCTGTGTTCAGCAGGCGCCGCTTGGCGACAAAGCCGAGCGGACCAAGGAAGCGGCGCCGGTCGTCCAGCCGGGGTTCGACCTCGTCGCGAAAATACGCTGTGTGCGTTTCATAGGGGTAGACCTTGCCACCGATGACCAGCGGCACGCTGGCCTTCTTGGCTGCGTCCAGCGCCAGATGGATGCCCTTTTCCGGGCAGACGCGGCTGAGCACGAGCGCAAAGTCGCGCTTGGCCTGCGGCTCGCTCAGCGCGTCGATGTCCACTCCGTTGGGAATCGGCCCGATCAGCCTGGCTCCCGGTGGCGCGGTCCTTTGCTGAGCCGCCGATACCGCATGCAGCCACAGATCCCCCCGCGCCGGATTGAGAGCGTCGGCCGGATACCAGTCGAGCGGCAAATGCAAGGTCACCAATGTCGGCCCGTCGCCCGGCAGATAGGCGTCGAAATCGATGCCGTGCAAATGAACCACGTCGATCGGCCAGCGCGCGCGCGCAGTAGCAATTGCGGCGCGATGACCACGCTGCGCCCGGCGCTTCGCCGCTTCATCGAGCACGCCCGGCTCGGCCGGCGTCTCGATGAGGACACCCGCAGCGCTCGATCCCTGGCAGCCGATCACGATCGAGCGGTGTCCGGCCTGTACGAGCGCCTGGTCGAGCATCGACAGCACCTGCTCGGCACCACCGACCGCATCCGGCCCGACGGGAGCGAGGGGATAGGCGACGTTGAGGACGGTGAGCGTCATGGCTGGAGAGCCAAAGCTCCTCACGCTGCAGAGGCGCGCAGCCTGCCGACCGAAGGGGCAGCGATGCTGCCGGCATAGCGGCGCGTCATTGCCGCGCAGAACTCGGCGAATTCCTCAGGCACCAGTGGCGGACTGCTGTGGTGCGGCATCAATCCGCGGTGTTCCGGCGTGAAGCAGAAGGTGACCGTCACGTCGAAGTCGGCCAAAGCCTCCATCTGCCGGTCGAACCAGTCAAGCGCGTTGGGCCTGAATCTGTCGGCCCAGGAAAGCCCGGTGCGCAGATTGGTGACGCCGAGCCGTTTCATCCAGGCGACGGCGTCGTCCAGCCGGTGATCTTCGAAATGGAACCACTGCACCAGTCCCATTGCCGGCGCGTGGTGCAGAAACTCCTCGAACGCGGGCTTTGGCGTGCCGTCCTGACGAAGCAGGCCCATGTAGAAATGGCGGTAATAGGAAGAGCCTTCCGACTCGCGATGGCGCGTCGTCGCTTCCCACTCGCGCGGCAGGTCGTAGAGGCTGTACCATTGGATGCGCGGTGCGTTGCCGATCAGCAATTCCGCGGTCCGGCGCAGGCCCCAGACCTGTACCTCCTCGGCGCCGAAGGTCGATACGCCGACCTCGCTGACCCATACCGGGAGATCGGTAACAGCCGAAATCTCGCCGATCTTCTGCGGCCATTCGTGGATCTGCCAGAGGTTCCAGTCGAGCGGAAAGCCGTGCACCGCGACCGCGTCGACATGATCGAGCACGCCGAATTCCTTCATCCGTGTCATGAAACCGGCATCGATCGGCGAGATGCCGCCCAGCACCTTGATCAAGGCGGGATTCTCCGACGCTATCGCGTCGGCGGCCAGGATTGCCGTAGTGGCGAAGCGGCTCCAGTCGGGGTCGAGCTCGGGATCCCAGTGGGATTTGTTGTTGGGCTCGTTCCAGATCATCGCGGCTTCAATCATTTATCTGTCCTTTCAACGGGTAGACGGCGCCGCCGCCGGCCGGCGCGTCGGCGGTACGGCAGAAATAGACCTCCTGCTCCGGTTGCAGCACAATCTCGAAGCCGGCGCTGCGCAGCATGGCTTCGGTGCAGGCGCGATTGGGAATCCACCAGTTGGTGGGGTCGTCAGCGTAACGATGCTCGATGAAATGCAGCTTTGGGAACTCCGGCCGGTCGAACAGGTCGTGGGTCCAGAAATGATAATTCTGCTCGAGCGCCGGCACGTTGGTGCTGCCGCGCTGCATCGACTGGAAGATCATCAGGTCCCGGGCGACGTGCTCCCGGATCAGATCGAGTGCGAGCAAGGGATGGCGCAAATGGTAGAGCACTCCCATGAACAGCACGATGTCGAACCGCTCATGCAGGGCGCCAACGTCGTAGACCGAGAGCTGCCGGAATTCGATGTCGCAGTCCGCTACCTCAGCGGCAAAGCGCGCCTGCGCCAGGTAAGCCTCATCGAAGTCGATGCCTAGCACGCGTCCGGCGCCGCGGCGTTTCATCTCGATCGAGTAGAAACCCGCATTGCAGCCTATGTCGAGCACCGCCTTGCCGGAAAGATCGGCGGGAATCGCGTCGGCGAATTTGCGCCATTTGATCAGCGGATAGTTGCCAAGGAAATGGTCGGGAGCGGTTTCGATGCCGGCCAGTTCCATATTGTGGAACCATGGGCCGAGCGCATCGATACGGCGGCGGATTTCGGCATCGGAATGCAGCATGGCTAGCCTCCTTCGCCTGCGAGGATAGGAACGTGCTGGTGGCCGGGCAGCGTAATGGCGGCTTGATCGTCCTTGGTCCCGGCGGCGCTTTCAAGCAGCCGAAGTGCGGTGCGGTAGCCGTTGAAGGTGCCGACGTCGACATAGGCGGTGCCAGCCTTGATGCCATAGGCTTCGCCGCCGCCGGCGAGATAGGCATTGACCAACGTGCCGATATATTCGTCGCTCCGGTCCCGTTCCCGCCACAGCGCGGCGAGCTGGTGAAGGGTGCGGCCGGGCATCTTGAACGCACCCCAAATCCAGTTCGATTGGGCATTCTGCTGCTTGACCTGGATTTGCTTCACCCGGTCGTCCTCATCGACAACGACGGCATCGAAGAATTCCGGCTGGTCCACCGGAAACAACAGGAAGGACAGGCCGTCGTCCGGAAGGGCCAGGAAGCCGTTTTCGGGAAACCAGATTGTATCGGGCAGCCCGACCAGAACGGTCTCATCGGCTGCGACGAGCGGTGCGGCGCGGAAGATGGCGTCGCAAAGGCCGACCGGAGAGGGCTGCACCACAAACAGAGCGGCCGCATCGGCATAGCCTGCAGAATAATATTCGAGGATATCCGACTTACCCGAGCCGATGACGAAGCAGATCTTGTCGGCCCCCGCGCGCACCATGCGGCGCACCAGGTATTCACTGACCGCGCAAGGCCGCTCGGTATTGCCGTCGATGCGGCTGCCGACCGGCAGAAGCTCCTTCGAAAAGCCGAGCGGCTGGATGCGGCTTCCCCGTCCGGCTGCGGGCACGATGCCCAACATCAAACTGCCTCCTTCAACGGCTCGCCATGCGTGGAGCCGTGCAGTGCATCGGACAGGATGCGGTCGAATTCCTTCGCCCGCCGCGCCGAGGTGTGTTCGTCCAGCACCCGCTCGCGCGCACGGCGGCGGATCGCGTCAAGCTCGGCGTCGGACAGGTCGAGCGCGGCGACCACGTCGTCGGTGCTGTTGGCCACGACGATCTCTTCACCGGGCCGGAAAAAGGCCTCCAGTCCGGGCCATGTGTCGCTCACCATCGCAGCACCGCAAGCGGCGGCTTCGAACAGCCGGCCGGAAGGACACCAGCCTCGTTCGGCCATCGCCTCGCGGGTCACGTTCAGGGTCAGTCGTGAAGATGAAAAGAAGGCGGGGTGGTCGGCCGGCGGCAGATGCCGGACGAAGAAGATATTGTCGCTCCACGGGAATTCTTGCGGATATTGTGCGCCGCCAATAATGAAACGGCGATCCGGCAGGCGCGCAGCCGGATTGACCAGCAGCCTTTCGACCCCGGCCTGGCGGTCTGCCGCATAGGTCCCGAGATAGGAAAGGTCGCCGGCAAACTCCGGCCTGGGCGGGGCGGGCCGGTGTCGCTCTGGATCGACATGGCCGTAGAGCGGCATGACGCGGCGTGCACCCAGCATCGACCTCAATGCGTCGATCGCGGTTCCTCCCGTGTAGCTCAGCACGAGATCGAAATCGCGAAGCCCTTCCGGCCCGAAATAAGCCGGAGGCTCACCTTGTTCGATCCGGGCCAGCGTCACCGGCGTGTCCAGATCGTAGAAGACCTTCAGCCCGCGACAGGCCTGGTGGGCAAGGCGCGACGCGCTCACGGCATCGGGGCAATAGGAGGTGACGATGACAACATCGGCCTCATTCATTGCCTGCTCGGCAACGTGCTGAATGTCCTGCCAGTCCGGATAAAGGACAATGCTGCCGCCATCCAACTGGTCGAGGTCGCGCGTCCCGGCATAATAGGGAGTGTTGCGTTCGAAGAAGGTGATGGACCAGCCCAGCCCGGCCATCGCCCGGATCAATCCGCGCCACAGCGTGGCGTGGCCGTTGCCCCACGACGATGTCACGGTAAGACCGAAAATGACCATGCGCATCCGGCAATTCCCCGTCAGGCAGCTTCGTTGAGTCTGATCAGCTTCGACCCCCAGTCCCCCCAAACAACCGTGGTGATCGACGCTGGGTCGATATCGAAGCGAAAGCAGTTTCCCAGCGACAGGCCGAGCACTTTGCACACGGCGGCCTTGATGACGTCGGCATGGCTGACCAGTGCGACGCACTGATTCTGGTATGTTCCGCGGACCTGCTCGATCAGCGAGACGACGCGTTGCTGCACGTCCAGCATGGTCTCGCCGCTCGGCGTTCTCGCCTGCTGACGCTGGTCGTTCCACGCTCGCCAGTCGGCATCCTGGTTCAGCTCCTCGAAGGTCTTTCCCGACCAGGTGCCGAAGTCGATCTCATCGAGTTCCTCGCGGATCACGATTTCACCGGCATTGCAGGCGAGCGCGATCGGATTGGCCGTCTCCTGCGTGCGTTCGCGCGGGCTACAAAAGATTGCCGCTATCGCCTCGCGTGCCATGCGGTCAGCCAGATGCGAGGCCTGTGCCCTGCCGGCTTCGCCAAGGCACACGCCGGCCATCCGTCCGGCAAGATAACAGCCGACATTGTCGTGCGCGGCGTGGCGCACCAGAAAGAACGTCGTCGTCATTCCGCGGCATCGAGCATCGGCTCGTCCTTGCCGGCGATGAAAGAGAGCGTGCGCTGGCGGGCTTCCGCGTCGGTGAACTGCTCGGGCGGCGATTTCATGAAATAGCTGCAGGGACCGGTCAGCGCGCCCGCGATACCGCGGTCGAGCGCCAGCTTGGCGCAACGCACCGCATCGATCACGACGCCGGCCGAGTTGGGCGAATCCCACACCTCCAGCTTGAGCTCGGCATTCAGCGGCACACCGCCGAAGGTCGTGCCTTCGACCCGGATATAGGCCCACTTGCGGTCGGTCAGCCATGGAACGTGGTCGCTTGGCCCGACATGAATGTTGCCGGGCTCCAGGGGAACGTCGATCTGGCTAGTGACGGATTGGGTCTTTGAGATCTTCTTCGATTCCAGCCGCTCGCGCTCAAGCATGTTGAGGAAGTCGGTGTTGCCGCCGAAATTGAGCTGGTAAGTGCGATCGATGCGCACGCCGCGCTCACGGAACAGGTTGGCGAGCAGCCGGTGGACGATCGTCGCACCGACCTGGCTCTTGATGTCGTCGCCGATCAGCGGCAGGCCGCGCTGCTCGAAGCGCCGGCGCCACTCCGGCCGCGAAGCGATGAAGACTGGTATGCAGTTGACGAAGGCGCAGCCCGCCTCGAGCGCGCACTCGGCATAAAAGCGCGTTGCCTCCTCCGAACCGACTGGCAGATAGGACACCAGGATTTCGGCGCCGCTTTCGGCGAGGATCTTGCCGACGTTGGCGACCGGCTCGTCGGCCTCCTCGATCTCGTCGCGCAGATATTTGCCGATGCCGTCCAGCGTCGGTCCGCGTTCGACGCGAGCGCCGGTAGGCGCCACATTGGCAAAGCGGAAAGTATTGTTCGGCGCGCTGTAGATCGCGTCTGCCACATCGCGTCCGACCTTGCCCTTGGCGACATCGAAAGCGCAGACCACCTTGATGTCCTTGACATGATAGCCGCCAAGATCGGCATGCATCAGCCCGGGTATGGGCTCATTGCTCCTTGCGTCGCGGTAATAGGTGATGCCCTGAACAAGGGAGGAGGCGCAGTTGCCGACGCCGACTATACCGATTCGAACTTTCTTCGATCCCACGAAACCGCTGCCTATGCTGTTGAAGGTAAGTTCTTCGTGCCAAACCGCCTTCCTCCCGGATTGTTCCTTGCCGGCTGCAAAAATCGTTCAACCGATAGTGGATCAAAGTAGCGCCCGCCGAGTTGTGCAGCCAGGGGTGAGGCAAACCGGGACGGGACAATGATCGTCTATGGCGACCACAAGCGAATTGAGAGCGCGCGACATGTTCGCGGCTCGGCCTGCGACGCGGCCGGGCACATTGCGGACATGCCAAGTGGGATCGAACGCCACGCAGCCTTGGTCGGCCTGTTCATCAGGGCTTCGGAACTGGTCCAGGGCCTCGCCGATGCTGAATTCGAGGCCAACGGCATGGACAGGAATTCCCTACAGCGGATCGCGGGCGCAAATCTCCTGGTCGGCTTGGCCCGGGACGTTGGCAGATCGTGGGGGGCCGGATTCGCCATCGACGGCCCGATCGATGCTGAAGTGCCGCGAATGCTGGCCGAACTCGATTGCGATGGCGAAATCCTGACCGGCACGGCTGAAGGATTTGCCCATTACGCGCTCTATCCGGAGAGCTATTTCGTCGCCGCGCGGCAGTCGGGTCTCGATGCGAACACATGCGTGATCGGCATCCGCAGCATCGGCCTGGGGCTGGCAGCGATGGTGGCGGCAGCCATCGGCGCACCGGCACCCGTCAGCGTCCGTCCGACCGATCATCCGTTTCGCAGGCGGCTTGCCGCCGATCCGGAACTGATCGGCGGCTGGAGGACAAGGCCGTCGGCCGATTTCGCTGTCGTCGACGAAGGCCCGGGCCTGTCAGGCAGTTCGTTTCACGCCGTCGTCGCATGGCTGCAAGCGCTGGGCATCGATGCCGGGCGCATCCATCTGTTCCCAAGCCATTCGGGTGGGCCGGGTCCCGAGGCATCGGCGGACAGTCGTGAGGCATGGACGGTTTGCCAAAAACACACCGCGGATTTCGAACGGACTTTCCCCGCTGGATCCGCTGTCCCGACGTTGCGGGATTGGGTCGCCAGGACGATCGGCAGCACGGAGGTCAGCCTGATAGAAACATCCGGCGGAGAGTGGCGTCGCCTGCACTATGGCTCGCAGGACCATTGGCCACCCGTTCACCGCGGCTTCGAGCGGCGGAAGTTCGTCGCTTCTGCGGGCCGGGAAAAATGGTCGGTCAAATTCGTCGGCCTCGGTGAAATCGGAATGCACAAGGCCGAGACTGCCAGGAGGCTGCACGATGCAGGCTTTGGCCCGGACGTCGCCGGGCTGTGCCATGGCTTTCTCGTCGAACGCTGGATCGACGGTACAACGCTGGACCGGGCAAGGCATTCGAAAGAAAAGGTGGTCGCTCATCTCGCGCGCTATCTGTCTTGGCGCGCAGCCAATCTGCCCGCCTCCGAGCCGGGTGCCTCGCTGGAGGCGCTTGCAGACATGGCCGTGCAGAATACAAGCGAGGCTTTAGGCGAAAGCCGCGCCACGGAGTTGCGGAACTGGTTCTCGAGACAGGCTCCACCCAAGACCATGCAGCGGGTCAAGATCGACGGGCGGCTTCATCCGTGGGAGTTCATCCTTTCGCGCGGTGGAAGGCTGGTCAAGACGGACGCCCTCGACCATTGCCGATCGCACGATCTGATCGGCTGCCAGGACATCGCCTGGGACATTGCCGGCGCCCGCGTTGAATACAGCCTCTCCAATGCGGCGACTGCGGCGCTCTGCAAGGCTGTGGAAGCGACTACGTCTCGTCCCGTCGATGCCAATCTGGTCCACTACTACGAGCCCTGCTATCTCGCCTTCCAGCTTGGCTTGTGGAGCATGGCTGCACGATCTGGCGATGATCGGGAACAGATCCGGCTGGCGGCCGCGGCAAGACGTTATACGGCGATGTTGCTTCGTTTCCTGGATAACCAAGGGGACCTGCGGCCCTTCGACCAGGATCAGTCCAGCCGGCGAAGCATATCCGCTTCCTTTTCGAGGATGGCCGCTACCTCCTCCCTCTGAAGATGCGTCAGCATCAGGCTCACGCAACATTCCAGATAGGTGATGGAGGCGCGCCGCAGGAAGGCAGCCGTCTCTCTTGCGGCCATTTGTTCGATGTCTTTGGCGGATCGTTTGGGATGCACAATCGTCTCCATGCCGGTACCTTGGCAGAACCAGAAGCTGGACGGGTTGTTCCCGCGACGAGAAAAAGTGACCAAATCCGCAACGACCGCGCGATCATGCAGCGGCCAGACGCTCCCCGCTATCAGGCCGGCAGGTTTTGCAGCCGGCCTGATGCGGAACGCGCGGTGGCGGCAATTCGACGTCTTCTATCGACCATCTGCGCCGTCTCAAGCTCGGCAAAATATCCGATCGTGCGCATCAAACCTTGCCTGAGCGGCACTTTTGGCGACCAGCCGAGAAGCTTCCTTGCACGGGAAATGTCGGGTTGCCGACGACGAGGATCGTCTTGCGGCAGCGGCAGGAATTTCAAGGCGGATTCGGTGCTGGTCATGCGCCTCACCAGGCCCGCCAGTTGCAGGATGGTGAACTCCCCCGGATTGCCCAGATTGACCGGCTGGCGCGGATTGGGATCGACCTCCATCAACCGGATCAAGCCGTCGACCAGATCGGAAACGTAGCAGAACGACCTGGTCTGCAGCCCGTCGCCGAATATCGTCAGCGGCCGTCTCTCGAGTGCCTGCATGATCAGGTTGGAAACGATCCGTCCGTCCGCAGGGTCCATCCTGGGACCATAGGTGTTGAAGATGCGCGCGACACGGATATCGGCCTTTCCCATTCTCAAATAATCGAAACACAGGGTTTCGGCGGTGCGCTTGCCTTCGTCATAGCAGGCGCGGGGGCCGATGCAGTTCACGTGGCCGACATAGTCTTCCTTCTGCGGATGCTGTTCGGGATCGCCATAAATTTCGCTGGTGGACGCCTGCAGGAACCGGGCGCCGTTACGGGCGGCGAGCTCCAGCAGATTGAGCGTCCCGATGACACAAGTCTGCGTCGTGTGGACCGGGTCGGCCTGGTAACGCGGCGGCGAGGCCGCGCACGCCATGTTGAAGATGCGGTCAACCGGTTCGCCAAGCTCCAACGGTCGGCAAATGTCTTGCTTGATCAGCCGAAAATCCGGACGATTGGCGATCGATGCTATGTTCTCCATGCGGCCGGTAAGGAAATTGTCGACGCAGATCACGCGCCAGCCGGCCTGGAGCATTGTCTCGCAAAGATGCGAACCGAGGAAGCCTGCGCCGCCGGCGACAAGCACGGTCTTGGTCCGTTGCGCCTTTCTTGATAGCTGCATCTCTATCTTCTCCCGTCTGCGGGTCATGCTGCGCTCTCGACGTCCAGATCGAGAACAGAACGTGGCGATTTGGCCTGCGCCAGCAGCGAAACGAATTCGCGGGCTCTTGCGATGCTTGTGTGGGCTGCCAGGATGAGCACGCGCGCCTGCTTGGCCATGGCAAGCCGGGCGCCATCGGACTCCCCGGACAGGATTCCGATTACGTCCTCGGTCCTGCGCGCGGTGTGGATCGTCCGCTCTGGAAACAGGCTGTCCAGTCCGGCCCAGCGATCGCTGATGATCGCCGTGCCGCAGGCGGCTGCCTCGAAGAGTCGCACGCTGGGCGACCATCCGGCCGCGATCATGGAACTGCGCGTGACGTTCAACGTGTAGCGTTGGCGGCTGTAAAAGGCCGCGTGATCTGCCGGCGGCAGGTGTTCGATACGATCGACGTTGTCCGGCCAGACGATTTCGCGCGGATATTGCGAACCTGCCACGACGAAGCGGCGCTCCGGCATGCGACGCGCCGGTTCGAACAGCAGGGCCTCCAGCGTCGCCTGGCGGTCGGGGCTGTAGGTGCCGAGATAGCCGAGATCCCAGCGGATTGGATCACCGGTTCCGTGATGCCGTTCCGGGTCGACGGAGCAGTAGAGCGGCTCGGCCCGCCTCGCGCCGAATTCCGCCGTCAGACGGGCAAGCGTCGGCCCGCCGGTGAAGGAGAAGTACACGTCGAAATACGGGACCTGCCGCCTGGCAATGTACTCGCAATCATCGGTTGAAAGCTTTGCCAGCGTGACCGGCGTGTCGATGTCGTAAAAGCAGAACTGACCCGTGCACAGCGATGCCACGACGTCGATGATTTTAGGGCCTTCCGGAACAAAGGAGCCGACGACCACGATATCGGCATCGCGCAGGCAGCGCGCAAAATTGCGGCGAAGATCGTCGATCGTTTCATAGTAGCGTAACGCGCAGAAATCGGGATCGCGCAGATCCCGATGACTTGCGTACCACGGCACGTCGCGTTCGAGAAAGGTGACGCGGTGGCCGAGTTCGTGGAGACCTTTAAGCAGCCCCCGAAAGGTGGTGGCGTGGCCGTTTCCCCAGGATGAGGAGAGCGACAGGCCAAGAAAGACGATGTCGAGCGGCTTCGTCATTCGGCCGCCTCCACGGTCGGACGCTCGAAATGGCGCCTGAAAATGGCGTCGGCCAAAACGGCCCGTGTCGTATAGGTATGTTCACCAAGCACCCGCCGAAGCGCAGATGCCCCGATCGCCTTGGCCCGTTCGGCGCTAAGGCTTTGCGTGATCTCGGCGACATCCTCGCCATCGCGCGCGACCAGGATTTCCTCGCCGGATTTCAGGAACAGGTCTACACCGAGCCAGGCGTCGGTGATGAGGCATGCGCCGGCGCCCGCCGCCTCGAAAACGCGCGTCGCAGGTGAAAAGCCGTTGGCCGCCATGCTGTCGCGGCTGATGTTGAGGACCGCCTTGGCCGTGACGTTCAATGCATTGTGGTCACGCGTGCCGACATGGCCGAGCCATCGGACATTGGCGGGCATCTGCTTGTCGCCCCAGCCCGATCCGCCGAGCAGGAAGCGCTGATCGGCCGAGCGGCTGGCCGGGTCGAGGAAGAAAGCCTCGACGCGCGCCTCGCGGTCCGGCAGCCGGTTGCCGAGAAAGGCGAGATCGCAGGCGAAGCGCCTATCCTTGCCGACCGGATGATGCGTTTCCGGATCGAGCGCATTGTAGATCGGCACGCATTCGGCCGCCCCCAGTGCCCGATAAGCCCAGACCACCGGGTCGCCGCCGCCATAGGTCAGCACGAGGTCGATTTCCTGCAGCGCGCGATGCAGCGGATGGTCGGGCTCGTCGCGCAACTGGCCAAGCGTCGCCGGCGCATCGACATCCCAGAATACGGTGAGCGCATCGGCACGGGCGTGATCGAGCACCGCCCGCAGCAGCGCGTCGTCGGCGAATCCGACGCCACTCGCCTTGACGACGATATCCGCCTCCGCCGCCCGCGCCGCCACCTGCATCATGGCATGCGGGGTGGCCTCGTAGACGACGACGGCACACCAGTCCGGCGCTTCGATGTCGCGATTCTTCTGGCGATCGTAGACGTCCGGCTCGTAGAAGGTGATGTCATAGCCCAGCTTGGCCAGGGCCTTGAGCAATCCGCGGTAATAGGTGGCCGCGCCGTTCCAATAGGTCGACAGCAGGCTCGATCCGTAAAATGCGATCTTCATTCGGCGGCCTCCTTTGCAAGGATCGTGTCGGCGGCTTGGCGGTGCCCGCATTCGGCGAGCACGCCGAACAATTCATCCGCCCGGTGCCGGCATGTGTGCCGTGAGCGGATCGTCTCGAGGCCCGATGTCGCCAGAGATGCGGCGAGATCCGCGTCACGCAGCACGGCGCGAAGATGATGCCGCATCTCGAAGCCGGTGTTTGCAAACAGGAAATCGGTGCCCGGCCTGAACAGACGTTCGACATCGGACCACGGCGCCGAAACGAGTGGGATGCCGCAGGCGAGCGCCTCGAACATGCGGATGGTCGGGATGCCGGGCAGGCTTTCGCGATATGGACGCCGCGGGATGTGAACCGTGATGCGGTTCGCCGCGAATGCCTTCGGCACGTCGGCATTGGCGATCCAGCCTTCGTAGCGCAGGCCGGCGGCGGCGAGGTCGGCGAGCGCCTCGCGTGGATAGCGGACGCCGTGGACAGTGCCGCTCAGGCCAAGCTCATGCACCGGGTCGACCAGGAATTCCCTGATTTCGGTGCTGCGCTCGTCGTCGCCCCAATTGCCGATCCAGATCAGGTCGGCGCTACGCTCGATTTCAGGATGGGGCTGGAACAGATGGTCATCGGCTGCCTCGTGCCAGGTGAAGACCCGCTTGCCCCATCCGGCGCGAAGATAGCTTTCCCGCAGCGCCTCGCCGAAGGCGAGCACGCCATCATAATGTTCAAGCTGCAAGGCGGAAATCGCTTGCGTGGCCGAGATGGCGCGATGGTGCGTGTCGTGGAACAGCAGCGTGAAACGGCCGCCAATTGCTTTCGCCCTTCCCAGCCGCGCGACAAGGTCCGGCTCGGTCCACTCATGCACGATCACCACATCGGCATCGGAGATCCAGGCTTCGTGGTCGAAGGCGGTGTCATAGGTGACCGGCATCAACTCGGGAAAATCCTTCCGGAATCGCTCGATCGCGAAGGACCCTTTCTCGGCCAGCAGGTTCGACCGGCTCCAGCCGTCGGCCGGCTCCAGCGCAATAGCCTGGTGCCCGCGCGCGACCAGCTCACGCATGATGCCGCGCAGGAAATGTGCGTTGCCGTGGTTCCAATCGGAAACGATCGAATGGGTGTAGAACAAAAACCGCATAATCAACTATCCGCCACGGTGGCCAGGGCCGCCTTGTCGTAGACGCCGCGCATGGCGGTCGCCTGTCTTGCCAATGAAAATCTGCGGCTTCGGCGGGCGGCTGCTTCACCGAGCTCTCGCCGGCGCTGCGCGTCGCTGCAAAGGCTATTGATGCATCTGGCGAGATCGCCCGGATCGCGCGCGTCGTAGAACATGGCCGCGCCGTCCCACAGTTCGCGATAGGTCGAAATATCGGCGAGCACCAGGGGCGTCGCCGACATCGCGGCTTCCAGCGTGGCCAGACCGAACGGTTCGTAGAGCGACGGCGATACGAAAATGCCGGCCCGGGCCATCAATGAGCGTACCTCTTCATGTGGCACCGGCCCGACGGGAACCGCATGACTGAAGCCAACATGCTGGCCGTCCGGGCCTTGCAAGGAGCCGGCAACGAAAACCGGCCATTGCGTCAGGGAGGCGGCCTGGTCAAGCACCGCCGCGTTCTTTCCTTCATCCCACCAACGCGCGGCGGCAAAAACGACCGATTCCCGCCTCTCGCCCTTCGCGCCGGGCCGCGCGCCGTTGCCGACGACGCTCAGCCGCGTGATCGGCCCGTAGCAGGTTTCGAGCATGTCGGCATGGCTGCGGCTCGGTGCAACGACCATGCCTGCTTTGTCGAAACCGCGCCGGTTGCGCTCCTTCTGCCAGGCCCATTCGCCGTCCGCCGCCTGTCCCTTGACGGCGTGGAACCATGTCACCACGCAGGAATGCGACACCGCCACGACTGGGCAGGGCACGTCGAGCCCCGCCGCCTGCGTCGGCGCGTTTAGATGGACGATTTCGATGGCGTAGTCACGGATGAGTGGGTGCAGCCCCTGCTGCAATGCGTCGAGGTCGTGCTCGTTGCGGGTCATCCAGTCGGGCGGCGTGTTGAGCCACGTCAGCGCCGCGAACGACTGGGCCTCTTCGGCCTGCTGCCTGGACGGTTCCGGACCAAGCCCGGCAAGCACAACGCTGTCGCCGCCGGCGACCAGTTGCCTGGCCAGATCGAGCGCATAGCGCCAGACGCCGCCAACCGCATCGACAGTCATCAGGATACGCCGTGGCGGGCTCAGTGTCCGCAACATGTGGCCTCCAATTCGGCCAGCGGACGCGGACGCTTCTCCTGGATGTCGCTGAACGTTCGGAAGGATGCGAGGTAATGTTCATGCGCGCGCTCCCAGGCGAGGTCATCGGGCTCGCCCCAAAGTTCGCGGTAGCTCGGCGAACTCGGATAGGGATAAAGCGGCACCGGTTCGTTGGCCCAAACGCCGTTGTCGATCAGGTGCTTTCGCCAATAGTCGACCAGCGCGGGGTCGTCCTCGACCACGCCGATCAGATTGGCCTGCACGAACGGCACGTGGCGCCTTGCGTCGACCAGCAACGCAGCTAGTTCCTCGGTGCCCAGCCGGCAGCGTTTTGCCAGCATGGCGCGGCCTTCCACCGTCAGGCTTTCGAGGCCCGCCTCGATCGAGACGCAACCGGCGGCACCGAGCAGCTTCAGCAGTTCCGGCTTCCAGAGGTCAATACGGGTCTGCACGCCGAACTTCACATCGCGATCGACCAAGGCCTCCAGCAGCGCCTTTTGCGGCAGGAAGATCTCATCGATGAAGTAGATGTAGCCGACACCCTGTGCGATCAGCCGGTCGATCTCTGCGATCACCGCCTCGTGGTTCCTGCGGCGGTAAGCATCGCGGAAATCGATCTTGGCGCAGAAGCTGCAATTATACGGGCAGCCGCGCGACGCCTCGACCTCCGCGCCAAAACCGACCTGATCATCGTCGAAGCGGTGATGATGGTGCTGATGGGCGGCAATCCAGTCCGACGGCCATTCGAGCGCTGGGTGATCGATGAACGAGCTCGCATGCACGCCGCCGTTCGAAACCAGTTCTCCATCCTTGAAATGGGCCGTGGACGGCACTGCGCTCCAGTCGTCGCGCCGGGCAAGTTCCGCGACCACTTCCTCGCATTCGCCGCGCACGACGATGTCGACGCCAAGCTTGCGCAAAGTCGGCGTCGGCGTCGCCGAGCCATGTGGCCCGATAGCGACGGTGCGGCCGCCGCGCCCGGCAAGATGGTTGAGGAAATCAGCCGGCACGCGCAACTCGGGCGGTGCGCAGCGCCAGAACAGGTAGGTCGGCGCGGTGCTGACGACGGTCATGCCAGGCTCGAAGGCGGCGACGCGATCGGCAAGCGCGGTGTTATCGAGCTTCTGGATCTGCCCGTCCAGCATCAGCACCTTGTGGCCGGCGGCTTCGAGCAAGGCTTTCGAATAGCCGAGTTCGAGCGGCAGATGCGGCTGCCGGCAGCCGAAATAGATGCTGTCCTGGTAGGTCCAGGACGGATTGACCAGAGCGACCTTCATGCCACGTACCTCGCCGGTTCGGGATGCGGGTCGAGGCGATGACGCTGCAGCCAGTCGGCGAGGTCGCGAATGCCGTTTCGCCACGAGACGTGCGCTTTCCATCCCAGCGCCGCCTCGATCGCGCGTGTGTCGGCGACGAAGAACGGTTGATCGCCGGTGCGTTCGCGGTCGTAACGGATCGGAACGTCCCGTTTCGTTATGTCGCGAATCTCCTTCAGCAGCATGCGCAGGCTGACGGCGTTGTCCGGTCCGCCGCCGAGATTGAATGCTAGGCCCTTGACTGCCTCGATCCGGTCGAGCACCGCGCGGTAAGCCGCAACCGCGTCGGCAACGTGGAGGATGTCGCGCACCTGCTTGCCGTCGCCATAGATGGTGATCGGCCGGTCGGAGAAGGCGCTGAGCAGGAAATGGGCGACCCAGCCCTGATCCTCCGTCCCGAACTGGCGCGGGCCATAGATGCAGCTCATGCGCAGCACCGCCGTCGGCAGATCGTATGACTTGGCGTAGTCGAGGACATATTGGTCCGCCGCGCCCTTGGAGCAGCCATAGGGCGTGCAGAAATCGAGGCCGCGCGTCTCGTCGACGCCGTGCGCCCGGATGCCCGCGTCGCAAGGCGCGTATTTGCCATCCTCTTCGCGCATGGCGAGGTCAGCGAGGCGGCCATAGACCTTGTTGGTGCTGGCGAAAACGACGGGGATGCGCTTGCCGCCGCGGCGAGCGGCTTCCAGGACGTTGAATGTCCCGCGCAGGTTGATGTCGAAATCCTCGTCCGGCCGAACCAGGCTCGTGGTGACGGCGGTCTGCGCGGCAAAGTGGAAAACCGCCTTCGAACGCGCCACCAGCGGCATCAGCGCCTCGGTGTCACGGATATCGGCGATTTCGGCGGCGAGGCGGTTGCCGTGCTTTTGCGTCAGCCATTCGAGATTCTGCTCGACGCCGGGACGGCTCAGATTGTCGATGACCAGCACCGGTTCGCCGTCCGACAACAGACTGTCGGCGAGGTTGGAGCCGATAAAGCCGCTGCCGCCGATAATGGCGACGGGCGCTTCGCGAAAATCGGGTGAATCCGGTCTCATGACACCAGCCCTCGCGCTTCGAGTTCCCGCTTCATCTCGGCGCTGCGATCGATGGCGACCGTGTTGCGCACCCACGCGACGAAATCCCCGAGCGAATGCTCCAGCCGGTACTGCGGCTGGAAGCCGAGCAGTTCGCGCGCCTTCGAAATGTCGGCAAAGCAGTTGCGGATATCGCCGGAGCGTGCCTTGCCGAGGATTTCCGGCTGGCGGCCAGGCACGCCCATTGCTTCGGCGAGCAGTCGGGCGACGTCGCTGACCGCGTAGGCTCGCCCGCTGCCGATGTTGATGACATGGCTGCGCGCCTGGGGCTGTTCCAGCGCCAGCCGGAAGGCGCGGGCAACGTCGCGCACATGCACGAAATCGCGCTTCTGTTCGCCGTCCTCGAAAATCAGCGGCCGCTGGCCATTGGCGATGCGCGAGGCGAAGTTCGCCAACACGCCGGTATACGGGTTCGAGAGCGCCTGTCCGGCGCCGAAGACATTGAACAGGCGCAGCGCCACCGCGTCGACGCCGTAGGTTTCGCCGAAGATCAGTACGGCGCGTTCCTGGGCGTATTTTGTCAGTGCGTAGATCGAGGCGAGATCGACCGGTTTCTGCTCGTCGGTCGGCAGCGGCGACAGGACTTCACCTTCCGGCGACAGGGGATTCCATTGGCCGCTGCGGATGTCGTCCGGCTGCCGTCTTGCATTGTCGATGCGCCGGCCGTCCGGCGTGGCATAGAGACCCTCGCCATAGACACTCATCGACGACGCAACGACGATCCGTTCGATCGGCCGTTTGATCAGTGCCTCCAGCAACGTGGCGGTGCCGAGGTCGTTGGCGCCGACATAGCGGGCGATCTCGTACATGGACTGGCCGACGCCCACTTCAGCCGCCAGGTGAATGATCGCGTCGACATCGTCGACCGCCTCCGTGATGGCGTCGCGATCGCGAACGTCGCCTTTGATCAGCTTGGCGCCTGGCGGCAGGCTGATTGCCTCGCCGCCATGCACCTGGTCCAGCAGTGCATCGAGAATTGAAACCCCATAGCCATGTTCAACGAGTTCCTGGGCGACGTGGCGGCCGATAAAACCGCAGCCTCCCGTGACCAGTATACGTTTCACGACAACTCCTCATACGAATGGCTTTGCCGCCCCAAACTTCCGGGCGAAAGGTTTGTTCCCTTGCTTCAACAAAGTTCAGGAGGCTCGCCGGGGTAGGTTTCAACCAGGCGTGGGAACATCGAAGGCTGCTTGGTGTTAGGAGCCATGTTCGACCAACCGCGCGCACATGCCGGGCAGCGATGCATTTGCTGGTTGTGCAACGCGGGGGATCTCGCGGTGGAATCGAAGGGAGATTGCGATGTCTGAATCGAAGACGACCACCGATCACGACGAAATCCGCCGTTGGGCCGAGGACCGCGAGGGGCGGCCAGCGGTGGTGCGCACCAAGGGCGAGGGCGGCATACTGCGCATCGATTTCGGCGAGCCTGAAGAGACGTTCGAGCCCGTCGAGTGGGACGAGTTCTTCAGGATATTCGATGAGAACGAACTGGCCTTCCTCTACCAGGATGAGACCAGCGGCGGAAAAACCAGCCGCTTCAACAAATTCGTCGAACGCAGCCGGAAGTAGAGTCGCGACAAACAGCGGCTGCGGTCAGTGCAGCAGGCTTGGCCCGCGTGCCCTGACGATGTTTCGCATGATGCCGTTGAGCCAGTCCTCGGTGGAGGAGCCGGATCGTCTCTTGTCGATTTCGCCGATGGCCTGCTCGAGCGTTCGCTCGACCAGCCGGTCGGAAGCATCCATGTCTCCCAGCAGCAGACGTGCCGCGAGCCGGAGCTTAGGCAGCAGCGAAAATACGTCGTCTGAGGGCTCGGACGCTCGGCCTCCCTTCGATGCCGTCGTCTCGGCTGGGAAAAGAGCATCGAAAACAGCCTGGCCGTCCGAGGATTTTCGGAGGCTGCTGGCATACCGGAGGCGCTCAGGAATAACGATGTCTTCGTCGCCGCTGAAAAACACGAACGGCACGCCACGGCGCATCAACTCGTCGGCGATCGGGAACACTCGTCGGCCGTTGAGATTGACGTCCAGGATCGCGGCTTCCGCCTCATCCGTATGTTTCGATGCCTGTTCGATCGTCGCCACTGGGCCAAGCACGACGGCGCCCATCTTGCTGAAATAACGTGCAAGATCGCCCGCCAGCATCCATTCGTCCTCGACGATCAGGATATGCAAGCCTTGCAGGTCGCGCACCTCATTGTTCCTTCTTCCTGCGGGTTTTACGGCCGTCGGCGCAGACTTGTTCAAAGTGGCTGGCCAGGAGCTCTTGCAATCGTTCCGCGAGCGCGAGCAGGCGAGGCGGAATGTTTTCAGATACGGGGAACTTGGTCAGATCCGGCGAGGGCAACAGGATTTGCTTAGCCCGCTTTATTTCAGGTGGTCGTTTTGCCATTGGAACCGCCTCCAAAGTCAAATGTTAATGCCCACCGGCGGTGCTTTGTTCCGTTGGTAGACTATTCGCTGGCCTGAGGCTCGGCCCGGTCTTAACCTAAGGCCCGATTTGACGGTCTCGTGTTCGCGGCTGTTACCAGAGGCGTGGCGTGGCATTCCAGAATGGAAGATTTCCCGTTGTCGGCGTCGGCGCATCGGCCGGCGGCATTCCCGCGATGGAGGCCTTGTTCAAAGGACTGACCGGCGGCACCGGCATGGCGTTCGTCGTCGTCACGCATCTCAGCCCGGAGCGGGAAAGTCTGCTGCACGAGGTCATCGGACGTTACACCGAAATGCCGGTCGTCGTGGCCGAGGAGGGCGTGGCGGTCCAACCGGACCAGGTCTATGTGATGCCGCAAAACGTCGTCCTCACCATCCGCAAGGGCGCGCTTTCGCTGCGCCGGCCGAACACGCTCAACCGCGAGCGCAAGCCGATCGACATCTTCTTCAGCGCATTGGCCGAGGACCAGGGCGAGTATGCCGTCGGCATTATCTTGTCGGGTGGCGATTCGGACGGCACGCTCGGCGCCAGGGCAATCAAGGAGCATGGCGGGCTGACGATTGCCCAGGCGTCCAATGGTTCCGCCCCGCGCAATCCGGACATGCCGCAGAGTGCGATTTCGAGCGGCCTGATCGACATAGCGGCGCCCGCCGAGCAGATCGGGGCAAAGCTTCAGGCGTTTGCCCGCGGCTTCGAGGTGCTGAGCGGACTGGCCGAAGCGGACGACGAGCACAAGGCCGAGATGGATCGGGCCCGCGATGAAATCTACGCCATTTTGCGCAGCCATTCCGGGCACGACTTTTCCGGCTACAAGCCCAAGACGTTCCTGCGTCGCGTAAAGCGGCGCATGCAGATCACGCAGCTGCAGTCGATCACCACCTACATAGAGCGGCTGAAGAGGGATCCCGACGAGGTGGCGAAGCTGTTTCGCGACCTGCTCATTAATGTCACCAGCTTTTTTCGCGACGCCGAAGCGTTCAAATTGCTGGAGGACAAGATCATACCGCAGATTTTCGAAGGCAAGAGCGCCTCCGATGCGGTGCGCGTCTGGGTGCCCGGCTGCGCCACTGGCGAGGAGGTATTCTCGATCGGCATGCTGATGCGCGAGCGCATGGAGAAGCTTTCCGCGGCGCCGCGCGTCCAGATATTCGCGACCGACATCGACGAGCCGGCGCTCGCCGTGGCGCGTGCGGCGCGTTATCCCGAAGCGCTGCTGCACGGGCTATCGGCACAGCGCAGGCAACGCTTTTTTCACAGCGACGGCGAGAGCTATGTGCTGGGCCAAGAGGTGCGCGAACTCTGCATTTTTTCGCCGCACAGCGTTATCCGCGATCCTCCCTTCTCGCGCATCGACATGATTTCGTGCCGCAACCTGCTGATCTATTTCGGCCCGCACATCCAGAACCGGGCCATTCCGATCTTCCATTACGCGCTGAGGCCGGGCGGTTATCTGTTCCTCGGCACGTCGGAAAGCGTCGGTCAGCACGGCGACCTGTTTGCCACGGTCGACAAGAAGCACCGGATATTCCAGGCGCGGGAACATGCCACGCCGCGGCCGCCGGTCCTTATCGGCAATGGCCGCGCGGATGTCCGTCCGGTCGGACGCGGCGGCTCGAAGAACGATGCCGCCAGTCATTCGCTCCGCCAGGCGATCGAGGCTCAGGTGCTGGAGCGGTTCGCCCCGCCTCACGTGCTGGTCAATGGCGATGGCGACATCGTCTACTATTCGGCACGGACGGGCAAATATCTGGAAGCGCCGCAAGGCGCCCCGAGCCGGCAGCTGCTGACCCTGGCCCGCCGCGGGCTGAGACTTGAGCTGCGCGCCGCGTTGCGGGAAGCAGCCACGACGCGCCGCACGGTCGTGCGGGAGAACATAGCTGTCGACGAAGACGACGGACAGCTTCAGTTCATTACACTGACGGTCGAACCGTACACGGAGCGCGGCAATGGCGAGCCCCTCTACCTCGTCCTGTTCAATCCGGTGGGACAGGCCCAGCTACGCTCCGAGCGGGCACGCGAAAGCCGCGGCACCGACGATGCGGCCGATCTCGAACGGGAGTTGCGCGACACACGCGAGCGGCTGCAGTCGACCATCGAGGAATACGAAACCGCGCTGGAGGAAGTAAAGTCTTCGAACGAGGAACTCGTCTCCGTCAATGAAGAGGCGCAGTCGACCAATGAGGAGCTTGAGGCCTCGAAGGAGGAGATGCAGTCGCTCAATGAAGAGCTCAACACCATCAACGCGGAGCTGACTGGCAAGATAGAGGAACTCGATCGCGCCAACAGCGATCTCAGAAACCTGTTCGAAAGCACGGAAATCGCCACCATCTTCCTCGACCGCAACCTTGTGGTGCGGACCTTCACTCCCGCCGCGTCGTCGTTCTTCAACTTGCGTCCATCCGATGTCGGCCGACCGCTGACCGATCTTTCGAGCCGGCTCGACTACCCCGAGCTGAAGCGGCACATCCAGGCGGTGTTCGAGACGGGAGAGACCCTGAACCATCATCTCACGCGCGACGACAAGGGCCGGTTCTACCTGGTTCGCATCAACCCTTACCGGGACAAAGGCGGCAGCATCCAGGGCGTGGTCGTGACCCTGATCGACGTGACGACACTGGCGCAGGCGGAAGAGCGTCAGCAGGTGCTCATCTCGGAGCTGAACCATCGCGTCAAGAACATGCTGGCGGTCGTCGCCAGCATCACCAACCGGACACGTGAAAACTCGGCGTCGAAAGACGAGTTCGCCGACGCCTTGATCGGCCGGCTGCAGGCGATGTCACGAGCCTACAGTCTGCTCTCGCGAGAAAGCTGGACCGAAGCTTCCGTCGAGGAACTGCTGCGCCAGGAACTCGATCCCTTCGGGGCCGAACGGTTCGAACTCCATGGCAAACGGGTGAGCCTCAAGCCGGTACAAGGGCTTTCCTTCGGCATGGCAATCCATGAACTGGCGACGAATGCCGCTAAATATGGCGCACTGTCGAAACCTGCCGGGCGGATAGTCGTAAAATGGTCGGTCGCAGACGGAACCTTCAGGCTCACTTGGCGCGAGAAGGGCGGCCCCCGCATCAAGGAGCCAA
The DNA here is from genome assembly GCF_040318075.1 of Mesorhizobium sp. M1328. Lineage (NCBI taxonomy): Bacteria > Pseudomonadati > Pseudomonadota > Alphaproteobacteria > Hyphomicrobiales > Phyllobacteriaceae > Mesorhizobium > Mesorhizobium sp. M1328. The sequence goes on along the minus strand of NZ_JAMYLO010000008.1, from coordinate 181,451 downwards.
CCGACAGCGGCTTCGGCCTTACCCTTCTACGTGGCGAAATCGGCTACCGGCTGGGCGGAAAGGTTGAAACAACTTTCCACTCAAATGGTTTGGAGGCGGAAATCGCATTCCCTCTGACCCGCGAGGGCTCGTCGTGACCGGACAGATGCGCGTGCTGATCGTCGAGGACGAATGGCTGATCGCCGACGACGCGGCGGCTTACCTGCGCAAAGCCGGCCATCAGGTGGTCGGGCCTGTTTCGTCGGTGACGGCAGCACTCCGGCTCGTTGGCGAAGGCGGCATCGACGCGGCGTTACTGGATATCCAGTTGAACGACGAGACCAGCTATCCGATCGCGGAAGCGTTACGGACCTGCGGTGTTCCGTTCGCCTTCCTCTCTGGGTATGGCGAACGCGAAATTCCGGCCGGGTTCCGCACTTGCAGGATCGTGCAGAAGCCGGCGAGCCAGAGTGCGATCCTGAATGCCGTGGATGAACTCGCGCGAGCCTGCTGAGGTCACGATTTTGAAAGTCGCGCCAGGTCACATCGGCGTGGTGCGTGCCCGCCGCGAATAACGAACGCCTATGCAACAATCCGCACCGGTACCGATTTGGCGGCCGGAACATGGGCCTTCTCGGCTCTGTGCCACAAAGGAATCAGCGGGTTGAGCTCGGGATAATAACCGGCGCAATTTCCTTCCGGCACCGAGAAAGGCGTGATGCGCAGCCCGCGCACGCGGCGCTCCACACCATCCTGCGCATTGGCTTCGAGATCGACTTCCTGTCCCGCGCTCAAACCGAGGCGCTGGATATCCTTTTCATTCATCAACAGCACCATGCGTGTGCCGCTGATGCCGCGCAGCCGGTCGTTGTAGCCGTAGACGGTCGTGTTGAACTGGTCGTTGGAGCGCACCGTGATCAGTGTCAGCACATCGCGGCCGGCGACATCGATGTCAGGGTCGGTTTCAAGGCCACTTGGCAGCTTGAAATTGGCCTTCTTGTTCGGCGTCTCCCACACCCGCTTGCTCGCCTTGATGTCGCGATGGAAGCCGCCGGGCGTCAGGAAACGCTCGTTGAAGTCGCGGAAATGTTGGGGGTAGCAGCGCTCGATTTCGTCGCGGATGCGGGAATAATCCCCAACCCACTCGTCCCATGGGATCGAACTCCTGCCCGGCAATGTCGCCTTGGCAAGCTCGGCAACGATCCTGGGCTCCGAAAGCAGATGTGGCGAAGCCGGAGGTCGCGACCCGAATGAGCCGTGGATACAGGCGGTGGAATCCTCTACCGACACCCTTTGGTCGCCGCTCGCCTGATGATCTCTTTCCAGCCGTGACAGGCAAGGCAACAGATAGGTTGTCCGGCTGGTGATCAGGTGGCTGCGGTTGAGCTTGGTCGCGATCTCGACATGCAGGTCGAGCCCCGCCAGGCTTTCTCGACCAGGCCGGTTTCCGGAACGGCCCGCACGAAATTGCCGCCGAGCCCAACGAAGCCCCTGACCGATCCGTCGATGACGCCTTCGCAGGTCTCGACCGTATCGAGACCTTTCTCGCGCGGCGGTTCAAAGGCGTAGAATTCGGCGAACTTGTCGAGCGGGACGAGCTCGGGTTTTTCCGATATGCCGACGGTGCGCTGCCCCTGGACATTGGAATGGCCGCGCAACGGCGAAATGCCGGCGCCGGGTTTTCCGATATTGCCGCGCATCATCAAAAGGTTGCACAGCATCTGGACGTTCTCGGTGCCGTGCCGATGCTGGGTCAGGCCCATGCCGTAATTGCCGATCACCGCGTTGGAATGGCTGTAGACCTCGGCGACATGCTCCAGATCGGCCTGCGCAATGCCGGATCGCGCGACGATATCGCTCCACTGGGTGTTGCGCAGGAAGGCTTCGAACTCGGCGAAGCCATGCGTGTGTTCGGCGATGAAAGCCGTATCGAGGACACGCGTCCTGCCGCTCTCGCGGGCGGCATCGTCGAGGGCCAGCAACGCCTTGGCGATACCCGTCATCGCGGCGATGTCGCCGCCCGAACGAACCTGGAAGAAGTCGCTGGACATTTTGGTGCCCGGTCCGGGCGACAGCATGTCGAGGGGGTTTTGCGGATTCTTGAAGCGCTTCAGTCCCCGCTCGGGCAAGGGATTGAAAGTGAAGACGGGCACGTTGCGTTGACGTGCCTCTTGCAGCGGATGCAGCAGGCGCGGCGCCGTCACCCCGGTATTGTGCCCGAAGAAGAACATCATGTCGCATTTCGCAAAGTCTTCGAGCTGCACGGTCCCGACCGGCGAACCGATCGATTCCGGCAAGCCGACCGAGGTCGATTCATGACACATGTTGGACGAATCGGGCAGGTTCGAAGATCCATAGATCCGCGCAAAAAGCTGGTACATGAAGGAGGCCTCGAGCGAGGCCCGGCCAGACGTGTAGAACACCACCGATTTGGGATCGAGCCGCCGCAGTTCGGCAGCTATGTCGCGGAACGCGTCGTCCCAGGAGACCGGCTCGTAACGGTCAACGGCGGCATTGTAGCGCATCGGCTCCGTAAGCCTGCCCTGCTTCTCCAGATCGTGGTCCGGCCAATCGAGCAGTTCCGCCACCGAGTACTCGGTGAAGAATGCGGGTTCGCAGCGCAGCTTGGTTTGGTCCCACATCGTCGCCTTGGCGCCGTTTTCACAGAATTCGAAAGGCCTCGGCTGGGCTGGCTTTGCCCATGAGCAAGACATGCACATATAGCCGTCGGCCTTGTTCTGCTTGAGCAGCGTGCTCCATATCCCGGACAATAGCAGGCCTTCGCCTCGCGCCTTGCGGACCAGGGATTTGAGCGATCCCCAGCCGCCTGTCGGGTGGTCGTATTTCTTGGTTTCGATGCGATCGGTTACGGCGGGTTTCATGCGAGCCACTCCCTGTAGAAGAGCACTCATACGAACCCGCCGTGAGGCTGAATGTTCCCGGCCGGCTCCGTCCCGTCACGCCGTCCGTCTACCCGGAACCATTTCCGCCATCGTTTGTTCGGCTAAAAGAAAGGAGCCGTGCGAAATGGAGCGACGTAACGCGTTAATTGCGATGGTGATTTCGGCCATCATCATCGTCGGCTTCCTCATAGGTTTTTTGTACGGCGATATGGGCTGGCAAACCTCGCCGCTCAAAAGAGCCCCTGAGCAGAACCAGGGTGGCAATGCTCCGGCCGACACCTCGCCTGCCGCCGGCATCAAGAAGAACCCTAAGGAAAATACCGAAATGCCAGGCCAGCAGTGAAGGCGAGTCCAGCAATGAAGTTAGCCAATGCCACGAACTGAAACGGGTTCCTGTTTTTGCGGCGCCATAACGGCGCAAATGCGCGGCGAGCCGTTCTGGGTTTGCTCCGATCACGATGACGACTGTCGCAAGGCGATAGGGAGCCCGCTAATGGTGTGGGTCGGTTATCGGCCTTCTGAATTCACATTGCTCACCGGCACACCGAAGACCTTTTCGAAAACCCCCGGCGTGCTCCGGTCCTTCTGCGCGGATTGCGGAACATCGATCGGCTATATCGACCAGGGCCTGCCCGACGAACTCTATCTGGCGATCGGCTTTCTCGATCACCCCGAACGCTTTCCGCCACAGGCCCACGCATATTGGGACATGAGGCTGCCCTGGGTCGACTTTCCAGATGAGCTGCCGCGGGTGGGGACGTATTCGAGGCAGCGAGATCCGGCCTTCGGAAATCCGGCGGAACGCTAGCTTTCGATCCCCTCGCTGGTTGGAAAACGTGCCATTCGGGGCTGCGTACGAAAACGACGATTGGCGCGCGGCTGAAAACGCGCGATCATGTGCCAATGGGCCGCCGTTTGGATGACAAGCTCGATTGCAAGGCGTGCGGGACGATCCTGATGGAGATTCCCGACAACCCGAAGGATTCGACGCCGATCTATTGCAGCAATTGCGGCGGCTATCTCGGCGAATGGGGCGATCTGCAGGAGGACTTCTTCAGGCAGGCTTTCGGCGCCCAGGCCTTCGATCTGAACAACGGAAACATCATCAAAAAATAGTCCTGGATTGTGCCGGCCTCCCGCCGGTCATGCCACGGCCTGTGGACCTGGCTCGTTGCGGCAACCGCCCTTCGTATCGGACCCTCGGGAACCTTTCTCCCGAGCCGTTTGTTTTGGGTGGCGGAAGGAGACACGCCATGAGCACAAAACCTCCCCCTGTGCCGCCGAAGAATCTGAGCCCAAAGGGCGCCGGTGACAAAAAATCGGTAGCGGCCGACCAGGCACCGCAATCTGCCGTTCCGGATCCCGACAAGCAGGGCCAGCAAGGCAATACGAAGGTCAACACCACTCATCAAGGCAACGTCCAAGATCGCTAGGCCATGTCCACGTCGAAAAAAACTCCTGCCAGCATCCGCCAGGGCGGTCCTGGCGCCGCGCACGAAAACGCCAAGAAGGCGCTGAGCGTCGAAAAGCCGCCGGCCGACTCCGACCGTCGCAGCCACAGCAAGGTCTCCGGCGGCGGTGGCGAACGCGACAGCCACCATACCCACGACCCCGAAAAGAAAGGCGACACTCGGCCCGCGCATCAGGACAAGTGAAATCGGATGGGGACGCGGAGATCGGTAGAGCTCGAGCGAAATGTCAGCGGGGACGTCGCGCCGAGACAATCGACACGACGTTGTCGACCTTTGCTACCGGGACCACCGGCAAGTCGAACAGCATCGGAAGCCCCCGCGTCGCGGCCATTTCCACGATCAGCTCCTCGATGGATTGATCGGTCAGACGGGTCTCGACGCTCCGCCGGATCATCGCTGCAAGTTTATGGACTGGCACCGGCACCGACTTCGCCCGGTCGTCGAGCAGCTTGCTGATCTCTATCACGAGGTCAGCGTCGATATTCCTGGGCAAGTCTCGCATAAGCGCCTCCTCGCCAACGAAAAGCCCGCCGCACCTTTCGATACGGCGGGCGATCCAGTAATGCGCACCGGCGAGGGGATCGGGGGTGGGCGTGCCGGCGCGCGCAGATCGCAAGTAATTTTAGTTAAATCCGCCAGCTTGGATGTGTCACGGAAAAACGTCTGTACGTTTTTTCCGAAGCGAGCGGATCGTTAGCTGTCCCCGCCGTCGCCCGGCGCGGCAGCACGCATGGCGCGCTCCGCACCCTCCGGACAGCGAGCTCTAAACAGTATACATTATAAACTTAAAACATCTTGCCAGGCGATCCAGCCTGTGCTCCACTTCGCATTGGAACAGGGCCTGCAGGTCGAATTCTATCGATATGGGGCTGCATTCAACGGATGACTGCGAGAACACCAGCCTCAAACCATATACGAAATCTTCGCATGGGAAGGCGTGGATGACGGAAACGATAGAATTCAAACGGGTTGGCGATGGCAATCTGCGTGCCCAGGTCTATCAACAAATCCGGCTGACGATACAGCATGGCGAATTGGCGCCTGGCCAGAAGCTCGTCGATGTCGACATTGCCGCCCAGCTCGGTATTTCCAGAATGCCTGTCCGCGACGCCTTGATGCAGTTGGTGCATGAGGGCTATCTCGTCGGCACCACACGCGGCTTCACGCTGCCCACACTTACCGCAACGGATGTCGCCGACATCTTCGAGGTCCGCCGCTTGCTCGAGCCGCGGGCCGCCGCGCACGCTGCGCGGACACTCGACGCCGCCAGCCTCAAGACGCTTGCAGCCGCGCTTCGGGAGGCGGAGGCTGCGGCCGCCGCCGGCGATGCCGACCGCTTTTTCCAGGCCAATTCGGCATTCAGGAATTGTTGGCTCGGTGCCGTCGAGAACGAGCGCCTTTCACAAACGATTGCCCGCTTCGCCGACCACGTGCTCGTCGTCCGCTTAAGGACGCTGTCGCACCAGCCGACACAGGCCGTCGTCGTGGCCGGCATGCGCGCCATCTACGAGGCATTCGTCAAGCGCGACGCCGTCGCCGCTTACGACTGCATGACCCACTTCATTCAGAACGCCGAGGAGCGTTTCATGAAGCTGAGCCCACCGCTTCAACATTCCAGCGGTGAAGGTGAGAGCATGTCGCGGCGGGGGAAATCATGATCAGGAAGCAGCACCCGCTGAAAGGGCCGAACAGGTTCAAGCTCGGCGTCTTTTCCATGAACGCCGATGGCGGCCTGGCAATGACCACCGTCCCCGAGCGCTGGCGCGCTCGCTGGGAAGACAACCTCAATTCCGCCTGTATCGCCGATCGCGCCGGCCTCGAGTTTCTGCTGCCGATCGCCCGTTGGCGGGGCTTCGGCGGTTTGACGCATGTGCGGGAATGGTCGTTCGAGACTTTCACCTGGGCGGCGGGTCTCGCCGTCGCCACGGAGAACATCGGTCTGTTCATGACGGTGCATGTGCCGCTGGTTCATCCGCTGCAGGCCGCAAAAGCCCTGGCGACGGTCGACCACATCTCCAACGGGCGTGCCGGCTTGAACATTGTCTGCGGCTGGAACCCGGACGAGTTCGCCATGTTCGGGCAGACGGTCGGCGACCGGACCTACGATCAGGCCGAGGAATGGATCAACATCATTGAGCGTGCCTACCAATCCAGGGAGCCGTTCGACTTCGGCGGCGAGTTCTATGATCTGAAGGGGGTCGTCAGCCGCCCGCCAAGCCTGCAGGTGCCGCGCCCGGTGACCATGAACGCCGCCTTCGGCGCGCCGGGGCGCAACTATGCGGCGCGCCACTGCGACTACCTGTTTTCGACTTTTTCCGAAATTGCGGATGGCCGCGCGCATGTGGTCGACATCACCAACCGGGCGGCTGAAGTGGGACGCGAAGTCGGCGTCTACACGGTCTGCCACGTCGTCTGCCGGGAGACCCAGCAGGAAGCCGAGGATTATTACCGGCACTACGCGCTGGAATGCGCGGACGAGGGTGCGGTCGACGAGCATATGCGCAAGAAGAAGGAATTCGCGAACTCGCATGACGCGAAGGCCTTCACCGAATATCGGCAAAGGTTCGCCGGCGGTGCTGGAACGTTCCCGCTGATCGGCACGCCGGAAAAGATCGTCGACGATCTCACCAAGATCATGGAACAGGGTTATTCCGGCGCCGCCCTCACATTCGTCAACTACACCTACGAATTGCCCTTCTTCTGTGACCGCGTGTTGCCGCTGATGCGCCAGGCCGGGCTTCGGGTAAATTGATGCCGGCGGCCGCCATTTCGACGGCATGGGTGGATGGGCACGACGCCATCAATCCGCGCGCCTTCAAGCAGGCGATGCGGGCGGTGGCAGGCTCGGTCGCCATTCTAGCGTCGGAGCATGACGAGATCGGCTTTTGCGGCATCACGGCGACGGCCGTCTGCTCATTCAGTGCCGAGCCGCCATCGCTGTTGGCGTGCGTCAACCGCAGCAGCACCTTTGCCTCGGCCATTCGCGAAGGTTTGCCTTTTTCGGTCAATCTTCCCGCCGGCGACCAGGAGAACGTTGTGCGTGCCTTTGGCGGCATGACCAAAGCCAAGGGCGCCGCGCGCTTCTCAGCCGGATCATGGGTGCGCGGCGAAACCGGCGCGCCCTTGCTTGTCGGCGCGCGGGCGATGTTCGAATGCCGGGTGGCCGAAATCATTGTGCGGGCGTCGCACATGATCGTCATCGGCATCGTCTCAGGCGTTGCGCTGGATCGCGCTGACCGATCGCCGGTCTTCTACGCGCATGGGCGGTTCCTGACAGTAGGAGATGATGTCAACTAACCGCCGTTCGTGTGGCGGCGCAGCGTGCAATTTCAGATCGGCCCGATGATGGGCCCCGGCGAAGTGAATCTATCAGAGGGAGTACGGCAATGCGCATTTGGAAATCCCTTGTTCTGGCGGCACTCATGTCGGGTGTAGCGGGTATCGCCACGGCCGAAGAGGTCGTCCTCAACGCCGTGCATTTTACGCCGACGCAGAACGGCTACGCCCAGAGCTTCCTGAAGTTCGTTCAGAAGGTGAACGAAAAGGGCAAGGGCGTGGTCCAGATCAACGTCCGTGGCGGGCCGGAGGTCATTCCGCCGATCCAGCAGGGCGCGGCGCTCAGGAGCGGCCTGATCGATGTGATCGACACACCGGCAGGGCAGTTCCTCGAGCTCGTGCCCGAAGGCGAGGTTTTCTCCGCATCGACGAAGACGCCGTGGGAGGTTCGCGAGAATGGCGGCTGGAACTTCATCAGCGGGATTTTCGAGAAGAAGGCCAATGCCCATCTGCTGGCGCATGTCGACGCGGGCTCGGGCTTCAACGTCTTCACCATCGACGAACCCAAGCTCAACAGCGAAGGCAGCATTGACTGGGGCGGCCTGAAGATACGCTCGTCGCCGCTCTATCGCGATTTCCTCGAATCCCTGGGCGCAACGGTGATCGTGCAAGCGCCGGGGGACGTTTATACCTCGCTCGAGCGCGGCGTCGTCAATGCCAACGCCTACACGGTATTTGGCTATGCGTCCTTCGGCTGGGACAAATTCACCAAATACCGTGTCGATCCGCAATTCTTCAAAACCGACGTGCTGATCTCGATCAACAAGGCGAAATGGGACACGCTGTCGCCCGAGGCGCAGAAGCTGCTTGCCGACACGGCCGTCGAATACGAGCGCGCGAGCTATGACGCCAACCTTGCCGAGTCCGAAAAGCAGGCACAGGCGATGATCGACGGCGGGCAGAAGGTGATCAGCTTGACCGGCGCCGGCCGCGACAAATTCCTGGCGGCTGCCACGCAGGCGAGCTGGGCGAGAATGGCCAAACGCGATCCCACCAACATCGATCAGTTGAAGAAATTCTTCCAGTAGCCCGAGCCGAGGGTGCCTTGTGCGCCCTCCATCAAAGCTGGGCCGAGGGGGCAAAGGTGGACATGAGGGTCGTCGGGAATGGACAGATTGTTTGCAGCGATTGGGAAGCTGAGCCTTGCGCTGGCGGCGGGCGCAAAAGTGGTGCTTGGCCTCATCATCGTCGCGGTGGTTGCTGATGTATGCGTCCGCAATCTGGGCCTGAGGCCGCTTGCCTGGGCAGTATCGGCGACGGAATACGGCCTGCTTTACGCGGCATTTCTGCCGATGCCCTGGCTGGTCCACAGCAAGGGCCATGTCTTCGTCGAGTTCCTGCGCAAGGCGCTGCCCGTGCGGGCACGGGCGGTGCTTGAAAAGCTGGTCTATCTCGCCTGCATTGCGGTCAGCCTCTACCTCGGCAGCGTCGCTCTGTCTTCCCTGACAGATGCCGTTGCGGGCGGCGAATATGAAACGCGCAGTTTCGATATGCCGAAATGGCTGATCTTTCTGCCCATCATGCTCGCCTTCTATCTCTCCGCGCTGGAATGGCTCAGATATTTGCTCGGCCGTGACACGCTGTACACGCTCGATCCGCTGGAAATGGAAGGGCTCTGACCAGTGGCCTGGCTGTTTCCATTCGCCGTGCTTGTTGGCACCATCCTGGTGTTGATGGGGCTTGGGCTGCCGGTCGCTTTCGCGTTCTTCGTCACCAATGTGATCGGGCTGTTTCTCTTCTTTGGCGGTTCGATCGGCGTGACGCAGATGGTCGCCAACTTCTCCGACGCTGTCTCGACCTATGCGCTTGCCCCGCTGCCGATGTTTCTCGTCATGGGCAGCCTGTTCTTCCGCTCCGGCCTCGGCGAGAAAGTCATCTACGCGCTCGACCTGTGCATCGGCAATCTGCGCGGACGCCTTGCTTATGTCGTTCTCGCCGCCGGCACGATCTTTTCCGCGCTGTCAGGTTCCAGCCTCGCCAATACCGGCATGATGGGCTCGCTGATGGTGCCCGAGATGCTGAAGCGAGGTTACAAGCCGCACATGGCCTACGGCCCCGTGCTTGGCGCCGGAAGCCTTGCCGTCATCATCCCGCCATCCTCGTTGGCTGTCTTGCTCGGCTCGCTGGCCCAGATCGACGTCGGCGCGCTGCTCATAGCGGGGGCTCTGCCCGGGCTGCTCCTCGTCGTCATGTACGCGGCGCTGATCTTCGCACAGACGAAGATCGACCCAGACGCCGCTCCCCACTATCCGGTGCCCGCCGTCCCCGCGGCCGAGAAGGTGAGGGCGGTCGCCGTCAACATCATTCCGATGAGCGTCATCGTGTTCATGGTGGTCGGCACGATCATCCTTGGAATAGCGACCCCGACCGAGTCGGCAGGGCTCGGCTGTGCCGCCGTCTTCGCCTTGTTGTTTGTCTACCGACGGTTCAGCTGGTCGGTGGTCTGGAAGTCGCTGGACGATGCGATGAAGGTCACGGGCATGACCTTCCTGATCATCTCGGCTTCGACGACGTTCTCGCAGATATTCGCCTTCTCCGGCGCCTCCAACGGCTTTATCCAGTTCATCGTGGGCTACGATCTTGGACCGTATCCCATGCTGCTCATGATGGTGCTCGTCATCCTGCTGCTCGGCATGTTCATGGATCAGGTCTCGATGATGCTGATCACGCTGCCGATCTTCCTGCCGATCGCCCAGCAATTCGGCTACGAGCCGGTATGGTTCGGGCTGATCCTGCTGCTCGCCTACGAGGTCGGCTTCACCACGCCGCCTTTTGGTCTGCTGCTGTTCATCATGATCGGTGTCGCGCCGAAAGGGACGTCGCTCAAAACGGTTGCCATGGCTGCGGCGCCTTACATCGCGCTGACGCTTCTGCTGATCCTGCTGATTGTCCTCTTTCCGCAGATCGCCCTCTTTCTTCCGAATTTGATCTAGTCGAACTCGATCCAGCAGGTGTCCACATGCGCTTTGCCTATCTTGCTTTCTTCCATGATGACCGCGAGGCAAATTTGGCCATCGCCCGTGAAGACGTTGACGCTGTGCGGCGTGTGATCGCGTCAACGCCGGGCCTTGCGCTTGCAAACATCTATCTGCCCGAAGTGGCGACAGACATGTTCAACGACGATGGTCCACCGCCGGTCTTTGGCTTCCAGCTCTATTTCGACGAATTGGCGGACCTGGAGGCGGCGCTGGCGCCGTCCGGCCATCTGCAGGCGCTTGCCGCGCCGGAGATGCTGTCGAGCATCGCCGCTTCGAGGCCGACGCAACAGGCAATGTGCGTGCGCCCGTTTCCCGTCGATGACGCTGGCGTCAAGACATCCGGGCTGCCCTGCAGCTATCTTGTCCACTATCCCGGGCCGGCCGAAGACATGAATGTCTGGCTCCACCACTATGTGACGCATCATCCGCAATTGATGCGGGGCTTCCCCGGCATTCGCCACATCGAGGTTCTGTCGCGACTGGATTGGTGCGGTTCGCTGCCCTGGCCGCGGATCGACCATATGCAGCGCAATCGCGTCATGTTCGACAGTCCCGCGGCATTGACGCACGCGCTGCAGTCGCCGGCGCGGCTGGAGATGCGCGCCGACTACAAGACCTTCCCGCCGTTTTCAGGCGGCAGCCGGCATTTCCCGATGTCGACGGAAGCCGTGCATCCTTCGTCAAGGGCCACATAGCGCAAACAGGTTTGCCGACGCCGAAAAATTTCTGGAGATTTCATGTACGACTTTCGCAAGAAATGTGTCTCTCTCGATCGCCTCATCGGCACCTTCTGCGCCATCCCGCATCCGGTGGCGGTCGAAGTGGCGGCTGCCAGCGGGGTCGATTTCCTGTGCATCGACTGGGAGCATTCGCAGATTGGCCGCGAGCTGATCGAGGATCTGATCCGCGCCGCGGATGTCCACAAGGTTCCTGCGATGGTGCGCGTTCCCGGCCACACGCCGGAGTGGATGGCGGCTGCGCTCGACGCCGGCGCGTCGGGCGTCCTGGTGCCGCGCGTCTCGACGGCCGAGCAAGCGCGCATGGCGGTCATGGCCTGCCGTTACCCGCCGGTCGGCGCACGCGGTGTCGGCCCGGGCCGCGCCGCCGGTTATGGCTACAGGCTTCCGGACTACCTCAAATCGGCCAACGAGGTCCTGACGGTCGCCATCCAGGTCGAGACGGCCGAAGGCCTCGCCAACATCGACGACATCGTCCAGGTCGACGGCGTCGACGTGGTCTTCATTGGCCCAGGCGACCTGTCGGTCTCGATCGACGCCATGGGGCCGGCCGGCCAGGACAAGCTCAATGCCGCGATTATCAGGATCGCGGCCGCGGCGCGTGCGGCCCGCAAGGCCGTCGGCATCTTTCGCCCTTCGGCGGATGATGTCGGCAAATGGTCGCGGCACGGCATCAGCTTCTACATGCTGGCTAGCGATACGATGTTTCTCGGCGCCGGCCTTGCCGCCGGCGTCGTCTCGGCGCGCAGCGCCTCATAGCAAGAGTCTGGCATGAAGATCATCAAGACCGACGGTGTGCTGTCAGTCGAGGAGGAGCAGCTGCGCTACCTCGACGGCTTGAACGTCGAGTTTGTCGAAAAGACGCTGCTCACGGAAGATGCCCTGATCGAACACTGCCGCGACGCCGACGCATTGATGGTATTGCGGGAGCCGATCACGGGTCGCGTCTTGGCGGAACTGAAGAGGCTCAAGGTCATCGGACGGTTCGGCGTAGGGCTCGACTCGATCGACGTCGAGGCCGCCAGCCGTGCCGGTGTTCAGGTAACCTACGTGCCGGACGCCAATCTGGTTGAAGTCAGCACCCACGCTATGGCCCTGATCCTGGCCTTGACGCGCAGGCTGAAGCAGTTCGACAGCGCGGTGCGTGCCGGCCGCTGGGCTGCAATGACCGATGGCGCCGGCATCACGCGGCCCGACAGGCAGATCCTCGGCGTGATCGGCTTCGGCCAGATCGGGCGGCTGACTGCCGAGCGGGCGCGGGTCTTCGGCTTTCATATCATCGCATACGACCCGCATATGCCGGCGGAGCGCATTACGGCCGGCGGTGCTGAACCGGTCGGTTTCGATGAGCTGCTTGCCAGGGCCGACATCGTCTCGTTGCATGTTCCAGCGACACCGGAAACCAGAAACATCATGTCGGCGCAAGCCCTCTCGCGCATGAAGGAAGGGGCGATGCTCATCAACGTGTCCCGTGGCGGCCTGGTTGACGAGGTCGCGTTGGCGGATTTGATCCGGCGCAGCCATTTGGCAGGCGCCGGCATCGACACATTCGAGCAGGAGCCGCCTTCGCCCGACAATCCGCTGCTGGCGCTGGACGCCGTCCTGGTCAGTCCACACGCGGCGCACTACTCGACCCAGTCTTACGCGGAGGTTCGCAACAAGGTGTTTGCCGATGTCGCAGCGGTCCTGCGCGGCGGCAAGCCGGTATATCCGGTCAACCGGATATGACCAATTCCCGATGTCGGCACCATCCGCTGCCTGTCGACAGTTCCACCTTAACGTTCGGGGGCAGGCGCCCTTGAGCGCGACCTCGGCAAGCGGATAAAGACGGGAGTGGGTGATGTGAATTCGCATTTTTTGCCGACAGTGCCACATTTTGTTCTTGCTTTGTGCCGGCAGCTACTAATTTGCGTATGGTGCTGATTCGCACCGAGGAGCCGCCGCAAGGCGGTTTTTTTGTCTTTAGGTTTCAGCGCGATCGGTCGAGGCTCTGCTCGGCTTGTCGCGACGCTCGACGATGTAGATGTGGTCGGCGACCAGCACCACGTCGCCATGCTGGTTGATCACCTCGCAGCGCTCGACGACCCGGCCTGAATCGGGCCGCTTCGGGTCGTCTTCCTTGGCCGATATGGTGGTGCGGGTCCTGATCGTATCGCCGATGAACACCGGCTTGATGAAGCGCAGTCTGTCGTAGCCATAGGAGAAGGCAACCGGGTTGACGACGCTTGCCGTCAGCCCGACGCCGACCGAAAAGACCAGCGTGCCGTGGGCGATGCGCTGGCCGAACGGCGTCGCCTTCATGAACTCGGCGTCCATGTGGTGGGGAAAGAAATCGCCGGTATGGCCGGCATGGACGACGAAGTCGGTCTCGGTGATGGTGCGCCCGCTGGTCATGCGCGACGAGCCGATCTGGTAGTCCTCAAAGTAGATCGTCTGCTCCATGTCAGGGCCTCGCCGCTATCGGTGTTGCCGGCGCCGCGCTCGATTGGTAGGCGGCTTCGACCAGCGCCATGGTGTTCCAGCCGTCCTCGACGGAACTGACAAGCTCGGCGTCCTCGCCCGACACGTAGCGCTGGACATTGGCCATGCGGCCGGCAAAGGCGTCCGGAAACCATGCGCCGACGAGTGGAACCGCAATCCAGTCCGTGCCGCCTTTGGGGTAGATTTCGAGAATGTCCGGCTCGCCGCGCGGATAGTCGAGGTTGACGCCTAATTTGAGGTAAGCGGCGCCTTCGGTGCCGCAGATGCGGAATTCGCAGGCCTGGTGTTTTCGACCGAATTTGTGATCGTGGTTGATCGACAGCGCACAGCGGACGGTGTCGCCATAGTCGAGGATCGCGCTGGTGCGCGTTTGCGCAACCTTATGGCCGGGATGGCCCAGTGTCTTGGCGTGAACCCCCTTGGGGTCGCCGAGCAATTGCCGGATTAGGTCGAGATAATGGATCGAATGCATGGCGATCTCGACGCGCGGCGCCTGCAACAGGAATTCCCAGAGCTGCCAGGGTGTTGCCAGCGCCAGCCATGCGTCGAAATCGACCACGTCGCCGAGCCAGCCCTTGGCGATAGCATCCTTGAGCGCCAGCATCATCGGCGCAAAGCGCAGCTGGAAATTCACCGCCGCCTTGAGGTTTTTGGAACGGCAGATTTCAAGGATCTCGGTCGCCTGGCTGAGGTCACTTCCCATCGGCTTCTGGATCAGCGCCACCGCACCATCGGGCAGCGCCCTGAGCACGCCGGCATGATAGGCCGGCGGCGTCGCCAGATCGAAGACGACGTCCTTGATTGACGCAGCTTCCTCGAGCGACCGGTAAGCGGTGACGCCCCATTTCTGCGCCAGTTTTTCCGCCTTGGCCAGGTCGGGGTCGAAAAGCCCGGCAACCGGGAAACCGGCTTTCCCATAGGCCGGGAAATGCGCATCGCCGACGATCGAGCCGGCGCCGAAAATCACGATCGGCCTGGGCTTTGACGGCTGTGCCCAGGCCTGGGAGAGCGAGGAAGGATCGAAAATGTCATCAGTCATAATGGAAGACTTCGTCCATCGACGCCCACCACTCACCCTCCTTGCGGGTCGGCAGCGGCTCCTGGCATGGCATGCACAGCGCCCACCATTCCTGCGTCGTGGGGTCGGCGGCCATCTTGGCCATGTCGGCGGCATAGTCGGTGCCGTGGTACTCGAAGGTGCTGAACAAAAGGTGCTCCGGCTCCCTCAGATAAATCGAATAATTCTTGATGTTGCAGGCGGAAATCATCTTGAGGACGTCCGGCCACACAGCAGCGTGAAGCCGCACGTACTCGGCGACTTTCTCCGGCTTGAGGCCGAGCACCATTCCCATTCGCTGCATGTCCGACTCCTATTTTACTATCGGCGTGGTGAATTCCGCGATGCTCTTCGCCTTGATCGCATCCCAGTCCCAGTCGATGCCGATGCCGGGCTCGTCCGGCGCCAATGCGTGCCCGTCCTCGATACGCATTTTCTTCCCGGTCAGCTCGTCGAGCTGGGGAATATACTCGACATATCTGCCGTTCTGAACGGCGCATGTCAGGCTGACATGCAGTTCCATCAGGAAATGCGGGCAGACCGGTATGTCGAACGCCTCGGCTGCATGCGCCACCTTCAGCCACGGCGTGATGCCGCCGATGCGGCCGACATCGACCTGCACGATCGAACACGCGCCCTTTTGCATATATTCGCGGAAATGCCGGATCGAATAGAGCGACTCGCCGATGGCGATCGGCGTCGATGTGGCATTCGACAGCCGCACATGGCCGTCAATGTCGTCGGCTGGCAGCGGTTCCTCGATCCAGGCGAGGTCGAGTTCACGCAAGCGTTCGGCCCGGCGGATTGCCTCGTCGACCGAAAAGCCCTGGTTGCAGTCGGTCATGATCTCGTAGGAGTCTCCAACCGCCCGGCGCACCGCCGTCAGGCGGGCAAGATCCTCGGAGCCGTGCGGCTTGCCGATCTTGACCTTCGAGCCGCGAAAGCCCTTGGCCTTGGCGTCCAGTGCATCCTCGACCAGCGCCCCGTTCTCGATATGCAGCCAGCCGCCTTCCGTCGTGTAAAGCGGGCAGCGGTCCTTGGCGCCACCGGCCAGCTTCCACAGCGGCAGGCCCTGTTTCTTCGCCCGCAGATCCCAAAGCGCAGTGTCGATGGCCGCGAGCGCGATTGCCGTGATCGCGCCGATCGTCGTGGCATGGGTGGCGAACTCCAGCTCGTGCCAGATCGCCTCGATCATGTCGGCGTCGCGGCCAATCAGCCGCGGTGCAAGGTGGTCGGCCAGCAGCCGCATCACCGACGAGCCGCCGGTGCCGATCGTATAGCTGTAGCCGGTGCCGACCGCGCCGTCGGCATCGGTGATGGTGACGATCGGTGTTTCCTGCGAGACAAAACTCTGGATGGCATCGGTGCGCTTGACCTTAGGCATCAGGTCGACCATCCGCAGTTCGACTTTCTCGATCTTTGCCATGATTTTAACCTCGCAATGTCTTGCCCGTTTCGGCAGAAAACAGATGGGCCTGCGACAGGTCCAGGCTCATCTTGACCCGGTCGCCGGCTTTGAGCGGCTTTGGATTGAGCATGCGCGATACCCAGTCGCTGCCGTTGAATTCGGCAAACACCAGCGTCTCGTTGCCGAGTGGTTCTGTGACGGTCACCGGCAGTTCCACCTGGTGGACGTCGACCTCTTCGCCGGAACTGATGCCGTGTCCCGTCGGATAGATGTCGTCGGGCCTGAGGCCGAACACGACTTTGTCGCCGGTTCCGACATTGGCCTTGAACTGGCTGGGCAGAGGCAATCTCTCGCCGCTGGCGAACAGCAGCTGTCCGTCGTCGACAACCGCCTCGTGCAAATTCATCGGCGGCGAGCCGATGAAGCCGGCCACGAAGCGTGTCTGCGGCCGGCGGAAGACCTCGTCGGGTGTGCCGACCTGCTCGATGAAACCGTCGCGCATGATGACGATGCGGTCGGCCAATGTCATCGCTTCGACCTGGTCGTGGGTGACGTAGATCACCGTCGACCGGACCTTGGCATGCAGTTTCTTGATCTCGGTGCGCATCTGCGTCCGAAGCTTGGCGTCGAGATTGGAAAGCGGCTCGTCGAACAGGAAGACGTCGGGATCGCGCACAATGGCGCGACCCATGGCGACGCGCTGGCGCTGTCCGCCCGACAGCTGCGACGGCCGGCGGTCGAGCAATTGGTCGAGGCCAAGAATGCCGGACGCCTCGGCGACGCGGCGGTCCATTTCATCTTTCGCGGCGCCGGCTATTTTTAGTGAGAAACCCAGGTTTTCGCGCACCGTCATATGCGGATAGAGCGCGTAGGACTGGAACACCATCGAGATGTTGCGCGAGCGCGGCGGCAGGTCGTTGACCATGCGGCCGCCGATCTCGATGACCCCGTCGCTGATCGCCTCGAGGCCGGCGATCATGCGCAGGGTCGTCGACTTGCCGCAGCCGGACGGCCCGACAAGCGCGATGAATTCGCGGTCGGCGACCTCGAGGTCGATGCCGTGCACCACCGCCACCGGACCATAGCTCTTGGTGAGTTTCTTGAGCGATACAGTTGCCATGTCAGCCTTTCACCGCGCCGGAAGTGAGGCCGCCGACGAGATGTTTCTGGACGATGAAGGTAAGCGTGAGCGCCGGTATGATCATGACCACGGCCAGCGCGCACATGCCGCGCCAGTCGATGGTGAATTCGGCCGTATAGTCGAGCAGGCCGACCGGCAGGGTCTTGGAGTTGATCGAGCGTGTCAGCTGCGAGGCGAGCGCGAACTCGTTCCAGGAGGTGAGGAAGGCAAAGATGCCGGCCGAGGCGATGCCGGGGCCGGCGAGCGGAAACTCGACCTGCCAGAAGGCCTGCCAGCGCGTGCAGCCGTCGATCTGCGCCGCCTCGGCGAGGTCTTTCGGCACCTGGCGGAAAAAGCCGTCGATCAGCCAGACGGTGAAGGGCACGTTGAGTGCGACATAGACCAGGATCAGCCCGAAATGCGTATCGATGATGCCGAGCCGCGCAAAGACGAAGAACAGCGGCAGCGACAGTGCGATGCCGGGCACCGTGCGCGTCAGCATCAGGCCGAGGAACATCGCCGATTTGGCGCGGAAGCGATAGCGCGCAAAGGCATAGCCGCCGGCCATGCCGATGACGATGGCGATCACCGTCGAGGTCACCGAGATGATCAGCGAATTGCGGAAGTAGTCGAGCACCGGAATGCCGCCCTGGCCGACGCCGCTGAACATGGCGATGTAGGCGTCGAGCGAGAGTTGCTGCGGGATCCACACCGGCGGCTTGGCCATGATCTCGACGGTCGGCCGGAGCGACGACAGCACGATCCAGATGCCGGGCAGGCAGATGACCAGCATGGCCAGGAACAGTCCGATGCCGTGAACGATGCCGAGCGCTTTGTTGCCGACGCGATGCAGGCTGTTCTGGTCCATCCTCACCACTCCGCCGCGATCTGCGTGCGCGCCGCGGCGAGCTTGCGGTAGAAATAGACGGTGAACAGGATCGACAGCAGGATCGAGAAATAGGCCATGGCATTGGCCATTCCCATCCTGGCGTCGCTGTAGGCAGTGCGGGCGACGAGCGTCCAGACCAGTTCGGTGCGGCCGGCGGGGCCGCCGTCGGTCATGATCTTGACGATGTCATAGGCGCGCGCGACGTCGAGAGAACGGATGGTCATGGCGATGAAGGCAAACGGCATGATGAACGGCCAGGTGACATAGCGGAATGTCTGCCACGGCGTGCAGCCGTCGACGCGGGCCGCCTCGACCGGTTCGCGCGGCATCGCCAGCAGCCCGGCCAGGATGAGGATCGCGAACACCGAGGTCGACGACCAGATCTCGGCGATCAGGATGGCGATGAAGGCGAGATTGCCGTCGATCAGCCACGGGATGGCGCGGTCGGTCAGGCCGAGCCCCTGCAGGGCATTGTTCACCAGGCCGATATTGTCGTTGAACATGAATTTGAACTGGAAGCCCACGAGGATCGGCGAAAACATCATCGGAAACATCATGATGGTGCGCAGAACCCGCTGGCCGCGCGATGCCTTCTCCACCAGCAGGGCCAGCCCGAGCCCGATCAGCATTTCCAGGTTGAGCGCGACGGTCAGCAGCACCACGGTGCGGGCAAAGGCGACCCAGAAAGCGCGGCTGGTCAGGATGGCGACGTAGTTGCGCGCGCCGATGAAGACCCAGAACGTCTCCGGCCTGGTCAGCCGGAACGGCGTGAAGCTGGAGTAGAGCGAAAGCAGCAACGGCACCACCACCACCGCCGCCAGCACGATCACCGCCGGCAGCAGGAGCAGCAATGGTGGCGAGGGTCTCCAGCCTTTCATGTCGATCCGGTTCTGGTTGGCGCCCGGACACCGAAGGCCGCCATTGGCGAGCTGGGATCAAGACAAAGCGTGTTGCGCATGGTCCGAAAAAAATGCGGGGCGCCGCTCTTCGATAAGCGCAGCGCCCCTTGGGAGAATGGTCAAAGCTTGCCGGCGTCCTCGAGGATTTGCGTGGCCTTGGCGGCAGCGTCGTCCAGCGCCTGCTTGGAGGTCTTGTCGCCAAGGATGGCGGCCTGCAATTCGGGATAGACGGCGTTGGAGATTTCGATCCATTCAGGTGTCTGCGGCACGGCAAAAGCGTGCTTTGCCTCTTCCTGGAAAGCCGCCAGCACTTCCTTCTTATAGGGATCGCTGGCCGCCTGCTGGATGTCCCAGTCCCACACCGCCGTGCGGGTCGGCAGTGGGCCGCTTGCCGCCTCGAGCTTCTGGCTGTCCTCATTGGTCAGGAACCAGACCAGCGACGCCGCAGCTTCCTTGCTGGCGCAGTTTTCGGTGACCGAAAATCCGTGGTGCCCCGACCAGCCGGTGCGAATGCCGGCCGATCCCTTCGGCGCCACCTTCACGCCGACATTGCCGGCGACCTTCGACGACTTTGGATCGTTGAAGAAGCCTGCCCAGCCCGGCCAGTCGAGGTTGATGGCGACGGTGCCTGAGGCAAAGCCTTGGCCGAGATCGTCCCACAGATAGTTGGTGGTGCCGGCCGGCACCGCCTTGGCCTTATAGAGATTGACGAACCAGTCGAGCGCGTGCACGCCGGCTTCCGAGTTGAAGGCCGGCTTGCCATCCTTGTCGAGGTATTCGCCGCCGTCGGCGATGAGCATCTCGTAAAAGCGGCCGTTGATCGCCTCTTCCTTGCCGGCGAACTGGGTGCCATAGAAATCGGGCGGGCTGGCGAAGAATTCCGCCTGCTGGGCGACCTCGTCCCAGGTGTCGGGTGGTGTCAGGTCCTTGCCGTATTTGGCCTTGTAGGCGGCCTTCTTGGCTTCGTCCTGGTAGAGGCTCTTCTGGTAATAGAGCGCCGAGACGTCGAACTGCGCGCGCGGCAGCATTACCAGCTTGCCCTCGAGCGTCGAGGCCTTGATCGTCGACGGCACGAAGGCGTCGATCTCCTCCTTCGGCAGCAGCTTGTTGAGATCGGTGTAGATATCAGGATATTGCGGCGCGAAGGACGAGTGGTTGGAGCCGACGCACCAGTTGATGCTGCCGGAGGCGATGTCCGACTTGATCTCCTTGTCGAGCTCGAAGTGGTTTTTCTTCGAGATCACGTTGACCTTGGCGCCGGTCAGTTTTTCCCATTCGCCGATGCGCGCGTAGAGCCCTTCATATTGCTGGCCGCCGATCAGCTTGGCGTCGATAGTGACGCCGTCGAATTTGCCGGGCAGGTCGGCAGCAAGGGCACTCGCACCCAGTGCGAGCAGCGTTGCGCCGGCCGACAGGCCGCAAAACAGTTTCGTCATTGGTATCCTCCCAAGGGTCTGCGTCGATCCATAGTGGGGTCGATCGGCAGCTTCATTCATATACAAACAAAACATTTATAGGATCGTCAAGCCGAAAGTTCTTCCGGAAGCAACCGTTATGCGTATATGAAATGTGAAATTCACTGGAGAAGCCCAATGGCAGAGGACGAGGAAGACGAGCGCTATCGAGCCCCGGCGTTGGACAAGGGGCTCGACATCCTCGAGCTGCTGGCCGGCGTCGACGGCGGCCTGACGCAGGCGGAAATCGCCAAGAAACTCGACCGCAGCCCGAATGAGTTCTACCGCATGCTGGATCGGCTGGTGCGGCGCGGCTACGTCACGCGTCCCGATGGCGACCGCTATTCGCTGACGCTCAAGCTGTTTGGCCTGACGCAGCTGCACGCGCCGGTGCGCCGGCTGGTTTCCTATGCGACGCCGCTGATGCGCGAACTGGCCGAAACCACACAGCAGGCAAATCAGCTCGTCGTCTTCGATCGCGGTTCCGCCGTGGTCATTGCCCAGCAGGAAGCGCCGGATTACTGGGGCATCTCTATCCGCGTCGGCTCGCATATCAGCCTGTTCGACACCGGGTCCGGCCATGTATTGCTGGCGTTCCGCCCGCCGGAAGAGCGGCAGATGATGATCTCCGAACATCTGCGCAGCACCGACAAGCCGCCGCAGTCGCCGGAATTCTTTGCTCGCCTCGACCAGATTAGGGAACGCGGCTACGAGATGATGGCGTCGATGCAGACGGCCGGCGTGTTCAACCTGTCGACGCCCGTTCTCGGCTCAGACGGCAAGGCGATCGCCGCACTGTCGATCCCGTACATAACCCTGGTCAACGCACTCAAGGCGCCCGACATCACCAGGACGATAGAGCTGTTGCTGGCAGCGACCGAAAAGCTGTCGCAACTGGCGGGATCGACCGTCAAGCAATCGAGATAAATTCTTATTTGAATGAACAATTTCTCCGTGAGATGATCTCGACGTCGCCAAGGAGGAGAGCGCCACCATGATCTTCGACACTCATCTGCACCTGATCGACCAGTCCGCGCTGCGCTATCCCTGGCTGGCCGGCGTGCCGGCGCTCAACCGCGATTTCTCCTACGACGAATATGCAGTCCAGGCCCGCCGCGCAGGCATCGAGGGCGCACTGCATATGGAGGTCGATGTCGATCCAGCAGACATCGAGGCCGAAACCGGCCATGTCAAAGCGCTCTCGCAGCAAAAGGGCAGTTTGCTGAGGGGAGCGATTGCCTCCTGCCGTCCGGAAGAGCCAGGCTTTGCCGCTTATCTCGAGCGCCAGCGCGCCGATCCTTTCGTCAAAGGCTTTCGCCGGGTGCTGCACGTCATGCCGGATGAGCTCTCGGAAGGCGCGCTGTTCCGCGAAAACATCAAGCGGCTAGCCGGCAGCGGCCTGACCTTCGACCTCGTCGTTCTGCCCCACCAGATCCCCAAGGCGATCGCACTCGCCGACCTCGCGCCGGACGTGCAGTTCGTGCTCGACCATTGCGGCGTGCCCGACATCAAGGGTGGTGCCGAGCACCCCTGGCGCGAGCATATGGCAGAGATCGCGCGGCGACCGAACGTCGTCGGCAAAATTTCCGGTGTGGTCGCCTATGCGGATGCCGGATCCTGGACTGTCGAAACGCTGCGTTCCTATGTCGAGCACACCATCGAATGTTTCGGCTGGGACCGCGTCGTCTGGGGGAGCGACTGGCCGGTCTGCACGCTCGGCGGCGGGCTTGCGACCTGGATTGCGGCAACGCACGCGCTGCTTGCCGGCACCAGCACCGATGAACGGCGAAAGCTGCTCTCCGGCAACGCCAAGCGGCTGTGGAGTTTGTAGGCCGGCTCAGATGGTCGCCGACACGTGCCGCTCGCGGCCGTAGAGCGAAACCAGGAGCACGATGACCAGGCCAAGTGCCGCCTGCACCGTCGAGGGCCGGAAGCCGAGGCCGATCAGCAGCGTGTTGATCTCCGTCAGCACCAGCACGCCGGCAACGGTGCCGAAATAGCTGCCGCGGCCGCCGACAAGGGCGGCGCCGCCGACCACCACTGCCGCAATCGTCTGGAACAGATAGGGTTGGCCGACATCGCCATAGGCGGAGCCGGTGAAGCCGAGCAGCAGCACGCCGGCCGCGGCGGCAAAGAAGGCGCTCGCGGCATAGGTGACCGTCCACATTCGGACTGGATCGATCAGCGCCAGCGGCGCAGCACCTGGGTTGCTGCCCAGCGCATAGAGACGGCGGCCGTATGGCGTGCGCGCCAGCACCAGCGCCACCAGCAAGGTCAGCACCGCGACGCATGGCACCAGCCCCGGCACCGGCAGCGGTCCGACCGAACCGCCAATCGAAACGAAGGCGGAAACCGCTGCAGGCGCCGATCCGGATGGAAAGCCGCCGGTCCACAACAGGACAGCACCTTGCACGATCATGCCGACGCCGAGCGTCACGATCAGCGGGTGGATATCGAGCCCGCGCGAGATCAGGCCGTTCAGCGCCCCGATCAGTATGGCGAGCGCGACGACGACCGCGCAGACAAGAGCAAAATTCCAGCCGCCGCCGTAGAGCTGTGCGGCAACGACATTGGCAAAGCCGATGATGAACGGGATCGACAGATCGATGCCGCCGAGAATGACGACGAGGGTCTGGCCGATCGATGCCACCGCCAGCAGCGAGGCGATCACCAACAGTGCCCGAATGGCGAAGGGCTGGGAGTAGCCCGGAATGAGCAAGGTGCCAAGGAGATGCAAGGCGACAGCGACGGCAAAGGCACCGGCGACGCGGGCATTGGTGGATTGGAACCAGGTCTGGCGCATGCTTCTCAGCCTTTCCGCCCTGATAGCCGCTCCTGCAGCGCCGTCATGATCACGGCCACAACCAGGATCGCGCCATAGGCGATCTGCAGCACATAGGTGGAGACGTTGAAGGCGGTCAGCACGCTCTGCAGCAGGAAGATGTCGATAGCGCCGATCGCGGCCCCGGCGAGCCCGCCGCGTCCGCCGGCAAGACTGACGCCGCCGAGCGCCACCGCGGCAATCGCTATCAGCGTGTAGGTTGGCCCGATATTGGGGTCGGCCGAACCGATCAAGGCGGTCAGCATCAGGCCGGCACAGGCGGCAAGTATGCCGGTCATGACATAGGCGATGAAACGCACTTTGGTGACTGGAACGCCGGCCGTGTAAGCGGCGCGGTCGTCGCTGCCCACCGCCATCAGCTGGTCGTAATAAGGCGTCTGCCGCACCAGCCACCAGAACAGGAAGATCAGCGCCAGCGGCAGTGCCGACCAGGGTCCAGCCATCGCCTTCAGCCAGCCCGGCGCCGGCCCGATCGGCGCCGGCAGGATGGTCAGCGTCATGCCGGTGAGGATCAGATAGGTGCCGAGCGTCGCAACGATCGGCTGGATGCGGACGATGGTCGCCAGAACGCCGTTGGCGGCGCCGACGATCGCGCCGATCAGAAGCGCCGCCGGCACGATGACCAGCGGCGAAGACATGCCAAGCCTGAGAAACAGCAGCTGGATCACCATCGCATTGACGAAGCCCATCAGCGGCCCGACGGAAATGTCGATGCCGCCGCGCCCGGCGAGGATCACAGGAGCCGAGGCGAGCGCTGCGCCGATCAGCGGCGCGGCGAGCCCGATCAGCGCGCCCCAGGCGGCAGGCTGGAAGCGCGCCGGATTGAGCAGCAGATTGACCGCGATCAGGATCGCCAGCAGCACTGTCGCAAAGCCAGCGCCGCGCCATCGCGCCGCCATGCGCCGCAACCCGCTCATGCGGCGCGACCGAACATGGCGGCGATCACCGCATCGCTTTTCATCGCGTCTCCGGTGATTTCAGCCGCCACCTGCTGTTCGCGGAACACCAGCACGCGATGGCAAAGCAGCAGGATCTCCTCGATCTCGCTCGACAGGATGACAAGCGCCATCCCGTCCGCCGCAAGGCTGCGGAACACGTCATAAAGGACATGGCGCGTCGCCACGTCGACACCACGCGTGGGATCATTGAGCAGCAGGATCGCCGGTTCCAGCGCCAGTGCACGGGCCAGCAGGATTTTCTGCTGGTTGCCACCGGAAAGCGTGGTGATCGGGGCGTCCGGCCGTGGCGCGATGATCGACAGTCTGTCCCGATAGCTCTCATAGCGCTGCCGCCGCGCGGCGAAGCTGAGCAGGCCAAAACGCATATCGCGCGACAGCGTCGAGACGGCAAAATTGTCGAGCACCGATTGGGTCGGAAAAATGCCGGTGGTGCGCCGGTCGCGCGGCAAATAGGCGATGCCGCCGGCGACCGCCTTGCGGAAATTGGTGATCGCGCGCGCTCCGGTTGGCGCCTCGACGGTCACCTCGCCGCCAGCCGAGCGTTCCAGACCGGCTAGCACTTTCAGGAACCGCTCCTGTCCATGGCCGTCGAGACCTGCAAGGCCGACGATCTCGCCCGGCGCAATGGTTTGCGTCATGGGGCTTGCGCCCGGCGCGATCACCAGGCCGCGCACCGAAAGGCTGGCGCGATCAGCCATGCGCCAGCACCGCCGCCGTGCGTGGCGCCATCGCCTTGAGAAGCTCGGATGCGGTGGACGTGCCGCGTTCCTCAGTCGTCACCACGCTGCCGCCGCGCAGCACGGAAATCCGGTCCGAAAGCGCCATCACCTCGTCCATGCGATGGGTGATGAACAGGATCAGGCAGCCTTCCGAGGCAAGCTTGCGCATCATGGCAAAGACCGCCTCGCGGTCGGCAAAGTCGAGCGCCGCCGTAACCTCGTCGAGGATGAGAATGCGCGGGCTACGGACCACGGCGCGGGCGAGCACCACCAATTGCTGAACCGCAAGCGGCAATTGCCCGGTCAACTGGTCGAGCGGGATCTCGGTCACAGCGAAGCGCTTCAGCACCGCTTGCGCGCATCGCCGCCGCTCGGCGCGCGGCACGGTGCGCGTCAGCAGGCCGTCGAGGCCGAGCAGGATGTTGTCGGTGACCGAACGGTCAGGCGCGATCAGCACTTCCTGGAACACGGTGGCGAACCCGGCGGCCTGGAACGCCGCCGGCGAGAGGCCGGCAAAGGGCACTCCGTCGAGCAGGATCGCGCCGTTGTCCGGCTGGACGATTCCCGACAGCAGCTTGACCAGCGTGCTCTTGCCCGAACCATTCTCGCCCAGGATGGTGTGGATCGTGCCGGCGCGGAATGCGATTGAGGCATCGGCCAGCGCAATCGTCTCACCGTAGCGTTTCGAGATGGCCTGGACTTCCAGCATGAGCAATCCTGATGGAGAAAGCCGGCACCGCTGGTGCGGAGCCGGCTTTCATATCCTACTTGGCGCAGGCGTCCGGCACCTTCGAATAATCCCAGCCCTTGGTCGGTGCCGGATTGGCGAAGTAGGCATCGAGCCATTCCTCCGGCATCGGGTCCTTCGGCGGGACCGGGAAGATCGAGACGGCGTCTGGCGTCATGCAGTCCTTGTACCAGGCGCCGAGGTCGGCATTGTGCACCGGCGGAATCGGGATCAGCAGCGTGTTGAGCTTGGGCTTCTGTCCATCCAGCATGCGCACGCCGACACGAAACAGCGTCTCGGCCGTCCAGTGCGGCAGCACCGCATGGCCTTCGAAGCGGTATTTGTCGGGATTGGCCTTCCAGTAACCGAGCGCATCGCCGGTGATCGAGCCGGTGATCAGTGGGGCGGGGCGGCCGGCCTCGGCAAAGGCCTCGGCAACGACACGGCTTTCGCTGCCCGTCGTCCACACCGCATCGATCGGCGCCGGATTGGTGGCGATCGCCTGCAGAACCGCCGTCTTGGTGACGTTCGCAGTCCAGTTGCCGTTGACGCTGCGCGAGACCTTGAGCTTCGTGTTCTCGGCCAGTGCCTTGTCGGCGCCCTGGCGCTCCTGCACGACGATCGGGTGACCGGCAATGCCTTCGACCAGAAGCACGCTGCCGCCGTCCGGCATTGCTTTGCCGATCGCCGTCATCATGTCGTAGCCCCAGCGCGCATAGTTGGAATCGACGTTGATGGCATTCGGGCTGGTCACCGACCCGGCTGCCGTGATGAAGGGGATGCCGGCTTTGGCTGCGGCATCGATGGCATCGTCCAGCGCCGTCGCCGAGCCGGGGATCGAGGTGATGATCGAGCATTTCTTGTCGATGAAGGCGCGGATCTGGTTGATCTGCTGACTGGCGTCGTTGTTGGAATCCGACACTTCGAAGCTCGCCACGGTGCCGTCGGCGATCAGCCCGTCGACCAGCCGCTTCAACTCCTTGGTGACGGTGACGCGCCACGGATTGCCCTGGTAGGACTCGGAGTGACACCATTTCCACGGCTTTGGCGGCGGCGTGAAATTATCCCAGGCCGACGGCAGCACCTTCTGAGGCGCGCCGTCATATTGTGCCTTCAGTTCGGTCGGCAATCCAGCAATCACGCCCGAAACGTCTTGAGCGCAGGCTATGGTCGTGACCGATGCAAGTGCGGTTGCGGCCATAAGGCCGCGGATCAGGCTGTTCATGTTCTCCTCCGTTCGGTTGTTTCAGGCTCCTCCGCCGGCAACGCCGGACACCTGCGTCGAAAGATTTTCCCGAAACAGGCGATTGAGATCGGCAACGACGCGAGCGGCATTGTGCCCTTCGCTCAGGCCGAGATTGATGCGATCGGACGCCGCCTGCTGGAACGCCATGTAGCCGTCGTGCCGCGGCCTGACCCAGGCACCTTCGAGCGTGGCCCGCGTGTCCTTGTAGAAATTGCCGGTGGCTGCATTGACGGCGGCATCCTCCCAGGCCGCGGCGTGGCCGGGCTGGCCGCCGGCCGACGCATAGGGGCCGCGCTGCACCTCGCCGCTGGTGATCCAGTAAGCGAAGTCGATTGCTGCCTGCCTGGCCTTCGAAAACGCCGACACGGCAATGCCGGTCCCGCCGAGCGCCGAGCCTTTGGGGCCGGCATTGCCCGCGGCCGGGATATCCGCGAAAGCGAGGCGGTTGGCTCGAAACCCGGCGATGGCATAGGAGACATAGCCATAGATCAGCGGTGCGCAGGCGATCCGCGAGACGGATCCGGCCATTTGCTCCAGAACCGCGATCGGATCCATGTCAAGACAGGCCGGGTCGACGAGGGCCGCGATCTCGCGCATCATCTCGAAGACTTGCTTGCCCGTTGCCGGATCCACATGGTCGCCAGGGCCTTCACCGGCGGGCCGGCCGAGATTGCCGGCAAGCGTGTAGAACACCATCAGCGAATGCGGCGGCCTCAGCGGCAACAACACGCGGCCTTGCCGCGCCAGATCGAGCGCATCGGCCCAGCTCGCCGGCGCAGCCGAAAGCATGTCGGGCCGCCATGCCTGCACCTGGCTGGCCGCGTCGATCGGAAACGCCCACTGCCGGCCTTGCCAGTTGTAGCTCGGAAAGGACCGGCCGACACTGCCCGCCGCAAGTGCTGCACGTTCGGCTTCCCGGCCGGCGACATCGAGCGGCGCCAAGCAATTCTCGGCGGTGATCTGGCCGACATGCGGATGATCGATGACGATCAGATCATAGGTACGGGCCAGTTCCTCGACCGGGAAGGATTCGAAATCCTGCAGCGAGCGCTTGTCCCATTCGATAGTGGCGCCGGTCCGTTCCTTCCACAGCGCCGAACAGGCGACCATTGGGTCATAGCCGCGCGGATGGCTCCAGGTCATGCCTTTGAGCGTGACGTCGCTCACAGCCCGAATTCCTCGCGGATTTTTGCGCTGTGCTCGCCGATGCGTGGCGCGGCCCGCTCGACCTTGGCGCGGATGCCGTCGACCCTGAGCGGCGAGCGCGTGGTGAGGATCGAAACGTCATCCTCGCGCGTCACCGTCTGCAACATGTCGAGGACCTGGAAGCCTTCGCTGGCCATCATTTCCGGCCAGGTCAAAACCTTGGCGCACCAGATGTCGGCGGGCTCGAGGATACCGAGCCACTCATCGACCGTCCTGGTCGCGATTTTTTGCGCGATGATCGCCTTGATCTCGTCGCGGGCGGTGAACCAGGTCGACGGCTGGTCGCGATAGGGCGCAAGCTCCTCGAGCCCGAGGAGATCGGCGAGTTTCGAGATCGGTGTCATCGCGATCGCCAGATAACCGCCCTTGGCCGGATAGACGCCATAGGGCGCAGAGAGATAGGCGTGCGCGCTGCGGAAGCTCGACCGCCGCGGCAGCCGGCGCCCGTCATTGAGATGCGTGGTCAGCACCTCGAACTGGAAGTCGACCAGCGCTTCGAGCAGGCTGGTCTCGACATGGCTGCCCTTGCCGGTCACGCCGCGCCGCACCAGTGCCGCGAGAATGCCTTGCGCGGCGGCGGAGCCCGCCAGCATATCGGCGATCGCCAGGCCGAAGGGCACCGGCCCTTGGTCCTCGTCGCCGTTCAGCCACATCACGCCGGAGCGGGCCTGCGCCAGCAGATCCTGCCCGGGCCGCTTGACCCACGGGCCTTCCTCGCCGTAGCCACTGATCGAGGCATAGACCAGGCGCGGATTGATCTTGCGCACCGCCTCGTAATCGAAGCCCAGTCGTTCGATGACGCCGGGCCTGAAATTCTGGATCAGCACGTCGGCCTTGGCCAGCAGGCCGCGCAGTGCCGCAAGATCGGCCTCGTCCTTCAAGTCGATTGCAAGGCTTTCCTTGGCGCGGTTGATCGCATGGAAAATGGTGGAATCGCCGCCGATCTCGGTGTCGCTGAGATAGAGCCGGCGCGACAGGTCGCCGCCATCCGGCCGTTCGATCTTGATGACGCGGGCGCCGAGGTCGAGCAGTCTGAGCGAGCAGTAGGGCCCGGACAGGAACTGGCTCATATCGACAACGATGAGCCCGGTCAGCGGCAGTTCGGCAATGGCAGCCATTGCCTATTTCTCCGTCTTGCCGGCGAAATCGGCCGGATTGCGGTACTTCACCGTCTGCAGGTGCTCGCAATAAAGCACGAGCTCGCCTTCACCCTTGAAGACTTCATAGCTGGCGCGGATCAGCCCCATCTCCTTGTATTTTGGCTTCTTGTCGAGGTTGGAGCGGATCGAATAAATCGTGTCGCCGATGAACACCGGCTTGATGAAGCGCAATTTGTCGTAGCCATACGAAAAGGCGTTGATGCAATTGGTGGCGACGAGCCCGAGCCCGGCCGAGAACACGAAGGCGCCAGCGACCAGCCGCTTGCCGAAAATGCCTTCCGTTTCGGCAAACATCTGGTCCTGCACGTATGGATGGATGTCGAGCACCAGCGTGTTGAAGAGATGGCTGTCGCCCTCGGCAATGGTCCGGCGCAGCGAACGGATCTTCTGGCCGACCGGCCAGTCTTCGTAGAACCAGTTCTCCGCGTTCCAGACGGGAAGGTCGGCGTGATCCCTAGGCATGTTGGCGGGGTGTGTCGATGCCACGCCAACGGTCGGCGCGAAGCCGCTCATGACGACTTCCTCTGGGAGCGGGAATCGTCCATCAGGGCGCGCCGCAGACCAGCGAAATGCATGATCGATCCTCCCGTCAATCTTCTTTTGTGAATAGTATTTTCACATATGGGGTTGTGTTGCAAGCGAGTCTCGGCGAAATTTTGCCTGCTCCGTCGCGGCCAATGCCGGCGGAACAAGGGAGGAAGTGATGCAGAATGCCTGTCTGGTTTTCGTCGGCAGCCTCAATCGCGACGCCCCGTATTTTCAGGGCGCGCGCGGCATCGGGCTGGGTGTCTACAGTTTCGACGAAGGGACGCTGCAGACGAAGAAACTGGCCGAGACGGGAGACATCGACAATCCCACCTTCCTGTCGGTGACGCCGGACGGCTCCCACATCTATCCCAATTCAGAAGTGTTCACCTGGCGCGAAGGGGTGGTCTCGGCCTACCGTTTCGACAGGCAGACCGCCACGCTGTCCTACATCAACAAGCAGCCGACGCTGGGCAGCATCACGGCGCACAACACCATCACGCGCGACCGGACGAAGCTGCTGGTCGCCAATTACGGCATGGGCGAGGGCGGCCCCGATCGCTCGGTCGTGGTCTATGGGTTGGGTGAGAATGGCGGCCTGACAGCGCCGTTGTCGAGCGTTGCCCATAGCGGGACCGGACCGGACCCGGCCCGCCAGGAGCGGCCGCATGCCCATAGCGTAACCGAGACGCTTTCCGGCGGCATGGCGATCGTCGCCGACCTCGGCATCGACCGGCTGGTGTCCTACCGCATCGGGCCAGACGGCAGCCTGACGAAGCTCGCCGAGTCGGAGCTTGCGCCGGGCGCGGGTCCGCGCCATTTGGCGCTGCATCCGGGCGGCCGCTTCGTGTTCGTCATGAACGAGCTGGATTCGACGGTCGTCTCGCTTGCGCTGGACGAAGGATCAGGCAAGCTTACGGTGATCGACAGCAAGCCGGCCGTGCCGCCCGAGGCGCGCGACGGCAATCACTGCGCCGACATCCAGATCTCGCCTGACGGCCGCTTTCTCTACGGCTCCAACCGCGGCCATGACAGCATAGTGGTGTTTTCGATCGACCAGCAAACCGGCAGGCTTGCCCTTGTCGGCTATACGCCTTGCGGCGGTGCCACGCCGCGCAATCTGGCACTGACGCCCTCGGGCGGCCATCTGTTCTCGGCCAACCAGAATGCCGACCGCATCTCGATTTTCGCCCGTGATGCCGCAACCGGCCGGCTGAGCGACACCGGCCGCTCCATCGACATCGGCACACCGATGTGCGTGAGGATCGTGCGTTGACGTGATCTCAGAACTCGAGCGCCTGCCTGAGTGCCGGGCCGCTCCTGACGCGCAGATCGAGGTCGGCTTCGATATGGTCGATGTGGTGCAGCATCAGCGCGCTGGCGCGTTCGGCATTGCCATTTTCCAGCGCCTCGAGGATCTGCGTGTGTTCGTTGTGGCCGCAGCTCGAGATGCCCGAGCGGCCATAGAGTGCGATCACCAGCGATGAACGAGCGACCAGCTCCTCCATGAAGCGCTGCAGGATGACGTTTCCCGCGACCGACGCCAGAAGCAGGTGAAAATCCCCCGACGCCTTGATCTCCGATCGCCTTGCGTTCGGTCCGCGTTCGGCGATGAAACGGCCTTCTTCGTCGAGCTGGGCCTTGAACGCGGCGACATGTGCCGGCGTCATCCGTCCGGCGGCGGCAATCGCGATGCCTGGTTCGATGAGGCGGCGCGAAGCAAAAACCTGCCGCGCCTCCTCCGGCGACGGATTGGCGACGAAGGCGCCGCGATTGCGCTCGGTACGCACCAATCCCTCGAAGGAAAGCATCTGCAGTGCGGCGCGCGCCACGGTGCGACTGACATCGAACAGCGTGCCGACTTCGCCTTCGGAAAGCTTGGTTCCCGGCGCCAGCCGGCGATCGACGATCGCGTCGCGCAACTGGTCGCGGATCGCCTGCGCGCGATCCTCGTTGGCGGCCTCGATAGCAGGGAAAGTCTGGTCGGCAATGTTCATGGCGGTGATCCTGCGTACTTCTACCCTGAATCGCATCGCTTGGACGAGAGACAAAGTGAATACAGGGATGAAAAAGATTGCATACGATTTTTGCGAGGATCGGCGGCAATCGCCTATAATTTGTGCATTGCACAAGGATGCCGTATCGGCAGCCACGTAGATGCAGCCCCGATTTCTTCGAGGATTCAGTCGGTTGGTGCGGCGGCGCGCAACTGGCACGCATGATGCTTTGGCTAATCCGACCAAAGGGGAAGCTGGATGTCCAAAGCCGCCGAAATCGACATTGTGTCCGTTTCGAAAGTCTATGGCGCGACGACTGCTGTCGAAGGGATCAGCCTGAAAATCCCTGCGGGAACCTATTGCTGCCTGCTCGGTCCCTCCGGCTGTGGCAAGACCTCGACGCTGCGCATGATCGCCGGGCACGAGAGCATATCGAGCGGCGACGTGCGTCTCGGCAACACAGTGGTCACCGACCTGCCGCCGGCCAGGCGCGGCACCGCCATGATGTTCCAGTCCTACGCACTGTTTCCGCATCTCGACCTGATCGACAATGTCGCGTTCAGCCTGAAGATGAAAGGCGTCGGCAAGGAGGAGCGCCGCGCCAAGGCACTCGACATGCTGAAGCTGATGCAGATGGAAGCCTATGCCGGCCGCCGTCCGGTGCAGCTTTCCGGCGGCCAGCAGCAGCGCGTTGCTCTCGCCCGCGCGCTGATCACCGATCCCGAGGCGCTGTTGCTCGATGAACCGCTCTCGGCACTCGATCCGTTCCTGAAGATCCGCATGCGGGCCGAACTGAAGAAGCTGCAGACGTCGCTCGGCATCACGTTCGTCCACGTCACCCACAGCCAGGAAGAGGCGATGGCACTGGCCGACCTGATCGTGGTCATGAACGACGGCCGTATCGAGCAGGCGGCGCATCCCCGCATCGTGTTCGAGCGGCCGGCCACCGCCTTCGTCGCTCGTTTCATGGGCGACCACAATGTCATCTCCGGCCGCGTCAGCGGCAGTCGCGACGGCATGGTCGTTTTCGACGTGCCCGGCGGCGTCGCGCTCGCCGCGAGCGGGCAGGGCAGGGAGACCGGGGAACCCATCGACATCGCCATTCGCACCGACCACGTGCGCATCGGTGAGCCGCCGGCAGCCGGGCTCGGCTTCACCGGCATCGTTTCAAACGTCGAGTACCGCGGTTCGACCGTGAAGCTCTCGGTCAATGGCGCCGGCATCGAGGATTTCACGGTGATCGTCGACGACACCAGCTTCTTCGCCAGGCCGGTTGCTGTCGGCGACGCCGTGCCGATCGCCTGGGACGCTGAGGACGCGATCGTCCTTGGCCGTCTCGATTCCTGAAACCCAGCATAACCAATCAAAACAGGGGAACTGAACATGACCAACACCACCGACAAGAAGACTGGAATATCGCGTCGTTCGCTGCTCAAGACAGGTGCCGCCGCCGTCGGTTTCGCCGCCGGTTCCGGCGCCATATCAGGCTTTCCGACCATCTGGGCGCAATCGAACATCACGCTGCGCCAGTTCGGCACCGGCGTGTCCAACCTCAATGCCATCGCCGACAAGTGCAAAGCCGACCTCGGCATCACGCTGGAGATGACGGCAACCGATTCCGACGCCGCCGCGCAGCGCGCCGTGACGCAGCCCGACAGCTACGACATCGCCGACATCGAATACTGGATCTGCAAGAAGGTGTTCCCGACAGGCGTCCTGCAGCCGATGGATGTCACCAAGCTGAAATATTACGACGAGCTCGTGCCGCTGTTCAAAACCGGCAAGCTGACGCCGGACAGCGTCATCGCCCAGGGCACCGCGCCGCATACGGTCGGTTACGTCGAGGCGCAGGACAGCAAGGTCTTCGCCAAGGCACCGACCAATTGGTTCACCATGGTGCCGACGATCTACAATGCCGATACGCTTGGCATCCGCCCCGACCTCGTCGGCCGTGACATCACCACCTGGGCCGACATCATGGATCCTGCCTTCAAGGGCAAGACCGCTATCCTCAACATCCCGTCGATCGGCATCATGGATGCGGCAATGATCATGGAAGCCACAGGCAATATCAAATATGCCGACAAGGGCAACATGACCAAGGAGGAGATCGACAAGACAATCGACTTCCTGATCAAGGCCAAGCAGGACGGCCAGTTCCGTGCCTTCTGGAAGTCCTTCGACGAAAGCGTCAACCTGATGGCTTCAGGCGAAGTGGTGATCCAGTCGATGTGGTCGCCGGCCGTGGCCGCGGTCCGCTCCAAGGGCATCGCGTGCCGGTTCCAGCCGCTCAAGGAAGGCTACCGGTCCTGGGGTGGCGGGCTTGGCCTGGCAGCCCATCTCTCCGGCGCCGAACTCGATGCCGCCTATGAATACATCAACTGGTACACGTCCGGCTGGGTTGGCGGCTATCTCAACCGCCAGGGCTATTACTCGGCCAACATGGTGTCGGCCAAGAAGTTCATGTCCGAGGACGAGTGGGGCTACTGGATCGAAGGCAAGCCGGCAAAGGGCGATATCCTGTCGCCGGACGGCAAGGTCATGGAAAAGGCCGGCGCCGTGCGTGACGGCGGCTCGTTCGAAGAGCGCATGGGCAAGGTCGCCTGCTGGAACTCGGTCATGGACGAAGACCGCTACATGGTGAAGCGCTGGAACGAGTTCATCGCTGCTTGATGCAGCCGGGCAACAACTGAGATGCCTCATTCCTTCCCACCCCCCTCTGTCCTGCCGGACATCTCCCCCGCAAGGGGGGAGATTGCGCCGTCATTTCTGCTTTCGCCAATCTCCAAGGTTTCAAAAGGAGAGCCAGCGGCGAAATTGCTGATCTCCCCCCTTGCGGGGGAGATGTCCGGCAGGACAGAGGGGGGTGGGAAGGATCACGGTTTGCCAGATTATCGGCCTTGTGCGACACCTTTGGGCTGTTCCAGATGACAGTGGCACTCGATCAGCCCGCAACCATTGCCACAAAGCCGGCCAGACATAAGCGCTCCTTTGCCGGCGTCGCACCCTATCTCCAGGCGGCACCGCTGGCGCTGATCCTCGGCGCGTTCCTCCTGCTGCCGATCCTGATGATCGCCGTGGTCTCATTCTGGGACTACGATTTCGCGGCGATGTATCCGGATTTCCTGACCACCAACTACGCCGACACGCTCGGCTCCTGGGTCACCTGGAAAACCTACCTGAACACGCTGAAATACACCGCCATCGTCTGGGCGCTGACGCTGTTCATCGGTTTCTGGGTCGCCTATTTCCTCGCCTTCCACATCAGGACCACGGCCATGCAGATGGTGCTGTTCCTTGTCTGCACGGTGCCGTTCCTGACCTCCAACATCATCCGCATGATCTCGTGGATTCCCGTGCTTGGCCGCAACGGCCTGGTCAACTCGACGCTGGTGCAAATGGGGCTGATCCCGAAGCCGATTGAGTGGCTGCTCTATTCCGAATTCGCCGTGGTTCTGGCCATGGTGCATCTCTACACGCTGTTCATGGTGACGCCGATCTTCAACACGCTGATGCGCATAGACAAGTCGCTGATCGAAGCCGCACGCGATGCCGGCGCTTCCGGCTGGCAGGTTCTCTGGAACGTCGTCATTCCGCTCGCCAAGCCCGGCATGGCGATCGGCACCATCTTCGTCGTGACGCTGGTGATGGCCGACTTTTCGACGGTGCAGGTGATGTCCGGCGGGCAGAGCGCCTCCGTCGCGCTAATGATGAAGAACCAGATGTCGCTGCTGCAGTATCCGGCGGCGGCTGCCAACGCCGTCGTGCTCTTGGTGCTGGTGCTGCTGATGGTCGCGGGTATCCTGCGCATCGTCGACATTCGCAAGGAGCTGTGAGGCCATGAGCCGCGACAAGCGCAGCCTTGAATTCTATGTGTTGGCGGCGTTCTTCGCGCTTTTCGTGCTGTTCCTCTACGGCCCGCTTTCGGCGATCCTGATCCTCTCTTTCCAGGGCGAGAATGGCGGTCTGACATTCCCGCTGAACGGCGTCTCGCTGCACTGGTTTGCCAACCTGTTCGAGCGCCAGGCGGTCGGCGACTTCGGCGGCAGCTTCAGGCGCTCGCTCGTCCTTGGCCTGATGGTGATGGTGGTGACTGTTGTCGTGTCGTTGCTTGCCGGCCTCGCCTTCCGGCAGAAATTTCGCGGCGCAACCGCACTGTTCTATCTGGCCGTCGCCAGCCTCGTCGTGCCCTCGATCATCATCAGCCTCGGCATTGGCGTCGTCTTCCAGCAGATCGGCTTCCGCCCCGCCTGGTACACGTCCGCTTTCGGCGCCCATCTGACCTGGACCTTGCCTTTCGGCGTGCTGATCATGTTTGCTGTCTTCAACCGGTTCTCGCCGGCCTATGAGGAAGCCGCGCGGGATCTCGGAGCATCGTCCTGGCAAACCTTCGCCCATGTCGTGTTGCCGATGATCGCACCCAGCCTGATCGGCGTCGGCCTGTTCGGCTTCACTCTGTCATATGACGAGTTCGCCCGCACGCTGATGACCTCGGGCACGTTCAACACGCTGCCGCTCGAAATCTACGGCATGACGACCAATGTGACGACACCGGTGCTCTATGCGCTGGGCACAGTGACGACCGTGTTTTCCTTCCTGGTGATCTTGCTGACGCTCGGCGCGATCGTCTATGTCGGCCGCCGCCGCGAGCGTGCCTGACAGTGCAGATCCTCGTCGTCAATCCGAACACCACCGCCAGCATGACCGAGACTATTGCGGCGGCGGCCCGATCGGTCGCTGCTCAATCGACGACGATCGTTGCCGTCACCTCGTCGATGGGACCGGTGTCGATCGAAGGCTATTACGATGAAGCACTTGCCGTGCCCGGCCTGCTGGTGGAGATCGCTGCCGGCGAACGCTCGGGCGCACAGGCTGCGATCATTGCCTGTTTCGACGACACCGGCCTCGATGCCGCGCGCGCCATGGCCAACATTCCGGTCATCGGCATTTGCGAGGCATCGCTCAGCACGGCCTCGTTCATCGCCCAGCGCTTTACCGTCGTCACCACCACTGGACGTTCGCGCGTGCCGGTCGAAGGGCTGGTGCAGCGCTATGGCATGGCGGGGCGCGCGCGCGTGCGCGCTGCCGATATCCCGGTTCTTGCCCTCGAAGATCCGGCGTCCGGCGCACTCCCCAGGCTGCGCAACGAGATTGCGCGCGCCATAGACGAGGATCGCGCCGAGGCGATCGTGCTCGGCTGCGCCGGCATGGCCGATCTGGCGGCGGCGCTGCAGCGGGAATTCGGGCTTCCAGTCGTCGACGGCGTCGGCGCGGCGGTGAAACAGGCCGAGGCATTGATCGCGCTTGGCCTGACGACATCCAAGCGCGGCGCCTATGCAAGCCCATTGGCAAAGCCCTATCATGGCGCGTTGAAATCCTTCGCGCCTGGTGCCGCCGAGTGATCGCAATGCCCCGAACGATCCGAACGCTCGCGCTTGAAGAAGTGCAAACCCTTGTCGATTGGGCGGCGGCGGAAGGCTGGAACCCCGGCCTCGGCGACGCCGCGCTGTTCCAGGCAGCCGACCCGCAAGGCTTCATCGGCGCCTTTGTCGACGGCGAACTGGCGGCCGGTATTTCGGCCGTTGCCTATGGCGACGATTTCGGCTTCATCGGCCTCTACATCTGCCGGCCGGACAGGCGTGGCCAAGGCCACGGTAAGGCCGTCTGGGATGCCGGCATGGCGCGGCTCGGCAACCGCACGATCGGCCTCGACGGTGTCGTCGAACAGCAGGCCAACTACCGCAGCATGGGTTTTGCATCGGCCTACCGGACGGTCCGGTGCATGGGGTCGCCCAATGTCCCGGCAGCTGCCGGCAACGACATTCGCGCCATAGGGCCGGAGCTCGTGCCGGACATACTGGACTATGACCGCCGCTTCTTTCCCGGCCCGAGGCGATCCTTCCTGGAACACTGGCTGCGCCCGCCGCATATGGCGCTTGCGATCATCAAGGACGGCGCCATTGCGGGATACGGTGTCGCGCGCCAATGCCGGGACGGCTACAAGATCGGCCCGCTCTTTGCCGACGATCTGGACGCGGCAAGCCATCTCTTTACCGCGCTCGCGCACATGTCCGGTCCTGGAAACGTCCATCTCGACGTTCCCGAAACCAGCGGACAATTTGCAGATTTGCTGTCGTCCGCCGGCCTTCAACCGGGCTTCGAGACCGCTCGAATGTACAAGGGAAGGGCGCCGCAGCTCATGCAGTCCGGGGTTTTTGCGATAACGACGCTGGAGTTGGGGTGAGGCGGTGCAGCCGACGTCTAGCGCGCAAGGTCGAGCAACAGGAATACGTGGTCTATTTTTCCTGAACTGAAATGCCGGTATCGTCGATACGAAGTTCCACGCCTTTCGGCTTAGTCTCCTCGCGATAAACGTAAATGCCCAAGGCAATGACGGCGACGACCAAAGCGCCGATGATGAGATAAAGATAGTTCTGCTTCATCCGCTGTCGTTAACAACATGATTTGAGCGAGTCTAGCAGTTCGAGATCAGGACGGCGGACGGACACGCACGATCAGCCCGGTAATCCTAAGCGCGCGGCGAGGGCGAGCTAGCCTGCCTCGTCCAGCCGGTCGCGCAGCATGCTCCAGGGGAGCAACACGTTTGGCGCATGCCGCATCAGGCTACGGAACGGGATTGGCGACGGCGGTCCAAACGGTAGCGGCAAATCCTGAGGCTTTGTTCCATCAGCCCAATCCGCAAGCACCTTGCCCATGGCAGTGGTCATGGCGATTCCGCGCCCATTACAGGCAAAGCCCGCGATCAGGCCGGGGCCGAGATCGACGAGGTGTGGCAGGAAGTCGGGCTCGACTGCAGCCATCCCCGACCAGCTGTATTCAAGCGGCGGGATTTCCTGGAGATGGAGCTGCTTCGCTAGCCGCCGCCAGATCGCCCGCGGCACCCGCGTGTCGGCACCGGGGCCAAAAACATGCATGCCGCCGGTGATCAGCCTGTTTCCGCTGTCGAAGCGGAAGGTGAAAAGATTGCGCCTGGTGTCGCCGACGCCTTGCCCGCCCGGAAGCAACCGGGTGCGTACTTCGCGCGGCAGCGGCGCCGTCGCGATCTGGAAGATTTTCAGCGGGATGTAGGTTCGCTGCAGCGTGCGCTCGAGATGTCCGCCATAGGCGTTGGTGGCGATCAACACTTTTCCGGCGCGCACCGAGCCGGAGGCCGTCTTCAAAACCCAGCCATCCCCTGTGCGACCGATCGATGCAACGCGCGTATGCTCGAAGATGCGTGCTCCGGCTTTTTCCGCCGCGTCGGCCAGCCCGCGCGCATATTCGACCGGGTTGAGGACACCGCCCAACCTGTCCATCCAGCCGCCGAGATAGCCGCGAACACCGGTCAGCTCTTCGACCGCCTGACTATCCAGCCCAACAGTCGGTCTTCCGCGTCGTGCCCATTGCTCGGCGCGCGATCTGGTCTTTTGCAAAGCGGCCGGCGAATGGGCTGGTTGTATCCAGCCGCTCTGGACGGCATCGCATTCGATGGCATGCCGCTTGATCAGGTCGAAGACGAGGTCGGCGCTGCCGGCGGCGAAATCGACAAGGCGTTCGCCGCGTTCGGGTCCGAGCTGGGCAATGATATCGTCCGGGTCCCGCTTGGCAAAATTCGGCACCACGAAGCCGGCATTCCTGCCGGTCGCGCCCCAGGCGATGAGTTCCGCTTCGAGGACGACGACCGAGATGCCTTTTTCGGCGGTGTGCAGCGCTGTGGAAAGGCCCAAGAATCCGCCGCCGACAATCGCCAGATCGACATCGAGTGGGCCTTCGAGGGCGGGCCGTTCGCGGCGATTGCGGCCGACGGCGTGCCAGAGGGAAAGGCCGGAAGACCCGGCAACGTCGATCATGACGTTGTTCCGCTCTCACCCGTAGTCACTCGGACACGCTTGCCGAAGCTTGGACGCCGCGGCCTGCCGCCGAACAGGCCATTCGGCCTGACCAGCAGGATGACGCACAGCATCACGCCGATGGCGACGATCTGCAGCGAGGCGGCGCGGGCCTGTTGTTCGGGCGAGAACAACATACTGGTCAAGGCTCCTGATCCGGCCCATATCGCCCAGACCAGGATGCTGCCGGTGACGGCGCCGATATTGCTGCCGGAGCCACCGACGATCAGCATCACCCAGACCTGGAAAGTCAGCGCCGGCAAATAATTGTCCGGAGCGATGAAGCCGGTGAAATGCGCCTGCAGCGCACCGGCAAGCGCCATGATGGCGCCGCCGACGGCAAAGGCCTGGACGCGGTAGAACCGCGCGCTTTTGCCCAGGGATATCGCGGCCCGCTCATCCTCGCGAAGCGCCTTCAACACGCGCCCCCACGGGCTGCGCGACAGATGCTCCAGCGCGAGATAGACGATCAGCGTCACTACCGAGACGACGGCAAGGTTCGACAGATTGAACAGCAACGGCGTTTCGGCGAGGTCGCCGAAGGGACGCGGGATGAAGCCGATGCCGAACGGGCCGCCGGTCAGCGTCTGGGCATTGAGCGCTACCAGTTGCACGACGACGGCGACGCCGAAAGTAGTGATCGCCAGATAGTCCGATCTCAGGCGCAGCGTGGCAATGCCGGTAATGGCGGCCGCGACGCCGCCAACGACCATTGCACCGAGCCAGCCGACAAGGATAGGCAGACCGAAGCCGCCCAGTCGCGCGGCATCGTCGGGCGTGGTCAGCAACGCCGAGGTGTAGGCGCCGATGGCAACGAAGCCGGCGACCCCGACATTGAAAAGCCCGGTCAGCCCCCATTGCAGGTTGAGCCCGAGCGTGATGAGCGAAAAGATCAGCGCGGTGGTCAGGAAGAAGGCGCCGTAGCCGAGCAGATCCATCAGCGTTCCCTCACTCCGAAAAGGCCGATGGGCCGCACGAACAGCACCGCCATCAGGATGATGAACGAGACGGCCGCCCGCCATTCGGCGCCGATCAATTGCACGGCACCCGCTTCGGCCAGACCGATGATCAGGCCGCCGAGAACGGCCCCGGGCACGCTGCCGATGCCGCCGAGGATGGCGGCCGCGAACATCGGCAGCAGCATCTCGAAACCCATGAATGGGCGGATCTGGATGAGAATGCCGATCATGACGCCGGCGACGCAGGCCAGCGCTCCGCCGATGATCCAGGTGACGCGCACCACCCTGGCGACGTCGATGCCGACCATGCGGGCAAGTGCTGCGTTCTGGCTCAACGCCTGCATCGAGCGGCCGGTCTGGGTCCGCGTCATCAGGAGATGCACGCCGAGCACCAGAACGGCGGTCAGCAGCAGCAGCGCGATCTGGTCGGGGGTAATGCGAATGCCGAAGCCTATCGGCATCGCGATCTGGATGGCCCGGCTGAAATAGGTCGGACGCGAGGTGAAGATGAATTCGAGCAGGCTTCTCAGCGCCATCGAGGCGCCGAAGCTCGCCATCACCACGATGATCGCCTGGCCCTTGGCTCGCAGCCGCGCGAACAGCACCATGTCGAGCGCTAGCGCCAGCAGGCCGGTGGCCGCCATGCCGATGATGAGCGCGGCGATCAGCGGCCAGCCGAAGGAGAGGGGAGCGATCGGCGCGATCTTGCCGAACATCGCGCCGATGGCGCCAACCACGGCGAGCGTCGCATAGGCGCCCCAGGCCATGAAGTCGCCATGGGCGAAGTTCGAGAAGCGCAGGATTGAATAGGTGAGTGTCACGCCGATGGCGCCGAGGCCGATCATCGAACCCGCAAGCAGTCCGTCAACGACAAATTGCAGGTTCATGCCGCGCCTCCTTTCCCAAGTTTGGGGCGGCGCTGGCCAAGGTAGAGCTCGGCGACGACAGGATCGTTCCAGAGCTCGGAGGCGATGCCCTGGTGCCAGTCCTTGCCCTCGACCAGCACATAGGCGCGGTCTCCAATGGTAAGCGCTGCCTTGGCGTTCTGTTCGACCAGCAGGATGGTGACGCCGGACTTGCGGATGCCGGCCAGCAT
Source organism: Mesorhizobium sp. M1328 (assembly GCF_040318075.1). NCBI lineage: Bacteria > Pseudomonadati > Pseudomonadota > Alphaproteobacteria > Hyphomicrobiales > Phyllobacteriaceae > Mesorhizobium > Mesorhizobium sp. M1328. Next base: position 139,413 of record NZ_JAMYLO010000008.1, on the reverse strand, counting down.
CTCGAACACCATCGCCACGAATTTCGGCGACAGGCCGGCCGACGGCTCGTCGAGCACCAGCACCTTGGGATGGACGATCAACGCCCGCGCGACCGCCAGCATCTGCCGCTGTCCGCCCGAGAGATTGCCCGCGGCCGTTCTGCGCTGACGGGCGAGATCGGGAAAGGCCGCATACATTTCCGCGATGCGGGCAGGGACCTCGCGCGGCTTCAGGATGCCGCAGGCGACCTTGAGATTGTCCTCGACGGACATCAGCGGGAAGATGTTCTCTGTCTGTGGCACGAAGGCAAGGCCAAGGCGGACCATGGTGTGGGCGGGCGACGCCGTGATATCTTTGCCGTCCAGCAGAACCGTGCCGCCGGTGACAGGGACAAGGCCGGCGATCGCCTTGATAAGGCTCGACTTGCCGGCGCCGTTGGGACCGAGAACGACGACGATCTCGCCTTGGTCGACGGTGATCGAAGCGCCGCGCACGATCGGAACGCCAGGCTCGTAGCCGGCTTCGAGATCGCGGACATCAAGTACCGTTTGTCTCATGCCGCGCCCCCGAGGTAGGCCTCGATGACGCGCGGGTCGCGCGCCACCTCGTCCGGGGTGCCTTCGCACAGCAGTTGCCCGCTCGCCATGACCAGCACGCGGTGGCACAGCCGCGTCACCATGTCGATATTGTGCTCGATCAGCAGGAAGGTGATGCCGCGCGCATTGATGTCGCGGATGCGGTCGATAATGATCTCGAGCAGGGTTGCGTTGACCCCGGCCGCCGGCTCGTCGAGCAGGATGATCGCCGGGTCGGCCATCATGACGCGGGCGAGTTCGAGCAGCTTGCGCTGGCCGCCGGAAAGCACCCGCGCCGGTTCATGTGCGAGGCGGGCAAGCGTCACGAGTTCGAGCAGCTCGATGGCCCTCGTCTCGGCCGTCCGCTCTTCGGCGGCGACCCGCCGAGGTGTCAGGAAGTTGGCGAGCAGTCTTTCGCCGGCCTGTCCCTGCGCGGCCAGCATGACGTTTTCGATCAGCGTCAAGTTGGGCAGCGGCCGAGGAATCTGGAAGGTGCGGCCAAGGCCGCGGCCGATGCGGCGATGGGCTGCCTCTCCCGAAACGAGTACGCCATTGAGAAAGATTTCGCCGCTGGTCGGCAGGATGCTGCCGGCCAGCAGGTCGAACATCGTCGTCTTGCCGGCACCGTTCGGGCCGATAAGGCCGAGTATTTCGCCCGGCTGGACGTCAAACGAGACATTGTTGACCGCGACAAGGCCGCCAAAACGCCGGACGACATTTCTGGCTGTCAGAACCGGCGTACGGGTGTCCGCCCTCTGTTGTGCGGTTGTGTCACTCATGGAACCCTCTGGCCGAAAGCGATCGTCGCCGCCTTCTGGTTTTGATTTGTGATCACACTTGCTTTGATCACGCTATTCGGCTTTAATTTCTTCCGCAAGCCGAAAACGGCCAAGACCGGGACTGCCCATGCAGAAGGCCGCCATCGAACGGAACAACGAAACGCTCGCAGCCCAGCTTACGCCGGTCGGCCGCGAGACTGTGCAGGAGCGCGTCTATTCGGAGCTGCGTCGCGCCTTGATCGGCGGCCTTTTTGAGCCGAGCCAGGTTCTGACCATCCGCGGCCTCGCCGATGCGCTGGTCACAAGCACCATGCCGGTGCGCGAGGCGCTCGGACGGCTGATCACGGAAAAGGCGCTGGAGGCGCTTCCCAACCGCTCCGTGCGCGTGCCGCCGATCACGCTGGAGCGTATCGACGATCTCTTGCGCGCCCGCTCTTTGATCGAGGGCGAAGCGATCGCGCTGGCCGCCACGCGCATGAACCCGCGCCAGATTGCTTCGGTCGAGGCCATGCTCGGCGAGTGGGACGAGATGCGGGCGCTGAAGCACAAGAAGGACATCGACCGCGAGGCGACGCTCAACCAGAGCTTCCACTTCGAGATTTACCGCTGCTGCGGTTCCGCCGTGCTGATCCCGATGATCGAGAGCCTGTGGCTGCAATCAGGACCCTGCATCCGCGTTGCCATCTATGCCTTTTCGGATGCCGGCGAAGTCGATACCGCCCACTACCATCGCAGCATCGTCGCAGCGCTTGCGAGGCAGGATGCGCAAGCGGCGCGCGAGGCGCTGGTGGCCGACATCAGCCGGCCCTTCGCCTTCCTGCGCGACAAGCTGCAATCGGCGAAAGGCCAGACATGACCATGCCCGCTATCAGGATCACCGAGCCACGCTCGGAGCTTTCGGTGACGGCGCTGCTGTTGCCTGAAAAGGCGCCCGACAACGCTGCCTTCCTGCTGGCCTATCTCGACAAGCCGCGCGTCGTTGCCGGCATCCATGCGATGTGGACGGGGCCGGAAATCTCCTGCCCGGTTCCATCAGCGGATATTGAGGGCCAAGCCTATGCCAGGCCGTTGCCGGCGGAGAATGCAACGCTGACGCCGCAGCCGGGCGACATCGTGCTATCCTACGTGCCGCCCCGCATGTGGGGCGGCAGTCCGAATGCGATTTTCGACATCGGCTTGTTTTATGGCCAGGGGGCGCGCCTGCTGTTCCCGATCGGCTGGCTTGCCGGCAGCGTGGTCGCGCAGGTGCGTCCCGAGGAGCGCGACCGGTTCGCCGCCACCTGCGGTGTGATCCGCCGCAACGGCGCTTGCGATATCACCTTCACGCGTGTGGAGATCTGAATGGCCGGACCAGACGACAGTTTTGAACTCTTCGACCTTCGCGTCGAGGCGGTCATTCCTGAGGGCAAGCCGATCTATTGCGGCGCCAAATCAGGTGATTATTTCGAGCTCAAGGGTGAGATGCTGTCGATGCCGGCGGGGCAGGGTTTTTCGATCTATTCCATCGCGGCTGTGTTGCCGCTTCTAGCAGCAAAGCAGCGCCCGACCCACAGGAACGACTGGATGACGTCGGACGCCGAGATCGCCTGTCCCGATCCCAATTGCGCCAGCCGGCTGCGAATCGTCAGGACCGGCAAGCGGCGGTTCAGTCATTCAGAGACCACGGCGGTGCCGCTGCCCAGGGAGAGTGACCAAAGATGACCGCCAAGGCATTCGAGCTCAGCCCCGGCTACACGATCTCGCGCGTCATTCGCGGCGGCTGGCAGCTTGCCGGCGGGCACGGCGCGATCGACCGCCAACAGGCAGTGACCGACCTGATCGCCACGTTCGACGCCGGCATCCAGACCTATGATTGCGCCGATATCTATACCGGCGTCGAGGAACTGATCGGTGCGGCGCGGCTGCGGCTTGCCAATGAGCGCGGCCTTGATGCAGCCGCCAAAATGAAGGTTCACACCAAGCTGGTGCCTGACCTCGAAAGGCTTTCCAGCATCAGCCGTGACTACATCAGAGGCATCGTCGACCAGTCGCTGCGGCGGCTGAAGACGGAGCGGCTCGATCTGGTCCAGTTCCACTGGTGGGATTATGCGCTGCCCGGTTACGTCGATGCGATGGGTTGGCTCAACGACCTCCGGCTCGAAGGCAAGGTGCGCAATGTCGGCACCACAAATTTCGACACGCCACATTTGGCCGACATCCTGGCCGCTGGCGTGCCGCTGGTCAGCCAGCAGCTGCAATATTCCGTGCTCGACCAGCGGCCGGCCAACAGCCTTGCAGCACTCGCGAAGCAAAACAGCGTCAGTTTCCTCTGCTATGGTTCGGTGGCGGGCGGCTTCCTCAGCGAAAGATGGCTTGATGTCGTTGAGCCGCAGACGCCGCTCGAAAACCGATCGCTGGTCAAATACAAGCTGATCATCGATGATTTCGGCGGCTGGGAGCTTTTTCAGGAGCTGCTTCGCGCACTGAAGGCCATCGCAGACCGCCACGGCGTCGACATCGCCACCATCGCCAGCGCCTGGGTGCTGGAGCAGCCGCAAGTGGCGGCCGTCATCGTCGGCGCCCGCAACCAGGCGCACGCCCTTGCCAATGCCAGAATCATGGACGTCGCGCTCGATGCCGAGGACCGGGCGCGGATCGCTGCCGTGATCGCGCAAAGCCGCGGGCCCCTGGGCGATGTCTACACGCTGGAGCGCGACCGCCACGGCCGCCACGGCTCGATCATGCACTACAATCTGAACGCGGGCCGGATATGAGCGCGGCAATGGACGAGAAGTCCTCTCTGTTTTCCCGCGCGAGCGCCGAGGTCGTCGATCTCCACCGCTTCTTCGTCGACTGGTTCGTTGCAGGGAGCGCGGACAGGGCGGATTTCAGCCGCTTCGAACGCGTCATGAACGAGGGTTTCTGCATGGTTGCGCCGGACGGCCAGATCCTCGATCGCGACGGAGTGCTCGACCACGTCAGGGCAAGCCGCGCTACCTGCGATGACGACTTCACTATTTCGATCGAGGATATCCGGGCCGGCTGGCAGGCCGACGACGCGATCGTCGTCTGCTACGTCGAAACACAGCAGCGCGCCGGCAAGCACAGCCGCCGTCGCTCGAGTGTTGTTTTCACCACCAGTTCATCGGCGCCCAACGGCGTTGAATGGCGACATCTGCATGAAACCTGGCTGCAGATGCCTGAAGGCTGAACAGGCTCAAGACATCAATGAGAGTCGTGTAACGAAAGGGGAACAACAATGAAAAAGACCATACTTCAGATCACCACCGCGCTGGCTCTGCTGACAGCGGCCGGCGCAGCGCAAGCCGCCGACTGCAAGATCACCGTCGGCCTCGTCATGGAACTGACCGGCCCGGCCGGCGAATACGGCCAGGCAGGCGCCAAGTCGGTCGAGATGGCCTTCCGCGACATCAACGATGCGGGCGGCGTCCGCGGCTGCGATCTCGCGACCGATACCCGCGACAGCCAGAGCCAGGGCAACATCGCCGTCGATGCCGCGACACAACTCGTGCAGGTCAAGAAGGTGCCAGTGATCATCGGCGGCATCATCTCCTCGGTGTCGATCCCGATCCTGACCTCGGTCACCGCTCCGGCCAAGATCGTCCAGGTCTCGCCAGCCTCTTCGTCGCCGACGCTGACCGCGCTCGGACGCGACGGCAAGACCAACGGCATTTTCTTCCGCACCATCACCTCGGACGCGCTGCAGGGCGTCGCCGCCGCCAAATACGCCATCGACAAGGGTTTCAAGAAGCTGTCGGTCATCCACGTCAACAACGACTTCGGCGTCAACATGGTGGCAGAATTCTCGCGCGCCTATAAGGCGCTCGGCGGCACCATCGTCTCCGACACGCCCTACAATGAAAAGCAGTCGAGCTATGCCTCGGAGGTGACCGCGGCGATGGCCGGCGAACCGGATGGGCTTTATCTCGTCAGCACGCCTGTCGACGGCGCGACCATCGCCCGTACCTGGATTTCGCAGGGCGGTGTCCAGAAATTCCTGCTCAATGACGGCATGAACAGCCCGGACTTCATCGAATCCGTTGGCGCTGACTATTTGAAGGACGCCTATGGCACGTCCTCGGGCACCAGCCCGACCGCATCGACCGAATATTTCACCAAGAACTACAAGGCGTTTTCGGGCATCGAACCTTCGAACCCGGCGGCCGACCGATCCTATGATGCCGGCGCCATTGTCGGCTTGGCCATCGCCATTGCCGGCTCCGAGGATCCGGCCAAGATCAAGGATGCGATGTACAAGGCAGTCGACCCGGCCGGCACGCCGATCTATGCCGGCAAGGACGAGTTCGCCAAGGCGCTCGGCCTGATCAAGGAGGGCAAGCCGATCCGCTACGAAGGCGTCATCGGTCCGGTCGCCTTCGATAAGTATGGCGACATCACCGGCCCGTTCCGGCTCTGGAAGATCGTCGACGGCAAGGTGACGACCGACGGCGAAATGACGACGGATGACGTCAACGCCTTGCAGGCGAAGCTTCAGTAGACTGCCTATGTCTTGTCCGGCATCGATCCCATTTCATTGAGGTTGATGCCGGACACTTGCAGGTCCTGCTGCCGGTTAGGCCGGCCTGGAAACGACTACCGCACCAGCCGCCGGCATGATCCAGGGGCAGGCATAGTAATCAGTGATGCGATTTATGATCCCGCCGGCGGCTTCGATCCGAACGGGATGGGCCGGCTTCCAACCGTCTTCGCCATGGTGGAGCACGAGCAGCACCGCCTCGCCATCAATCTCGCCAATCGCTATTTTCCAGGCCGTCGAGGCTTTTTCGTATTCGACGAAGTAAGGTGATTCCGACAGCCTGCCCTTGAAGCAATCCGCGACCCGCAATTGTGCGTCGGCGCTGGTCAACGCCCGTACCCCGTCCCAGTCGCGGCGGTTGAACAGTTCGACGTAGCGCCTGAGCAATTCCAGAAGTTCCGGATCGCTTTTGGGCTCCGAACGGACGATTGGCTCGCCCGACAAGGCGGCCAATTTCGAGCGGCCACGGTTCAACGCAGCCTTGACGCCACCCACGGTCGAGCCGACGAGATCGGCGATCTCGTCCAACGAATAGTCGAATACATCCTTGAGCAGGACGCAGGCGCGCTCCTTGGGCGGCAGGTGGATCACCAGCCGCTCGATCGCGCGATCCGCGCCCTGGCCCGCCGGCTCGACCGGCAGGATGATCTCGTCCTCGACGAAATTGGCCTCAGCCTGCTGGCGGACCTGCCGGCTTCGCAGGAAATCGATGCAGCGATTATGCGCGATGCGAAACAGCCAGGGGCGAAGGGCGCTCGCATCGTCCAGCTTCTCGATCTTCCGATAGGCCTCGAATAGCGCTTCCTGCATGACGTCTTCGGCGTCAAGCGCCGAACCGGTCATGCGTGCGCAGTAGCGGTGCAGCCGTCCACGCAAATGCGCGACCGTCTCCAGGAAGCCGGCGTAGCGGACGTCGAAAAGCCGGGTCGGGTCAAGTCTTGGCTGCATCTTCATGGTACACGATCATAGCGGGACATAGGTCAGCGTAATCACGCCGTTCTTGAAACGGTGCGTATCTATAAGCTCCAGCTTGACCAGGGACGGGTCGACATCCTGGAAAGCGCGTTTGCCTTGGCCGACGCGGGTCGGCACGATCGAGAGTTGATACTCGTCGACAAGCCTGTTGGCGAGCAGCGTCTGGTCGAGATTGCTCACTCCATACTTCAATATGTTGCCGCCGGTTTGCTGCTTGATCCTGGCGATTTCGGCAGCGACGTCGCCTTCGATCAGCGACGCGTTCCAGCTCACTGCCTTGAGGCTGCGCGACGCGACGAGCTTCTTCAGCCCGTTCATGCGGTCCATGTACTTGCTGCCTTTGACCTGCGGCCAGCGCGCCGAAAACATTTCATAGGTGACGCGGCCGAGCAGGAAAAAATCCGCCTCGCCGGCCTTTTCATAGGAGTGCTCCTTCATCTCCTCGTCGAAGAAGGGTGACGCCCATTCCATTGGTGCCTCGATGACGCCGTCCAGCGAAATGAAGCTGCCCACGATCAATTTTCTCATCGCGTGTCTCCGGTTGCGCAACAGACATCCCGTCGCACCCAAGGAACCGGCGAAAACGAAACCGACCCGATGGATGACCACAGGATGCAGTGTCTAAGACGTTCCCGGTTCGACTTTGGATACGCGTTAGGATCGTTTGAGTTAATAGAGTGGCTTGGCCATGTGCCGGGGCGTCGGCCACTCCGTCGTAATCCCCGGCTGCACCGGCCGCTCGAGATAGGTCGAGAGCACGACGTAGCTTCGCGTCGAGGTGACGCCGGGTGTTTCGTAGAGGCGCGACAGCAGGCCTTCGAGTGCCCGCGTGTCCTCGGTGCGGACCTTGATCAGCATGCATGTGTCGCCGGCCACCGAATGGATCTCCTCGACTTCGGGGTGTTCGGAGATTGCCATCAGCTCGGGCGTCTTTCCCCACCCCTTGGTGTCGATATGGACGAAGGCAAGCAGCGGCTTGTGCACCGCCTTGGGATCGATGATGACCGCGGTGTTGCGGATGGCGCCGCTGCGCCGCAGGCGCTTGACGCGTTCATGGGCTGCCGGCGGTGAAAGGCCGACGCGGTCGCCGAGCTCGGCATAGCTGATCGTGGCGTCGTCGACCAGAACGCCTAATATTTTTCGGTCGGTTGCATCGATATCGCGGGCGGCAGGCCTGTTCTGCGGAATGCCATCTGTTTCTTCATCCATATTAAAATTCCCGATTGATACAGAATTTAATACGGCCATTATTGCCATATGTCGAACAGTGATCAAGTCGCCACATTCGCAGCGGCCCCCAAGCCGCCAATTCCGGCACTCGCTTACCTGCTGACTGGGTGCATCGCCGTGATCGGCTCGAACTCGCTGGTGCTCGGTCCGATCGCACCGGCTGTGGCCGCATCCTTCGGCACAAGCGTGCCGGCAGTCATGATAGCGTCCGCTGCCTTCGGGCTCGGTACGTCGGCAAGCGCCTTGTTCCTGGCGCGCTACATCGACCGGCTCGGCGCCCGCCGCATGCTGCAAGGGGCGTTGCTGCTGCTGGCAATTGCGCTCGTCGCCAGCGCCGCTGCGCCGACCGTGACGGCGCTGGTCGCGGCCCAGCTTCTCGCCGGCATCGCAGCAGGTGTCGCCATGCCGGCGATCTACGCCAGCTCTGCCGCGATTGCGCCGCCCGGTCGTGAAAGCGGCACCATAGGCGTCGTGCTGACCGGCTGGACGCTAAGCATGGTCGCCGGCGTTTCGCTGTCGGCCGTACTTGCCGATCTGGTGCATTGGCGCGCCGTTTTCGCGGCGGTCGCGGTGCTGGCAGCACTCGCATTGGCGAGCCTGTCTCTGACGTCGCTCAGCGATGTCAGGAAGAGCGGTTCGGCGCCGACGCCACTGGGCGCTTTGGCCGTTCCCGGCATAGTGCCGCTTCTGGTTGCCTGCGCCGCCTTCATGACCGCGTTCTACGGTGTCTATGGCTATCTCGGCGATCACCTTCACAACGGCTTGGGACGGCCGGTCAGTGCCAATGGGCTTGCCGCGCTCGCCTATGGCGCCGGCTTTGGTGCGGCGGCACTTCTCGACGGCGTCATCGACCGCCTGGGCGCGCGGCGTGTCATGCCGTTTGCCTACCTGCTCGTCGCGGTCGTCTATGTCGCGATTGCTGCGGCAAGTGGCAGCTTCGGCCTGACCATAGCGATGATAGCCGTCTGGGGCCTTGCCAATCATTTCGGGCTGAACGTCCTGGTGATGCGCCTGTCGGCGCTCGACCCTGCGCGCCGCGGCACGATCATGGGTTTGAACAGCGCGGTGACCTATCTTGCGGTGTTCGTCGGCACCACGGCGTTCGGACCGCTTTATTCCACATTCGGTTTTGCGGCATCGGCGGTGGTTGCAGCCTTGCTCATGCTGATCGCTGCTGCGGCAGCGGCGTGGCGTTCACCGAAGCTGTAGCGCAGCAAGGCTTGCGTCTCGGTCCGGTCCTTCGATAGATGCTCGTTGGATGGACAATACAACGCTTGAGACAACCGGCGATCCCTTGCCGCACGAGCTGGCTTTTCTTGGAGAGCGGCTTACGGCGTTCAACGACGGTGATGTCGGTGCCTCCGGCAGGAAGACACTCGCCGTGTTCGTGCGCGATGAGCGCGGCGCTATTGTCGCCGGCATCTCGGGATACACCGCCTGGGGCTGGCTCTATGTGCAATGGCTCTGGGTCGATGAAAAACTGCGCGGCCAGCATATGGCCGGCAGGATGCTCGAGGCGGCCGAGAGGGAGGCGATCGCCCGCGGCTGTCACGGCGCCTGGATCGACACGTTCAATCCCAAGGCTGCCAAGGCCTATGAGCGCCAGGGCTATCTGCCCTTCGGCGTGCTTGCCGATTTCCCCATTGGCCGCAGCCGTATCTTCCTGCAGAAGAAATTGTCGGCTTAGTTAGCCGGCAAGGCGTCCGCCGCGCATCGGCCGGGCCACGCCGGTCGTACTGGGGAAGCTGATCGGCAAGCCCCTGAGCACGCGCACTGCCAGGAACGCAAAACACTCCGCCTCCACCGCATCGCCCTTCCAGCCGAGCGCCTCGGCCGGAACCGCTTCGACGCCAGCGCGGCTGGCAAGCATGGCCATGATCGTTGGATTGTGGCGACCGCCGCCGCTGACCACCAGCCGCTTCGGCCGGCGCGGCAGAAGATCGAGCGCCTTGCCGACGGCGGCCGCGGTGAAGGCCGTCAGCAGGGCAGCGCCATCCTCGGCATTCATCCCGTCCGCCATCGAGGCGCCGAAATCGAAACGGTCCAGCGATTTCGGGTAGGGTTTGGTCAAATACGGATGCTGCAGGAGCTTGGCCAGCCGTGCCTCGTCGACCGTCCCGACGCGCGCCAGCGCGCCGTCGCGGTCCATTTCGCCGAGCCCCTTCGATTTGATGAAATCGTTCAGCGGTGCGTTGGCGGGCCCGGTGTCGAAGGCAACAACATTGTCCTTGCCGTCCCACCAGGTGATGTTGGCGACGCCGCCGAGATTGAGCACCGCCGTGTCGCCGCTGGCGTCGGCTTCGCGCAGTAGCGCGGCGTGATAGGCGGCCGACAGCGGCGCGCCCTGGCCGCCGGCGCGCATGTCGGCCGAACGGAAGTCATAGGCGACCCTGGTGCCAAGGATGGCATGCATCAGCTCGCCATCGCCGAGCTGGCGAGTCTGGCCGAGCCGGCCGGCATGCGGGGCACGGTGCAGCACGGTCTGGCCGTGGAAGCCGACGACGCCGATGTCGGCCATGATCAGGCCGTGGCTTTCGACAAGATCCTTGACCGCATGAGACTGCGCACGCGTCAGCGCCTCTTCGGCCTCGCGGAAGATTGCCGGTTCCGGCCCGGTGAAATTCCAGCTCCTTGCCTGGCCAAGCGTCTCTTCCAGCAAGGTCCGGATCGACTGCGGGTAGGGGGCCAGCGTGTAGGTGCCGAAATCCGCGATCCGTTCGCCGTCAGTCTTGATCAGCGCGACGTCGATATTGCCGTCCAGCACGGTGCCGGTCATCAGGCCGACGGCCCACATTGGTTCGCCATTTTTCGGATTCATGACTCTCAGGCTCCATTGACGAGATCGCCGACCGCTTGGCGAAGCGCTGCGATCCCGCTGTTGAAATGACGTGTCGGATGGATCCGGTTGGTGAGCAAGGTCCACGCTCTGCCTTTGTCGAAGTCGACCCAAAGCCCGGTGCCGGTGAAGCCGGTATGCCCGAAGGTTTCGGGGCTGCACAGCCCGCCGCCGGACCAGCCTTCGTAGGGTCGCTCCCAGCCATGGGTGCGGGTTGCCGACAAGGGCGTGCGCATCAGCGCTATCGAACTCGCGGATGCGCCGGTCCCGTCCAGCAGCCCTCGCGCAAAGTCGAGGACCGAAGCTGCCGTTCCGAACAGCCCGGCGTGACCGGCCCCTTGCAATGCCGAGCAATTGTCGTCGTGGACTTCGCCGCAGAGCACACGACGGCGCCATGTGCAATCTTCGGTCGCCGCCGCTTGATCCGGTTCGGCGGAGAACGCGAAGCCCGGACCGGGATCCATTTCGCGAATGGTCTTGCCGGACAGGCGCTCCAGCACGAAGCCGAGCAGGATGAAGTTGATATCGGAATAGACCGGCTCCCCGACCTGCCACTCGCGCTGCAGGACAAAGGCGCGCAACAGCTCGGGATCGCGGCCGTAGGTGTAGATCGGCGCGACGGCGGGAAACGGTGTCTGATGGCCGAGACACCGGCGAAACGTTACGTTCCGTTCCCAGGCTTTTTCGTCATATTGGCGAAAGTCGGGCAGGACCGAAATCAGCGGCGCGTCGAGGTCGATGACGCCTTCTTCCGCCAGTGCCAGGATACGCGGCGTGGTGAAGATGACTTTGGTCAGCGATGCCAGGTCGAACCATGTCCCGACATGCATCGGCCTTATCTTCGGCACGACTTGGGCTGAGCCGATTGCCCGGACGATGCGTTCGCCGTCCCGGTCGACTATGCCGAGCACGCCGCCCGGAATGCGCGACGCAGCCACGGCCGCTTCGAGCGGGGCGAATGCGCGGTCGAAGAGATCATGGTCGATCAATTGCGGCCTCCGTCTGAAAGGCAGCGAGGGGGCTGTCCGTCTGACTCTGCATGCTTTCGGGTGATAATCATCACACGTCCAACCGTGCTCTATGATCCGGCCCGAATTGCTGCCAATTGGCCGGGCCCGGCTCAAATCCCAGCGGCCGTACAAGCGAGGGGACCTGGCGCGTGTCCAGCTCGAAACGTTCATGCCGCCGGTCTATGGAGGGAACGGCCGCGATAAGCTGTTTGGTATAGGAGTGCTTCGGCTCCGAGAGCACCGATCTGGCATCGCCGATCTCGACGATCTGGCCGGCATAGATGACCGCGATGCGATGGGCGATCCGCTCGACGACAGCCATGTCATGCGAGATGAACAGATAGGCCAGCCCGAATTCACGCTGCAGCTCGATCAAGAGCTCCAGCACCCTGGTCTGCACCGACACATCGAGCGCCGAAACCGCTTCGTCGAGGACGACAACCGAAGGATTGAGCATCAGCGCGCGAGCGATGCACAGGCGTTGCCGCTGGCCGCCGGAGAATTCGTGCGGATAGCGCTGCAGGCTGTTTTCCGGAAGGCCGACGCGTTTCAACAGCGCGGCCATTTTCGCCCGCGTTTCAGCAGTTATCCGTCCGCCGGTGGCGATCACCGGCTCTGCGAGGATGCTTTCGATGGTGAGTCTGGGATTGAGCGAGCCATAGGGATTCTGGAACACCATCTGCACGGGAAGGGCGCTCTGCCCGGCGGCGGCCTTGCGCGCGCTGGCCGAGATTGTGCCGCGCGTCGAGCGCACCAGCCCCAGAATCGCGCGGGCGGTGGTGGACTTTCCGGAACCGCTCTCGCCGACGACCGCCAATGTCTCGCCCGGCATCAGCTCGAAATCCACACCGTCCACTGCGTGCACGGCACCGGTGACACGGCTGAAAAACCCAGCCTTGACCGGAAATCGCACTACGAGGCCATCGACCTTCAGCGCCGGCTCGGCAGCTTTTTGCTTTTCGCGTTGCGCGTCCCTGCGTGTCGCACTGCCGCCGGCGAAATGCGGCACCGCATGCAGCAGATGCCGCGTATAGGGATGCTGCGGATCGTCCAATATCTGGTTCAGCGCGCCCTGCTCGACAGCTTCTCCGCTTTGCATCACCATGATCTTGTCGGCGATGCCCGCAACCAGACCGATGTCGTGGGTGATGAAGATCATCGACATCCCGGTTTCCTGCTTCAACTCGGCGAGCAGCGCCATGATCTGCGCCTGCACCGTAACATCCAGCGCCGTCGTTGGCTCGTCGGCAATGAGCAGGCGCGGGTTGCACGCGAGCGCCATGGCGATCATCACCCGCTGCAGCATGCCGCCCGAAAGCTGGTTGGGCGTGTATTTCAGCCGCCGTGCAGCGTCGGGAATACGCACGCGGTCGAGCGCGTCCTTGGCCGCCGCCGTCGCTTGCCGACCGGTCAGGCCGCGATGCAGGCGAAACGATTCCTCGATCTGCCTGCCGATGGTCAGCACCGGATTGAGCGAGCTCATCGGCTCCTGGAAGATCATGCCGATTTCGCCGCCGCGGATCTTCGTCAGTTGCGGCTCGGCCGCGGCGGTCAGGTCGAAAATGCTGTTGTCGGCCCGTCTCAGCTTGATCGAGCCCGCGGTGATGCGGCCGCCGCCATAATCGACGAGGCGATTGATCGACAGCGCGGTGACCGACTTGCCCGAACCGCTTTCGCCGACGATAGCCAGCGTTTCGCCATCGGCGAGCTCGAAGCTGACGCCGCGCACGACCTCATTGGCTTTCGGGTTGCGGCCGAAGCCGACGCGCAATCCGCTGACGGACAGCAGCGGGATCATGCGATCGATCTCCGCATCTTCGGGTCGAGGACATCGCGCAACGCATCGCCGAGCAGGTTGAAACCGAGGATGCTGATCATGATCGCTACCCCCGGGAAGATCATCAGCCAGGGAGCTGTCTCCATCAGATTGCGGCTGTCGCTCAGCATCAGGCCGAGCGACGCAGCGGGCGGCTGCGTGCCGAGCCCGAGGAAGCTTAAGCCGGCTTCGGTCAGCAGTGCCCAGGCCAGCGCCAGCGTCACCTGAACCGTCAGTGGCGCCACCAGATTGAGCAGCAGATGCCGTGTTACGATATAGCCCGCACTGCTGCCGAACGTGCGGGCCGCGTCGACGAACTCGCGCGCCTTGAGCGACAGAGCCGGACCTCGCACGACGCGCGTGAAGATCGGCGTGTAGACGATGGCGATGGCAATGACGCTGGTCGAGATTCCCGGTCCCGCAACCGCGACGATCAGCAGCGCCAGCAGGATCGCCGGGAACGCCAGCAGAACGTCCATGATGCGCATCACCAGGCCGTCCCAGCGGCGCCCGAACCAGGCTGCCGCCAGCCCGAGCACGGTGCCGGCCAGTGTCGCGAAGGCGACCGAAAAGAAGGCCACGATGAAGGACTGGCCGATCCCGGACATCAGCCGACTTGCTACATCGCGGCCGAACAGGTCCGTGCCCATCCAGTAGGTGCCGTCAGGCGCATGCAGCCGCTCGACCCGGTGCTGCGTCAGCGGATTGTCCGGCGTCAGTCCCAGCATGCCAAGCATGGCAAGCAGCAGATAAAGCGCAACGATGGCACCGCCGATGCGGCCGCTGGTGTGCGCAAGTATAGCCCGCAATGTCGCCATCAGTGCTCGCTTAGCCGAATACGCGGGTCGAGCGCGACATAGGCGAGGTCGACGAGGAGATTGACGATCATGAAGTTGAAGGCGATGAACAGCACGCTTCCCTGCACCAGCGCGTAGTCGCGCTGCAGGATGGCATCCAGCACCATGCGGCCGAGACCGGGCAGTGCATAGATCTGCTCGACGATGACTGCTCCGCCCAGGAGATAGCCGAACTCTATGCCGCTCAGCGTCACGACCGGGATGAGCGCGTTGGGCAAAGCATGCCGCCAGATGACGTCGCGCGCCGAAACGCCCTTGCTGCGCGCCGTCCTGACATAATCGTCGCTGAGCACATCGAGCATCGCCGAACGCGATATACGGGTCACCGAAGCCGCGAAGGCAAAGCCGAGCGTCACGGCGGGCAGCAACAGCTGGCCGAGATTGCGCAGCGGATCCTGCCACAGCGGCGAAAACTCACCCATCGCCGGCAAAACGCCAAACCCCGCCGACAGCGTGTAGATGATCAGCAGGGCAAGGACAAAGTTCGGCGTCGACTGCCCGATCATTGCGACAACGCGCACGCCGAGGTCGGACAGCTTTTCATTATGAGTGGCGGCAAAGATCCCGGCCGGCATGCCGACAACCAGGGCGATGACCATCGACAGCAGGGCGAGCTCCAACGTTAGCGGGAAACGCTCGAGGATGACGTCGAGCACCGGCCTGCCATAGGTGGACGAAATGCCGAGGTTACCTTGGAAAAGACCAAGCAGCCAGCGCCAGTACTGGATGAACCAGGGCTGGTCGATGCCGAAATAAGCTGCAAGCGCATCGCGCTGCTGCGGCGTCAGCAGGCCGGCTTCGGTCCCCAGCATTGCCGTGATCGAATCGCCCGGAACCATCCGGATCGCCAGGAACACCACGATGGACACGCCAAGCAGGACGAGAGGGAAGGTCGCCAGTCGCCGCATCAGATAGTTCACGCGAAGAATGTCCTCTCGTCCGGCATCGAAGCAGCTACTGGATCGTCACCTTGGCGAGGCTGAACAGCGAACCTGTCGGCACCGGTTCGAATCCTGCGATATTCTTCTGCTGTGCCGTGTAGCTGTAGGACGTGTAGAGCCAGATCCAGGGCGACATCTCAGTGATGTGCTTCTCGAAGTCGGCGAAGATCGCTTTGCGTGCTGCCGGGTCGGTCTCGGTGCGGCCCTTCTGCATAAGGCTGTCCAGCGTATCGTCGATATAGTTCGCCACCTTCTGCAGATTGCCGGTCTTGGTCCAGTAGCGGTTGTACATAGTGTAGGGATCGGCCCTGCCGCCGTTCAGCGCGACGGCCATGTCGAAATCGCCCTTCAGCCAGGCGTCGACGTAGACGTTGAGCTCCATCATCCTGATATCGAGCTTCACGCCGATTTCTGCGAGTTGCGACTGGATGACCTGGGCTTCCGCCGCTGCCGTCGGCGGCTCGCCGGTGGCGCCGATCACGGTCGCCGAAAAGCCGTTGGCATAGCCGGCTTCGGCCATCAACCGCTTGGCCTTCCCAATGTCGCGCTTATAGCAGAACAACTGGTTCGGATCGGTCGCCAGCGCCGGGATGGTCAGCGGGCCGGTGATCTTGCCTTCGCCGAGCGAGGCGGTGTCCAGCACTTCCTGCCGGTCGATGGCGCAGGAAATCGCCTGACGCACCTTGAGTTCGGTCATCGGCTTGCGGGAAGGATTGAGCTGCAGCACGTGATAGGCAAGCACCGGCACGCGGTTCAACTGCAGGCTGGCTTCCTTGGGCACCAGCGTGGCGACAAGCGGATCGTTGAGCAGGGCAAAATCGATCTGCTTGGTGCGCATCGCGGCCAGGATCGCCGTCTCGTCCGGCAGCACGCTGATCTCGATGCCGTCGACACCAGTCGCGCCGCCCGCCCAATCCTTGTTGGCGACAAGCACTTCCTTGGAATTCGGATCCCATTTCTCGAGCTTGAACGGACCCGAGCCGACCGTCGTCGTGCCGATCGAGCCGGCCGTGATTTCGCTTGCCGGGACGATCGCCGCATTGACGTCGCTCATCGCCGTCAGGATCGGCACGTCCGGCTGCGAGAGGTGGAACACGACGGTGGCTGGATCGGGCGTGTCGATGCTGGCGATCGAGAGAAAGTTGGCGCGGGCGGCAGCACCCGTCTTCTCGTCGAGTATGCGCTCGAACGATGCCTTGACGTCGGCCGAGGTCACGGCGGCGCCGTTCTGGAATTTTGCTTTCGGATTGAGCTTGAAGCTCAGCTCCTTGCCGTCCGGCGAGAACTGCCAAGAATCGGCAATCGCGGGCGTGATTTGCAGGTTTGCGTCGAGCCGCACCAGTGGCTCATAGATCAGCTCCAGCAGCCGCAGTGAGGAGAATGCCGTCTGCTTGTGCGGATCAAGACCTGTGGCGTCCTGCGACCACGCCATATGCAGCGTCGCCGCGCTCGCCCGCACCGGTAGCGCGGCGATTCCAATCATTGCCGCGAGCGTCATGCCGGAAAGCAGTTTCTTGCCAATGTGCCGTACCATTGTCGTCTCCCATTATCGTTAACCTGATGCCTTGCAGTTCGCCGGACCGCTTCAAAGGGACACACGCCCCGGAACATCGGCCCAGTATCCATGCGGTCTTACACCGTCTTTTCGCCTATCGCCTTGCGCAGGAAACCTCCCGCGTTGGCAAGCGCCTTACGTGCTTCTTCGACGCCCACGCCGGTGATCGTCACCAGGATTGCCAGTTTTACATCATTGCCGGTCTGATCGAGTGCCTGTCGTGCCTGCTGCGCCGCGCAGCCGGTCGTCTGCATCACGATCCTGATCGCCCTGGCGACAAGCTTCTTGTTGCTCGGATTGAGGTCAACCATCAGGTTCTGATAGCTCTTGCCGATGCGGATCATGCTGGCGGTAGACAGCATGTTGAGCACCAGCTTTTGCGCGGTTCCCGATTTCAGCCGGGTCGAGCCGGTGAGAACCTCCGGGCCAACCACCGGAGAGATGGCAATATCGGCAATGCCGGCAATGGTCGATCGAGGATTGCAGGACAGCGCCACGGTGGTGGCTCCCACCTCCTTGGCATAGGTCAAGCCGCCGATGACATAGGGTGTGCGTCCGCTGACAGCGATGCCAACCACCACGTCGCCGGCGGTCAGCTTGATGTCCTGCAGCGCCTTTATTCCCTGTTTCGGATCGTCCTCGGCGCCTTCCGCAGAGTGCATCAGCGCGTCGACGCCGCCGGCGATCAGGCCCACCACAATGTCCTCGGGTACGCCGAAGGTCGGCGGACATTCCGAGGCGTCGAGGACGCCGAGCCGGCCGCTGGTGCCGGCGCCCATATAGACAAGACGTGCCCCCTTCTGGAACGCACTCACGATCCGGTCCACGGCCGCAGCAATATCGGGGATGACCTTCTCGACGGCTGCCGCAACGCCTTTGTCCTCGTCATTGATCTTGCGCAGCACCTCGAGGGTCGGCAACAGATCGATGTCCATCGTCTTCGGGTTCCGGTCCTCGGAAACCAGCCGCTCCAGCTCCGACATCAACCCTTGTTCGACCACTTCGCTTACTTTCAAGTGCGACTGCGAGCAGGACTGTGATGCCCGCGGCAAGCGGCGTCCAGTGCCTGCACCTGGCCGTCGGCTCCGTACCGGCCGTGCCGGTTCTGTTTCGTTAACTTTTTAGAATTCGATATTCCCTCTGTCAACGGAAAGCAGGAATATTATATTCCTTGCCGGGCAAGGCATCACTGGCGGCAGAGCGATTTTCTGGCCAGGATTATGGCTCCCGAAACCGCATCGCCGTCGGCCGGCTTCAGCCGTCGGCGGACGTCGGGAGCGAGCCATGGCTCAAGCGGGCTGGACAAACCTCCGAGCAGCGTAACCCGCGGCGCGCCTTTTTCGAACAGCACCCGCACGAACGTGTCGATCTGCTCGGCAGCGCCCTGCACGATCCGCCGACCGGCCGGATCGCCCTGGTCGGCATGGCGGATCACCATGGGCGCCATGGCGGCATAGTCCGTCGCGCTGGCGCGGTCCATCCAGGCCACCGCCTCGAACGGATCGTCCTTGAAGCGCTGCATCACCTCGGCCAGCAGCGCCGTCCGCTCATGCCGGCCGTCATGGGCTCGCAAGGCAAGCTGCACTGCCTTCAGTCCGAGATCAGCGCCGCTGCCCTCGTCGGAAATCGGAAAACCGTAGCCGCCGACGCGCAGGTCGCGCCCTTCGACAAAGCCGAGCCCGATCGAACCGGTCCCGGCTATGACGATGGCGCCGTCTTGACCCGAATGCGCGCCAAGGCAAGCCGCGACGCCGTCGCTGACGAAGTCGATGCTCGCAAAGGGATGTCCAATGCCGCGAAACGCCTCAAGCGCACCCTTACGGCCGATGCCGGCAAGACCGACGCCGGCGCGGATCCCGGCGATTTCCGCCGCCGCGAACCCTGCTTCTTCGATAGCCGCGCCAAAGGCCTTGGCAACGGAGGCCCAGGCCGCCTCTATACCGAGCCGCGTTGTCGCCGGGCCCGACAGCCCTTGCCCGAGCACGATTCCTGCTTCGTCTTCGATACGCGCCCGGCAGCCGGTTCCGCCGCCATCGACGCCCAGGAAATAATGCGGAGACGCCGCGCCGGAACTCATCCACTTATCCGCTCGATCTGGGCGCCACACAGCCGGAGCTTGCGGTCCAGTTGCTCATAGCCACGGTCGAGGTGGTACACACGGTTGATCGTCGTCTCGCCCTCGGACACCAGCGCTGCCAGCACGAGCGAGACGGAGGCGCGCAGGTCGGTCGCCATCACTTGCGCGCCCTTCAGCTTCTCGCCTCCGCGCACGAGCGCCATGGTGCCTTGCAGCTTGATGTTGGCGCCGAGCCGCATCAGTTCGGGCACATGCATAAAGCGGTTCTCGAAGATAGTCTCGCGCAACAGCGAAGCGCCCTCGGCACAGCACATCAACGCCATGAACTGCGCCTGGAGATCGGTCGGAAAGCCCGGATAGGGCTCCGTCGTCACATCGACGGCTTTGAGTGGCCCGTCTCTCGATACGATCAGCCCGCGGTCGCCTGGCCATATTTTCACGCCGGCTGCTTCGAGCAGCTGGACGACGGATGCCATGTGCTCGAGCCGGGCATGGGTCAGCTCAAGCTGACCGCCGGTGATAGCCGCTGCGACGGCATAGGTGCCGGCCTCTATCCGGTCCGGGATGATGTCGTGCGTGGCGGCGCGCCAGTCGGTGCTGCCCTCGATCAGGATGCGGTGCGTGCCGGCGCCCTCGATCCGCGCGCCCATGGCGTTCAGGCAGGCGGCAAGATCGGCCACCTCCGGCTCGCGGGCCGCGTTGAATATCTCGGTCTCGCCGTTTGCAGTCGTCGCCGCCATCATCGCAGTTTCGGTCGCGCCGACCGACGGTGAACTCAAGACGATGCGCGCGCCTTTCAGTCCGCTCGGCGCAGACGCGACGATCAGTCCGTTTTCGATCGCGATATCGGCGCCAAGTGCGGCAAGTGCGGCGACATGCATGTCGACCGGCCGTGCGCCGATCGCGCAGCCGCCAGGCAGCGAGACCCGGGCATGGCCGAAGCGGGCAAGCAGTGGGCCGAGAACCAGCACCGTCGCGCGCATGCGCCTGACTGTATCGTACGTGGTTTCCTTGGACACGGCAGCGCTCGTGGCGATCGTGGCAGCATGCGCCGATCGGGTGATCTCGGCGCCGTGGAGCCTGACGACGCCAAGCATGTTCTCGACATCGGTCACGTCAGGCAGGTTGGTCAGCTGCAGCGAATAGGGGCTGAGCAACGCCGCCGCTATTTGCGGCAAGGCCGCGTTCTTGGCGCCGGAGATCGTCACCGCGCCCTCAAGCCTGTGCCCGCCGACGATCCGCAATTTGTCCATGGCTCTGACCTAATCCCGAGCTGTCGCCGAGTCTACGATCTTTCATGGCCGAATCGTCGACATGCCGAAGGCTGGGCCGAAACCGCAGCGGTCGAGATTTGATGGTTCATTCTTGGCTGTCAATCAGAGACGGAATAATTTATTCCTTGGCTTTGCATTGTCGATGACAGGCAACGGGGGAACGCATGTCCGTCCTGAAGAAGATCGAGGCCAAGCTCGAAGTCATGGCGCCCGGCGACCGCGAGATCGGGCGGTATATCGTCGATAATCCCGACCAGATGCTCCGCCTATCGACGGCGGGGCTTGCCGCCGAGATCGGCCGCAGCCAGTCGAGCGTCGTCAAGTTCAGCCAGAAGCTCGGCTATGCCAGCTAT
Source organism: Mesorhizobium sp. M1328 (assembly GCF_040318075.1). Classification (NCBI taxonomy): domain Bacteria; kingdom Pseudomonadati; phylum Pseudomonadota; class Alphaproteobacteria; order Hyphomicrobiales; family Phyllobacteriaceae; genus Mesorhizobium; species Mesorhizobium sp. M1328. Next base: position 118,618 of record NZ_JAMYLO010000008.1, on the reverse strand, counting down.
CAGGAGCTTAAGCTCGCCGTCAGCGAGGCCAAGTCGCAGGAATGGCACGTGCCGGCCGGCATGATCCACGGTTCGATCGAGGTCGGCGACAGCTATCTGGTCATCCTGCGCAAGCTGATCGGCAGCAAGCTTTTGTCGATGCAACAGACCGTCGCGGCCAACACCGAGCAGGAAATCGGCAAGGCCCTGGAAGCGTTGAACGGTGCGCGCCGCATTCATTTGGCCGGCGTCGGCGCATCCTCGCTAGTGGCGCGCGATTTTTCCTACAAGCTGATGAAGCTCGGCCGCAACGTGCTGCACGACAGCGACAGCCATGTGCAAATGGCCAATGTCTCGACGCTTGGACGAGGTGACGTGCTGTTCGCGCTCTCCTATTCCGGGGCGAGCATCGAAACCCTGCGGATAGCTGAACTTGCCCGCAAACGTCGCACCACCGTTATCGCCGTCACCGGACTTCGCGACAATCCGCTGAGCCGGGTTGCCGACATTCGCCTCCACACGATCGCCGATGAAGAGCGCGCGCGCTCCTCATCGATAACCGCGCGTGATGCACAACTGACCCTAACCGACCTGCTGTTCATCCTGCTCGTGCAGAAGCAGCCTGACGCCAACGAATACGTCCACAACAGCGAACTGGCCGTCTCGGTGCTGAAGGCTTAGCGGCCTTCGCAGTTTCGCGTAAAGGCACTCAGTCCTCCCCTGGTCCTGCACGCCGCCAAGAGCAAGTTTCGCCCTCTTTGGTGAAGTACCTTTCTTCAATGCGTCGCAACCGCTCTCCTCGTCAGGCGGCCACGGAGTCCGCTGGCGGGCGCCGGTGGCCAATGCGGCGGAACAAACAAATGTTGACAACAGCATCTGTTGTCTGAATATTGAAAGCCTTGAATTTGACGGCCGGATAAAACAATGGACGACCTTGGAGCACAGGAACAAGCGGTTCTCGACCTCATTGCGGCGAACCCATTCGCCGGTCAGCAGGACATAGCAACGGTGCTCGGCATCGCCCGCTCGACGGTCGCGGCCCACATCGTGCAACTCGTCAACAAGGGCTACATTCTCGGCCGTGGTTACGTCTTGCCGACGTCCAAGCGCATGGTCTGCGTCGGCGGCGCGGTGCTCGACCGCAAATACCACGCCAAGAAGGATCTGATTTTCGAGACGTCGAACCCGGTCGACGGCTATCGCAGCTTCGGCGGGGTTGCCCGCAACGTCGCCGAAAACCTTGCACGCCTCGGCGTCGACATAAGCTTCGTCTCGATCGTCGGCGACGATGAAACCGGCCGCTCGCTGGTGCGGCACCTGCGCGATCTTGGCGCCGATGTCAGTCAGGTCATCACCACCACGGAACGGCCGACGGCCGAATATGCGGCCATCCTCAACCGCAACAATGATCTCGTGCTCGGCATTGCCGACATGGAGATCTTCGATCTGTTTTCGTCGTCCTATCTCGACCGCTTCTGGCCGCATCTGGCTTCAGCGACATGGGTGTTCATCGACTGCAATCTGCCGGCTGCGACCCTCGCAGCACTGATCTCGCGCAAGCAGGGCGCGCGCTTCAAGCTCGCCGTCGACACGGTCTCGTCGCCGAAATCAGCGCGGCTGCCGAAGGACCTGACCGGCATCGACCTTCTGTTCACCAACCATGACGAGGCCAGTACGATGCTCGGCATGACGGATGCCGACAAGCGGCTGACGCCGGAGGAGGCAGCGGCAGCGCTGCGCGCGGCCGGCGCTGGCGAGGTGATCGTGACCGTAGGCGCGCATGGATTTGCCGTTGCGACCGAGAGCGGTGTGACGACCATGCACTCCGTCCCGGCCCAGCCCGTCGACATCACCGGCGCCGGTGACGCGATGATCGCCGGCACTCTGTACAAGGTGCTTTCGGGTGAGCCGCTCGCTCATGCCGTGCGCACCGGCGCGCTGCTTGCCACGCTGACTACCGAGAGCGAATCCAGCGTCCATCCTGATCTGTCGCCGCGCTTCCTTGCCGCCGGCATGTACCGCATTCCTGCCTGAAAGCGAGATGATATGAAACCTTCCCTTGTCCACTTGAACGACGAAGTCGCTGCCGCGCTTGATGAAGGCCGCGCGGTGGTGGCACTGGAATCGACTATCATCACCCATGGCATGCCCTATCCGGCCAATCTGGAAACTGCCCGTGGTGTCGAGACGGTGGTGCGTGAAAACGGCGCCGTGCCCGCCACGATCGCGGTAGTCGCCGGCAAGATTAAGGTTGGCCTCGATGACCGTGAACTGGAAGAGCTGGCAGCGGCAAAGGGCGTGGTCAAGGCTTCCGGGCGCGATCTCGCCGCCATAATGGTGCGTGGTGGCTCGGCCGGAACCACCGTCTCGGCGACGATGCGGATCGCCGCTTTAGCCGGCATCGGCATTTTTGCGACCGGCGGTGTCGGCGGCGTGCATCGCGGCGCCGAAGCCACTTTCGATATCTCCGCAGACCTGACCGAACTCGGCCAGACCGGCACGACCGTCGTCTGCGCCGGAGTTAAGTCGATCCTCGATATTGCGAAGACGCTGGAATACCTGGAGACCCAGCGCGTACCGGTTATCGCATACCGGAGCGACGATTTTCCGGCCTTCTACACCCGCTCCAGCGGGCTCAAGGCCGATCATCGCCTCGACACGCCCGACGAGATCGCGCGAGCGATGCTGCTGCATGATGAGATGGAATCCGGCACCGGCATTCTCGTCGCCAACCCAATCCCCGAAGCGGACGCGCTCGATCCGGCGTTCATCGACGGCACAATCGCAGCGGCCGTGGCTGAGGCAGAGAAGCGCGGCATCGGGCGCAAGGAACTAACGCCGTTTCTGCTCGCCCGCATCAACGAGCTTTCGCAAGGCCGCAGCCTGAGGGCCAACATCGCGCTGGTCCGCAACAACGCCGCGCTCGCCGCCCGCATCGCGGTGGCGCATGCGGAATTGAAGAGCGCGACCAGATAGAGGCAGCACCCCGCCAGCGCTACCGGCCTTCGATTTCAGCCCGGCGCGAGGTCGAAGATGCGCCCGGCATTGAGGATGTTGTTCGGGTCGAAGGCTGCTTTCAAGCGGCGCATAGCCGCGATCTCTGCATCGCTGCGCACCAGATGCAGCCATTCCTTCTTGTCGAGGCCGATGCCATGTTCGGCCGAAACGCCACCGCCAGCGCCGGCGACACCGCGGTAGACGACGCTGTATGCGGCCGCCGGATCCACGGTGCGGACCTGATAATGCAGATTGCCGTCGCCGAGATGGCCGAAGACGTAGATGTCGGCGCCCCAGTCGATGGCCTTGATGGCGGCTTCTGTTTCGCGCAGGAAAGTCCCCATTTTCGCCAGCGGGATGCTGACATCGACGCCAATCAGGCCCGCCATCGAAAACAGGAAACGGTTGGCCTCTTCTCGCACCGCCCAGAGCGCCCGGAATTCGCGCGGCGATTGCGAGACGACCACATCGTCGATCACGCCATCTTCAACCGCCTGCATCAGCACCGCGGCAAAACGTTCGCCGTCGCGATCGGGCTCGCTGCCCTGTATCTCGGCAAGCACATAGACGGGCGAGCCGGCGGGCAGCGGCGCCGGCGCCTCCATTCCGGCGATCATGGCGCCATAGAGCGGTGCGAAATTCACCTCATAGGCCGACAGCAAGGGCCCGAGCTTCCGCCTGAGCAGCGCCAGCAACGTGATCGCTGCGTCCAGCGAAGCAAGCGCGCAGAAGGCGTTGATCTCGGTGGCTGGCTTCGGATGCAGCCGCAGGCATGCGCGCGTGACCACGCCGAGCGTGCCCTCGCTGCCGATGAACAATTGGCTGAGGTCGTAGCCGGAGTTGTCCTTCGCCAAACCCTTGAGCGAGGTCAGGATACTGCCGTCGGCAAGCACCGCTTCCAGGCCAAACACCTGGGCCCGGTACATACCGTAGCGCAGCACGCGCATGCCGCCGGCATTGGTGGCGACATTGCCGCCGACCGTGGCCGTGCCGCGCGCTCCGATGTCGACGCCGAACAGCAAGCCGGCCTCATCGGCGGCGTCCTGCACCGTTTGCAGCGGCGCGCCGGCCTCGGCGATGATGGTCGCCGCCTCGCGGTCGAGAGCTTCAACGGAAGTCATGCGCTCCAGCGACAGCACAGCTTCGCCGGGTTGGATGCGAGCGCCGCCGGCGAGCCCGGTCCGGCCACCCTGGATCACAAGCCTCTGCCCCGCCTCATTGCAGAGGCGCAGTATGTCCGACACCTCGCCGGCAGTGCGCGGTCGCAGCACGACCTCCGGCCGCGCACCGGTCTTGCCGTCGGGGTCTTCCCTGTAACGCGGCCCGGCCTCATCGGCCGAGACGATCGCCGACCGGTCCAGCCGACCCTCAAGTCGCGAGAGAAGCTCGGCGGTTCGCGAGGAGAGGGCGCTCACGGATGCTATTGGCGCGCAGATAGCGATGCGACGCACGCGAAGACCGGCGAGGATTGCAGGAGCGGCTTGACGCGAATTTCGCTGGAAAGAAAAAGTGCGGAAAACCCGCCAAAAATACAGTCAGTTGCTGTCGCCATGCGCCGCTCCTGTAACAGGTCGACCATAGGCGGGGACCGCGTTTTGTCAAACTATGGCAGTTGGTGACGCCTCCGCCTCGGCGCGGACCAGCTTGATATCGGCGGTCGCCGCCCATACTCCGATATCCGCACGGCGCAAGGCCGCAGCCATCATGTCCGGAAACAGATCCGGCGTGCAGGCGAAGACGGGAATACCAACGGCTGCTACCGAGCCTGCCATTGTGGGATCGTAGCCGGGCCGGCCCTGATCAGTCAGCGCCAGAAGCACGACGACATTTACGCCGGATCGAACCAGCGCTGCCAGTCGCCTCAGCAGTTCCTGGCCATCACCGCCTTCATAGAGGTCGGTGATCAGCACCAGATGCGACTTGGTGGGCCGTTCGATACGGTCGGCGCAATAGGCGACCGCCTGATTGATGTCGGTGCCGCCGCCAAGTTGCACGCCGAACAGCACCTCGACGGGATCGCTGAGCTCTTCGGTCAGGTCGACGATCGCCGTATCGAAGCAGACAAGCTTCGTGCGCACAACCGGCAGCGAGGCCATCACCGCCGCGAAGATCGAGGCGTAGACCACCGAGCTTGCCATCGAGCCGGACTGGTCGACGCAGAGAACGACCTCATCCAGATCGACAAGCCGGCGCTGCTTGCGCATGAAGCCGACCAGTTTCTCCGGCACGATGGTCTTGTGCTCGGGTTGATAGTGGCGAAGGTTCGCCGAAATAGTGCGCTGCCAGTCGATATCGCGTGCACGCGGGCGGTTGGTTCGTCTCGATCGATCGAGCGCGCCGCGTATCGCCTCGGCGGTCTTCTGCTCCAGCTTCTGCATCAGCTTGGCGACGATATCGGCAATGATCGTCCGGGCAATGTCCTTGGTCTTGGCCGGCATGACCGAGCGCAGCGAAATCAGGTCGGCGACGAGATTGACGTCCGCCTCGATCGCCTTGAGGAATTCCGGTTCCATCAGCATCTGCTTCAGGTCCAGCCGTTCGAAGGCGTCCTTCTGGACGATCTGGACGACCTGCGCCGGAAAGAAGGAGCGGATGTCGCCCATCCATTGCGCGACGCGCGGCGCCGACCGGCCAAGGCCGCCACGCCGCTTGCGCGGGTCGGCAGAAGCGGCGCTAACGCCGTCGCCGTAGAGAGCGTCGAGTGCCGCCGAAAGCCGTTTGTCGTCGCTGGAAAGTGCCCCAGACGTTTCGTCATCGGCGCCGATCGCCAGTCGCCAGCGGCGCTCCCTTCCGCCATCAGCAGTGAGCGGGCCGGGTTCGTTCATTTCGGCCTCGTCATCCATTGCCGGTTTCTCCGTTGAGCAATGATCCAAGCAGCCCCAGGTGCCGGCGCCATGCCTCGCCGCCATCCGGCGTCGGCGTCAGGCCAGCCGGCAAGCGCGCGGCGCGGCCGAGGACCGCTTCGATCAGCCGGCGGCGTTCCATGCTGTCCAGATTGGAAAAGACGCGGCGCAGCAACGGCAGATGCGCGATGAAAGCATCTTCGTCCAGGGATCTGAGCCACCCATCGACCGCACTGCGCAGACCCTCGTCATAAATCAGCCGTTGACCGGCTGTGCTGAAGAAGCCTTCGAAGAACCCGGCCGCTTCAGTGACAGGCGTCCCCGGTGACAGGCGTCGCCCGAGCAGCCCGGCAGCGGCTTCGGCGGACAGGCGACCGGCTTCATACAGCAGGTGTGCGGCGCACCCGGCCAGCAGCGCCGTCGACCGTGACGCCTCCAGCACGACCGCCAGCCCGTTGCGCCACCCATCCAGTACGTCTTGGCCGGGTTCGACCAGCCTGATCGCCTCATTGGCCTTGCGCATCGCACCAACCAGTGTCGCGGCGGCCTGCTCGTCCAGATCGCGCGCAGCATAGGGAAGCGCGATCGCACCTTCGACGATCAGCCGCTCCATGAGGCCGGACAGCCGGTCCGTCTGCGTTTTGCGGGCCTCGCCGTAGCGGATGATTTCGGCGAGCGGCGGCACCGACGCCAGGATCTCCAGGCATTCACTGCTGCGCGCCGCGCGTGCCTCCAACGCCGTGAGGCCGGCAGTAGATGCTTCCGACAAGTTTGCCGTGATGGCGCTCTGGACCAGTCCCGCAAGCGTATCGAGCGTCGCCGCAGCATTGATCATCTGGATCAGGCGACCGTTGGCAGCCTTTTCGATGATCGGACCGTAAATCAGGTTCTCGACCAGACGAACGGCATATTCCGGTTCCCACGCTAGGGTCCACCGCTCGCGGAAGGTGCCACGGCTGCGACCGGCATCGGTCAGTCTGCCCCAATGCACACCGAGCACGTTCAGCCGATGCAGCAATGTCGAGCGGAACAGCCCGCTTTCGCTTCGCAGGTCGACCGACAGTTCCCGTTCAGCGCCTCAGGCTTCAGGCGCGCCGCCCTCTGGTTACGCTGGAGATCCTCGATCAGCGGCGCCAGCGGTGTGTCGGGCGGAATTTCCCCGACGTCCGAACCCAGAAGCAGCTCGGCCTCAACCAGCCTCCACAGCAACGCTTCGCCGTTGAAGAGGGCCGCAATCGCGGCGTCGCGCAATTCCTCAAACCCGGGTTTCGGCCGCTCGCGAATGGCGGCAAGCGTCCGGGCGAGCCGCTCCGCTTCGATCAGCGAGGCGGTCGAGATCAGGTGACCCTTCGCCCGCAGCACGGCGGCGATCGTCGCAAGCCACAGGGTCGCCACATCGCGCCGGCCGCGCGTGCGCCAGAGATGCTTACACCAGCCCGGTGCGACGACGCCCGCGCCATAGCCGTATCCCAGCGCCAGGCGCGGTCCCGTCCACGGTGCCCATGTCATTGTGGTCTTGCGCCGCGCAATTCCCTTGATCAAGACCTGATCGTTTTTTTGAGTGTGGGTGGTCTGCAGCGCCGGCACATGCCATGCCCCGCAGACGACGGCGATCGGCCCGTCGAACTCCTTGCGCGCCGCGGCGATTTCGAGCCGCATATGCGCCTCGCGTTTTGCTTCGAGCTGCGCGATCGGACCCTCGCCATCCCGCAGTGTCGTCATCGCATCGGCGATGGCGGCAAATATGGGGCCGGGTTCCGGGTTCTGTTCAATGATGTCCGACCACCAGCTTTCTCCATCCTCATAACCGGCGGCGTGCGCCAGCATGGCTATCGGATCACGCGGTAGCGGAGCCGCGTCACCATTCTCGGGGGCTTGGATAGCTTCGGTCGCATCGGCGTCCTCCGCGCCACCGATCGCAGCAGTGGTGAACCGTGCCGATGACGGCAGGTCGATAAACTGCAACGTCGCCTTATTGCCCACAGCCCAAAGCACCGCCTGGTATTCGGGCGAGAACTCGGCGAAAGGCCAGAAGCTTGTCGAAGCCGGATCCTCCTCCGGATAGCAAAGGAGCGCCACCGGCGGCTGCATTTCGGGGCGGGCCAGCATGGGCAGAAGCTCAGAGGCGTCGATCGGCCCCTCGATCAGCACGGCGACCGGGTTCAAATCCTGCAGTGCCTGCACCAGGCTGTCGGCGGAACCCGGCCCGTGATGGCGTATCCCGAAATAGGCAATGTCGCCGTGGCCCATGGCGTCAGATCGCTGCGTTCAGCGCCGCGTAATAGCCGGCATAGTCGGGCCGCTTCTTGAGCACCGTTTCCAGATATTCCTCCAGCACCACCTTGTCCTGCACCGGATCCTTCACGATCGCGCCGACAAGGCTGGCGGCGAGACCTTCGGCGCCGAGCTTGCCACTGTCGAACCACGCCGCCTGGCTGAGCCCGCCAACCATCGTGGCGATCGCTTCTGCGGTCGACAGCGAGCCGGAAGGCGTCTTCAGCGTCACCTTGCCGTCGGCAGTCGCGCCGGAGCGCAATTCGCGGAAGATGGTCAGCACACGGGCGATCTCCTCGCCGACGTTTTTCGGCACCGGCAGGTCGAGTCCGCCAGCCATCTCGTCGACCCGTTTGGAGACGATCGCCACCTCTTCGGCCATGTCTTCCGGCAATGGCAGCACCACGACATTGAAGCGACGCTTGAGCGCCGAGGAGAGCTCGTTGACACCTTTGTCGCGGTTGTTTGCCGTGGCGATAATGTTGAAGCCGCGCTGGGCGTAGATCGAGGTGTTCAATTCCGGGATCGGCATCATCTTTTCGGAAAGCACGGTGATCAGCGTGTCCTGCACGTCCGAGCCCATGCGGGTCAGTTCCTCCAGCCGGCAGAGCTTGGCGTTCTACATGGCTCGGTAGAGCGGCGTCGGCACCAACGCTTCCTGGCTCGGGCCCTTTGCCAGTAGCTGCGCATAGTTCCAGCCATAGCGGATCTGGTTCTCGTCGGTGCCGGCCGTGCACTGCACGATCAGCGTCGAGTCGCCCATGATGGCGGCGGCAAGATGTTCCGACACCCAGGACTTGGCGGTTCCGGGAACGCCGAGCAGCAAGAGTGCTCGGTCGGTGGCGAGCGTCGCTACCGCGGTTTCCATCAACCGGCGGCGACCGACATATTTTGGCGTTACCAAGGTGCCGTCACCGGCCTTCCCGCCTGGCAGATAGGTCAGCACAGCCTGTGGCGACAGGCTCCAGCCGGCAGGCCTCTGCCGATCGTCATCGCGCGCCAGCGCCTGCAATTCCGAAGCGTAGGCCTGCTCGACCGGGAGGCGGATGGCTGCGTTCATTTTGCTGTTCTCCGGATTGGTCATGTGTTGGTTCCAGGCCCCGCCAGTGATGTGTTGAGACGTAGAAGCCCGAGTGAAGGAGCCGCGGGCGGCACGCCCGCCGCGGCCATGTCGTCGATCAATTTCGCTGCCGTGGTCGCGGTGGCAAGGAAGCCGATCGTCTCCAGTACATCGTCGAGACCCCGCCGCGCGGCGTCGTCTTTTCCGCCGGCGGCGGAACGCAGTGCGGCGAGCGCCTGTCCATTCGTCAGGTCGTCCCATTCCAACCAGTCGGCATCGATGCCTTCCGCCAGGTTGATCATGCCAAGATAAGTCGTCTCCTTGAGGATCAGCCTGATGAGGACACGCTTTCTGCGGCTGTCCAGGCGGGGAATGAGGTGAAGCACGAACAGTGCCGGTTTGCCGCCTTCGGCGATAAGCGTATCCGCCATCTGCGTAAGGGCGGCTTCGCTCCCTGAGGCGGCGACCATTCGTGCGATCAGGATGTCGGCTTTATTGTCGGCGCCGAATTGCCAGCCTCCTATGAATTCGGCTTCCGTAGTGTTGAACCGTTCGGTAAGGTCGACGAGGTTGCATATCTCGAACAGTTCGGCGCGGCGTTGCTCCTGCGCTTGGGATTTTAGTTTTGCCGGAGTGTAGATCGTCCGGCGGCGGATGAAGCCCGATCTGCCTTCAGTGATAAGGGCGGCGAGCTCGGCTACGGGATCGTCCGGTCCACCGTCGCTCGGGCGAACGTGCTCTCCTAATCTTGCCAGCAGCCGGCCAGCCAGTTCGCGCACCTTGCCGGACCTGTCGACGGAAAGGCTTTTCAGGAAAGGCGCGTCCTCGGCACTCAGGCCGAAGCGCATAAGCTCGACCAGCGCAAGCCTGACTTCCGCCGGTTCGCCCGACGCCTTGGCTTCGATCAACATTCGAGCCGATGTCGGGTCGGTACGGCGCATATCGGCAAGGGCCAAGCGTCGCGCGGCGGGATAGAACTCATCCCAGTTTTCCGCCGTCAGTTTCTCTCGTGGGGCATGTCTTTCCCCGTCCACGCTTGCTTGCCAGTCTACCCATGGTGCGTAGACGTCAGGACAGGTCTGATCCGAGGGCATCCAGTCCATGGGATGGAGCACAAAGCCGCGGCTGGCGACGAGCGCCGCCACGCGTGTCTTTCGCCTCGCGTCGGCGGCGTGCTTCAGAGCGGCTCTCAACAACGGGCGAAATCGTGCCGGCAGAATGGGCAGGACAAGTCTGGGCAGCGGCGGACGACGATTGAGTGTCGTCGGCGCGGCCGGCCGCAGCGCGACGTCGAGCGCTTGTGCTGCGATTGCCAGGAGCCGGCGCTCCTGTTCGTCGGGACTTGCACTGCCGGCGATTGCCTTCCATCCGGCCGGAGCCAGATCGAACGTAGCACCGCCGGTGATCCAGCAATCGCGCATTGCCGCCAGGCCTGTTTGCTCGCTTTCGTTCACGCCAGATCAAGCCTCCCAAACTCGCTTTGCGCCGCCAGAAGCTCAAGCCGGGCGCCGTTCCAGAGCGCTGCCGTGGCCGCAAGGTCGAGGCCGAGCAAGGTTTGATCTACCGCGCCGGCGATCGGCAAGGCGATCTCCTGCGGTTCATCCTCCGCCTGCCACCATGCCATGCCCCGATCGTCGAGCAGGATAGCGCCGGGCGGCAGCATGAGGGGACAATCGGCGATCCAGGGCGCGGCGTCCTGATGGGAAGCATGCGTGGCGAGCGGATCCTTCGCGGTGCCAAAAGCAAAATCGGGCCACGCGCCGGGCGCAACTTCCCCCATGCGCTCCGCCACCAGGGCGCGGAGCGGCATGCGTGATGGATAAAACACCAGTCGGGCATTGAAACGGTCGCCTGGTGCAAAAGCGTTGGACCGGCGCCCGGCCGAAGCCGGGAAAAAGTCGAGCAGCACGGCAAATTGCGGGGTGGCGCTCTTCAAATCGAGCAGCCAGGTCGAATGGCTGACCAGACCATCGCGGCGGCTCTCGATCTTCTCGCCGAGAACTTCCCAGAGGCTTTCAACCTGTCTTGCATCCGGACTGCTGAGAACCTGTTCGCGGGGTTCAGACGTCGATACGAGGCGCTTCAGCTCGGGGTCGTCGGGCGCCGCCCGCCACGCCTTTGCCAGCAGCACGAGCTTGCCGAGCTCGCGGATTGCCGCATCAGACCGTTCCTCGCTGCGCAGCCCCATCAGCCGCGACGGAATCTCGTCGATACGGCCGGCGAGCGCGGCTGCCTTCATATCGACCAGCCGCGCAGCAATCCGCCGGCAACGGTCGCTGCTGGCGTCGACAAACCCGGACAGACCGAGCCGTAACTGGTCGGCAATCCACTGGTCAAGCTCATCGAGCCCAGCCGACACTGCTTCTCGTGTGCTTTCCGCCCGCTTGCGCTGCGCCGCCTCGCGACGCTCCAGCGCCGCGATATCTTCAACGGCGGTGCTCTCGTCTGCTTGTGCGGCTTCGCCGATGCGCTTGGCTTCCGCGCCGGGTACCGGTTGCGCCGGCTGTGGCGTTGTCTTCCTGCGTCGGCCAAGCCAGTCATTCACCCATTCCGGCGTGGTATTGGCAGCGGCAAAACTGGCTGGCGCGGTGGCAGCAATCCACATCAGGGCCAGCGTGTGCTTGCATGGGAATTTGCGCGAGGGACAGGTGCATTTGTAGCCGTGATCGCCCGTGTCGACCACCACTCGATAAGGATTGGAGCCGGAGCCCTGGCATTCGCCCCAGATGAGCGCCTGCTGCTCATGCTTTTCGAGCCGCGGCCAGTTCGTTCGTTTGGTGAGCTTGGAGGCGGCGCTCAGCGACGCCTGATCGGGAGCAAGCGCCTCAATGGTTTTCAGATCGAATTCCAAGCCGCGTTTCTCCCCGCCCCGACGCAGTATAGATAGCGGTTTGTGAAGAATTATTATAGCTCTGGCATGGTGAAGATCGGCATGCCTTGGCCCTGTTTTGACGGGCCAGGACATGCCTCAGACGCAAATGGTGTCGACTGTTATTCGGCAGACAGAACGGGCTTTGATAGCCGGCGGCCTAGGCGGAAGCGTTCAGGCTCTGCCCTTCAGGAACTCGATCACCATTGCCGCGGTCCAGGTGAAGCGGCTGCCGCCGAGCGGCTCGCCGCTAAGGGGATCGTAATATTCGGCAAAACCGCTCTCGGCGATCAGCTCGAGACTGGATTGCGTGATCCGTTGTGCGATTTGGCTGTGGCCGGCGGCAGCAAGGCCGTCGGCGATCATGTAGTTGACCACCAGCCAGACCGGGCCGCGCCAATAGCGCTTGGCATCGAAGCGGGGATCATCGAGCTCATGCGAGGGGACGATGTAACGCGCTTTGCCAGCGATGCGCTCGATCGTTGCAGCGATGGCCGCTGCCCGGCTTTCCGGAATGGCCGAAAACACCGGCAGAATGCCGCCGACCGATGCGCTGTCAACGTGCTTTCCGGCCACTCGGTCGAAACAAATGTACTGGCCATGCGCGTCGCTCCACAGCCGTTCTATTGCTGAAAGCCCCTTTTCGGCACGGGCGCGGTTGGCCTTGGCGATTTCGGTTTCGCCAAGTGCCTCGGCGAGATCGGCAAGATCGGCGGCGGAACGGATCAGGATGGCGTTGAAGCCGGGATCGACGACCTGGAATGGCGAGGCGTCGTGCAGCCGGGCGTTGTCCCAACCAAGCCCGCGGAAATGCTGCAGCAGCCAGATATAGCGGTCATACTGTGCCTCGGTTGGACGATGCGCCGGATCGGCGTGCAGGATGTCGCGGCGGGTGTAGGGCTCGACGCCTTCGGTCGGCACGCGCTCCAACGCCTCGTCCCAGTCGATCGAGTTGTCGCGGCCGGACTCCCATGGGTGGATTATGGCGACCAGCCCTTCGCCATTCGGGTCGCGATGTTCGTAGAACCAGCGGTGCCAGGCATCGATTTTCGGCAACAGCGCACGGGCGCGCTCGGCCGCCAGGGTCTTGTCCTTGGCCCGGTCGAACAGACGGCGCACGGCAAAGCCGGCGACCGCCGGCTGGGTGATGCCCGACGTGGCGGTCGGGCGGTCCGTTCGCCAGACCTCCGGCCCGGGGAAATAGCCATCGCTCCAGACATGGAAGACGATGTGCGGTACCATGCCGTCCGGCCACTGGTGGGCGAACAGCGTGTCGATCTCGGTCCAGGCCCGAGCCTCATCGTAGTGGGCAAGACCGAGCGCGGTCAGGCAGGAATCCCAGTTCCATTGGAACGGGTAGAGGCCCTTGGTCGGTATGGTGTAGGTGCCTTGGTCGTTTTCCCTGAGCACCTCGACGGCGCGGGCGATGGTTTCGTCGACAGCAAGAGATATCATCGGGGCGTTCGTACTTTCAGGATCGAAGGTGGATCAAAGGGCGTTGGTGGTTTCGGGATCGAACCAGCGGATGCGGTCGGGTTTGGGCAAGAGCCGCAGGTGATCGCCGACAGCGACCGTGACATTCGATTCGAGGATGGCGCGGAACAGGCCGCCCTCGACATCGCAGGTGACCAGCGTGTGCGGTCCGAGCGGCTCGACAACGCGCACGGTGGCGTGCAGCCCTTCGGTGCCGGCGTCGACATCCTCGGGGCGAATGGCGAATTCTATCGTCGGCTTGTCGGATTTGGGGCCAGGCAGCGTCAGCCCGGCGACGGTCCAACTGCCGTCTGCCGCCTTGGTCGCCGGGATGAAATTCATCGGCGGGTTGCCGATGAAGGAGCCGACGAAGCGGGCCGCTGGATTGCGGTAGACCTCTACCGGCGAGGCGGCCTGGACGATACGGCCCTGGTGCATGACGGCGATGCGATCGGCGAGGCTCATCGCCTCGACCTGGTCATGGGTAACGTAGATGGTGGTGGTCTTGGACGCAGCGAGCACGCCCTTGAGTTCGGCGCGCATTTCGAGCCGCAGCAGCGCGTCGAGGTTCGACAGCGGCTCGTCCATCAGGATCACGTCAGGTTCCATCGCGAGCGCCCGAGCGACTGCCACGCGCTGGCGCTGGCCGCCGGAAAGCTGGCCCGAATAGCGCTTCAAAAGCTGCTCGATGTGCATGAGCTCCGCGGTGCGGTTGACGCGCCCCTCGACCTCCTGCTGCGGCAGCTTCTTCATCCGCAGGCCGAAGGCGATGTTCTCGAACACGGTCAGGTGCGGAAACACGGCGTAATTCTGGAACACCATGGCGATGCCGCGCTCGCGCGGCGGCAGATGGTCGACGCGACGGCCGCCGATCCAGACCTCGCCCTGGCTTGGCGTTTCCAGCCCGGCGACGATCCTCAGCAGCGTGGTCTTGCCGCAGCCCGAGGCGCCAAGCAGCACCATGAATTCCTGGTCGGCGATGGTCAGGTCGATCGAATGCAGCGCGGTGAAGCCACCGAAACGTTTTGCGACCTGCTTGATGGCGATCTCAGCCATCGGCGTTCTCTTTTGTGCGCATCATCGGTTGGCGATCCCCCACATGGCGAACAGATATTTGCGAACGGCGAAGATGAAGATCAGCGCCGGGATGACCAGTGCCGCGCCACCGGCGAATTTGAGGTAGAGCGGCGATTCGCCGAGGCTCTGAAGCAGGAAGGCGGTCAGCGTCCGGTTCTCGATGGTGAGCACGGCGGCGGCAAACACCTCGTTCCAGGAGATGGTGAAGGCAAATACCGCCGACGCCGCGATGCCCGGCAGCGCCAGCGGTAGAATGATTTTTCGGAATGCCTGCAATCTCGTGCAGCCGAGCGTCCAGGCCGCTTCCTCCAGCTCAACTGGAATGCCGGAGAAGAGCGAGAAAGTGATCAGCACCGCGAATGGCAGCGCCAGCGTGGTGTGGACCAGCGCCAGCCCGATCGCGGTATCGTCGAGGCCGGTGCGGATGAACATCACCGCCAGCGGTAGCGCCAGCAGCGGCAGCGGGAAGGCGCGGGTCATCAGCACAAGGAAACGGAACGTTTCCTTGCCTGGGAATTCGAACCGCGACAGCGCGTAGCCGGCGGGTGCGCCGAAGCCGATCGAGAGGAGCATCGTCAGCGTGGCGACGAGGACGGAGTTCCACAGCGCCTTGGCGACACCGGCGAAATTGATGAAGAAAGAAAGGCTGCCGAAATCGAATGACGGGAAGAAGCGCTTGGGAAAGGCGGTCACCTCTTCCGGCGACGACAGCGTGTTGACGATCAACAGATAGATCGGCAGCAGCACCCAGACGCAAAGCAGGATGACGGTTGCGACCAGCAACCAGTTGCCCGCTTTGCGGGCCTCAGGCGCGGCGATCGAGAGCTCCGCGACGGTGCTCATATGCGAGCCTCCTTCGGCACACGCAGCACCCGCAGGAAGAACAGCGTGAAGCCGATCGAGATGGCGAGGATGAACAGCGCCATGGCGGCGGCGACATTGTGGTCCTGCAGCGTGAACTGCCAATTGTAGGTCTCGCCCATCAGCACCGGCAGATTGGTGCCGCCGAGTGCTGCAACCACGGCAAAGACCTCAAAGGCAAGGATGACGCGCAGGATGATCGCCGTCTGCAGGCTTGGGCGCAACAGAGGCAGCGTGATCTTGATGAAGCGCTTCCACGGGCTAGCGCCGAAGACCTCGGCTGCCTCGTAATATTCCCGGGGGATCAGCCCCATGCCGGCGACCAGAATGACCATCATGATGGCGGTCGCGCGCCAGATCTCGGCCAGCGCCACGGCAATGAAGATCGTCAGCTTGCTCTGGTAGCCGAGGAACATGACCGGCCTGTCGATGACGCCGAGATTGGAGAGCAAGGTGTTGAGGAAGCCGGACTGGTCGAAGATGGCGAGCCAGATCAGCCCGGCGGCGAGATCGGAGATGCCGAGCGGAATAGCGAAGATGTAAAGCGCGGCGCTGCGCCCGGTTTCAAGCCGCGACACCACCGTTGCCATCAGCAGCGCCATGACCAGCTGGATGGGCACGACGACGGCGCTCAACAGCAGCGTGTTGCGGACCGTGACCGGGAATTTCCAGCTGCCCGCCATGGTGCGGAAATTGTCGAGCGTAAAGCTGCCGTCGCGGGTGAACGCCTCGAAGGCGACCAACACGAACGGGTAGAGGAAAAAGACGCAGAGGAACAGCGTCGCCGGCATCAGCAGCAGATAGGGCAGGGCCTTGCCGTGCATGGAGCGTTCTCTGTTCGGCGTTTGAAAGGGTGGGCGCCCGGCGCGCTAGGTCCGGACGCCCGGGGAGGATTCTTAATCGACCGGGCAGGCGCCTTGCGAGGGTTTGTCGGGCGCCCAGCACGGCGCTTTCGCCTGGTCGATGATCGCCTTCAGCGCCGTCGCCTGTTCGTCGAGCACGCCGTGCACATCCTCGCCGCCGAGCACGATGCGCTCGAAGCTGTCGGTGTAGATCTGATTGAACTTGCCGCCGAGGCCGCCAAGTCCCATTGGCAGCAGCGCCGGCAGCGCATCCGGGGCACCGGTCATGGTGGCGATCACTGGGCTGAAGGCCTTTACCGAGGCCGGCATGTCGTCGGGCAGCTTGACGTCGACGATGGGGAAGAAGTTTGTCGCCTTCAGCGTCGCGATCTGGGTTTCCGGTTTCAGCATATAGGCGACCAGCGCCTTGGCCTCGTCCATGTCAGGCGAGGTCTTCGGGATAGCGACGCCGGCCACCACCGGCATGTAGCCGCGGCCTGCCGGGCCAGCCGGCGCCGGGAAGGCGACGAAGTCATCGGGTTTCTGGTTGAAGGCGTCGGCGAGGCGCGCGACGTGATCGAATGCCACCCAGACTTCGCCGGTTAGCAGCGGCTCCTGCATGAAGGCATAGTTGGTCGAATTCGGGTTGGTGTATTGCCACAATTCCTTGAACTTGTTCCACGCCGTCTCGGCCTCCGCCGAGCGGAACTTGGTCACCATCGAGCCGGTATACGATGGAAGGAGAAAACCCTCGAAGAAACGGTGCTTCAGCCCTTTCGGGCCGGCCGGAAAGCCGAATTTGGGTGAGCCGGTCTTCTCTGCGATGTTTTTCGCCCACTCGATGAGCTGGTCATAGGTGATGGTGTTGAGATCGGCGCCGGCCGGCAGGTATTGCAGCGCCTGCTTGTTGGCCGCCATCAGAAAGGTGGCCTGCATCCATGGCAGGTACTTCTGCTCTCCGGTGCCGAGCATGCCGAGCTTCTTG
Source organism: Mesorhizobium sp. M1328 (assembly GCF_040318075.1). NCBI lineage: Bacteria > Pseudomonadati > Pseudomonadota > Alphaproteobacteria > Hyphomicrobiales > Phyllobacteriaceae > Mesorhizobium > Mesorhizobium sp. M1328. The sequence continues at coordinate 101,358 of NZ_JAMYLO010000008.1, read as the reverse complement.
TAGGTCTCGTTGACCTTGACGCCACCGAGATCGACGCCAGAGAGATCGACAAGGTTCGCGCCGACGGTGGAGAAGTCTCCGTGCAGGCCGCCGAGCACGCCTATGGTGCCGGAGCCGGCCTGCAGTTCGGCCTGAAGGCGGGTGAGCCAGGGCCCGTCCTCGGCGACCTGATAGTCAACCTGGCCGTCAAACCCCTTCAGCACCTCACCGCGCATTTTTTGCGTCTCTTCCACAGGTCGCGCCTGTGTCGACCAGAACAACACCTGCTGGGCTTGTGCTGCGCCGGCAGCGAGCGACAGCGCCAGCACGGCGCCTGCCAATATCCTCAAAGCATTCATCGTCATCTTCCTCCCTGGGTTGCGCCGCGAAGCGGACATCAGTTCTGTCCTGTGGGTACCGAGCCATGGCTTGCTCGCGAGACAAGTGTCGGCCGGACCAGCCGGGTCAGTGGCGCGTCCGGCTTGTTGCGGATGACGGTCAGCAGCATCTCGCCGATCTCGCGCGCGCACTGCCGGATCGAAGCGTCGAAAGTGGTCAACCCCGGCGGGGCATAGGCTGAGGCGGCTATGTTGTCGAAGCCGATCACCGAAAGGTCGCGAGGAACGGCAAGTCCGGCGCGCCCCGCCTCTTCCATCACCGTCAGCGCCAGCTCGTCGAACAGCGCGATAATCGCCGTCGGCCGCTCGGTGGCGTGCAGAAGCCGGTTGATTGCCTGGATGCGGGCACCGCGATCGAAACGCGGCGCCGTCGCCACATAGAGCCTGACGGACGGATCGCCCCGGCGCGCAATCGCGGCAGCGAGCCCGTCCTGTCTGAGATGGCGAAACGTCATCGGCTCGGAAATCGTCACCAGGCCGAAATGGCGGTGTCCGAGATCGTAGAGCATGTCGAAGGCCTCGCCGAAAGCATGTGCGCCATCAGTATCGAGCCAATGGTAGGCAAAGTCGCCGTCGAGCAGCCGGCCATGCGCGACGAACGGGAAATTGCGTCGGCGCAGATAAGCAAGCCGCTCGTCGACCTCGGCGATGCGGGTGACGACGACCCCATCGGCGCGTCCGGATTCGACGACATGGCGAAGCACGGAAAGTTCCGACTGGCCCTGCGCCGCTGCGGCCAGAATCAGGTCGGACCCGTGCGAAACCAACCCTTCGCCGAGCCCGGTGACGAATTCGCCGAGGAAGGAATCGACCAGATTGGGGCCGCGGATCGGCAGCACCATGCCGACAAAACCGCTGCGGCCGGAGACCAGCGTGCGGGCTGCCGTGTTCGGCACATAGCCGGCCTGGCGCGCGGCCTCGGCGACACGTTGGCGCGTTCTCAAGGCGATCTGCTCGTGGCCGGCAAGCGCGCGCGAAACGGTGGTAATCGACAGGTCGAGCTGCGCAGCAAGTTCCTTGAGGGTGGTAACGCGGGTCGGCATCGTTTCCTCCCGAACGAAGTTTGAAACGTTTGTAATCAGTCCAGGTCAAATTGCAAACGTTTTAAATGCGCGCAAGCGGTATTTGATTCTTGCCCGTTGATCCGCTTGGCCCTTGTTCGACCAAGCCAGCAAGCTCCCGGATGGAGATTTAAACGCAGCGGTTGCTTGACTCGGGCGACGCCTTGTGAAAAATTTTGCAACAACTGATAAAAATATCAAAGGGCGGAAATGGTTGGTTTTGGCAACGGCCTGCTGCGCGATGATGAGACCGGGATGGCAGCCCGTGCCGCCTGGCTTCATTATGCTGGCGGCCTGACCCAGTCCGAGGTCGCCAAGCGGCTCGGCCTGACCAGCCTCAAGGCGCATCGCCTCATCACCAAGGCCAATCAGGAAGGCCTGGTCAAAGTCTACATCGACGGCGAAGTCTCCGAATGCGTGGAGCTCGAGGACGAATTGTCCGGCCGGTACGGCCTCGACTATTGCGAGGTGGTTCCGGACTTCGATGCCGAAGACCTGCCGCTCAAGGCGCTCGGCATCGCCGGCGCGCAGTTTCTCAAGCGCGAGATCGAACGCGGCGAAGAGGCGCTGATCGGCGTCGGCCACGGCCGCACGCTTGCCGCCTGCGTGGAATATCTGCCGCGCATATCGGCCGGCAGGATCCGTTTCGTCTCGCTGCTTGGCGGCCTGACGCGCAAGTTCTCGGCCAATCCGCATGACGTCATCCACCGCGTCGCCGAGCGGACTGGTGCGGAGGCCTATGTGATGCCCGTACCGATGTTCGCCAACACGGTCGAGGATCGAACCGTGTTGCTCGGGCAGAAAGGCGTCAGCGATGTCTTCGACCTCGCCAAGTCCGCCGACTTGCTCATCGCCGGCATCGGAACTGCCGAGCGTGAGGCCTCGCTTGTCGCAACCGGCATGATCGAGAAGGGCGAAATGGAGGAAATCCGCAGCAATGGCGGCGTCGGCGAACTGCTCGGCCATTTCTTCGACGATGCCGGAAAGGCTGTTGCGACGACGCTTTCCGACCGGGCGCTGGCACTGGCGCGCGAAGACATCAGCAACCGCAGGATTGTCGCCGTTGCCGGCGGCAAGGTGAAGGTTCGCGCCATCAAGTCAGTGCTGGAGGGCCGCTATCTCAAAGGCCTGATAACCGACGAGCGGACGGCGCGATCGCTCGTGGAACAGACGCCGGTCGGGTAGCCGGCAACCATTTCGTTGAAACTACCCTGTGGAGGAGAAGAGAAATGCATGAGAAAGAGAAAGACCTCATCGACGCGTTCCTGCGTGGACAAGTCGACCGCCGTGGGCTGATCAAGGGCCTCGGTGCAATGGGCCTTGCCGCCAGCACCGCCGGCACCCTGCTCAACCTCGGGCAGACCCGCGCCCTGGCGGCTGATTTCGACTGGCAGGCCCATAAGGGCAAGACCATCAAGCTGCTGCTCAACAAGCATCCCTACGCCGATGCGATGATTGCCGACCTCGACAACTTCAAGCAGCTGACCGGCATGGAAGTCGTCTACGACGTATTTCCGGAAGACGTCTATTTCGACAAGGTCACCGCGGCACTGTCGGCCAGCTCACCCGAATACGATGCCTTCATGACCGGCGCCTACATGACCTGGACCTACGGTCCGGCCGGCTGGATCACCGACCTCAACGAATGGATCAAGGATCCGGCTAAGACCAACCCGAAATATGCCTGGGACGACTTCCTGCCTGGCGTCAGGAGTTCTTGCGCCTGGAACGGGCAGCCCGGCGGCGTGCTCGGGTCGGAAGACGCCAAGCAATGGTGCATTCCGTGGGGCTTCGAGCAGAACAACATCACCTACAACAAGGGCATGTTCGACAAAGTCGGCGTCAGCGTTCCCGGCAATATGGATGAGATGGTAGCTACGGCAGCGAAGCTCACCAAGGACGTCGGTGGCGGTGTCTACGGCATCGGCGTGCGCGGCTCGCGCTCCTGGGCGACGATCCACCCAGGCTTCCTGTCGGCTTACGCCAATTTCGACCAGAAGGACCTGAACGTCTCGGCCGACGGCAAATTGTCGGCCGCGATGAGCACCGCCGAATCCAAGGCTTTCCACAAACAGTGGGTCCAGATGATCCAGGAGAGCGGCCCCAAGGACTGGTCGACCTACACCTGGTACCAAGTCGGTACCGATCTCGGTGCCGGCGCCTCGGCGATGATTTTCGACGCCGATATCCTCGGCTACTTCATGAATGGCGGCGACAACAAAATGGCCGGCAAGCTCGCCTTTTCCGCTTTCAAGGCCAATCCCGCCGCCAAGGCACCGACGCCCAACATCTGGATCTGGTCGCTGTCGATGTCCAATTTCTCGAAGGACAAGGACGCCACCTGGTACTTCATGCAATGGGCATCCGGACCCGAGCACGGTCTGTTCGGTGCGACCAAGATGGACTTCGTCAATCCGGTCCGTCAGTCGGTCTGGAAGGACGAGATGTTCCGCGACAAACTGAACAAGAGCTATCCGGGCTATGTCGAGATGTTCGACGTCTCGGCACCGGGCGCCAGCATCAAGTTCACTCCGCAGCCGCTGTTCTTCGATCTCACCACCGAATGGGCGGCGACGCTGCAGAAGATGGTGGCCAAGGAAGTGCCAGTCGACGAGGGCCTCGACAAGTTGGCCGAGAGCATCAACGGCCAGCTCAAGGAAGCCGGGCTCGGCTAAGCCGCGGCCAGGGCTGGCCCGTCCCGCGGGCCAGCCTTTAGGATGTGACACGTTTGCGAAGCGGTGCCGAGCGGTACCGCCTGCTCGCCCGACCGGCCGCCTTGCTCCCTTGGGCGGCCGGGACGGCGAAGCAACAGGATGACGGAGCAGCAGATGACTGCGGCGACAACACAAAGAAACAGGCCGTCGGGCTTCAGGATCAGCAAGCGGGTGCTGCCCTATCTCCTCAGCTTGCCGGCCCTGCTGGTCTGCATCGGCATCCTGATCCCGTTCTTCACATCGGTGGTCTATTCTTTCCAGCGCTACCGATTGAGCCAGCCTTGGGCGCGGCAGTTCAACTGGGGCGACAACTACATCTCGTTCTTCACTGACCCGAAGTTCTGGAACACGCTGCAGGTGTCGCTGCTCTACGCCGGCATCACCGTCGTGCTCGAGCTGCTTCTCGGTCTCGGCATCGCCATGCTGCTACAAAAGCGCTCGACGCTGAACAACTTTATCTCGATCATGCTGTTGATGCCGCTGATGACCGCGCCGGCGCTCGCCGCGCTGATGTGGAAGCTGATGACCAATCCCGGCTTTGGCGTGCTCAGCTATCTCGCCAGCCTGATCGGGCTGCAGGATTTCCGCTGGGCCTCGTCTCCGTCCACGGCACTGCTCACCGTCGTGCTTGTCGACATCTGGGTCTACACGCCGTTCATCATGATCCTGCTGCTTGCCGGCCTGCGCAGCCTGCCCACGCAGCCATTCGAGGCGGCAGCACTCGACGGCGTGCCGAGGAGCTTCGTTTTCTTCCGCATCACCCTGCCGATGCTGACCCCCTATATCCTGACGGCGACATTGTTCCGCCTGCTCGATTCCATCCAGCAGTTTGACATCATCTATGCCATGACGCAGGGCGGTCCGGGCGATACGCTGACCGTGTTCCAGGTTGAGGCTTATCTCAACTTCTTCCAGTCGACCAATGTCGGCCGCTCGGCGGCGCTGATGATCATTCTGTGGGCGATCACCTATTTCCTCTCGAATATTTTCATCAAGAACTGGCTGCGGCTGCGCGAACGCGCCCGCGGACAGGCATAGGAGGCTGGCATGGAACACACCTCCCTTCTCGAACGCATCCTGCGCGGCATTGCCTTGGCGCTGGTCGTGATCTTCTTCATGTTCCCGATCGTCTGGATCCTGATGATGTCGTTCCAGACCAACGAGACAATCCTGCGGATTCCGCCGCAGCTTGTCTTCGAGCCGACGCTCGCCAACTACACTGCCTTGATCACCGGCAAGCTGATGACGGCAGCCGGCACGCTCGATATCGCCTTCATGCGCAATCTGTGGAATTCCGTCTTTCTGTCGGTCACCTCGGTTGCCGTCGCGTTGCTGCTCGGCGTTCCCGCGGCCTACGCCTTTGCGCGGCACAAATTCCGCGGCTCGGAGGACATTGCCTTCACGCTCCTGTCGTTCCGGTTCGCGCCGGCGCTGCTGGTGCTCCTGCCGCTCACCCTCTATTTCCAGAAGCTCGGGCTGGCCAACACCTATATCGGGCTGATCTGGGTCTACCAGCTGATCTGCCTGCCGTTGATCCTGTGGATCGTGCGCGGTTATTTCGAGGATATCCCCGCCGATATCGAATACGCCTACCGCATTGCCGGACATTCCTGGTTTGCCACCTTTCGCAAGATCGCGCTGCCGCTCGCCGGTCCGGGAATCGCCGCTGCCGGTCTGCTCGCCTTCATCTTTGCCTGGAACAATTTCGTTTTTGCATTGGTGCTCGCCTCGGCCGACAAGCAGCCGGTGACGGTCGGCGCGCTCGCCTTCATCACGTCCTCGGGCATCCAGTACGGCCAGATCTCGGCGGCGATCGTGCTGTCGATCACGCCGACGCTGGCGCTCGCGCTCTATGCGCAACGCTATCTCGTCGAAGGCTTGTCGCTTGGCGCGGTGAAAGGATAGTCCGATGGCAAGCCTCGAACTGCGAAACATCGTCAAGCGCTATAAAAGCCAGACCGTTCTCGACAATCTGTCGTTGACCGTCGCCGACGGCGAAACGCTGGTCCTGTTCGGACCGTCCGGCGCCGGCAAGACCGTGCTGCTGCGGCTGGTCGCCGGCGTCATCGACCCCGACGAGGGAAAGATCCTCATCGGCGGCGAGGACATGACCGATCTCGACGCCGAGTTCCGTGGCGTCGGCATGGCATTCCAGAACTTCGCGCTGTTCCCGCATATGACGGCGTTCGATAACATCGCGACGCCGCTGCAGGCGAAGCACTCATCGCAGGGCACGATCAAGGCCGGCGTCGAGAGCGTCGCCAAGTTGTTGAAAATCGGCCATGTGCTCAGCCACAAGCCGCGGGCGCTGTCCAACGGCCAGAAGCAACGCACCGCGCTTGCCCGCGCGCTGGTCGGCTCGCCGCCGCTTCTCCTGCTCGACGATCCCTTGCGCAACGTCGATGCCAAATTGCGCTTCGAAATGCGCCTCGAACTGCCAAGGCTGCTCGCCGATCGCGGCGCGACCGTCATCTACGTCACCCAGGACTACAAGGAAGCGATGGCGCTCGGCGACCGCATCGCGGTGATGTCGCAGGGCGTCGTCAAACAGCTCGGCACGCCCGAGCAGATCTATCGCGAGCCGGCCAATGTCGAGATTGCCCGGCTGTTCGGCGACCCGACGATCAACCTTCTGGACGTCAAGCCGTCGCGGGACGCCAAGGGCATCTATGTCGGCCTGTCCAACGTCCAGGTCCATCTTGCCGGCGCTCATGAGGCGGTGGTCGGCCGCGACTGCGTGATCGGTTTGCGGCCGGAGGCACTGGCCTTTGTCGATGAAGGCACGCCCGGCGCCATCCCGGTGACGGTCGAGGCTGAGACGCCGCTCAACGAGAAGATCGTCACGCTGGTGCGAACCGTGCGCGGCCGTGAAATCCTGGTCTCGCGTCCGTCCGGGACGCCGGGCCAATCCGAAGGCCGGGCGCATATCGCCGTCGATAGCAAAAGCGCCGTGCTGTTCGATCGGGCAAGCGGCGAGCGTATCGGCTCGAAGAATGTCGTCAATTTGCGCAGTGGAGAAGCGGCATGAGCCCGACCGCAATCACCATTTCGGGCGTCGACAAGTTCTACGGTCCGATCGACCGCGGCGTACACGCCGTCAAGAACCTGACGATGGAAATCGCCAAGGGCGAGATCGTGGCGCTGCTCGGCTCGTCCGGCTGCGGCAAGACCTCGACATTGCGCATGATCGCAGGCTTCGAAGAGGTCTCGCGCGGCACCATCGCGGTTGCCGGCCGCAAAGTGCACACGTTGCCGCCGGTCAGGCGCAACGTCGCAATGGCCTTCGAGGGCTATTCGCTCTACCCGCCGCTGACCGTGCGTGAGAACATCGCCTTCGCCCTCAAGGCCGCCAGGCTGGCGAAGAGTGCGGTCGATGCAAAGGTTGCCAACATCGCCAAGCTTCTCGAGATCGAGGACATTCTCGAGCGCTATCCGAGCTCGATCTCCGGCGGCCAGCAGCAGCGCGCCAGCCTCGGCCGGGCGCTGATCCGCGAGGCCGACCTGCATCTGCTGGACGAGCCGATGGGCCAGCTCGAGCCGCAGCTTCGCGCCGTGCTGCGCGGCCGCATCAAGCATTTCATCAAGGAGCGCGGCCTGACCGCGATCCTGGTCACGCACGACCAGACTGAGGCCAACGCGCTTGCCGACCGCATCGCCGTCATGGAGGGCGGCGTGCTGCAGCAGTTCGACACGCCTGACAGGCTCAAGGAGCGGCCGGCAAACCTGTTTACCGGCACATTCGTCGGCGAGCCGCCGATGAATGTCTTCGAGGCCTATGTCGGCACAGCTGACGGCAAGATCAATCTCAAGCTGCCCGACGGGCTTTCGCTCGACTACGACAAGGATGCGTTCAGCGGCCCGGTTCGCGACGAATTGCTCAACCGGCAGCGCGTCGTCATCGGCGTCAGGCCCTATGCGGTCCGCCGCTCGAAGGATGGTGTGCCGGCGACGGTTTCGGCCAATCAATGGCTCGGCGACCAGACCCATATCGCCGCCGATTTCGCCGGCGGTTCGCTGGTCCTGGTCGAACATGACCGAACCCGCTTGGAGCTTGGCGCGCCGATCAAGATCAGCATCGATCCGAAAAACCTTCACGTCTTCGATCAGGCGAGCGGCAATGCCATTTCGCACGGCACGGAGCTTGCTTGATGCAGGATGTGCTGATCGGCATCGACGCCGGCACGTCTGTCATAAAATCCGTCGCCTTCGACACGGCGGGCAGGCAGATCGCGTCCGCCGCGCTGCCCAATAAATACGAGACACTGCCGGGCGGCGGCGCCGAGCAGGACCTGACGCGCACCTGGGCCGATACCGCGACGACCTTGCGCCAGCTCGCCGACAAGGTGCCGAACCTAGCCAGCCGGACCATTGCCGTTGCCGTGACCGGCCAAGGCGACGGCACCTGGCTGATCGACAAGGATGGTGAGCCGGTAGCCAAGGGCTGGCTGTGGCTCGACGCGCGCGCTGCTGCGGTCGTCGAGGAGATCCGCGCGCGGCCAGAGGACCGGCTGCGCTTCGAAAAGACCGGCAGCGGGCTCGCTGCCTGCCAGCAGGGATCGCAGTTCGTCTTCATGAAGCGCCACATGCCCGCGATGCTTGCCAATGCAGCGACGGCCTTCCACTGCAAGGACTGGCTCTATTTCAAGTTGACCGGTCACCGTGCCACCGACCCGTCCGAGGGCACCTTTACCTTCGGCGACTTCCGCACGCGCGGCTATTCAGATGATGTGCTCGAGGTACTCGGCGTCACCGATCTCAGGCATCTACTGCCGCCCATCGTCGATGGCACCAGGCAAAGCACCTCGCTGTCGGTAGCAGCAGCCGATGCGACCGGCCTGCTCGCCGGCACACCGGTCGTTCTGGCCTATGTCGATGTCGCCTGCACGGCGCTCGGCGCCGGCCTGTTCGATCGCGAGCGCAAGCCGGGATGCTCGATCATCGGCTCTACCGGAATGCATATGCGGCTTGCCGAAACGCCGGACGAGGTTCTGCTCAACGAGGCTGCAACCGGCTACACGATGACGATGCCGGCACCGGGCGTCTTTGCGCAGATGCAGTCGAACATGGCGGCAACGCTCAATATCGACTGGGTCCTTGGCCTCGCCTCCGGCATTCTCGCCTCGCAAGGTATCACGCGGACCAATGGCGAGATGATCGCGCTGGTCGACCAGTGGATATCGTCGTCCGAGCCAGGCTCGCTGCTCTACCAGCCCTATGTCTCGGAGGCCGGCGAGCGCGGGCCGTTCGTCGATGCCAATGCCAGGGCCGGCTTCGTTGGCATTTCGTCCAGGCACGGCTATGCCGACATGGTCCGCGCGGTGTTCGAGGGGCTGGCTTTCGCGGCACGCGATTGCTACGCCGCGATGGGGCCGCTGCCCAAGGAAATCCGCCTGACCGGCGGAGCGGCCAGGAGCCCGGCTCTGCGCAAGATCCTGGGTGCTGCGGTCGGCGCGGACATTCGCACCAGCGAGCGCGAGGAGGCCGGCGCTGCGGGCGCTGCAATGATTGCTGCGGTCTGCGTCGGCCAGTACGTATCGATGGACGATTGCGTCAGTGAATGGGTCACGCCTTTGCTCCGTGCGGCCGAGCCCAGCGACCGGAAACTTGCCGCCGCCTATGAGGCGATTGCTCCGTCCTACGCATTGGCGCATGAGGCGCTGCGGCCGGTCTGGCGTTCGATGGCCGCATCCAGACAAACTGACGTGAATTGAGAAGAGCATGCGCAAAAAAATTGCGATCATCGGTGACCGCTTCATGCTTCCGGACGTGTTTCGCGAGAAAATCGAGGCGGCCTGCGGCGATAATCTCGACATCCGCACCATTGAGACTGCATGGCCCGACGAGCCGATGGAATTCGGCAATGCTGCGCTCGGCCTCGACAAGGTCAAGGAGTATTTCGGTGATCCTGACGAGGTGGTCGATTTTATCGGCGATGCCGAAATTTTTGTTACCCAGCTTGCGCCGCTCTCCGAAGCCATGATGCAGCGCCTGCCGACGCTGAAGCTGGTTGCGGTATCGCGCGGCGGGCCGATCAACATCGACATGGCGGCCGCCAAGGCCCATGGCATCACGGTGGTCAATGTGCCCGGTCGCAATGCCAGCGCCGTGGCCGAGTTCACCATCGGCGCCATTCTCGCCGAGACGCGGCTGATCCGCGTCGGCCACGAAGCCTTGCGCAAGGGCGAGTGGCGCGGCGATCTCTACCGCGCCGACCGCACCGGCCGCGAGCTCAACGAAATGACCGTCGGCGTCATCGGCTACGGCAATATCGGCACCAGGCTGGTTCGGCTGCTGCGCGCGTTCGGCTGCCGCATCCTGGTTTGCGATCCCTATGTGCAATTGAGCGCCGAGGACCGCAATACCGGCGTCGAGCTGGTTGCGCTGGACGATCTGCTGTCGCGCTCCGATGTGGTCACGCTGCACTCCCGGGTCACCGAAGAGACGCGCGGTCTGATCGGCAAGGACGCCATTGCCCGGATGAAGCCGGGCGTGATCTTCGTCAACACCGCGCGCGGACCGCTGGTCGACTACGATGCGCTTTATGAGGCGCTCGTCTCGGGGCACATCGGCAGCGCCATGCTGGAAACGTTCGCCGTCGAGCCGGTGCCTGCCGACTGGCCCTTGCTGCAGCTGCCGAACGTGACACTGACGCCGCATATCGCCGGCGCGTCGGTGCGCACGGTGACTTATGCGGCCGAGCAGGCGGCCGAGGAAGTGCGCCGCTTCATCGCCGGTCTGCCTCCGGTCAATCCATGCTGACGACAGGGCATAGAGCGAGATGAGCGGTGAAACCGAAATCGTCGACCTCTTCGTCATCGGCGGCGGCGTCAATGGCGCCGGGATCGCGCGCGATGCGGCAGGCCGGGGCCTGTCGGTCATTCTTTGCGAAAAAGACGATCTCGCCGAGGGCACCAGTTCGCGATCGGGAAAGCTCGTTCATGGCGGTTTGCGTTATCTCGAATATTACGAGTTCCGCCTGGTGCGCGAGGCGCTGATCGAGCGCGAGGTGCTGCTCGAATCCGCGCCGCACATCATCTGGCCGATGCGCTTCGTGCTGCCACACAGCCCCGATGACCGGCCGGCCTGGCTGGTCCGGCTCGGCCTGTTCCTCTACGACCATCTTGGCGGCCGCAAGCGGCTGCCGGCCACGCGCACGCTCGACCTGCGCACCGCGCCAGAAGGCGCGCCGATCAAGGACGCCTTCAAGCGCGGCTTCGAATATTCCGACTGCTGGGTCGACGACGCCCGCCTGGTCGTCATCAACGCGCTCGACGCCGCCGAGCGCGGAGCCAGGATATTCACCCGCACCGCCTGCATTGCCGCCCGTCGCGAAAACGGCCTGTGGTCGGTGGAGATGCGCGACGGTCGAACCGGCGTCAGGACCACAGTCCGGGCACGGGCGCTGATCAATGCCGCCGGTCCCTGGGTCAATGACGTCATCAACCGCGTGGCTGGCCAGAACTCCAAGCGGAACGTGCGCCTGGTCAAGGGCAGCCACATCGTCGTGCCAAAATTCTGGGAAGGGCGACAGGCCTATCTCGTCCAAAACAGCGACAAGCGCGTGATCTTCATCAATCCCTATCAAAACGATCTCGCGCTGATCGGTACCACCGATATTCCCTATGACGGGCGGCCGGAGGACGTGACCGCGGATGCCGGCGAGATCGATTATCTGATCAAGGTGGTCAACCGCTACTTCAAGCGCCAGCTTGCGCGCAGCGACGTCGTTCGTTCGTTTTCCGGCGTCAGGCCGCTCTATGACGACAATGCCGACAATCCGAGCGCGGTGACCCGCGATTATATTTTCGAACTCGACGCTTCGGCAGGGCAGGCGCCGCTGCTTTCCGTCTTCGGCGGCAAGATCACCACCTTCCGTAAATTGGCCGAGCACGCGCTGGACCGCATCGCCCCGTTCTTTCCGAAGATGGGCAAGCCGTGGACCTCGAAAGGGCATCTGCCGGGCGGCGATATCGCCAATGCCGATTTCGAGCAGTTCCTCGGTGACCTCGGCCACGAATATCCCTGGATGCCGGCATCGCTGGTCAAGCATTATGGCCGACTCTACGGCACAAGGACGCGTGATCTGGTCGGCACGGCTGGTTCGCTCGCCGAACTGGGCCGGCGCTTCGGCAAGGATTTTTTCGAGCGCGAAGCCAACTACCTGTTCGAGCACGAATGGGCCGAGACCGCGGCCGATATTCTCGAACGACGCACCAAGCATGGCCTGCATCTGTCCGGCGCGGAAAGAGAAGCGTTCGAAGACTGGTGTTCGAGTCGGCTGGCGAAGGCCGGCTGATGGCTTTTGCGCTATCCCTCAACACCAATCCGCTGGTCAACCGTTTTGCCGAGCCGGACGACCTGATCGATACGATCGCCTACGCGATCGGCATCCGAGACGTTCAGCTCACGCATGAGTTCGTCAATCCCGGCTGGCCGGCGGCGACGATCGCCAAATTCATCCGCCTGTTCCGCTCCGCTCTCACCCGCACCGGTGTGCGCGTAACATCGGCGATGACCGGCCCCTACGGCAGGCTCAATCATTTCGGCCATCCCGACGCCGACGTGCGGCGCTATTATGTCGACTGGTTCAAGACTTTTGCCGAAATTTCGGCCGAACTCGGCGCTGCCGGCATGGGCACGCAATTCGCGATCTTCACCCATCGTGACTACGACGATCCTGAGCGTCGCGCGCGGCTTTTCGACATCGCGCTGGAATGCTGGCGTGAGGTTGCCGAGCATGCCCGGGCCGCCGGCTTGACCTACCTGTTCTGGGAGCCGATGTCGGTCGGCCGCGAATTCGGCCACACGATCGAGAGCTGCCGCGCGCTGCAGCGCGAAATCAATGCGACCGGCACGGCGATCCCGCTCAAGATGATGGTCGACATCGACCATGGCGACGTGACGTCGAGCAATCCGGACGACATCGACCCTTATGCCTGGGCCGAAGCTTTTCCAAAGGAATCGCCGATCATCCACATCAAGCAATCGTCGATGAACAAGGGTGGCCATTGGCCGTTCATTGCCGCCCACAACAAGGACGGCCGCATCACGCCGGAAAAGCTGCTGGAGACGATTCGCCGGGGCGGCGGCATCGGCAACGAGATCTGCCTCGAATTGTCGTTCCGCGAACGCGAGCCGGTCGACCATCAGGTCGTCGCCATGATCCGCGAGTCGGTCGACTACTGGGCGCCCTTCATCGAGACCGGCAGGGCCGATCTGTTGCCGCGAGCATGATGGGATGAGCAGGAGCCGAGGCGGCTCCTGCTCAGAACCGGAATATGTCAGCCAAATTTCGGATCGAGGCTTCCGGACTTGTAGCGTTTGGCCATTTCCGGCAGCGGCAGCGGCTTGATCTTGGAAGCGTTGCCGGCGGTGCCGAATTGCTCGAAGCGCTCCTTGCACAGCTTCCGCATGGCTGCCATTGCCGGCGTCAGATATTTGCGCGGATCGAATTCGCTCGGATTCTCGGTCAGCACCTTGCGGATCGCGCCGGTCAGCGCCATGCGGTTGTCGGTATCGATATTGATCTTGCGCACGCCATGCTTGATGCCGCGCTGAATCTCCTCGACCGGCACGCCCCATGTCGGCTTCATCTGGCCGCCATATTTGTTGATGATCTCCTGCAACTCCTCCGGCACCGAGGACGAGCCGTGCATGACGAGATGCATGTTAGGCAAGCGGCGGTGGATTTCCTCGATGACGTTCATGGCCAGTACAGCGCCGTCCGGCTTGCGGCTGAACTTGTAGGCGCCGTGGCTGGTGCCCATGGCGACTGCCAGCGCATCGACATGGGTGTCGCGCACGAACTGTTCGGCCTGTACCGGATCGGTCAGCAACTGGTCGTGGCTGATGACGCCCTCGACGCCATGGCCGTCTTCCTGTTCGCCGCCGCCCATCTCAAGCGATCCAAGAACGCCGATCTCGCCTTCCACCGACACGCCGCCCCAATGCGCCATGTCGACGACGCGGCGGGTGATGCCGGAATTATAGGCGTAGTCGGCGGGTGTCTTGCCGTCCTCCTTTAGCGATCCGTCCATCATCACCGAAGTGAAGCCGTGCTGGATCGCGGTGACGCAAGTGGCTTCGTTGTTGCCATGGTCGAGATGCATGCAGACCGGGATATCGGGATGGATTTCGACCAGCGCATCGATCAGTTTGGCAAGCACGACGTCGTTGGCGTAGGCCCGCGCGCCGCGGCTCGCCTGCAGGATGACCGGCGATTTGGTCTCCTCGGCGGCCTCCATGATAGCGAGGCCCTGTTCCATATTGTTCATGTTGAAGGCAGGCACGCCATAGCCGTATTCGGCGGCATGATCGAGCAATTGTCTCAGTGTGATGCGAGCCACTCAGTAGTCTCCCGTATCCGGTTTCGAGCCAGTGTTTGCGGGCTGTTCGGTTGTCGTCGAGCCCCTGATGCTTCTGGCCGCATTTCCGCGGCACCGCAACCGCTGGGCGCTCGGCCGGCAGCAATTCTTGTTACAGCACGCGACCAGAAGCGTCATGATATCTCATAGAGACATAACATTATCACAAAAAATTTGGTGGCTGTGCGACGTTTCCTGTTATATCTCGGAACGTGCGTTCGGGTTGCACGAGGAATCCGCGGAAATGAAGAGCGACGGCCGCCGGCAAGGCATCATGGATTTTCTGATGGACACCGGCACCGCCAGTGTCGACGATCTTGCCTCGCGCTTCGGCGTCTCCAAGATGACCGTCCACCGTGATCTCGACGAGCTCGAGGAAAGCGGTTTTCTGCGCAAGGTGCGCGGCGGCGCCTCGATCCAGCCGAGCAGCCTTTTCGAGAGCGATTTCCGTTACCGCCAGCGGCTGGCCGGCGATGAAAAGCAGCGCATCGCCGCCGCCGCCGTGACGATGATCGAACCGGGCCAGACGGTGATTATCGACGATGGCTCAACCGCGGGCGGCGTTGCTCGGCACCTTGCCGATCTGCGTCCGCTGACGGTGATCTCGAACAACCTGGCTGTCATCCAGGATTTGGCGGGCGTTGCCGGGATTAACCTGATTGCGCTCGGCGGCCAGTACAGCAAGAAGTTCCACGGCTTCTTCGGCCTGCTCGCCGAGGACACGCTGAAATCATTGCGCGCCGATGTCGCTTTCCTGTCGTCATCGGCCATACATGGTGCCTCTGCCTTTCACCAAGATCAGGAAGTGGTCCAGACCAAACGGCTGATGATGGCCGCAGCCGCGCGCAAATATCTGCTGGTCGATCATGGGAAATTCGGCCGCACCGCCTTGCATTTCCTGACCGATCTCAAGGCTTTCGATACCGTCTTCACCGGCCGCGAGCCGCAGCCGCAGATGCGCGCGGCGCTGGATGGTGCTGGCGTTTCGCTGACAGTGATCGCAGAGTAGGAGAGCACGCATGGTTTACTGGGTCGGCACCAGCTGGAAAATGAACAAGACGCTCGCCGAGGCGATGGCTTTCGCCGATGCATTGGCCGAGTTCGTCCCCGGTTTCGACGAGCGCATTCAGCCCTTCGTCATCCCGCCCTTCACGGCGATACGCGAGGTCAAGAAAGCGCTGTCGCCGGCGCGCATCAAGGTCGGCGCGCAGAACATGCATTGGGCTGACGCTGGCGCCTGGACCGGCGAGATCTCGCCGATAATGCTGAAAGACTGCGAACTTGATATGGTAGAGTTGGGCCACAGCGAACGGCGCGAGCATTTCGGCGAGACCGACAAGGCTGTCGGGCTGAAGACTGCGGCGGCGGTGAAGCACGGTCTCGTGCCACTGATCTGCGTCGGCGAGACCTTGGCTCAACGCGACAGCGGCCAGGCCGATGCGGTGCTGGCCTTGCAGGTGCACGGCGCGCTGCAGTTTCTCGAAGGCGCGGCCAAGGCGGCGACTATCCTGTTCGCCTATGAGCCGGTCTGGGCGATCGGTGACAAGGGTGTGCCGGCAAGCTCGGACTATGCCGGCCGACAGCAGGCGCTGATCAAGAAAATCGCCGGCGACCTCCTGCCGGCCATACCGCCGGTGCTTTATGGCGGCAGCGTCAATCCGCAAAATGCCGCCGAACTGATCGGACAGTCTCATATCGACGGCTTGTTCATCGGCCGTTCCGCCTGGCAGGCGGAAGGCTATATAGACATCCTCAAACGCGCCTCGGCGGCGATCTAAGCATCGAACAGGAAGGAAACCGAACATGAAAATAGCCATTGGAGCCGACAGCGCCGGCAAGCCGCTGCTCGACGTCATTGCCTCTCACCTCGCCACCAAGCCCGGCCTCACGGTCAATGACCTCAGCCAGGCGGGCTACTATGCCGACCTGTCGCAGAAGCTCGCCCAGACCATCCTGGACGGCGAGAACGATCGCGGCATCCTGTTTTGCGGCACCGGGATCGGCGTATCCATTTCCGCCAACAAGGTGCCCGGCATTCGCGCCGCACTCACCCACGACACCTATTCGGCAGAGCGCGCCGCAAAATCCAACAACGCCCAGATCATTACCATGGGCGCCCGCGTCATTGGCCCGGAACTGGCCAAGTCGATCGTCGACGCATGGCTCGCATCGGAATTCGATGAGAAGGGACCATCGGCAGGCAATGTCCAGGCCATCGACAGGCTCGACGCGGCGAAGCGGGGTTAGACCAGACTGTTCCGCATCGCATTGATGATCGTCACGGCCGACGCGGCGCCGGGATCCATGTGCCCGAGCGACCGCTCGCCGAGCCGCGACGAGCGGCCCTTCGCGGCGATCATGTCCTTGGTCGCCTCGGCGCCGCGCTCAGCCGCGGCGAACGCAGCGTCAAGACTTTCGGCCAGCGTCTTGCCGGCGCCTTGGGCTGCGGCGGCCGCTTGCGCCGCCGGCAGCCAGGCGTCGACCATGGTCTTTTCGCCGAGCTCGGCCTTGCCGCGATCCTGGATGCCTTGCGCCATCGCCCGGAGCATGGCGATGACGTCAGCGTCCTCCAGAATTGCCTTGCCTTTGACGGCGACGGCACCGCGCATGAAGGCCGTCGCATAGAGCGGGCCTGACGAGGCGCCGACGGCGTTGAGGAACGACTTTGCCGCGGTGTTGAGCAATGCCGTCGGCTCGGTCGACGCATCGATCTGGTCCAGCGCGTCGCGCACAGCGCCAAAGCCGAGCGCCATCGCAATGCCGTGGTCGGCATCGCCGATGACGCCGTCGAGCCGGCAGAGCCGGTCCTTGTCGGCATCGATCGCCGCGGCGATCGCATTGAACATTCTTTTCAAGCCGGCTGTGTCGATCGAGGTCATGATGCCCTCTCAGCCGGCACGGAACATGGCGCAGTCGCAGGGATGGTCGAGCATCTCCTGCAACTCGCCGTCGAGATGCATCAGCGTCACCGAGGCGCCGGCCATTTCGAGCGAGGTGCAATAATTGCCGACCCAGGTCGCATGGACAGCGACACCGATGTCATCGAGCCTGTGCTTGACCCGTCGGTTCATGACGTAAAGTTCCATCAGCGGCGTCGAGCCGAGCGAATTGACGAGCACAGCGACCTTGTCGCCTCGCGCCGGCGCCATCTCGTCGAGGATATAGTCCCGCAGCTCGTCGCTGCTCTCGTCGGCCGGCCTCAGCCGTCCGCGCGCACTGCCGGGCTCGCCCCGGACGCCCATGCCGATCTCCATCTCGCCCAGTCCGCGCTCGAAATTGGGCCGGCGGGTCTGCGGCAGCGAGCAGGGCGACAGCGCCACGCCCATGGTGAAGGTGTAATCGTTGGCCTTCCTGGCGATGCGCTCGCATTCGTCGAATGACAGCATCCGGTCGCAGGCGGCACCGGCGGCCTTGAAGATGAAGAAATTGCCGGCGACGCCGCGTCGCTTCTGCCTCTGGTCGCGTGGCGCCGAGGCGACGTCGTCGGTGGTCAGCACGGTGCGCACTTCGATGTCGTCCATTGCCGCCATTTCGGCGGCCATGTCGAAATTCATCACGTCGCCGGCATAGTTGCCATACATGAACAGCACGCCAGCACCGCCGCTGGCCGCCTTGGCGCATTCAAGGATCGGGTCCGGCGGCGGCGAGGCGAAGACATTGCCGATGGCCGCGGCGTCGGCCAGCCCCTTGCCGACGAAGCCGAGGAAGGTCGGCTCGTGGCCCGAGCCGCCGCCGATGACGAGGCCGACCTTGCCGGGGCGTGGGCCGTCGCGGGCGATGATGGAGCGGGGGCTTCCGTCCGCGCTTTTAAGCTGGCGGGGATGCGCGGCCAGGATGCCTTCCAGCATCTCGTCGACCGTGCGGTTGCCGTCATTGATGATCTTCTTGGTCTGCACCTGCATCCTCCCGATTTCGGTATTTTCGCAGATAGTACAGCGTGTTACCGGGATTTCCACCCGGGGACGGACATTTCACGCGGCGATGCGTTCCAGCGCGGCCAGGATCTGCACGCAGGCATTGGCTGCCTCTTTGCCCTTGACCTGGAAGTGTTCGAAGAAGAAGCGGTGATGGTCCGCGCTGTCATGGTAGTTGTGCGGCGTCAGCACCGCCGAAAGCACCGGCACGCCAGTCGACAATTGCACGGTCATCATACCGTCGATGACCGCACTTGCCACGAATTCATGCCGGTAGATGCCGCTATTGACGACGAACGCGGCGCCGAGGATAGCGGCATAGCGGCCGGTCTCGGCAAGCGTTTTTGCATGCAGGGGAATCTCATAGGCGCCTGGCACATCGAAGACATCGACGGCAAAGCGTTTCTCTCCGAGAACCGCCAGTTCCGCCTCGAATGCTTCAACGCATTGGTCGACGATATCGGCGTGCCAGCGCGCCCGAATGACGGCAAAGCGGATCGTTTCATAGTCGTTGTGGGAATGCTGATTCATGGGTCCATCTTTCCGTTTCGATCCAGAATCAGGACGCACGATACGGAATCCGAACCGCGAAAGCGGACCGTCTTCCGTTCGTTCTCTTCCATCCGGACTGTGACCGTCGGCTCCGGAATCACACCGGATCTGCTGACCCTTCCGGCTAACCGGAAAGCGCTCGCGGGCTTGGGCCGAGACCCTTACCGCCGGTGGGGACTTTCACCCCGCCCTGAGAACATTGACGGCGTTTGTATGGAAGGCCGCATTACCGATGTCAATCGACGCCGTGGCTGGAGCTGTAATCTCCCCCCTTGAGGGGGAGATGGCCGGCAGGCCAGAGGGGGTCGTCTCACGTAGAGCGCCAACATCTTCTCGGCCTAGAAGGCGCGGGCGCTCCACACGCTGCGACCCCTCTGTCGCCTCCGGCGACATCTCCCCTCAAGAGGGAGATCATCCGCGCTCGGGAAACATCGCCCTCAGGCCTTCGCGTGAGGCCGTAGCGACACCGCGTTCCGTGATCAAGCCGGTGACCAGCCGCGCCGGCGTCACGTCGAAGGCCGGATTGGCCGCCGGCGTGGCTTCCGGCGATACGCGGACCTGGGCGATCTCGCCGGAAGCCGTCTTGCCCCAGACCAGCGAGACCTCGTCGGGCGAGCGCTGTTCGATCGGGATTTCGGCCAGCCCGTCGCCCACGGTCCAGTCGATTGTCGGCGACGGCAGCGCTACATAGAACGGCACGTCGTTGTCGTCGGCGGCGAGCGCCTTGAGATAGGTACCGATCTTGTTGCAGACATCACCGTTGGCGGTGGTCCTGTCGGTGCCGACGACGACCATGTCGATCTGGCCGCGCTGCATCAGATGGCCGCCGGCATTGTCGACGATCAACGTATGCGGCACGCCGTGGCCGGCCATCTCCCAGGCGGTCAATTGGGCACCCTGGTTGCGGGGTCGCGTTTCGTCGACATAGACATGGACTGGAATGCCGGCTTCCGTCGCCAGATAGATCGGCGCAGTGGCGGTGCCGTAGTCGACGGTGGCCAGCCAGCCGGCATTGCAGTGGGTCAGGATATTGACTGGTTCGCCCGGCTGCTTGCGCGCCGCGATCGCCTTGATGATTTCGAGCCCATGGGCGCCGATGGCGCGGTTGAGGCCGACATCCTCGTCGGCGATCTCGCCGGCACGTCGATACGCAGCCGCGGCACGTTCTGCCAGGGGAAGCGTCAGCAGGAAGCGCTGCATTTCGTTCAGCGCCCAGCGCAAATTGATCGCCGTCGGGCGCGTTTCGTGCAAGGTTGCCCAGACCGCGTCGAGCGCCGCATCCGACGGATCGTCGGCCATCTGCATGGCTACGCCATAGGCGGCGGTGACGCCGATCAGTGGCGCCCCGCGCACCCACATGTCGCGGATTGCCGTGGCGATGCCGGCGACGGTATCGATCTTTTCGATGCGGAAATCATGCGGCAGCCAGCGCTGGTCGATGATCTCCACCGAACGCCCGTCGTCGCTCGGCCAGATGGTACGGTAGTGGCGGTCGCCGACGTTCAAATCCTGCTCTCCCGTTCGATCAGCGCGGCCAATTGATTGACCTCGTCGATGCTGTGGATCTGGCGCCGGTTGACGGCGAGGTGACGGCCGAATTTCAGCGCCCTTGCTTCACATCTGGCGCGCAGATCCGGATCGGCAATGGTCTCGAAATCAGCATTATGGGCAAGGCCGAGAATGCGCCGGTGAACCTCGACGCCGGCAAAGCCGAGCAGATCGGTCCAGATCGAATGCAGCATGTGGTCGAGCGCCTGCTCGGCGCCAAGCCTGTCGCCCTGATCTTCGAACAGGCTCTTCTGGTAGAGCATGCCGGTACGCTCGGTTCGCCACAGATGCGAGAACTCGCTGCGGAACACCGACCATGTCTCGACCGTAACGCCGAGCAGATAGTCGCGCATGGCGTCGCGGCTTCCGCCCTGTTCATGGCCGCGCTGCGAGAAGAACGCCATCCAGAAATTGGCGAGCAGCATGCCGACGTCGAAGGCGATCGGGCCGTAGAAGGCGAATTCGGGATCGATCATCCGCGTTTCGGTGTCGGTGACCATGATCGAGCCGGAATGCAGGTCGCCATGCAGCAGCGTCTCCGCATTGGCGGCGAAGATGTGCTTCATGCGCTGCGCCTCGACCTTGAGGTCGCGGTCGGCGCGCAGCTCGGCGACAATGCCATCGAGCTGCGGGCTGGTGTGCCGGTTCATCTTGGCATCGAAATACGGATCCGAGAAAACCAGGTTCTCGGTGATGTCGCAGAGTTCGACATTGTCGGCGAACAGCGCCAGATCGGCCTTGCGGGCCTTGGTCGCCATATGCAGGTCGGAGCCGCGAAACAACGTGCGGGCCATGAACAGGCCGATGTCTTTCGCGATGTTGGGCAGTTGCCGGCCCTCGATCAGCGCCCGCCGCAAGATAATGTGCGGCGACAGATACTCCATGATGATCAGCGCCTGGCCTTCATCGAAGTGGTAGATATCCGGCACCGAACCCGGCGCCCGTGCCTGTTGCCGCGTCAGCGCATGATATTCGAAGAAGGAGCGTTTTAGCGGCAGCGGCCAGCTGTCGCCGACCAGCCGGACATAGGGCAGGGCCTGCTTGACGACGGCCGCACCCTCAGCGCCTTCGACAATGAACACCAGGTTCAGATTGCCGTCGCCGACTTCACGAACCTTCCACTGGCTCGTGTCCTTGCCGATCTGCGAACGCAGGGCCTCGTTGGCACGGAGACGGCCCGCCAATGTCTCGACCGACAGTGCTTCGAACGGCGATTTCCCAGTCATCCTCACCTCCCGCTCATGTGCTCCGATGATAGCGGAGCCAACGCGGTCGGGCCAAGCTAGGAAGCCTGCTGGCAATTGTCAATCGTGTTGACAATTGCCGATATAGCCCATAGCGTCACGGTCAGGGAGGAACGAATGGGCAATGATGCCGTGTTCCGCGTCGACGGCCTGAGGAAATCCTTTGGCCATATCGAGGTGCTTGGCGGCGTCTCGCTCGAATTGCATGCCGGCGAAGTGACCGTGCTGATGGGCGCCAATGGCGCCGGCAAATCCACCCTCGTCAAGATCATCAGCGGTGTTTACGACCATGGCGGCGGCTCGATGTCGCTTGCCGGTCAGGATTTCGCCCCGAAAACGCCGGCGGAGGCGATCCGCGCCGGCGTCGTTACCGTCCACCAGAACATCAATGACGGTGTCGTCGCCGACCTCGACGTCGCCACCAATCTTACCCTCGACAGGTTGAGCGGCAGCGGCGTGCCGATGCTGTTCAATCCAGGCCGGGTGCGTCGCGAGGCCAAGGCGGTTGCCGACCGCATGGGACTGGTCATCGACCTCAAGGCCCGGATCAGCGATCTCTCTCTTGCCGACCGCCAGATGGTGGCGATCGCCCGCGCCATGGCACACCGGCCGAAAGTTCTGATCCTCGACGAGCCGACCTCCTCGCTGTCCAGTGCCGAGGCCGACCGGCTGTTCGCATTGCTCGACCGGCTCCGCCAGCAAGGCGTGGCCATTCTCTACATTTCGCACCGTATGTCTGACATCAGGCGGCTTGCCGATCGCATCATTTCGATGCGCGATGGGGTTATCTCAGGCATCTTCGACAAGAAGCCGCTGGATTACGAAGGTGCGGTCAACGCCATGCTCGGCCGCAAGATCCAGCTCGAGCGGATCGTCGCCAGGAATTCGGCCAAAGCAATTTTTGCCACGGACGGGTTGCGGATTGCAGAAGGCGCCCGGCCGATTTCGCTGACGCTCGGCGACGGCGAGGTCGTTGCCATCACCGGCCTTGTCGGCGTCGGCAAGACCGCGCTCGCCGAGACGCTGTTCGGCCTGCGCCAGCCGCTGGCCGGGACCATGATGCTGAACGGGAAACCCTATGCGCCGGAGTCGACGGGGGAAGCGATTGCCGCCGGTGTGTTTCTCGTCGCCAAGGACCGGGGCGAAAACGGCATCGTCGGCGACTTCAACATCCAGGAGAATATCAGCCTGCCGTTCCACAGGCGCATGTCGCGTCTCGGCGTCCTCAAGCGCCGCATCGAACGCGCCGTTGCCCGCCAGCAGATCCAGGAACTGGGCATCGTCTGCCGCTCGGAAAAGGACGAGATGTCCACCCTTTCGGGCGGCAATCAGCAGAAGGTGATGGTCGCCCGCTGGATGTCGCAGGGCGCAAGGCTTTTCATCCTCGACGAGCCGTTTCAGGGCGTCGACATTTCGGCCAGGCGCGATATCGCCGCCAAGCTGCGGGCCAGCGCCAGCGGCCGCGCGACGCTGCTGTTCGTCACCGAACTCGACGAGGCCCTGGAGACGGCCGATCGCATTCTGGTGCTGTCGGAGCAGACGATCGTCGGCGAGCACCGCAATACCGATGTCGATCTCGAGCGTCTGCTGGCCGAAGTAGCGGGCGGGCCGTTGCACAGCGCAGCCTGACGGCGGGAAGACAAAGAGAATTGGAATGGAGAGGGCATGAGTTCGGGTTGGATAAAGACGGCGTCAGCGTGCGGGAGCGCCGAATGATCCTGCGCGACAATGCTATTCGCTACGGCTTCATCGTTCTGTTGTTCGGGTTGATCGCCTATTTCGCCATCGCCGCCGACGGCTTCGTCTCGCCGCAAAGTGCTGTCTTCATCTTCCAGTCGGTCGCCATCACCGGCGTTCTGGCGCTCGGCGTCACCGCCACGCTGGTCGTCGGCGGCTTCGACCTGTCGATCGGCTCCGTCGCCACCAGCGCCATGATGGCGGCTGCCTATGTCATGGTGGTGCTGGAACAGAACGCCGTCGTGGCGGTCGTCGTCTGTCTCGTGATCGGCGCCGTCGTCGGCCTGATCAATGGCTGGCTGATCGTCTATATGCGGGTGCCGGACCTCTTAGCGACACTCGGCATGATGTTCCTGCTTGTCGGTCTGCAACGCATCCCGACCGAAGGCCGCTCGATCGCCACCGGCATGACCATGCCGGACGGCTCGGTCGCCAACGGCAGCTTCGGCGCCGCCTTTCTGGCGCTTGGCCGCCATCGCTTCGATTTCTTCATCCCGAACCTCATTCCGGTGTCGGTCGTCGTCCTGCTCGTGCTGGCGGTACTGATCTGGTTCTTTCTCGAATACACCCGTTTCGGGCGCATGATGTACGCGGTCGGCAGCAACGAACGCGCTGCCGAACTCGCCGGCGCGCCTGTCAAGGCATACAAAATCTGGGCCTACGTTATTTCGGGAGTATTTGCCTCGATCGGCGGCATTTTGCTCGCCGCCCGGCTTGGACGCGGCGACATCGCCTCGGGTAATAATCTGTTGCTCGACGCGGTGGCTGCTGCACTCATCGGTTACGCGGTTCTCGGCGCCGCCAAGCCAAACGCCTTCGGCACGGCCGTCGGCGCGGTGTTTGTCGGCGTGCTGCTGCAGGGCCTGACGATGATGAACGCGCCTTACTACACGCAGGATTTCGTCAAGGGCGTGGTTCTCGTGGTCGCCCTTGTCTTTACCTTCGCCCTGTCCGGCAGGGGCAGGAGATAGGGTTCGACCGGGTCACATTTTGGGTTCAACAAGTGGAGGAAGCGACGTGAACATCACAAGAAGACTTTTGGGGAAGGCAGCGCTCGGGCTTGCCGGCGCAACATTGCTGATGCAGATGCCGGCGATGGCGCAGGACAGGCCGGCGCCGTTCGACAAGCCGGGTGCCGTCAAGATCGCGCTGGTCCGCTATCTCTCGACCGGCGACTTCTTCCAGGCGTATTTGTCCGGTGTCGAAGCGCAGGCCAAGGCGCTCGGCGTCGACCTGCGCGTGCTCGACAGCCGCCAGGACGCGGCGCTTCAGGCGGACATGGTCGACCAGGCCATCGCGCTCGGCGTCCAGGGCATCATCATCCAGCACGGCTTGACGGAATCGATGAAGGACGCCGCCCAGCGCGCGGTCGACGCCGGCATCAAGGTCGTCGCCTTCGACGTCAATGTCGAAAACCCCAAGATCCCGCAGATCGAGCAATCCGACCGCGACCTCGCGCGCCTCGCACTCGAACAGGCGGTCAAGGACAATGGCGAGAGCTGGAAGGCCGGCTATGTCTATGTCGCCGGCATCGCGCCGCTCGACCGCCGCAACGAGACCTGGGTCGAATTCAAGAAGAAGTATGCAGGCATCGACGAAGTTGCCATGTTCGGCACGCTCGACAACCCGATCGCCAATTCGGTCGCCAACCAGGCCCGCTCGGTGTTGTCGGCCCACCCCGACATCAAGGTGATGTTCGCGCCCTATGACGAATTCGCCAAGGGCGTGAAGATCGCCGTCGACGAGGCCGGGCTGAACAAGGACATCAAGATCTATTCGGCCGACATCTCGACCTCGGACATCGCCGCGATGCGCGAGCCCGACAGCGCCTGGGCGGCAACCGCCGCTACCAACCCGGCCGTCGTCGGTCAGGTATCCGTGCGTGCGCTGGCGCAGCTTCTGGCCGGCGAAGATCCCGGCCACAACGTCATCGTGCCGCCGACGCTGATCACCCAGAAGGACCTGCTCGACAAGGACATCAAGAACATGGAGGATCTCTCGGCCAAGCTGCCGCAGTTCGCCCATGCCGATGTCGCAATGCCGGCCTGGATGCCGAACCCGAACGCGAAGTAGTCTTTCGCTATCGGCAAAGAAAAAGAGCGGCTCGCGGGCCGCTCTTTTTGTTGGTCCGGTGTTTAGATCTACCTCAACGCCGCTGCGATGTTGCCGCCGTCGACCGTCGTCACATCGGCGGTGGTCCGCTCGGCCAGCGCTTGATGCAGAAAGGCCTGGGCGACGTCTTCGGCCGTCACTTCCTGCCCGAGCAGGTTGCCGGACATGTACTCCTTCTCCGACACGCCGCGCGCGCCCGAGCGGCTGGCGATCATGGCTTCGGTCAACAGCCCCGAACGGATGCGGTCGGCGTTGACGGCATTGGAGCGGATGCCATTCGCGCCGTAGTCGAGCGCATATTGCCTGGACAAAAACAGCGTTGCCGCCTTGGGAATTCCATAAGCGCCGAACTTCGGCCCCGGA
The DNA here is from genome assembly GCF_040318075.1 of Mesorhizobium sp. M1328. Taxonomy (NCBI): domain Bacteria; kingdom Pseudomonadati; phylum Pseudomonadota; class Alphaproteobacteria; order Hyphomicrobiales; family Phyllobacteriaceae; genus Mesorhizobium; species Mesorhizobium sp. M1328. The sequence continues at coordinate 75,372 of NZ_JAMYLO010000008.1, read as the reverse complement.
TTGACCGCCTGCTTGGAGGTGTTGAACAACAGCACGCCGCCGGTGCCCTGTTCCAGCATGATGCGCACGGCATTCTGCGCCGCCGACTGGTGGGCGAAGAAATTGAGTTCGAAGCTCTTGCGCAAGGTTGCGTCGTCGAGCTCGCCGATCCGGCCCTCCCAGGCAGCACCGGCATTGGAGACGAGAATGTCGAGGCCGCCGTAGACGGCGACCGCTTTGTCGAACGCAGCGCGCATCTGCGCCGGATCGGTGATGTCGGCGCCAATGCCGATCGAACCGTTGCCAGCTTTTTTTGCCGCCTCGGCAGCCCTTGACGCATCGAGATCGACGACGACGGTATGGGCACCGTTGTCGGCGAATAGCTTTGCCGTGGCCGCACCGATCGCGCCGGCGCCGCCAGTGACCAGCACCACCTGGCCGGTCAGCGGCTTCGGCTTGTTGGCGGCGAGCTTGGCCTGTTCCAGCGACCAGTATTCGAGCGGGAACAGGTCGGCTTTGGAGAGCGGGCGGAAATCGCCGACGGCTTCGGCGCCGCGCACTGCCTCGATCCACATTTCGCCGACGTCGGAGGCGATCTTCGCGTCCTTGAGCGTGCGGCCGTGGCCGAACATGCCAAGGCCGGGCACCAGCGTCAGCCGCGGCATCGGGTCGAGCATGGTGCGCTTCACATCGTCGAGCGCATCATTGGTCTCGAAATAGGCGCGATAGTCCTTGGCGAATTTCTCGACATGCTCGCGGATGACGGATTTGTAGTCGCCGACCTTGTCAGCGTCGGGCGCCGGCAGTGCCATCGGTCCGGTCTTGATGCGGATCGACAGGTCGGGTGTCGAGACGCCGCGCCCGGCATAGTCGGCAATTTTTGCCGAATTGATGAAGTCGACGATCGCATCCGAGGTCCGGAAATCGCTGATCATCCGGTCGAAGCGGCCTTCGCCGCGCGCCACCGCCGCCGCGCCGCGCAGCATCGGCGCAATCTCCGCGGGCTTCGCAAGCCTGGCCGGCAGGGCCACTTTTTCGGTGCGCGGCTTGCCGTGGCTGGCGATGAAATCCTCGGCGACGTTCACGTAATGGATCATCCGGTCATAGGCCTGCTTGGCATCGTCGCCGAAGGTGAAAATGCCATGCTTGTCGAGGATCAGGCCTTCGACCGTCGGATCGGCGTCGAAAACATCAGCGGACGCCTTCGCCAGATCGAAGCCCGGCATGATGTAGGGCACAAAGCCCATCTTTTCGCCGAACACCTTCCGGCTCAGCGCCTCGCTGTCCTCCTGGTCGACGATGGCGAGGATTGCGGTCGAATGCGTGTGGTCGACGAATTTGTGCGGCAGGAAGGCGTGCAGCAGCGTCTCGACGGAGGGATTGGGCGAGGACGGATCGATGAGGTTCGCCCGCTGCAGCGCGACCATGTCCTCATCGGAGAGCTTCTTCAGCGACCGCGCCTTCAACAGCGCGCCGAGCTTGACCGCCGGCAGGCCCTGCGGCTCGATGACGCCCATGTCCCAGCCGCTGCCCTTGACGCAGAGCACGTCCCATTCGTCGCCGACAAGATCGGTGGCCCTGGTCTTGCACGAGGTGTTGCCGCCGCCATGCAGGACGAGCCGCGGCTCGCCGCCCAGCAGCCTGGTCGTGTAGACGCGCAGCGCCAGATCGCGGGCCACACCCTTCTTTGCATAGTCGGCGACCAGCTTCTCCGCCTCGTCGTCATTCCACAGGTTCTTCATGTCAGCTTCGTCCGATTTCTCTTTGTTGTGAACAGGAATGCCGCGACAAATTGATGACAACGCGCCGGCGGCTGGAAATGTACTGTCTAGGCGACCTTTTCTGCTGCCGCTCCGGCATGGTCGAGCAGCCGTCGCGCCATCCGTGCGTCGACGACGAGATGAGTGCATAGCCCGCCGGCGATCGCCGCGACGAGCGGTTCGAACTTGCTCTCCTCCTGCACCACCACAAGGCGCTTTTCGATGCTGCGCAACGATGACAGCTCTGCCGAAATCAGCCGGCGGTTGTAGCTGCAGTCGAGCGCCTGGCCTTGGGCGTCGATGATCTGCCCGGCAATGACGCCGGCCGCACCCGCTTTGCGCAATACAGCCATTTCGCTTGGCGTCAGCGCGCCGCATTTGACCAGATGGCTGTCGGTGTCCACCGAGCCTACCGAATACAGCGCCAGGTCGCATTCGCCGATGCCCGACAACTGCTCGCGGATCACCGGCTCGGCGCGCAGGCCGCGTGCCAGTTCTTCCGTCGTCAGCACCAGCGGCGCGTAAAAATTCAGCCCCTTGGCATTGAGCCGGCGTGCGATTTCCATCGTACATTGGTCCGGCCGGTACGAATAGGGGGCGCCCAGATTGCCGCAGAGCTGCACCACGGTGACGTCCTGCAGATCGGCATAGGACATGATGTCGGCGATGGTGTAGATCGTCCGTCCCCAGGCGACGCCGATGCGGTCGCCCTTCCTGATCAGCTCGAGAAAGACGCTTGCCGCCAGCACCGCGATATCGGTCGAGGGGTCGGCGACATAGCCGTTTTCCGGCGCGATCCAGACCGCGTCGAGCCTCAGCGCGTCTTCCAGCTTGCGTGCCAGCACGTCGTCGGTGAAAAGCTGGGTCGAGGTCGAGATGTTGACGATGCCGGTCTCGCGCGCCTTGCGCAGATACATCGCCACCGAGGCACGGGAAATCTTGAGCTGGCTGGCCACCTGGTCCTGGCGCAGGCCGTGTGCGTAGTAAAGCCAGGCGGCCTTGTGGATAAGCTGTTCTGCCGGTCGGATCGCCATGCCATCTCCTCGCTGACATTATTCACGGCTCTCGACAAAAGTCAAATTAAGACAGGAGGCATGATATGGCATTGGAGCATTGCCGATGTCAGTAATTGCACATTTATTGTTATTGCGGTACCATTTGATCAGACAGGAGATCCGAGAATGAATGTATCATTGGGAGAGCGATGGGAAACCTTCGTGTCCAATATTGTCAAACGCGGCCGCTACGGCTCTGCCAGCGAAGTCGTGCGTGAGGGCCTGCGCCTGGTCGAAGAGCGCGAGGAAAAGTTGAAGGCGCTGCGTGCCATGGTGGACAAGTCGTTTGCCGAAGGCGGCGAAGCCTCGGAGCAAGATATTGACGCGGCCTTGGAAGCCAAGGCCAAGCAGCTCGCAAAGGAAGGTTTTTAGGAGTGCCGCGGCTGCGCATGCTGCCGTCGGTACAGACAGATTTGGTCGATATCCTTGAATACATCACCGGCCAAAGCGGCAGCCTATTGATCGGCCGGCGCTTTGTGGATGCGTTGCGTCAGAAATGCCGCGATCTGGCGAGCTTGCCTGCGACGATCGGTCGTGCTCGTCCCGAACTCCGGCCTGACGTCCGAAGTTTCGCTTTCAGGGGGTACGTGATTTTCTTCCGTTACTATGGCGATTTCTTCGAGGTGGCGAACATTGTGGAAGGACATCGGGACATCGATGCTTTGTGGCCAGAGGGTGAAGGCGAGTAGGGGCGCCCAGGTGGATAGGCGAAGCCGCATACCGTTGAGGTGGCTTCGATGAGATATTCACCAACGGCGGGCACTTGCATCGCGAAAAGACGGTCGCAACAGACCGGCGATGCACAAATCCTACACCGTGTTCAAAGCCTGGTGGTAAGAAGGCCTAATAACACATTGCGGAGGACGGGATGGGCAATCCTTACGAACAGGACCTCGACAGGAACCCGGCCAACCACCAGCCGCTGACGCCGCTGACCTATTTCGAGCGGGCGGCAAAAACCTTTCCCGACCAGACCGCCATTATCCATGGCCGCCAGCGCACGACCTATCGCGATTTCTGGAAGCGCTCGCTGAGGCTTGCCTCGGCGCTGGCGAAGCGCGGTATCGGCAAGGGCGACACCGTCACCGTTATGCTGTCCAACACACCGCCGATGCTGGAAGCGCATTTCGGCGTGCCGATGACCAGGGCGGTGCTGCATTCGCTCAACACCCGCCTCGACGCTGCGGTCATTGCCTTCCAGCTCGACCACGCCGAAAGCAAGGTGCTGATCGTCGACCGCGAATTCGCCGGCGTGGTTCGGCAAGCGCTGGCGCTGGCCAAGGTCAAGCCGCTGCTGATCGATTACGACGATCCCGACTATGCCGCCGATGCGCCCTATCCCAAGGGGGAACGGATCGGCACGCTGGACTATGAGGCGTTTGTCGCCGACGGCGACGAGGATTTCGCCTGGTCGATGCCGGACGATGAATGGGATGCTATCTCGCTCAACTACACCTCTGGCACGACAGGCAATCCGAAGGGCGTCGTCTGTCACCATCGCGGTGCGGCACTCATGGCCTATGCCAACACCATCCATGCCGGAATGGGCAAGCACCCGGTTTATCTGTGGACGTTGCCGATGTTCCACTGCAACGGCTGGTGCTTTCCCTGGACGCTTGCCGTGCAGGCCGGCACGCATGTCTGCCTGCGCTGGGTGCGGCCGAAGCCGATCTACGACGCCATAGCCGATCACGGCGTCACCCATCTGTGCGGTGCACCGATCGTCATGTCGGTGCTGATCAACGCCAGGGACGAGGACAAGCGGCAGTTCCCGCAGACCGTCAGCTTCAACACCGCCGCAGCGCCGCCGCCTGAGGCGGTGCTGTCGGGCATGGCCGATGCGGGCTTTGCCGTCACGCATCTCTACGGCCTGACCGAAACCTATGGCCCGGCCGTCGTCAACGAATGGCACGGCGAGTGGGACCGGCTGGAGAAGGGGGCGAGGGCGGCGAAGAAGGCCAGGCAAGGCGTACGCTACGCCGCGCTCGAAGGCCTGATGGTGATGGACCCGCAGACGATGCAAGAGACGCCGGCCGACGGCGAGACTATCGGCGAGGTAATGTTCCGCGGCAACATCGTCATGAAAGGCTATCTCAAGAACCGCAAGGCGAGCGACGAGGCCTTTGCCGGCGGCTGGTTCCATTCGGGCGACCTCGGCGTCATGCATCCTGACGGCTACATCCAGCTCAAGGACCGTTCCAAGGACATCATCATCTCCGGCGGCGAAAACATCTCCTCGATCGAGGTCGAGGAGGCACTGTACAAACATCCCGCCGTCGGCTCCTGCGGCGTTGTCGCCCGATCCGACGACAAATGGGGCGAGGTGCCGGTCGCCTATGTCGAGCTGAAGCCGGGCAAGGCGGCGACCGAGGCCGAAATCATCGAGCACTGCCGCGCGCTGCTCGCCCGCTTCAAGGTGCCGAAAGCGGTGATCTTCGCGGAAATCCCGAAGACTTCGACGGGCAAGATCCAGAAGTTCCGGCTGCGGGAGATGACGAAGCAGCCTTAACGCCTGATCTGAAAACATCAATTCAAAATCCTTTGCGTCGAACAGACGGGGCGGCGTTGCAGGCGCGCCCGGCGGGACCCACATGCTTTTCATGGTCCAACTCCGTCCAGAGATGTCACCATCTGTCATCAGCGGCCAAAATCGGCCTTGACAGGTGATGGTTTTCAATTTACGAGTGACGAAATTCTAAATTCGTCAGTCGTAAATTTGGCAAACAAGATGCTGGAAACTCTAGACACCACCGCCGATTCCGCCCGCCAGGAAAATGTCACACGCATCCTGGATTGCGCGGAGCGATTGTTCCGCCACTACGGCTACGGCAAGACCAACGTCGCCGACATAGCGCGCGAACTCGGCATGTCGACCGCCAATATCTACCGCTTCTTCGCCTCCAAGGTGGAAATCCACCAGGCGGTTTGCGGCCGTATGCTCGAGACCTGCTACCGGTTGACCTACGAAGCCTGCCATAGTCCCGGCACCGCCAGCGAAAAGCTCCGCCGCTACGTGCATACGCACTATCAGTGGACGCTCGAGACCATGATCGACCAGGAGAAGGTGCACGAGATGGTCATCGTCGCCATCGAGCGCGACTGGCATGTCATCGAAAAGCACATCGACAGCATCCACGAACTGGTTGCGGAAGTGATCCGCGAGGGCATCGCCACCGGCGAGTTCGTCGATCAGGATCCGGTGATCGCGTCCCGGTGTTTCGGTGCTGCTATTATCAGCCTCTGTCATCCGCAGATGATGGCCCAGTGCCTCGCCAAGAAGAACCGGGCGACACCGGACGAGCTTACCGAGTTTGCCATCAGAGCCTTGAAGAAATGACCGTTGCCGCCCGTCGGGCGGTGATGTCGGCAATTCATCCCCACAGTTCGGGAGTACGAAAAGTGTCTTTGTCCAAGTCCATCACCTACAGGCGACCGGCCGCCGGCCTGGCACTGATTATCGTTGCCGCTCTCGGCCTCGCCGGCTGCTCGCAGGAGAAAGCCGAGGTCACCGAGATCATCCGCCCGGTCAAGGTGGTCGAGATCGCTAAGGCGAGCGATACCCGTCAGCTCTCCTATTCCGGATCGGTGCGTGCTCGGACCGAGATGAATCTCGGTTTTCGCATCAACGGCAAGATCACCGAGCGCCTTGTCGACATCGGTGACCGCGTCAAGCCCGGCGACGTTCTCGCCCGCATCGATCCCACCGACTACGAGCTTTCGGTGAGAAGCGCTCAGGCCAGCCTCGATGCTGCCGACCGTCAGGTCGAGACAGTCGAGCTTACGCGCAAGCGCGCCGAACAGCTCTACGCCAAGAATTTCGCGCCGAAGTCGCAGCTCGAGCAGGCAACGCTCGCCTATAATCAGGCGGTCGCCACGCGAGACTCCGCCCGCTCACAGCTTGCCCAGGCACAGAACCAGGTCCGCTATACCGATCTCAAGGCGGACAAGAACGGCATCGTCACCGCCGTTGCCGCCGATGTCGGCCAGGTCGTCGGCTCCGGTACGCCGGTGGTGACCGTTGCCATCGACGGCGAGAAGGAAGTGCTGATCGCTGTTCCGGAAACCGATATCGCCGAATTCAAGCCGGGCAAGACCGTCAAGGCGGGCTTCTGGTCCGATGAGGCGCTGACGCTCGACGGCAAGGTCCGCGAAGTCGCCGGCAGCGCCGATCCGCAGTCGCGCACCTTTGCCGTCCGCGTCAGCCTGCCCAACGATCCGCGCGTGCTGCTAGGCATGACCGCCTCCATCGAAGCCGCGGCGGATAACCGGCAGCAGCTGGTGTCGATCCCGCTGGCCGCGTTGGCGCAAAAGGACAGCCAATCGATCGTCTGGACAGTCGACCGCAATGGCGGGACCGTCCATGCGCATCCGGTCAAGGTCGCCGCCTTCACCCCCGACGGCGTCAGCGTCGCCGATGGGCTGAAGCCGGGCGACGTGGTCGTCGCCGCCGGCACGCAGTTCATGACCGAGAATCTGAAAGTCAAGCTGACCGGTGATGCAGCGCAACAGTCGGCGTCGGCCGATGACGACGCCGCAAGGCGCTTGCGCTGACGGCCAGGCAATCCACAGTTTCCGGGCGGCAGGCGGCCCCCCGATTTTCGAGATCTCAGGTCGATGTAACCCCCACGTCGATCCTCGCGTCCCACCGCGATGTAGATCTCTCAACTCGGAAAGCCTCGCCGCCCGGAAGCCCACATCGGAAGTTCCTTGGGCATGCGAAAGCGCGTGCTCTGTTGATCAAATTGAAACGGACTGACGCCGATGACCACCGACACCAATGAAAAGCGATCTTTCAATCTTTCGCGCTGGGCAATCGGCCATCCGAGCATTGCCCGCTTCCTGTTCGGGCTGATCATCGTCGCCGGTGCGCTCGGCCTGATGCGCATGGGCCAGAAGGAAGACCCCGATTTCACCTTCCGCGTCATGGTCGTCCAGGCGATCTGGCCTGGCTCCTCGATCAAGGAGATGGAGGACCAGGTCGTCAACAAGATCGAGCGCAAGCTGCAGGAAACGCCGCATCTCGATTTCGTCCGCTCCTACACCCGCGCCGGCAGCGCCATCATCACATTGCAGGTCAAGGGCGACACCAATCCCGCGCAGGTCGCGGATGCGTTCTATCAGGTGCGCAAGAAGGTCGGCGATATCTCGAATGAACTGCCGCAGGGCTCGCTCGGGCCCTACTTCAACGACGAATTCGGCGACACATTCATCACCCTGCATTCGATCAGCGGCGACGGCTACAGCTATCCCGAGCTGAAGAAATTCGCCATCCAGGCACGCGACATGCTGCTGACGACGCCCGGCGTCGAGAAAGCCGTGATCATCGGCGACCAGCCGGAAAAGCTCTACATCGACGTTTCATCCAAGGTACTTGCCGAACGCGGCCTGACGTTGACCGACCTGCAGAATGCGATCAGGGGCCAAAACAATGTCGACCCGGCGGGCTCGGTCGACACCGGCCAGCGTTCCGTGCGCATCTCGGTCGAAGGCGACGTCACCAGGGCGGCCGACATCCGCGAGCTTCGCCTGCGCGCCGGCAACCAGGTGACGCGCCTCGGCGACATCGCCACGGTGACCTCCGGCCTCGAGGATCCCTATCAGCGCAAATACCGTATCAACGGTCACGACAGCGTCCAGCTTGGCGTCGTCATGGCAAAGGGCTTCAACGTCACCGACGTTGGCAAGGACGTCGAAGCGACCTACAAGCGCTTCGAGGAGGCGCTGCCCTATGGCGTCTCGGTCAATCAGATTTCCGATCAGCCGGGCGTCGTCAAGGATGCGGTGGCCGAGTTCATGGAAGCGCTCGGTGAAGCGCTGCTGATCGTGCTTGTCGTCTCGTTCCTGTCGATCGGCTGGCGTTCGGGCCTGGTGATCGCCATCGTCATTCCGCTGGTCCTGGCAGCCACCTTCGCCATCATGTACGAACTCGGCATCGACCTGCAGCGCATCTCGCTCGGCGCGCTGATCATCGCGCTTGGGCTCTTGGTCGACGACGCGATGATCGTCGTCGAAATGATGGAGCGAAAGCTCGAGGAAGGCTTGGTCAAGGTCGAGGCGGCGAGCTTCGCCTATTCCTCGACCGCTTTCCCGATGCTGACCGGCACGCTGATCACCACAGCCGGCTTCATCCCCGTCGGTTTCGCAGCCTCGACGGCCGGCGAATATGTGCGCACCCTGTTTTACGTCGTCGGCATCGCGCTGGTCGTGTCCTGGTTCGCTGCGGTCTATTTCACGCCATGGCTCGGCCACATGATCCTGAAGCAGCGCAAGCACGCCGGCAGCCATCACGATGTCTTCGACACGGGTTTTTACCGCCGTCTTCGCTCGACCGTGTCATGGGCGGTGCGCCATCGCATCATCGTCCTGGTGATGACGCTGATGACCTTTGCCACCAGCCTGTGGGCGTTCCAGTTCATCCCGCAGAATTTCTTCCCGCAATCGTCGCGTCCGGAAATCCTCGTCGATCTCTGGCTGCCGGAAGGCACCAGCATCAAGGAAGTCGAGACGCAGGCCAAGGCGCTCGAAGCCAGGATGATGGACGACAAGGACAAGCGCTTCATCGCCACCTATATCGGCGAAGGCGCGCCGCGCTTCTTCCTGCCGCTCGACCAGCAGCTTCGCAACCCGAACTTCGCCCAGCTTCTGGTCATGGCCAATGACGAACCGGCCCGCGAGCGGCTGATCGTCAAGCTGCGCACCGTCCTGGCCGAGGATTTCCCATCGATCCGCGCCAAGGTTGATCGCCTGTTCCTCGGTCCGCCGACTGGTTGGCCGGTGCAGATGCGCGTCATGGGTCCGGATCGCCAGGAAGTGCGCCGCATCGCCGACGAGGTGAAGGCGAAGTTCCAGGCAAATCCGTTGCTCGGCGCCATCCACGACGACTGGCTGGAGCCGGTGCCGGCGATGAAGCTGGTGATCGACCAGGATCGTGCCCGTGCGCTCGGCGTCACCTCGCAGCGCATCCGCCAGATGCTGCAGGCGACCATGTCGGGAGCGCCGCTCGATGATTTCCGCGACGGCGAGGAGACGGTTTCGATCGTCGCCCGCGAACCGGAGGCAAGCCGTCACCTGCTGTCGGCGGTCGATTCCGTCTATATCCCGACGGATTTCGGTGGCTCCGTGCCGCTGTCGCAGGTCGCCAAGATCGTTCCGGTGCTGGAGCAAGGCGTCGAATGGCGGCGCGACCGCTTGCCGACGATCAGCGTACGCGCCACGCTGCCGGACGGCGTGCAGCCGAACGATGTCGCCATGAAAATGTACAGCGACATGCAGGGCCTGCGCGCCAGCCTCGCACCCGGCTACAAGATCGAGATCCAGGGTGGCGCCGAGGATGCGGCCGAAAGCCAGGCCTCGATTGCAGCGAAAGCGCCGATCATGCTGGCCGTCATCGTCGTGTTGCTGATGATCCAGCTGCAGCATTTCGGCAAAGCCATGCTGGTGCTGGCGACCGGTCCGCTTGGCATCATCGGCGCGGCGGCGGCACTCTTGATCAGCGGCGCCCCGTTCGGCTTCGTCGCCATCCTCGGTGTCATCGCCCTGCTCGGCATCATCATGCGCAACTCGATCATCCTGGTCGATCAGATCGATCAGGACATCGCCGCCGGTGTGGAGCGCTCCGAGGCCATCATCGGCTCGGCGGTCCGCCGGTTCCGGCCGATCGTGCTGACGGCGTTGACTGCGGTGCTGGCGCTGATCCCGATCTCGCGCGGCGTCTTCTGGGGGCCGCTCGCCTACGCCATGATGGGCGGCATTCTCGTCGCCACGGTGCTGACCATCCTTGTCCTGCCGGCAGCCTACGCGCTGTTCTTCGGCAGGGAGCCCAAGAAGGTGGTGGAGCAGGCGGCCGAGACGGAAGAAAAGAACGAAAGGCCGCAACTGGCCCTGGCGGCCGAATAGAGCTGTTGGCAAATGTGACCTCCGGCGGTTTAATCCGCCCACCAGGCGTAGGCGCCGGAGGAGGACCGTCATGACCATAGCTCAGACAAAGGCACCGCTGCGGCTGCCGATCGACGGGCGCCATCGCCAGATGTTCATCGGCGGTGGCTGGGTCGATGCCCGCTCCGGCCGGACCATGGAGAGCCGCAATCCCGCCACCGGCGCGGTCATCGCCACGGTTCCCCGCGGCGACCGCCAGGACATCGACTTGGCGGTGACTGCTGCGCGCAAGGCGTTCGAGGGCCCGTGGAGCCGGTTCAAGCCTTATGAGCGGCAGGTGCTGCTGCTGAGGATCGCCGACCTCTTCGAAAAGCACTGGGAAGAGATCAGCCGCTCCGACACCACCGACATGGGCATGCCGATCGTGCGCACCCGCGCCAACCGCAACCGCGTCATCGGCATGCTGCGTTACTATGCCGGCATGGCGACGGCGCTGCACGGCGAGACCATCGAGAATTCGCTGTCCGGCGAAATCGTCTCCTTCACCCGCAAGGAGCCGGTCGGTGTCGTCGGCGCCATCATCCCGTGGAACGCGCCGACGGCAGCGTCGATCTGGAAGATCGGCCCGGCGCTGGCGACCGGCTGTACTATCGTGCTGAAACCATCGGAAGAGGCGCCGCTGACGCCGCTTTTGATCGCCGACATCATGAACGAAGCCGGCGTCCCGCAAGGCGTCGTCAACATCGTCACCGGCACCGGCACCGAGGCGGGCGCGGCACTCGCCGAGCACATGGGTGTCGACAAGATCGTCTTCACCGGCTCGACGGCGACCGGCCAGTCGATTGTGCGGGCCTCGGCCGGCAACCTCAAGCGCGTCTCCTTGGAACTCGGCGGCAAGTCGCCGGTCATCGTCTGCGCCGATGCCGATCTCGACAAAGCGGTGCCGGTGGCGGCAATGTCGGTCTTCGCCAATTCCGGCCAGATCTGCATTGCCGGCTCGCGCCTGTTTGTCGAACGCGCCGTCCATGACGAGTTCGTCGAGCGACTGGCGGCATATGCCAAGGGTCTCAGGGTCGGCGACGGCATCGACCCCGCGACCGAGATCGGTCCGCTCGTCTCCGAAAAGCAGTTGCAACGGGTCACCGGTTACCTCGAGGCCGGCACTGCGGAAGGGGCGAAACTCGTCACCGGCGGCGAACGGCTTGTGGAAGGCGCGCTTGCCGCCGGCAATTTCGTCGCGCCGACGGTCTTTGCCGGTGTCTCGGACGACATGAAGATCGCCCGTGAGGAGATCTTCGGGCCGGTGATTTCAGCCTTGCCGTTCGATACGCTGGACGAGGCGGTCGAGCGGGCCAACAACACGCCTTACGGCTTGGCTGCAGGGGTCTTCACCCAAAATCTCGCCACCGCCCATCAGCTGTCGCGCAAGATCCGCTCCGGCTCGGTCTGGGTCAACACCTATCACGCCATCGATCCGGCCGTGCCCTTCGGCGGCTACAAGATGAGCGGCTACGGCCGCGAGGGCGGCGCCGAACACCTTGACGAATATCTTAACACCAAGGGCGTGTTCATCAAGATCGATTGAGCCCGCTAATGCATGTCGCGCAAAAGTGTGCAGCGGTTTTGCGATAACGACATGCATAAAAACAAGAATCTAAGGCGCGTCGCATGAGGCCGATCGAACGCGACGCGCTTTTAGCCCAGAAACGAAAAACCCGCCTCAGCGGCGGGTCTCGGGGCGAATCAGCACCATAGCGAAATTAATAGCATAGCTGCCGGCACAAAGCAAGAACAAAATGCAGGGACCGGGCGCATCGCGCGCCCGATCCCTCAAGGCAAGCCTCAGATGACGAACAGCCAGTTGGCGAGCAGCATCACCGCGACGCCAGCGACCAGCGTCAGATAGGGCAGCATCCCGGCCTTTCGCACTGCGAGGTCGGACGAGTTCATGCCGAGATCGGCCAGCATGTGGTCGGGGAACTTGCCCTTGTCCTGGATGTAATGCCGGAAGCAGAACACCGGGATGATCAAGGCTGCAGTGATCAGCCCGGCCCACAATGCCATCGGGTTCCAGACCTTGGCGCCGGCGCCCATGAAGACCGCGTTGACATAGGCAAAGATCGCGCCGAGGCCGAGCAGCCAGCTCGGCGCCTTCCATGGCCGCGCGATGTGGCCATTGTCGATGCGGTGGATCCAGCCGGCATTGAGGTTGAGGAAGTTGAAGATGATGTAGCCGCAATTCGACACCGCGAGGATGAAGAAGAAGCTCGTCGCGTCGGCCGAAGCGATGGCCAGCACAATCAGGTTGAAGATCAGGTCGGTCCACATCGCCCGCGTCGGCGCACCGTGCTCGTTGACGTGGCTGAGGTAGCGCGGCAGCCAGCCGTCGACCGAACCCTGGTAGAGCGTGCGCGAAGAGCCGGCCATCGCCGTCATGATGCAGAGCACCAGCGCCAGGATCATCAGCATGACCAGCAGGCTGTGGATCAGCTGGCCGCCGCCGACCATGCCGGCCAGCGCATCGGCAACGCCGGAGCCGTCGACGATCGGCGTCGCCAGCATGCCGTTCAAGCCGAGCACGCCCTGGAAGGTGAACGGCACCAGGATGAACAGCAGCATACAAAGCAGGCCGGAGTAGAAGATCGCCTTGAAGGTATCGGTGCCGGGGTTCTTGAATTCGGAGGTGTAGCAGACGGCGGTCTCGAAACCGTAGGTCGACCATGCCGCGATGAACATGCCGCCGAGCACCAGCGTCCAGCCGGCGATGTTCCATGCGCCGGGCTCCGGCGCATAGGCTGCCGCCAGCGGCACCAGCGGCGAGAAGTTTGCCCAGTTGATCTGGCCGGTGACGATCGGCACCACGCCGACGATGAGCATCGGGATGATGACCAGCAGGCCGATATATTTCTGCACATTGGCCGTGCCCAGGATGCCGCGATGCTGGATCGAGAAGATGATCAGCATCAGCACCGCGCCGATGAAGAAGGTGGCGTTGAAGGTGAAGGAAACCGGGCCAAGCGTGTGACCGTAGAGCGTCCAGTTGCGGATCGCCGGCGTCGCCGCCGCGGTGACCGCGGTGATGGCATCGGCGGCGCTGGTTCCGGCATGGGCTGCGATATAGGCGGCGACTTCCGGCGAAGTGTGGGTGAACAGCGGCACCGGCGCCAGTGCGTTGAGGATATAGGCGGCGGCGATCGAGCAGCCGAGCGACAGCACCGGCGACCAGGCGAACCAGTTGCACCACACAGAAAGCGGCGCGATGAATTTCGAATAGCGCAGCCAGGCGGTGGCGCCGTAGATCGAGGCGCCGCCGGACTTGTTCGGGAACAGGCCGGCGATTTCCGCATAGGTGAAGGACTGCAGGAAGCCCATGATCATGGATACTGTCCAGATCAGGAAGGCCAGCGTTCCGGTGGTGCCGGCAATGCCGCCGATCGAAAACAGGACAAGGGCCGGAACGCCGCTTGCGACCCAGAAGGCGCCGCGCCAATCGATGTTCCGGTGCAGCTGCCCTTCGGCAGGCGGCACCAAGGTGGTGACTATCGTGCTCATGTACGTGGATTCCCCATTTTTGATGTTCCCCATCGGCAACAGCCGCAATCTCGCGAGGCGTCATCGACGCTCACGTTGAACGGCCCAGGCGTTTTCCGCTCAGTAGTATTTTATTCTTAGCAGTGAAGATTGACCCAACGCGCTTTCACGTCAAGCGCTTTGTGACGCTGTGCACATTGCTGTGAAAGACAGGACAAGCAGCCGCATCGCCGAAAGGCCGGACTAAGCCTCCCGTGGGGGCGATCGATCAGGAGCGCGGCCTGGTCTTTTGCGGATCGTAATGGGCGAAGGCGACGACGCGCGCCGGCAGCCGCTTGCTGTGGCCGTCGAGCTTGCCGATCTCCACCTCGGTGCCGATCGCCGAATGCGCGACCTCGAGCCTGGCCAGCGCGATGGTCTTGTTCAGCACCGGCGAGCGCATGCCGGAGGTGACGATGCCGATCTGGGCGCGGCCGACATGCACGCAATCGCCATGGCCTACCGCGACATTGGCGTCGATGTCGAGGCCGACCAGCTTCCTCTGCGGGTTTTCCTTGCGCCGGATCAGCGCCTCGCGGCCGATGAAATCGTCGCTCTTGGTCTTCAGCGGCACGGTGAAGCCGATGCCGGCCTCGAACGGATCTGCCTGGTCGGAGAACTCGTAGCCGGCAAAGATCAGCCCGGCCTCGATGCGCACCATGTCGAGCGCCTGTAGCCCCATCGGCTTCAGGCCGTGCGGCTGGCCGGCCTGCCAGATCGCGTCGAACACCTTTTCGGCGTCGCGCGGATGGCACCAGATCTCGTAGCCGAGCTCGCCGGTGTAACCGGTGCGCGAAACCACGACGGGAATGCCGTTGCCGCCACCGATGCGGGCGACCGCGAAACGGAACCATTCAAGCTCGTCGATCGACGGCTGCAGCGGCGAGGTCCAGATGATCTGCCGCAGGATGTCACGGCTTTTCGGTCCCTGCACGGCGACGTTGTGCATCTGGTCGGTCGATGAGCGCACCAGCACGGTGAGGCCGAGTTTTTGCGCCGTCTCGCGCAGCCATTCGCCGGATAGATCGTCGCCGCCGACCCAGCGGAAATTATCCTTGCCGAGCCTGAGCAGCGTGCCGTCGTCGATCATGCCGCCATGCTCGTAGCACATAGCGGAGTAGACCACCTGACCGACGCCGAGTTTCTTGATGTCGCGGGTCAGCGTGTATTGCAGCAGCGCTTCCGAATCCGGGCCGGTGACCTCGAACTTGCGCAGCGGCGACAGGTCCATGATCACGGCGTCCTGCCGGCAGGCCCAGTATTCATCGATCGGGCCTTGCCTGGCGAAGGAATTGGCCAGCCAATAGCCCTTGTACTCGACGAAGTTGCGGGTGTGCTTGGCAAAGCTCGAATGAAAGGCGGTCTCGCGGGTCATTTTCGGTTCCGAATCGGGCGTCATGCGTCTGGCGATCGCTCGCGAGAATTTATGCTGGCCGGAATAGGTTCGCACATGGATGTCGGTCAGGTTCCAGCCATTGGCCGGCGTCGTGTCGTCGGGGCAGGCGGACGAGACGCAGACGATGTCGGTCAGCGCCCGCAGCAGCACATAGTCGCCCGGCCGCGACCACGGCTCGTCAGAAACCACGATGCCATGCGCGTCGATTGACGTGTTGAAGAAGAAGTTGATCGCCATCCAGCCGGCGCGGGGCGTGACGCCCTTATCGGCGAGCGCCCGGTTGAAATTCTCCGAGCAGTTGGGATGGCCGGGATAACCGATGTCGTCGTAATATTTGGCGGCGCAGGCGAGCGCGAATGCATCGTGGCGGCCGCAAGTGTCCTGGATAACCTCGACCAGCGGCTCCATGTCCTGGTCGTAGTATTTCGAATGCAGGCCGGGCATCGGATAGCTCGAGCCCATCAGTGTGCGGGTCGTGGTCACGTCGAGCGGATGATCGCGCCCCCTGTCCAGCTTGCGCGCCGAAAAGCACTGGAAGTCGGTGCATTGGCGCCCGTCGACATCGATGATCTGCAGATAGTCGCCCGCCTTGACGAAATAGGCTTCCGCCGTCGCCGAATGGACGCGCAGGTCTAGCACGGGATCGGCCAGCGGGTCGGCAAGTTGCGACTCCGCCGCCGGGCGGATGGTGGCGCGGCGGACGATGACGCTAAGCGGCGTCGCCGTATCGTGGCCGTCGACCAGCATCGGACCACCGGGCGCCGCAATCAGCATCGACCCATCGCGGGCGACGGTAAAAACTTGTTGGGTACCGGCAGGGGTGGTGCCGCCGAAAACGCGAACCGCCTTTGCCTGGTCGAGCTGCACCTGGCGCCGCTCGATCCCCCGGCGCAAGGAAGCGAGGCTGTCGTCGCCTTCGGCCAGCAGCGCCTTGATGCCGGCGGCATTGCTGTTCGATTTCTCGCCGAGAATGCCGGGATCGGTCGCGCCGCTGCTGTCCCATGCCAGCAGCTCGCAGGCCTGCCCGCCTTCCACATCGCGCACGGTGATCGTATCGCCGGCCTCGACCTCGATCAGCACCGCGCCATTGCCCTGAACCGGATAGCGCTCCATCCCGGCCGGCAGCGCGATCTGGCCTGGCCGCAGGATCAGGCTTGGCCGGGGCGGTCCGGCGGCGACGGCGGGGTAGGGCGACTGGCTCATCTCAACCCTGGTTTCGAGAAACAAGTTTGCCTGTGTGTGAAATTATTTTAGCGGGAAGAATAGGGCAGAAGAGCCGGAGTTGGCAAGTGAAGGTGGAGCAGCTCGGCCTTATCCTTCCGATTGTCGGCGCTGCCCCTCATTGCCCTGCCGGGCATTTCTCCCCGTATAGTGACGGCGAGAAAGATCCTGTCACCAACGATTTCGCCAATTATCGGCGTTGCAGGAAAGGCGCAGCCGTCGCGGCAGGCCCCCTTCTCCCCGTCACTATACGGGGAGAAGATGCCGGCAGGCAGATGAGGGGCGGCGCCGACGCAGACAGTTTACCCCAATTCCTCGGAATGCCCGATATCGACGCCATACTCCGCGGCGGCATCGAGCATCGTATGCCACAGGCTTTCGGCAAACGTCGCAAATACCAGAAGATTGAACACCGCCTGTCCGTCCGGCCGGTCATTGCCGCGCCAGAGATTGATGCTGGTGTGATCGACCGAGGTCGCGGCAGCGGTGCCGGCCGGGAACGCCGCCGGGTGCAGGTCTAGCGACGACAGTTTGGCCAGCATCGCGCGTGCCTTTTCTCCCGAAACGCTGATCAGCACGCGGGCATGCGACTGGTCGGACAGCGAGGCGGATTGCGCAAACGCCTGGCTCAGCGGTTCGCTCGCGTGCTTGCCGCCATTGGACAGGACGAGGAACTGATCCGGTCCCGACCAGATCAGCGTAGCGTCGGGAGCTCGGACCGCCTTGGGCGTTTCCGGGGCGGCCATGCCAAAACGCGCTTTGGCAGCCTTTGCCAGTTCGGCCCATTTGCCGCGCCGCGCCATCACCTGGATCAGGTCGAAATTGCGGATCTCGGTGAGCGATACGCTGGCCGCCGTGCGGCGCGCGCCATAGGCGCCGACGACAAGCGTTTTCTCCAGCGGACTGCGGGCAATCCAGGAAAACTCAGCCACGCTGGCGCCCTCCATCCGGATCGTAGAAAACCGGGCTGCACAGCTCGACATCGTAGTCTTCGCCGCGCAGTGGGTCATGCGCATGGACGATCTCGCCGATGCGCTCGCGCCCTCGTTCGACCAGGCCAAGCCCGATCCATTGGCCGAGCACCGGCGAGAAGCAGACCGAGGTGACATAGCCCTGGTCGTTATCGGGATCGGGTGTCTTGTCCTTCGGGATGATATGCGCGCCGGAGCGCAGGCGGCGTGTCTTGTCGACCGGCTTGATGCCGACCACGACCTGCCGGTCCGGCGCAATCAGCGCCTCGCGCCTCGCCATGACGCGGCCGATGAAGTCTTTCTTGGTCGACATCATCTTGCCGAGGCCGAGGTCGGCGGCGGTCGTCGTGCCGTTCAGCTCCGGGCCGGCGACGTGCCCCTTTTCGATGCGCATGACGCCGAGTGCCTCGGTGCCGTAGGGCGTCACGCCGAATGACTTGCCGGCCAGCATCAAATTGCGCACCAGCGCGTCGCCATAGCGGGTGGGGACCGAGATCTCGAACGCCATCTCGCCGGAGAACGAGATGCGGAACAGCCGCGCCTTGATGCCGCCGCGAAGCGCGACTTCCCGCGCCCCCATGAACGGAAAACCTTCATTCGACAGATCCTCGGCCGGATCGACGATTTCGCGAAGCAGGTCCCGCGTCTTCGGCCCTGCGATCGAGAATTGCGCCCACTGGTCGGAGACGGAGGTCAGCTGCACGTCGAATTCGGGGACCAGCACCTGCCGGCAGAATTCGAGATGCTGCATCACCAGCCCGGCCTTGGCGGTGGTGGTGGTCAGGAAATAGTGATCCTCGGCCAGCCGCGAGGTGGTGCCGTCGTCATAAACGATGCCGTCCTCGCGCAGCATCAGCCCGTAGCGGGCTTTGCCGACAGCAAGATTGGAGAAGGTGTTGATGTAGACACGGTCGAGGAAGGCGCCGGCATCCGGGCCGTGCACGTCGATCTTGCCGAGCGTCGAGACGTCGCAGAAGCCGACGCCGGAGCGCACCGCCCTGACCTCGCGCGTCACCGAGTCCAGCCAGTCCTTTTCGCCGGCGCGCGGATACCATTGCGCCCGCTTCCACAAGCCGGTGTCGACGAACACCGCGCCCTGTTCGGCTGCCCAGTGATGCGACGGCGTCAGTCGTGTCGCATGGAAGTTCTCGTCGCGATGATGGCCGGCGAAGGCGCCGATGGCGACCGGCACATAGGGCGGCCGGTAGATCGTCGTGCCGGTCTCGGGAATGGACTTGCCTGACACAGCTGCCATGATGGCGAGGCCGGCGACATTCGAGGTCTTCCCCTGGTCGGTCGCCATGCCGAGCGTCGTATAGCGCTTGAGATGCTCGACCGACTCGAAGCCTTCGCGCTGCGCCAGTTCGATGTCGGACGCTGTCACGTCATGCTGGTAATCGACGAAGGCTTTCCCTTTGCCGGCCACATGCCAGAGCGGCGTTAGCGAAAACGCCTCGCTGTCGGCGACCGGCGATGTGCCGGCATTGCCGCTGCGTCCAGCGTTCTGCGCTGCCGCAGCACCCGCGGCAAAGCCCTGGCGCAGGCACTCGGCAAGTCCGAAGGCGCCGTTGGCGGCGCCGGCGGCCACCATGCCCGGAGGCGGGCAATCGGGCACGAAAGCGGCGATATCGTCCTGCCATTTCGGCCGGCCGCGATGATAGGAGGTCAACCCGACCGCCGGATTCCAACCGCCGGAGACGGCAAGCCCGTCGGCCTCGACCTCGGCCCGTGCGCCGCCGGTGAGCGCCACCGCGATTTTCCGAACGCCGTCCTTGCCGCCCTCGACTCCGCTGACGGAACCGTTAAGCACGGCAAAGCCGCCCTTGGCGGAGAGCGCGCGATGCGCGGCGGACACGTCCGGGCGCGCATCGATGACCGCCGCGATTTGCAACCCGGCGGCAAGTGCGGTCTCGACGGTGCGCCAGCCGTCCTCATTGTTGGTGAACAGCGCGATCCGCTTTGCCGGCGTCGCCGCGTAACGCGCGACATAGGTCCGCATAGCCGAAGCCATCATCACGCCGGGCGTGTCGTTGCCGGCAAAGACGATCGGCCGCTCGATGGCGCCGGCGGCAACGACGCAGCGCTTGGCCACGATCCGCCACAGCCGCTGGCGCACCTGGTGCTCGGGCGGCGAGGGCAGGTGGTCGTTGACCCGCTCGATGGCGCCATAGGTGCCGCCATCATAGACGCCGAACAGTGTCGTGCGGTTCATGATGCGGACATCGGGGAGCGCTGCGAGTTCCCCCAGCGTGCGTGAAATCCATTCGGCTGCCGGCTCGCCGTCGATCATGCCGCCGTCGGCGAGCAGGCGACCGCCAAACGCAAAATCTTCCTCGCACAAGATGACACGGGCGCCGCTGCGCCCGGCCGCCAATGCCGCCGCGAGCCCGGCGGGGCCGGAACCGGCGATCAGCACGTCGCAATGCGCCCACGCCTTGTCGTAATGGTCGGGATCAGCAACGCCAGCAGCGCGTCCGAGGCCGGCGGCGCGGCGGATCGCCGGCTCGTAGACCGCTTCCCAGAATTTCGCCGGCCACATGAAGGTCTTGTAGTAGAAGCCGGCGACGAAGATCGGCGCAAACAGCTGGTTGACCGCCATCAGATCGTGGCGCAGCGATGGCCAGCGGTTTTGGCTCGCGGCTTCGAGCCCGTCATAAAGCTCGGCCGTGGTCGCCTTGGTGTTCGGCTCGCGCCGCGCTCCCGTGCGCAACTCAACCAGTGCGTTGGGCTCTTCGGATCCAGCGGTCAGGATGCCGCGCGGCCGATGGTATTTGAACGAGCGGCCGACCAGCTTGATGCCATTGGCGATCAGCGCCGAGGCGAGCGTGTCGCCTTGGAAGCCGGCAAAGCTCTTGCCGTCGAAGCGGAAGCCCAGCGGCGCGGCGCGATCGATGAGACCGCCGCTCGCCAGCCGGTGTGTCTGCGCGGGGCCAACCATCAGGCCCCAACCTCGAGGGCACCAACGCCTGCAGCCGGTTCGACCGCCGAAATCTCGTGCGTCAGCGTGTTGCGGGCGACCTTCAGCCAGGCCCGGCAGCCGCCGCCATGATACCAGAATTCGCTCATCGGCCCGGCGACATTGTCGCGCAGATAGACGTAGTCGAAGACCTCGTCTTCGGAGGCCTCGGCTGCCGGGCGCGCCGGCTTGCCGTCGCCGAGATAGGTGAACTCGCCGAGTTCGCGTTCGCCGCAGAAGGGACAGACAATACGCATGCTTCTTCAGCCAGCCATCAATGCAGGTTCGGTTGGGCGCCTTGGCCCTTTTCGTCGATCATCGCACCTCGCCGGAAGCGGTCGAGGCGGAAGCGGGTGGCTTCGTTGTGCGGCTCGTCGCGCGCCAGAAGGTGGGCAAAGACCAGGCCGGAGCCGGGTGTTGCCTTGAAGCCGCCATAACACCAGCCGGCGTTGAGATAGAGCCCGTCGACCGGCGTCTTGTCGATGATCGGCGAGCCGTCCATCGACATGTCCATGATGCCGCCCCACTGGCGCAGAAGCCGTATCCGGCCGATCATCGGCATCAGCGCCATGCCGCCCTCGCAGACGTCTTCCATCACAGGCAGATTGCCGCGCTGGGCGTAGGAATTGTAGCCGTCGATGTCGCCGCCGAAGACCAGCCCGCCCTTGTCGGATTGGCTGACGTAGAAATGGCCCGCGCCGAAGGTCATGACATTGGGGATCAGCGGCTTGATCGCCTCCGAGACGAAGGCCTGCAGCACATGACTTTCGATCGGCAGCCGCATGCCGGCCATCGCCGCAACGCGCGACGAGGAGCCGGCGACGGCCATGCCGACCTTGGCGGCACCGATCCTGCCGCGGCTCGTCTCGACGCCCGTCACTTTGCCGTTGGCCTCGCGGACAAAGCCGGTCACTTCGCAGTTCTGGATGATGTCGACGCCGAGCGCGCTCCCCGCATGCGCATAGCCCCAGACCACGGCGTCGTGGCGCGCCGTGCCGCCGCGTCGCTGCAAAAGCCCGCCCTGCACCGGAAAGCGCGCATTGTCGAAGTTCAGGAACGGCATCATCTTCCTGACCGCCGCCAGATCGAGCAGTTCGGCATCGATGCCGTTGATGCGCATGGTGTTGCCGCGCCGCGCATAGGCGTCACGCTGCGCGTCGGAATGGTAGAGATTGATGACGCCGCGCTGGCTGACCATGGTGTTGTAGTTGAGGTCCTGCTCCATGCGCTCCCAGAGCTTCATCGAAAGCTCGTAGAAACCGGTATTGCCGGGCAGCCCGTAATTGGAGCGGATGATGGTGGTGTTACGGCCGGCATTGCCGGAGCCGATCCAGCCCTTTTCCAGCACCGCGACATTCCTGATGCCGTATTCGCTGGCGAGGAACCATGCCGTCGCCAGGCCATGGCCGCCGCCGCCGATGATCACCACGTCGTAGTGGCTCTTCGGGCTGGCGTCGCGCCAGGTGCGCTGCCAGTTCCTGTGGCCGGAAAATGCCGCCCGGGCGAGGGAGAAGATCGAGTATTTCATGAACCTGTTTCGCGCCGGGCGTGCAACAATTCCGGATCAGATGTCGAGCGTGTGGTCGCGCTCCCACTGGGTGAAGTGGGAAGCATAGGAATTCCATTCCTGCTGCTTGAGCTTTAGATAGGCCGACGAGAATTCCTCACCCAGCGCCGCCTTGAGCGATTTGTCGTTGTCAAACTCGCGCAATGCGTCGAGCAGGTTGAGCGGCAGCTTCGGCGCGCCCTCCACCGTATGGCCGAACTGGTACATGTCGATGTCGTAGCGCCTGCCGGGATCGGCCTTCGAGCGGACACCGTCAAGGCCGGCGGCGATGATGACGGCCTGCAGCAGATAGGGGTTTGCCGCCCCGTCCGGCAGGCGCAGCTCGAAGCGGCCGGGGCCGGGCACACGCACCATATGGGTGCGGTTGTTGCCGGTCCAGGTCACCGTGTTCGGCGCCCAGGTGGCGCCGGAGATGGTGCGCGGTGCGTTGATGCGCTTGTAGGAATTGACCGTCGGGTTGGTGATGGCGGCAAGCGCGGAAGCATGTTTCATGATGCCGCCAAGGAAATTCCTGCCCTTGGCCGACAGGCCGAGCTCCATCGCATTGTCGGCAAAGACATTGGTCTTGCCGTCCCTGTCCCACACCGAGATGTGGGCATGGCAGCCATTGCCGGTCAGGCCCTGGAAGGGTTTCGGCATGAAGGTGGCGCGCAGGCCGTGCTTTTCGGCAACCGACTTCACCATGAATTTGAAGAAGGAATGCTTGTCGGCGGTCGCCAGCGCATCGTCGAAGGCCCAGTTCATCTCGAACTGGCCGTTGGCGTCCTCGTGGTCGTTCTGATAGGCGCCCCAGCCGAGCGCCAGCATGTGGTCGCAGATCTCGGCGATGACGTCATAGCGGCGCATCACCGCCTGCTGGTCGTAGCAGGGCTTCGACGCCGTGTCGTATTCGTCCGAAATCGTCTTGCCGTCCGGCGAGATCAGGAAGAACTCGGCCTCGACGCCGGTCTTGATGTGCATGCCGTCGCCGGCCGCCTCGGCAATCAGCCGCTTCAGCGTGTTGCGCGGCGCCTGCTCGACCGATTTGTCGTCCATGATGCAGTTGGCGGCGACCCAGGCGACTTCGGGCTTCCACGGCAACTGGATCACCGAATCAGGATCCGGCACCGCCAGCATGTCGGGATGCGCCGGCGTCAGGTCGAGCCAGGTGGCAAAGCCGGCAAAGCCGGCACCGTCCCGCTGCATGTCGGCGATCGCCTGCGCCGGCACCAGCTTGGCACGCTGCCCACCGAACAGGTCGGTGTAGGATATCATGAAATATTTGACGCCCTTCTCCTTGGCGAAGGCGGCGAGATCGTTCCCCATTATAATTCCTCGCTTACTGGCATTTTTGGTTTGTCTTAGAAGCCGTTCTTGCCCGGTATCCAGTTGGTGCCGGCCAGCGGCACGCCGGCCATGGCGGCGGCTTCGATCGTCAAGGCCACAAGATCCTCGGGCTCGAGATTGTGCAGGCTGTTCTTGCCGCAGGCGCGGGCGATTGTCTGAGCCTCAAGTGTCATCACCTTGAGATAATTCGCCAGCCGTCGTCCGGCCGCAATCGGATCGACCCGTTTCATTAGCTCGGGATCCTGCGTGGTGATGCCGGCCGGGTCGCGTCCCTCATGCCAGTCGTCATAAGCGCCGGCGGTGGTGCCGAGCTCGTTGTATTCCGCTTCCCAGCGCGGGTCGTTGTCGCCGAGCGCGACAAGCGCTGCCGTGCCGATCGACACCGCGTCGACGCCGAGCGCCAGCGCCTTGGCGACGTCGGCGCCGTTGCGGATGCCGCCGGAGACGATCAGCTGCACCTTGCGGTGCATGCCGAGATCCTGCAGCGCCTGCACCGCCGGCCTGATGCAGGCAAGCGTCGGCTGGCCGACATTTTCGATGAACACTTCCTGGGTTGCGGCGGTGCCGCCCTGCATGCCGTCGACGACGACGACATCGGCGCCCGATTTCACCGCAAGCGCGGTATCGTAATAGGGCCGCGCGCCGCCGACCTTGACGTAGATCGGCTTTTCCCAGTCGGTAATCTCGCGCAGTTCGAGGATCTTGATCTCGAGGTCGTCCGGCCCGGTCCAATCGGGGTGGCGCGAGGCCGAGCGCTGGTCGATGCCTTTCGGCAGCGTGCGCATTTCGGCGACGCGGTCGGAGATTTTCTGGCCAAGCAGCATGCCGCCGCCGCCGGGCTTGGCGCCCTGGCCAACGACGACTTCGATCGCATCGGCGCGGCGCAGATCGCGCGGGTTCATGCCGTAGCGCGACGGCAGATACTGGTAGACCAGCGTCTTCGAATGGCCGCGCTCTTCCTCGGTCATGCCGCCGTCGCCGGTGGTGGTCGAGGTGCCCGACAGCGTCGCGCCACGGCCGAGCGCTTCCTTCGCCGGGCCGGACAGCGAGCCGAAGCTCATGCCGGCAATGGTGATCGGGATTTTCAATTCGATCGGTTTTTTCGCATAGCGCGAACCGAGCACGACGCTGGTGTCGCAGCGCTCGCGATAGCCTTCGAGCGGGTAGCGCGAGATCGAGGCGCCGAGGAACAGAAGGTCGTCGAAATGCGGCAGCTTGCGCTTGGCGCCGGCGCCGCGGATGTCATAGATGCCGGTCGCCGCGGCGCGGCGGATCTCGGAAAGCGTGTAGTCGTCGAAGGTCGCGGATTTGCGCGGCGTCGTCGGCGGGTTGCGATAGGTCATTGAGCCTCAATACGCGTCGGCGTTGTCGATATTGAAATTGTAAAGCGTGCGCGCCGAGCCGTAGCGCTTGAACTCCGCCGCCTTGACGCCGGTCACGCCGGCGCGGTCGAGCAGGTTTTGCAGCAATTCGAGATGCTCGGGCCGCATCTCCTTGGCGATGCAGTCGGCACCGAGGCTTTCGACCTTGCCGCGCACGAAAAGCCGCGCCTCGTAGATTGAATCGCCGAGCGCATCGCCGGCGTCGCCCAGCACCACGAGGTTGCCGGATTGCGCCATGAAGGCCGACATGTGGCCGATATTGCCATGGACGACGATGTCGATGCCTTTCATCGAGATGCCGCAGCGAGATGACGCGTTGCCTTCGATAACCAGCAGCCCGCCCCGGCCGGTGGCGCCGGCATACTGGCTGGCATCGCCTTTGACGATGATCTGGCCGGACATCATGTTCTCGCCGACGCCGGGTCCGGCCGAACCATGCACGGTGATGGTACCGCCGTCGTTCATGCCGCCGCAATAATAGCCGACGCTGCCGCGCACATCGATGGCGACAGGCTGGTCGACGCCGACGGCGACCGAATGGCTGCCTCGCGGGTGCAGCACCTCCCAGGCGGTCTCATTTGAACCGGGGGCCAGATCGTGCAGCGCCTGGTTGAGCTCGCGCAATGACATTTCGGCCAGGTCGAAGACCCTCGATGCCTGGCCCGGCTCTCGCGCGGCCTTGGAGAGGTTGATTGCCGGCATTGGTTCAATGCTCCCAGAAATAGACGGTTGCGGGCTCGGGTTCCCAGACCTTCGCATTGTCTATGCCGGGCAGTTTGGTGAGCGCACGATATTCCGAGCCGAAGGCGACATACTGGTCGGTTTCGGCCATTACGGCAGGCTTGCAGGCGATCGGATCGCGCACCACGCCGAAACCGTTCTTGGTGCCGACGACGAAGGTGAAAAAGCCGTCGAGATCGCTCAGCGTGCCTTCCAGCGCCTCGCCCAGATTCTTGCCATGCGCCATCTGCGAGGAGAGATAGGCGGCAGCGACCTCGGTATCGTTCTCGGTCTCGAATGTCATGCCTTCGCGGATCAGCTCGCGGCGGACATTGTTGTGGTTGGACAGCGAGCCATTATGCACCAGGCACTGGTCGGCGCCGGTCGAGAACGGATGCGCGCCCATCGTTGTCACCGCCGATTCGGTCGCCATGCGGGTATGGCCGATGCCGTGCGTGCCGGTCATCTCGCGGACGCCGAAACGGTCGACGACCGCTTCGGGCAAGCCGACTTCCTTGTAGATCTCGACGACGTCGCCGGCACCCATGATGCGGATGTCGGGGCGCAGCGCCTGGATCGCCTCACGCGCTTGGTCGATCTTGGCAGGCGTCGTCCGGACCACCGCATGCGTCGACTTCGCAGCAATGCTCACCGGCGCACCGATCGCCTTGGCGAGTTCGGCGTCGAGGCCGCGGAAATCGTGCTCCGGCTTAGCCGACTGGATGGTGATCTTGGCTTCATTGGAGGGCGCGCCATAGATGGCGATGCCGGCGCTGTCGGGACCGCGATCGCTGAGGGAGATCAGCATCTCCGACAGCATCGCGCCAAGCTGTGGCTCGAGCGACTTGTCCTTCAAAAACAGTCCGACGATTCCGCACATGTCAGGCTCCCGAGATTTGTTCCCTTGGAGATGTATCGAATGCGTCCGGGGAATTCAATTGGTATGAAAAAAATTTTCCTGTCGTTATATATCGGCTGAGGCGCCGCCAACCGCACTATCGCCGCGCGCGCCGCCATTGTGAACCCATTTGGCATAGCGGATGCGCGCGATCTTGTAGGCATCCAGGATCGACAGGGCATAGATCAGGAAGCCGCCGGCATGGCGTCCGATGAAGCTGGCGTCGGGCGGCGCGATCTTGGCGGTGACCCAGGCGAAGATCACCATGAAGAACAGAAATTGCAGGCCGCGCACCGGCACGCCGAGAACGACATGCCCGCTCGCCGGCAAGACGATCGCAGCGCCGAGAACCAGATATGGGCTCGGTGGTGCGGGGGAGGTGGTGATCTGGCTGGTCATGCCGCTTGCCGTTCGCTTTGATTGATGGCATCGCGCAGCGCCGAAGCCGACGACAGCAGCCTCTCGATCAGCACCGGATCGAGCCTGACCGTGCCGAATTCGGCTTGCCGGAATACGCCGTAGCGCGCCCGCTCGGCCTCGGCCAGAAGCCAGACGATGCGCACGCCGTTCGGTGTGATCAGCAATTCCTTGGCGCGCCCCTCGGCAAAGACATCGAGGTGATCGGCGATGACGGCTTCGGGGAAGCGCACGCCCTTGCGGTCGCTCCGCAGCACCGCCTCGGCCGGAAATCCAGCCGCCTTCGGCAGCGTATGGTCGAGATGATCGAAATTGGAAAAAGTCGTCGGCGATCCTGGCCGCATCATCATGTCGAAAGTGCCTGGTATCGCGACCTTTTCGGTGATCGAAACGCTCAGCCAGCGCGCCGGCAGCTTCCTGATCGCCAGCGTGTCGACGATGGTCCGCACCTGCACCCGCCGGCCGTTCCACGAGCCGGCGAAGGTGACGACGCCGGTAGTGCCGTCCGAGATATTGGCGACGTCGGGGATGACGGCGCGGATTCCGGCTTCCTCGGCGGCAAGCGCGGCCAAGGCCTTGATGCGGCTGGCGCGCGCAAGCCAGGCGAAATGAAGGACGAGAGCCAGGGCAACCGCCCCGGCGAGCAATGCTGAGATCACCTAACGCACCTTGTCACGCAAATGTCCGCCCGACAGGGCGCGCCTCCCGTCAGTACCCCTGCGGCTTCGGCCACGGCATGGTGAACTGGGCGCCGCGGCGCACGAATTTGTAGCGGTAGAAGTGGAACCACAGCGAGATCAGGAAGTAGAAAGCGACCATGGCGATCAGCTGCGAACCGAAGCCGAGGAAGATCGCAAAGAAGGTGACCACGCAAAGGCAGAACAGCACGATCGCCGGCAGCGGATGGAACGGATGGGTGTAGCCGCGGCGGATCGAGCCGAGCGGCCACTTCTTCCTGAACATGATGATGTTGATGCTCATGAAGGTGTATTGCAGCACGCCCGACAGGATCGAGAAGGTGATCGCCTGGTTGAGGTCGGCGATGAAGGCGAAGGCCAGCGCGATCGGCAGCAGGAACAGGATCGAACGGTAGGGCGTGCGGTATTTCGGATGCACCGCCGAGAACCAGGTCGGCAGATAGCGGTCGCGGCCGAGCGAGAACCAGGCGCGCGCGGCGTCATTGATGCAGCCATTGGCGGAGGCGAGTGCGGCAAGCAGCGTCGCGATGAACAACAGGTTCTCCAGCAGCGCACTGCCGGTCAGTTTGCCTGCGTCCCACAGCGGATAGTAGGTGATGCCGAGATATTCCCAGGGCATCAGCGAGGCGCAGACATACCAGGTCATGGCGGCGGCGATCAAAAGCGTGATCATACCGGCCATCGTGCCGTAGGGCAGCGAGCGCGCCGGCGAGCGCACTTCCTCGGCGGCCTGCGTGGTGCCCTCGATGCCGAGATAGTACCAGATGCCGAACTGGAAGGCGGCGATGACGCCGATCCAGCCATAGGGCAGGGCGTTGCCGGGGGTCACCAACTCGTTCAGCTTCAGCACGGCGCCTTGCGTCCACGGGCTGACCGAGAAGAACAGGATGACGATCGAGACATAGGCGACGGCGGTGATGACGAAGTTGACGTTGAGCGTCATCAGCACGCCGCGATAGTTCAGCCACGCCAGAACGACGATGGTCGCTGCGATGAAGGAATTGTGGTTGAGGCCCTCGACGCCGGCCTTGGCGACGATCGTGTCGCCGAGCAGGATCGCGTCCGACACTTCGAGCATGGTATAGGCAAAGACCAGGAAAAGCGCGACGTTGAAGGCCATCAGCGGCCCGACAATGTGCTTTGCCTGGGCATATTGGCCGCCGGCGGCAGCGACCGTCGAGGTGACTTCGGAATCGATCATCGCCACCGACGTGTAGAGCAGCCCGACGATCCAGCAGACGATCAGCGCGGCCAGCGCGCCGCCCTTGTCCGCCGCGAAATTCCAGCCGGTGAATTCACCGACCAGAACGATGCCGACGCCGAGCGCCCAGACATGGGCGGGGCCAAGCACCCTGAGCAGCGAAACCCTGTCGCCTTGCACTTGCACCGCTGGTTCAGCCGTGATCGTCATCGTTCAATCCCCCACTCAGATCCGGTGTTTTTCGGACACGGCTTCAAGTTCGCCTTCCCTGGACGAGGTCAGCATCTCTTCGGAATAGGTCGTATCGATCTTGAACCAGTCGTAGAGCATCCACAGCGCGAGCACGATCGAGATGCCCCAGCATGCGTAAGAGAGTGCCACCCACATGACGATGCTTCCCTATCTATTTGTCGCCGAACTTTTCGTCGATGACGTCGCGGTATTCGCGGTCCGATGCGCGGAACAGAAAGATGAAATAGCCGATCAGCACCGCGGCCATGATGATCAGCGTCGGCCAGTCGATGATGTAGTGGAACCGGTTCTGGATGATGTCGTGCGCGGTTTCCGGCGTGTAGCCGAGCTTTTCCCAGATCGAGGCCATGGTCGGGTTTTGTCCGAGCGCTTCCCACGTCTTGGCGTCGAGCGCGTCGATGGATTTTGCCGCCCCTGCCAGCCCTAGTTTCAGCGGCAGCCACAGCGCGACGAAAATCGCGACCACGACGACGGCGATATCGAAAACCTGTCCGGCCTTGCTCTGTTCGGGCGGTGTATAGCGGGCCATGCGTCTCCCCCTCAGGACTTGCGGTTGCGGTAGGCGTCGGCATTCTTGATGTCGAGGCCGTAGATGAAGTCCTTGTCTTCCTTGTAGTGGTTGACCATCGCCAGGATCGCGGCCGTGTTGAAGATCAGCACGGCGCCGGCGGCGACCGCGACAACGAGCTTGATGCCGGCGTCGGGAATGTACGGCCATGTCATGAACAGGACAAAGAGGATCGTCGCCCACAGGCAGACGATCAGGAGCATGGATCCACGCACGTCGGAACGGTACAACGCTTCGACGCGCTGTTGCAGGTCGGACATCGGCTTTCCCCTTTTTCAACGCCCGGTCCGGATTGGCCGGTCATTGCCCTCTTTCAAGAGAGTGAAATTTTTTTCATAAAATCCGGCCGAATTTTGGAATTGTCAAGACGATTTTACACAGCGTTAACCGTTTGTTTGGTCCGCGGATTTGCCTGACAATGAAATTATTTGCTTACGGGTATTGCAGGCTCCCGGCGTTTGCGATCAATATTCGGCAACGCTCCCGCCTGTGTGCCGGGAGCAGGGGAAAGCAAAAAGTTCTGTCGAACGGAGGACCAGCGGATGACGGCATCCTGGAGATTTTCGGCCCTTGCGGACCGCCACCGGGCGCTCGGCTCGAAGCTCGAGGACTGGAGCGGCATGGGCACCGCCTGGACCTACGACAAGGACGCCGACGAAGAGTACATCGCCATCCGCACCAAGGCCGGCCTGATGGACGTGTCCGGTTTGAAGAAGGTCCACATCACCGGGCCGCACGCCTCGCACCTGATCGACCTGGCGACGACGCGCGATGTCGAAAAGATCTATCCCGGCAAGTCGGCCTATGCCTGCATGCTCAACGAGGCCGGCAAGTTCACCGACGACTGCATCCTCTACCGCACCGGCCCGAATTCCTGGATGGTCGTGCATGGCTCGGGCACCGGCCATGAAGAGCTGCAGCGCGCATCGGTCGGTCGTGACGTGTCGCTGCGCTTCGACGACAATCTGCACGACCTTTCGCTGCAAGGCCCGACGGCGATCGATTATCTGGCAAAGCATGTGCCCGGCATTCGCGACCTCAACTATTTCCACCACATGCAGACGCAACTGTTCGGTTTTCCGGTGATGATCTCGCGCACCGGCTATACCGGCGAGCGCGGCTACGAGATCTTCTGCCGCGGCCAGGACGCCGGCACGATCTGGGACAGGATCCTCGACGAGGGCAAGAGCGCCGGCATCATTCCGTGCCGCTTCACCACGCTCGACATGCTGCGCGTCGAGAGCTACCTGCTGTTTTACCCCTACGACAATTCGCAGAAATACCCGTTCGAGAACGAAGGCCCGGGCGACACGCTGTGGGAGCTCGGTCTCGACTTCACCGTCAGCCCCGGCAAGACGGGCTTTCGCGGCGCCGAGGAGCACTATCGCCTCAAGGGCAAGGAACGCTTCAAGATCTTCGGCGTGCTGCTCGAAGGCAAGGAGCCAGCCGACGAGGGCGCACCGGTCTATCGCGACGGCAAAAAAGTCGGCGTGGTGACCTGCGCCATGTATTCGCCGCTGGTCAGGAAATCGATGGGCATCGCCCGGCTCGACGTCGACTGCGCGGTGCAGGGCACCAGGCTTGAGATTCGCAACAAGAGCGGCGCCATCAGCGCAACGGCCGAGCCGCTTCCCTTCGACGATCCGAAGAAGACCAAGCGCACGGCGAAAGGCTGAGGCATACTGCGGGTATGGCAGCGAAAAGCATCATCAGCCGCCCGGTCTATGGGACCCTGTCTCCGCAGCCTGGCAAGCATCATCTTTTCATAGCGGATGCAGAGGGAGCGCTGGCGATTGCCGATCTGGCCGCTAAGGCCCCGGCGGATTTCTTCGGCGGCGCCCACATCATCTTCATTCCCGGCCGCGACGGCAAATATGCCGATGTGCTCGAAGCACTGAAGCCGGCGCAGTTCTACCTCGGCCATTCCTTTGCCAGCGCCCTGCCGCGGCTGAAGCAGACGCTGGCCAACGCGCATATGGGGCTCAGGCTCTATCTTGCCGGCACCGAAGGCCTGATCGGCCAGGCCATGCAGGCGGCGCTCGAAGCCGGCATCGACCACACCTCGATCCAGACCGAGCATCGCGGCTCGCTGGCGCGCCGCATGCAGTGCGTCCATTGCAAGGGCATCACCGAGAACGTCACGACGCAGCCGGCGACCTGTTCGCATTGCGGCCTCTTGCTTCTGGTGCGCGACCACTATTCGCGGCGCCTCGCCGCGTTCCAGGGCGTCTGCATCAATGCCGAGGACCGCAGCGAAATTCCTCCAACGGAGGAGGTCTTTCGATGAGCACCGGCACCACCAAGCTCGACGTTGTCGTCAGCGATGTCGTTCCGGTCAACGAGCTGGTGACGCGCTTTCATTTCCGCAGGCGCGACGGCGAGCTTTTGCCGACCTTTTCCGGCGGCGCCCATGTGGTCGTCGAGATGCGCGATGGCGAACGCACCAGGCTCAATCCCTATTCGCTGATGGGCTCGCCGCTAGACACCCGCGAATACACCATCTCGGTGCGCCGCGACGACGCCGGCCGCGGCGGCTCGCTGTTCATGCACAGGCAGGTCAGGCCGGGCACGGAGATGGTGGTCAGCTATCCCGTCAACCTGTTCTCGCTCGATCTGCGCGCCAGGAAGCATCTGATGCTGGCCGGCGGCATCGGCATCACCCCGTTCATGGCGCAGACCGCGCAGCTGGCGGCGGAAGGCGGCAATTTCGAGCTGCACTACACCTGCCGCACCGCCTCGCTCGGCACCTATGCCGATCTGCTGAGAGAGCGCTACGACCGCCGGGTCAGGTTCTATCACGACGACCGCGACGAGCGCGTCGATCTCGACCGGCTGCTGTCGTCGCAGCCGCTCGGCACGCATCTCTATGTCTGCGGCCCGTCCGGCATGATCGGCTGGGTGCGCGAGCGTGCCGCGGCGCTCGGCTGGCCTCCCGAGACCGTGCATTTCGAGCATTTCGCGGCGCCGCAGCCCGGCGCGCCTTTCGACGTGACGCTGGCGCTCAGCGGCAAGACAATCCGTGTCGACGAGCAGCAGAGCCTGCTCGAGGCAATCGAGGCGGCCGGCGTCGATCCGCCCTATCTCTGCCGTGGCGGCGTCTGCGGCCAGTGCGAGACCAACGTCATTTCGCATGACGGCAAATTCATCCACAACGACCATTGGCTGAGCGAAGAAGACCACCGTTCGGGCTGCAAGATCATGCCCTGCGTGTCGCGCTTCGAGGGTCGGTCGCTGGT
The DNA here is from genome assembly GCF_040318075.1 of Mesorhizobium sp. M1328. Classification (NCBI taxonomy): domain Bacteria; kingdom Pseudomonadati; phylum Pseudomonadota; class Alphaproteobacteria; order Hyphomicrobiales; family Phyllobacteriaceae; genus Mesorhizobium; species Mesorhizobium sp. M1328. Next base: position 42,324 of record NZ_JAMYLO010000008.1, on the reverse strand, counting down.
GCTGGAAAGATAGGAGGCGAGCTTGGGCATCACCTTTCGCAAGGAAACGTTCCGCGACGACTTCACCTTCAGGAACAGCCCGGAGCACATCAGGCGGTTTCCTTTCCCGTTCCATGAAGACAGCTACATGTATGCGGTCAATATCGAGCCGCATGTCGTCGGGCCGAAGGGCAGCGTGCTGGAGAATTTGATCGACGTCGACGAGCACTATGTCGCCGAAATGCAGGACCGCGCTTTGGTGCTGGCCGAAGACCCGCTGCGCTGCCAGTCGCTGCCGCACATGACGCTGGCCGGCTGGGATCTGCTCGAGCTTTTGATGGAGCAGCAGGCGCTGGGCTATCCCGAGCATTTCACGCTGACGCGCGACGGCGACCGCTGGCGCTGGATCAACCGGCCGCTCGGCATCGACGACAGCTTCACCTTCGGTGACGTCTCGACGCTGCCCTATGGGCCGATGGAATATATCACCCGCCAGAGCCAGGGCGATTTCTGCATCCTCGACCAGCGCGACGGCAATCTGTGGATGGATGCCGGCATGGTCACCACCCAGGCCGACTGGTCGCTCGATTTCGACATCGGCATGAACTTCTTCGAATGGCACGCGCCGGTGCCGCTGGCGCATGAGAAGGGGATATTCGTCCGGGCGCTGAAGTTCCTCACCAACATTCAGCAGGGCAAGCCGGCGCGCCGGCTGAACTGGACGATGACCATCAATCCGCGCCTCGACACCAGCCCGGAAAATTACCACAAATGGGGCTCGGACCGCGCCACGGTGACGCCGGAAAATGTCGGCGAAAAAGTGCATCTGCGCGTTGAGCTGCAGAGCTTCTGGCGGCTGCCGCGCTCGAACGCGATCGTCTTCCCGATCCGCTGCTACCTGATCAAGATGGACGAGCTGGTGACGCAGCCGAAATGGGCACGGCGCCTGCACCGCGTCATCCGCGACCTGCCCGAGGAACTCGCCAATTACAAAGGCCTGACGCGCTATCGGCCGACACTGGTCGAGTGGCTGTCGAGGTTGGATGATGGCAGCCCGACGTCGCCTGGGTTCGGGCCGGATTGAGTTTTTCTCGCCCCTGTTGGCGCTGCCCCTAAAGCAGCCAATCTCCCCCCTAGAGGGGGAGATGCCCGGCAGGGCAGAGGGGGGGCGCCGTGGAGCGCCGGCCTTGCCCAATCTCCCACCCCAGCGCCTCCGCGAAGCTCACGCCGCGCCGCCCAGCCCAGCCACGATCACGACATGCTGACAGACATTGTCGATATCGCGAATGACATCGTCGTTCCAGAAGCGCAGGACCGTCCAGCCCAGCGCTTCGAACTTCGCGGTTCTTGCAGCGTCCGATTCCGACGTTTCGGCCTGGCCATGCTGGGAACCATCAAGCTCGACGATCAGCTTTTTGTCCGGGCATGCAAAATCGACGACATGGCCGGCGATAGGCATCTGGCGTCGAAATCCCAGTCCCATCAACCTGTGTGCCCTGATCTCATTCCAAAGCTTGAGTTCGGCATCGGTCATCGCCTTGCGCATCCTGCGCGCATTGCGGCGGTTGTTGGCGGATACTAGATTATGCGTCATCGCGGTTCGCCCCCCTCTGTCCTGCCGGACATCTCCCCCTCAAGGGGGGAGATCGAATGTCACTTCGGCTTTCGCCAATCCCCAATGCTGCAAAAGAGTAGCCGTCGCGAAGCCGCCGATCTCCCTCACGAGGCGACCAAGGGGGAGATCGAGCTCCGCTAACCCGCGCTTTGCGGGTAGCAGATGATCGACAAATAGCGCATCGGCAGAACGCTCAGCACTTCCGGTCCGTGCGGCGCGTCGGCGTCGAAGAACAGGCTGTCGCCGGGCTTCATCGGGTAGAGATTGCTGCCGTGCCGGTAAACCACTTCGCCTTCGAGCATATAGAGGAACTCCATGCCCTCGTGCTGGAAGGTCGGAAACACGTCGGAATCCTCGGTGAGCGTGATCAGATAGGGTTCGACGACGACGCCGCTGGTGTTGGAGCCGATATGGCCGAGCAGATTGTACTGGTGGCCGGCGCGCGTGCCGCGGCGTTCGACGTCGAGCCCTTCGCCGGCCTTGACGAAGACGGCACTGCGCTCTTCCTCGAAGCGGCGGAAGAAAGCGGTGACAGGAACGCCTAGCGCCCGCGACAGCGCCTGCAACGTGGTCAGCGACGGCGAGGTGATGCCGTTCTCGATCTTCGACAGCATGCCCAACGAAATGTCGGTGGCGGCAGCCAGATCGGCCACCGTAATGCCGAGCTTCTTGCGGAATGCCCGCACCTCGCGGCCGATCGCGACCTCCAGGACTTTTTCGCGGGTATCGCGAATGGCGTGCGGGTTTTGTGTGAGCGGCGCGCGTATCTTGCGCGGATCGATTACAGCAACCGACGGCTTGGCTTTGCCCGCGGCGGCTGCAGCAGGCTTTAGACTGGATGCTTTTTTCGCCATGTTGCCACCCCGGACCTTGCCGATTCATTTCACTCACGGTGAACATATTCGGTGCCGATACAGAAGCGCAACTCTCACGGCAAGCCACCCGTGTCGAATTGCGCAATGTCCGGATTTCGCCCGAGCTACCACGTCGCTTGGAAATCCAGCTTGGTGAAACGAGGGTTTCGCGACAAGACCTGTTGACAGCATCGAAGGGGCAATTACTGTCCTGTCAGTGAAATTTGTTTCGTTAGGGAAATGAGATCGGGAGGCCCGCAATGAAAGATCGTGTTGCCGTCATCGGAGCCGGGCCGTCCGGCATGGCCCAGCTCCGGGCCTTCAAGTCGGCCGCCGACAAGGGCGCCGACATTCCCGAAATCGTCTGCTTCGAAAAGCAGTCCGACTGGGGCGGCCTGTGGAACTACACCTGGCGCACCGGCCTCGACGAACACGGCGATCCCGTGCATGGCTCGATGTACCGTTACCTCTGGTCGAACGGCCCGAAGGAATGCCTCGAATTCGCCGACTACACCTTCGAGGAGCATTTCGGCCGGCCGATCGGCTCCTATCCGCCTCGCGCCGTGCTGTGGGACTACATCAAGGGCCGCGTCGAAAAGTCCGGCGTGCGCCAATGGGTACGCTTCAACAGCCCGGTGCGCATGGTCACCTTTTCCGAAACGACAAAAAAATTCACCGTCACCGCGCATGACCGCACCAACGACCTCACCTATTCGGAAGAGTTCGACAATGTCGTCGTCGCTTCGGGGCATTTCTCCGTGCCCAACGTTCCCTATTTCGAGGGCTTTTCGACCTTCAACGGCCGTATCCTGCACAGCCACGATTTCCGCGACGCCATGGAATTCAAGGGCAAGGACATTTTGATCATCGGCCGCTCTTATTCGGCCGAGGACATCGGCTCGCAATGCTACAAATACGGCGCCAGATCGATCACCTCCAGTTACCGCTCGAAGCCGATGGGCTTCAAATGGCCGGAGAATTGGAAGGAAGTGCCGCTGCTGCAGAAGGTCGTCGGCAAGACGGCGCATTTCAAGGACGGCAGCACCAAAGACGTCGACGCCATCATTCTGTGCACCGGCTATCTCCATTCCTTCCCGTTCCTCACCGAGGATTTGAAGCTCAAGACCGCCAACCGCATGTGGCCCGACGGGCTTTACGAAGGCGTCGTCTGGGAGAAAAACCCCAAGCTGTCCTATATCGGCATGCAGGACCAGTTCTACACCTTCAACATGTTCGACGCGCAGGCCTGGTTCGCCCGCGACGTCATCATGGGTCGCATCAAGCTGCCCTCGGCCGAAGCGATGGCCGAGCACGGCAAAAAGTGGCGGGCACGCGAGGAAACGCTGGAAGACGCCGAGCAGATGATCTGGTTCCAGGGCGACTACACCAGGAAGCTGATGGAGCAGACCGATTATCCCGGCTTCGATGTCGAGGCCGTCAATCAGACCTTCATGGAGTGGGAGCACCACAAGGCGGAAGACATCATGGGCTTCCGCGACCATTCCTATCGCTCGCTGATGACCGGCACGATGGCGCCGCTGCACCATACGCCCTGGCTGCAGGCGATGGACGATTCAATGGAAAGCTATCTCGAGGTGAAGGGGGTCGCGGCGGAGTAGGCCAGGGGTCGAATACCCAAATCGTTTGGACGGGCTGCGTCGTCGCAGAGGTCCGGACGACGCAAGTTGACCCTGTGGTTTCGGTTTTGACGCCTTCTCGGCGCTGCGTGAGATCGCGGTGTCGCGGGAAGCAAGCGTTTGAAGGCCCGTCGTTTCGCTGATTACGGTCCTGGCGCTCTTCACTACCGGCTGACGCAAAAAACCTCTCGTTTTCCCACTATTGTTCCCACTGCACGTCAAACGCTGCCGGCCGAGGTTTAGCCGTCCGGGCAATCCCGGTCGAGCAACATCCGAACCAGGAGTGAATGACATGCAGGACGATACAATGGTCATGGAGAAGTCTTCCGTTAAGAAGGCGCCGCGGGAGCCAAGGAACGGCGTTGACACGCCCACCCTTCTGGCCACCATCAACGCAGTCGCGGGGCAGCCCGAGCTTGCCAAGTTCCAGTTCCGTGCCAAGAGCCGCTGGATTGCCGGCACGCACAGCAGCAGCACCATGGCCAATTTCTTCGGCGCTGGCACCGAGCAGTCTCACAAGATGGCCTACCAGGCTGACAGCGACCATCCAGCGGTGCTGTGCGGCACAGACAACGGCCCGACGCCGGTCGAATATCTTCTCCACGCGCTTGCTTCATGCCTCACGGCCGGCATCGCGAACATCGCGGCCGTGCGCGGGGTGACGCTGCATGAGGTGGAATCGACCGTCGAAGGCGACATCGACCTTCGCGGCATCCTCGGCATCTCGAACGAGGTCCGCAACGGCTACCAAGGCATCCGTATCTCCTTCAAGATCAAGGGCGATGCTCCCGCTGAGAAGCTCGAGGAAATCGTGACGCAGTCGCGTGCCCGTTCCGCCGTGTTCGACGTGCTGACCAACGGCGTGCCGGTCTCGGTTGTCGTGAAAGGCTGACTTCGGTCCGGAAGAGCAATATCGCCGGCCTCGTCCTGGAAAAGGATGGCGCCGGCGATCTGTTGCCCCTGCTTGCAAGGCGCGGATTCCATGCAGCGTACAGACGTGGCCATTATCGGCGCCGGACAGGCGGGTCTAGCCATGAGCCGATGCCTGTCCGAGCGCGGCGTCGACCACGTCGTGCTGGAGCGCGGCCGGATCGCGGAGCGCTGGCGCAGCGAACGGTGGGACTCGCTCCGCCTGCTGACGCCCAACTGGATGACGCGCCTGCCCGGCGGCGGCTATCGCGGCGCCGATCCCAACGGCTTCATGACAATGGCTGAGACCGTCGGGTTCCTGGAGGATTACGCGTGCTCGATCACCGCGCCGGTGGAGGACGGTGTGGAGGTGCTTTCGGTCGAAACGATCGACGGAGGCTTCCGGCTGCTGACCGATCGCGGCCAATGGAGCGTGCGTGCGGTCGTGATCGCGACCGGATACAGCGACAGGCCACGCATTCCGCCACTGGCAAAGGAGATCTCCTCCCGCATCAGGCAGATCGTGCCGCGGGACTATCGCAATCCCCGGCAACTGGCTCAGGGCGGCGTTCTCGTGGCCGGGGCCTCGGCGACCGGCATACAACTTGCGGAGGAGATCAATCGGTCCGGCCGCCCGGTAACCCTGTCGGTCGGCAGCCATACACGCCTGCCGAGGCTCTACCGCGGGCACGACATCCTGTGGTGGCTCGACCGGCTGGGAATGCTTGCCAAGCCCGTCGCCGAAGTCTCGGATCTCGCCGCGGCACGGCGGCAGCCCTCGCTACAGCTCATAGGTACACCCGAGCGCAGGTCGCTCGATCTCGCCGGCCTTCGGCAGCAAGGCGTTCGTCTTGTTGGTCGAGCCATTGCCGCTTGCGATACACGCATTCGGTTCAATGGCGATCTCGCCGACACGACCGCGGCGGCGGAACGCACACTGAGGCGCGTGCTGGCCAACATAGACCGCGCGGCCGCCGGCGAGGGCCGCTACTCAATCGATCCCGGTTCCATTCCGAGCCTGATCCTGAGCGCCGAACCGACCGAAATCGACCTCATCGACGAGGGTATCGAGACCATCATATGGGCCACCGGCTATCGCCGCGAATACCCATGGCTGAAGTTGGATGTGTTCGACGCCCGGGGCGAAATCCTGAACGATGGCGGCGTCTGCGCGTATCCGGGACTTTACGTGCTAGGCCTGAATTTCATGCGCCATCGAAGCTCCAGCTTCCTCGACGGCGTCGGCCGCGATGCCGAGGCTTTGGCGGCTCACATGGCAATGTTTCTCGACGCCTCTCGCCGAGCCGCGGCCTGACCGCCGAATACAACGCTGGTGCGGCAAAAATCGACGTTGCCATCAACGCTGACGCTCACGCCCGACCACGACAAGGGCTCCACTGGCGCCATAGTTAGCGCCCGCAACCATGGAGAAAATCGAAATGAGTACAATGATGAACCCTTCCCTGTCCCTCACCACAACGCGAGGTTTGCGCTGGGCCGGCGGAACGATGCTGGCCGCAGTCTGGCATTTCATTCGCATCCAGCGGGACCGTCGACAGCTTAATGAGCTGCCGGACTACATCCTGCGCGACGTCGGCATCACCCGCTTCGAGATCAACTCGATCACCTGGTTTGCCGGGCGTGACCCCAGCCGCCGCACGCGTTCAGGCGGCACTGGTGCAGTTTCTGCCGAAGGCCAGCCTCGACTTCCACGCATTGATCCATGAGTCGATGTCAGCAAGCGAATATGCCCGATTTGGCTTTTCGGTCTTGGTATTGCGCGGCGAATTTGCTTCAGTTCCGACGCGGCTCATCGCCCGGGAACTCATTTCCCGCGTTCAGGGCGCAATCGGTACGATTGTTCCTGGCGCGGGACACATGGGGCCGCTGACCCACGCAGATCTGGTGGCGGATCGTTTGGTCCGGCAGATTTTGTCCCATGACACCGCGGGATCGCGAGCTGCATGACCGCAACTTGCCTGTCCCACAGGCAGCACGACCCTTCGAAGCAGATCCGTGGGTGCGGAGAATTCACACCGTAGCTTCTATGCGATCGCGTATCATATTTCCGGCCGGCTCCTCCGTGTCGAAGAAATCGTCCCGCATCTGCATTTCTGTGTAGAGCTTGGCCGCTTCCGCGAGAGTGGCATCCGCGCCAGCGATCTTGCCGCGCCGCTTCGCAAGCCCGAGAGCTAGCAAGGAGCGGGCAAGCTCCGGCCGCAATTCCACCCGCCTGGCAAGATTGCAGGCCTGTTCGAGCCAGCCAATCGCCGATCTGGAAGGTTTCAGCTCGGCAAGGCCGCGCAGTACGATGATCTGGCTCCACGGATCGCCGCGCCCCCGTGCTAACTCGAGCGCATGGCCGAGATTGGCCGCAGCTTCCGGCTCACAGAGGCGCGCACGCACGCATGCGAGCACAGCGCGCGCGTGACATTCGAACTGGGCAAGATCGAGCCGCTCAGACTCGGTCACCGCCATCTCCAAGGTGGCGCCCGCGTCGTGGTTGCGGCCCAGCAGGAATTCCGCATGCCCGAGCACCGTCAACAGCCATGGCCGGAGTAGGATAGATCCGCTGGTCGCGGCTTCGGAGGACCACAATTGCAGCGCCTCGACAAGCGTCGGCTCGGGTCCGCGCAGGACGCCCACCACACCGGTGAAATAGGCGGCCGCGCAGCTGTCGATCGGGCGCGCCACTTCGGCGGCGACCTTATGCAGTTCGGCAAGCGAACGCTCCGCATCGTCAAACCGGCCAAGGCGCGCTTCCGCTTGCGCACGGTGCCCCAGGTACCAAACCGCACGCGCACCGAGCTGTCCGAAACGCTCCAGACGCCAAGCTTTGGTGAATCTCTCCTCATGCGGAACAAGCCGCTCCAGCACCTGCCGGGCCTCGCTGCGGATCAGAAGCGCCTGTGAGGCGGCCAGATCCGACTCGCTTATGCAGCGCTGCACGCCGTTTGCCGTGGCGCCGCGCTTGAGTGTATCGGCCGGTTCCAGCGCCTCCTCGTAGCGGCCGTGGGAGCTGTTAAGATAACTCAAGTGGAGCAACACGTCGGAAATGAGTTGCGGATCGCCCAGTTCCATGGCCAGTTCGCGCGCTTCCAACAGCTGCGGCAGCACCTTCCGGTAGGCCCCGAGGGCGCCGTAGGCGGGTCGCATCCGCACCCGCAGGTTGATCGCCTGGGCCAGGGTTGTCGGATTTCGGGGCAGCGCGGCGACCGCCTTGCGGGCGCTTTCCAGGAACTGGACCGCGGCGGAATAGGCCGAACGTTCCTCCGCCCGACCCGCCGCTTGCAGCAGATAATCCGCGGCAGATTCCCATGCCTCGGCACGAAGAGCGTGTTCGGCCAATTGCTCGATGTGGTGGTTCAGCGACCCGGCATAGAGTCTTTCCGTCGCAACCAACGCAGCCCGATGCAGCCTCTTTCGGTCCTCCGCCAGCAGAGATTCGTTGGTCACCTTCAGCGTCAACGCGTGCTTGAAGGTATATTCCACGTGAGGATAGCTCTGGACCTCGAACAGGAATTCCAGACTCTGCAGTTTGGCCAGGCATGCCTCCAACTCCGCCTCCGAGAGCGGCGAGAGCGCCCTCAGCAGCGGAAACGGAACATTCTTGCCGATAACCGAAGCCAGTTGGAGTACTTGCCTTTCCGAGTCACCTAGCTGCTGGATGCGTGCGGCGATGAGCGATTGAACCGTCGACGGGACGGTGATGGATTCCACCGGTCTCGTGAGCTCGTAGCGGCCCAACTGGCCGGCAAGGACGCCGTCCGCCACCAGTCCGCGCACCATTTCTTCCAGAAATAGCGGTGTGCCCTCGGCCCGCTCGGCAAGCGACTTCCGCAGTTCCCCCAGGCTGGGATCGGATCCTAGCAATTCGGTGAGGAACTGCTCCATTTCATCTCGCGCGAACCGCTCCAGTCTTATCTGCTGGAAATAGCCGCGGCGATTCCATTCGTGCCGATACTGCAGCCTGTAGGTGGCGAGCAGCATGATGCGGTTGGCACCCATGACTTCGACCAGCCTGTTCATTACAGCCTCGCTCTCGGCATCGATCCAGTGCAGATCCTCGATAAGCACGGCGACGGGTGCGGCTCGGCTCAAGGCAACGAGAAAAGCGCTCATCGCTTCGGATACGCGTGAGGTCCGCTCCCGCGCATCGAGATGCCGCCAGGAAGAATCGTTGACCGGCAGGTCCGCGAGGAAGGAGAGCGGCGCCGTGTGACGTGGATCCAGGTTCAACTCCGCCTGTTTGAAGGCAAACAGGCGCTCGGCTTCCGCCAAGCCGTCTTCGCCGCGAATGCCACAGGCCGAGAGCAGCAGCTTCTTTACAGCCCCGAGAGCAACTGACGAATCAAATTCCAGACCGCCGCATTCAAGCACAGTAAAACCGGCCACCTCGTCGAGGGAGAGAAATTCATGGGCAAGCCTCGACTTGCCCATGCCGGGGTCCGCGACGATCCCGACGACCTGGCCGTGGCCCTCCCTGACCCTGCGCCAGGTTGCAAGAAGGATTTTGAGCTCGAGCTCGCGGGCCACCAGTCCGGTGAGGCCGCGGTTGGCCCTCAAGTGCCAGCGCGACAGAGCGTGATTTTCGCCCAACAGCTCGTAAACGCGTTCGTCGCGGCCAAGTTGTGGATGCTCCGAATGCGCCAAGCGGTGCATCTGCACATAGCCCCCGGCTGCTGCGCGCGCCCGGCCTGTCGCGGCGATCGTCGCACGGTGCAAGGCACGCATCAGCCGGTTGGCTGCACGCGGCGCGGCTCCGGCCAGTTCAACCTTGCTGGCTTGGGTCGTCCATTGCTGCCGTACGATCACCTCGCCGGTGTCTATTCCGACCCTCAACTGGATCCCGCCCTGGGAAAGCTCCTCCACCGCCAGCTTGGCCGCAAGCGCGGCGCGGCATGCAAGATAAGCGTGATCCTCCGTGGCGCGAGCGAGGCCGAATGCTGCGGTGATTGTCCCGTCAGCAGCCGACGTGACGACGCCGCCATGACTCTCCACGACTTCTATCACCCGATCCTCGACGGGCTGGAATTCGCGGATCGCCACTTCCGGATCCTCCGTTTCGAGGAGATGCATGGGACTGACCACTTCCGTGGCTAGTACGGTTATGTACTGCCGGGAGCGGTTGATTCCCAAGGACGCCGGAGGGCCGGCCAATTGCTGCGTCTGTTCAGGGTCGGCAAGGAAACGACGCGTTTCCTCCACGAAGGTCGCGAATGCCGGTTCATGGCCAAGCAGCACGTGGTTGGCGCTGTCGAGCGCGACGAAACGCGCGCCGGGAATTTTCCCTGCCATCGCTTGGCCATGGTCGAACGGAATGACTGCGTCCCGCGTGGCATGCATCACCAGAGTCGGAACGCGGACCCGTGGTAACAGCTCGTCCACGTCGATGACGGCGCCTTCCTCGAAAATGCGATGGGCAATCTCCGGCGAGACGGTATTGCGTTGCAGCTCGTTGTACCAATTCCTCTGTTCCGGCGTTGCTTCAGGAATGAAGAGGGAGGTGAACATCTGCCGGAACACAGGGTCGTCTTGGCCCCACCCTTCCTGTATCAGCGATCCCATCGCTTCGCGGCGCGCTATTTCGCGCTGATTGCCCCGTTTGCGCCAGCCTTTGGTAAATCCGCCATACAGCACCATCCCGGCCACGCGCTCGGGATGCCGGACGGCATAGGCTATCGAAACGGCGCACCCTTGGGAAATGCCAAGCAGGGAAACGCGGCGCAGACCGGCCGCATCGATGATGCTCTCCAGGTCGGCGACCATGGCTTCGAAGGATAGGTCGGCGGGATACCGGTCCGACAGACCGTTGCCGCGCTGGTCGTAGCGTATCAGCTGGTAGTGCGCCGAGAGGCCCTCGATCCAATGCTTCCACACCGGACTGTCCCATTCGAGCTCGAGATGGGACATCCAGTGCGCGGCCCTTACCAAAGGGGGACCTTGACCACTCAAGGAATAGGCCAGGCGCGCGCCATCGGGCGTCGTGCACCGGCGGATCTCCTGCGCGAGGACTCGCTCCGGCGGAGGACGGAGCTGTATCTCCGCTGCAGGCCAAACCTGCGGAGTGACGGTCTCTCCGCTGGGAGCGGCCGCGGGTTCGGTTCTCGAAGCGCGGCTCTGGACCATGGCGGATTGCCGTGCTGCCTCGCTCAGCCGGCGGATGTCCGCTCGAAGAGCCTCGTCTTCGGGCTCCAACCCGTGAAGGACATGGGCGTACGGAAGCGCCCGCGCCGGCTCATCCGCCAGCCGGTCGACGAGCACCCGAAGGATGCGCAGATGCGTCACGTGCAGTTCGTCGGCGGTCGCAATGCGCCAGGCTTCGAATTCCGGACAGCGCGGCAATGAGAGGTCATCCAGGAAACCTCCGCGGAACGCTCCGGCGAGTGCCTCCAGTTTCTCCCCTTCGAGAGCCTCTATGTCGCGAGCGCCAAGGCCGCGGAGCGGCGCGACGTCCAGCACGATTTCGCTGGTGTTCAGGCGAACTGCGTTACGGTCGGCTTCCAGGATCCCGCCGTCCCCGAGCTCGACAACCTGTCGGATCTTCGAGAGGCTCCAGCGCAGGGCGCCGCGAGGATCGTCCGGTACCTCCCAGAACATCTCGCAAAGGCGCTCGCGCCGCTGCGGGCGCTCTACGAGGGCAAGATAGGCCAGCAGCGCCCGCGTCTTTTTCGAAGGCGGCAAGGAAACGACCTCGCCAAGGCGAAGGACGGTCAGATCTCCGAGAACGCGAATTTCGAGCGACACTTTGTTGATCCTAGTGCGCCTGCTAAATTAGCGATGGATTGTATCAAGTCCGTGCCGCTGCCGAAAGCGTTCGTTTCCGGAGCGCGAGGTTTCCGCCTGCGCTGATTTGCTCTTCTCTTCGTGAGAGAGCCGGGACGGACAGGTGCGGATGAAAGCCGAGCCGGAAACGGGATCACGCCCGTTCCGGCTCGGCTAGTGCTGGTAACGGCACTCTGAAAAGCCCGTAGGCGGGATCTCACGCTGCCGCGCGCACCCATCGAGGCAGCAGGCTCTCGGGATTTGCGCATGCGCTGGACGTGTAGCTTGCCCCGACGAACTCCAGCCGGGCGGCGAGCGTGCCGTCCCGCCAGGCCGCAAGCGTATCCATGCAGCCACCGATATGCTCGCCGCCGACAAAGACCTGCGGAATTGTAGGCGAACCGATCCGGGCCCTCAGGGCCTTCCGGATTTCCCCGTCCAGGCCGTTCTTCTGGAATTCTGGAGCATCGATTTCGATGGACCTGTAGGCGATTCCCGCGCGGTCGAAGAGCTTTCTTACCGTCCAGCAGAATTCGCACCATGTCAGCGCGAACATGACCACCGGACGCTCCGGATCACGGATCGCCTTGTCGACCATCGCATGCGCCGACTGATCGATTTGGATTTCGTTTACAGGTGCCGATGAAAGGGCGAAGGATGGCGGCCGGTCGAAGCGGTAGCCGGGTGTGGAGTGAGAGATCGCCTCTTCGGCGGGCGACATTTCCTCGCTGATGTGATCGAACAGGATCGTGCTGAGATACCGCTCACCCGTATCAGGCAACATACAGAGCACGTTTCGGTCCGGGCCGACGCGTCGAGCGATTTCCAGTGCCCCGCTCAAGGTTGCCCCGCCGGAGATGCCCGCCAGTATTCCTTCTTCCGTCGCAAGCCGGCGCGCGGCTTCCAGAGCGCTGGCGCCTGAAACGGGTAGGATCTCGTCCACAAGATCGTCAGCCATCGCGTTGCCGACGATCTGCGGAATGAAATCAGGGCTCCACCCCTGCATCGGATGTGGCCGGAAGCGGGTGTGCGCCCGAGTCGGCAGCCCCTGTTCGTCGAAAGTTTGGGGAATGCCACTCGACAGCAGCGCCGAATTGTCGGGCTCGCAGACTATGATCCGCGTTTCCGGCCGCTCGCGCTTGAGCACTCGCGCCACACCGGCAAGTGTTCCGCCGGTCCCGGTGCCGGTGACCCAGTAGTCGAGTGGACGGTTCTGGAACGCCGCGAGGATTTCAAGCGCTGTCGTGCGGGCATGAATATCGGCGTTGACGGGCGTCTCGAATTGCCGGCACAGGAACCAGCCGTGCGCTCCGGCCAGTTGGACCGCCTTGGCGAGCATGCCGCTGCCGCGCTCGACGGCAGGGGTCAACACGACCTTGGCCCCGAAAAAACGCATCAGCTTGCGGCGTTCGAGGCTGGCGTTTTCCGGCATGACGATGACGAGAGGGTAGCCTTTCCTCGCGCAAACCATGGCGAGTCCTATGCCCGTGTTGCCGCTCGTCGCCTCGATCACCGTCTGGCCAGGCCGAAGTGCGCCGGAACTCTCCGCTTCTTCGATGAGCGCGGCGGCAAGCCGGTCCTTGACCGAGCCGCCAGGATTGAACGCCTCGAGCTTGGCATAGAGCGAAGCGGCGCCGTTGTTGATGCGGGAAAGGCGGACGACCGGCGTATTGCCGATCGTGTCGAGAATGCTGTCGTAGATACTGCTCATCTCAGCTGGTCCTTGCTTGGTGACGACGGTGCTCCGCCGGTCCGTTCGATCTCTGAGGTTGGCAGGAAGGCCGTGGTTTGCAGCGTTCGAACCAACGTTGAAGTAAATGGATTTCGACGTTTGAATCAGCGGCACATCGCAGGATCCGGAACGCGGCTGCATGGGACCTGCGCTCTTGCGCTGGATGATGCCGCCAATGCGCCCAGAACCACGAGACTGGCCGCGCCTGCGACAAATGCCGCCAGGAAAGCGGGCCCATAGCTGCCGAAGCTGTCATAGACAAAGCCGCCGAAATATCCGGCCACGCCCATCCCCACCCAGGCGATCAGCATGACGATGCCGAGTGACTGGCCAAAGCGTTCGGCTGGCGCAAATTGGCGCACGCAAAGGATCAGGCATGTCATGTTTCCGGCAAAGCCGAAGCCAAAAACCGCCGACAGCGCCAGCAGGCTCAGCTGCTGGTCCAGCGCGGGAAAAATCGCAACGCATGCCGTCTGAATAAACGACGCCAGGGCGTAGGCAGAAATGTTGCCTGCCCGGTCGGCGAGGAGCCCGAATACGATCCGCCCGATGGCGCCGAACAGCATGGCGATCAGCAGGCTGAGCGATCCGACATCCGAAGATCCGCACACGGCCGTGACGAAGCTCGTGAGGTGCATCAGCGGGACGCCCATGCAGGCGCAGCAGAGGAAGGCTGCGGCAGATAGCAGCGTCACCGGGGAAAGATGGCCACCTTGGAAGCCTGGCCTCGCTGAAAAATGCGCCGGTGCGGCAAGGATCCGATTGACGGGCGGCGCCTGAACCGCCGGCATGAAGATCGCCAGCGCAGCCGTCGTCGCCACAGCCATGATCGCGTATGCGAGGCGCCAGCCGACGCCATCGATCAATGCATTTGCGGCGTAGGGCAGTACGCCCTGGCCCAGGGCTCCGCCTGCTGTGACGATCCCTATCGCCAGGCCGCGGCGGCGGTCGAACCAGAGCCCGGTCACGGCAAGTACCGGCGCATAGAGACAGGCAAAGCCTAGCCCGCCTAAAGCGAAGTTGGCGGCATAGATCTGCCAGAGCGAAGTGGCAAAGGAAAGCGCGGCGAGCGCGACCACCATGCCAGCCGAGCCGATGAATAGCAGTGTTCTGATATTCAAACGGTCCACAAGCCGGCCCCAGAACAGCCCGCCCAGGGCCATGCCGACGCTCGATAGCGTGTAGGCAAGGCTGATGTCGGCTCGCGACCAGCCAAACTCCGCCTCAAGCGGTCTGATGAAAACGGATGTGAGTGCCAGGCTGCCAAATCCGAAAGCCATGGCGATCGTGGCGCCGGCCGCGGCCAATAGGCCGCGCAGCCGTATTGTGCTGTCCCGAACCTCCCTGCCTGCAGTTGGTGATATTTGACGATTCGACATGTTCTTGCCCCTCGAAGGATCTCTTCGAAGCTGTCATCGGCCAGCGATATGGAAGCAGGCGTGTGCGTCAGCGTGGAAAGCTCCACCGCGGGCCGTGGAAACGGCCCCGCCTAGACCTGCAGCCTCGTCTCGGTGAACGGCGGATTAGTGAGATCTTCTGATCATCGCCGCGCCATCACGAGGGACTGGTTGACGCCGAGCATGATCTCGAGAAGCGCCAGTGGCAGTTGAGCGCGACGGAGGACAGGGCCTGTATATAGCAAGTCGGCGACTATCCATCGGAGGCCTGCCTTCAGCTAACCTCCCGCGCCGGGTCGGCTGCCAGCGCCAGGGAATTTGCGACGTGCTCGAGGTGCTCCTCGTCCAGGATGCTGGTCGCGACGCGGACGGCGTTCGTTTTTCCGGTCGAAAACTTCGCCCCGGCATGGACCGCGATGCCGTGCGCGGCCAGCGTGACCATCGCGTAAGGTTCCGAGGCAACCGGAATGAGGACGCTGAGACCGTGTCCGGCGTCGATCGCGACATTGCGTTTCGCCAGTTCGCCGGCGAGCCGTGCGCGACGGCGGCGGTAGACCTCCTTCGCCTGCTCAACGAGGTCAGCCGTGGCAGGATCCTGTAGCAGCCAGGCGGTGGCCGCCTGCAGGATACGGCTGGTCCATCCCGAGCTGAAGCTGCGATAGGACTGGATCTGCTCGACGATCGTCGCCGATCCGGACAGCACGGCGAGCCGCAGGTCCGGGCCATGGGTCTTGGAATAGGACAGGATGTGGACGACGCGATCGGGAAAGCGCCGGCCCAGCGAAATGCGCGGCGCCGAGGCAATATCGCCGACGCCGTCATCTTCGACGATCAGTACGTCGGTGCCGGCGAGCAGGTCGCCGATGACTTCCAGCCGCGCCGACGACATGCAGGCGCCGGTCACCGAATGGACGCGCGGCTGGAACAGGAACGCGACGGGCCGCTGCCGCAGAGCGTTGGCAAGTGCATCCGGCAAGGGACCTTCACTGTCGCAGTCCACCGGGATGATCGGCACGTCGAGATCTTCGAGGATGTCGAGAAGGCGAAGCGCCGTCGGGTTCTCGATAGCCACCGGCGCCCCCGACGGGACCAGCGCATGCAGCAAGGTGTAGATGGCGTTGTAGCCGCCATTGGTGGCCAGGAACGCGCCAGGATCGTACGGCCATGACGGGCGCACGGCGGCCTCCAGCTCGGGCAGAATGCGCACCCGCTCGTAGCTGTTGAGCTTTTCGGCGCGCGCGCCATGCGCCAGCGCGATGTCGAGCGGCGGCAACAGCATCACATCGGGCTCCGCGATCGCCAGGTTCAGAACGTCCGCACCGTAATTGCCGCCGCTCATGTGGCGCTCGGGCCGGGCGGCAAAGCGGTTGCCCATGATCCAGGTGCCGTTGCGCCCACGGCCGCCGATGATCTTGTAGCGCCGAAGCTCGCTCCACGCCTGCGAGACAGTCGCCGGGCTGACGCCAAGCACATAGGCCAGATCGCGCACCGGCGGAAGTTTTGCGCCGACAGGCAGCGCGCCGCTTCTGATCAGCGCACTGGTCTCGCGCGCGATGCCCCGCGTCGTGCGGTCGCCAAGGCGTTCAGCGAACCATCCTGCATCGAAGTCCATCGAATCAACAACTGTCAGGGTGAATGTTCAGTAACATAATAACATTTGATCGGCCAAAAATAAACATTTACCAATCGCCGGTCAAACATAGCTTTGAAGTTCATGCCGATGCCCGTCTCCATCACTATAGCCACCCGCGATTGGGACTATCTCACTCCCTTGGTCTTGGGTGACGTCGCCTCCAGCCGCTTGTCGGTGAAGGTTGATCGTGTCGCCACGCTGATCGCGGATCTCGGCACCGATCCGAACTACGATGCGGCGGAGGTCTCATTCAGCCGTTATGTGTCGGCCATGGAGTCGGGCCGGGATACGGTGGTTGGAATACCGTGCTTCATCATGCGCGGCTTTCGCCATCGCTGCATCATAACGGTCGAGACCAGCCCGCTGGAGCGGCTCTCCGACCTTGCCGGCAAACGCATCGGCGTGACCGGCTGGCGCGATTCCGGCAACACATGGACGCGAGCAGCACTTCGCCGGGAAGGTGTCGGCATCGAGGATGCCTATTGGTTTGCCGGCAGGCTGACATCCGAGCACCCGGTCGCCGACCGCCTCGACGGATTCGGCAGGCCGGGGCGCATCGAAGCGGCACCGGGCGAGCGCCCGATGATGGAACTGCTGGCGCAAGGCGAGCTCGACGCCGTTTTCACGCCCTTCATGCCGGACGGCTTTTTCGGCCCGGCTTCCGGCTTCCGGCAAGTGCTGCGCGATTTTCGCGCGGCCGAACGCGCCTATTTCGCCGACGTCGGTTATGTGCCGGGCATGCATCTGGTCGCCGTCAAGGCCGCAATAGCCAGGGAGCACTCTTGGCTGCCGCAGGAACTTGCCAGGCTGATCGACGAAAGCCAGCGCGTCTGGACGGCAAAGCGCCGAAAATATGCCGATACCTCGCCCTGGGTCCTCGAGGAGCTGCTTCATGCGGGGCGCGACCTGCCTGCCTCCTGGAACGCCAGCGGCCTGCCTGCCAACTGGCGCATGATCGAGGATTTCGTCACCGAGCTACATGCCCAGGGCATTCTGACGGAACCGATTTCCGCCGAAGCCTTGTTTCCTTTCGAGGCCAGGTCGCGGGCCACTGCAGCCTGACAACGCGCAACGGAGAACACGAAGGAGAATGCCATGAGGACAATCAGCTTCATATTCGCCTCGCTCGTCACCATGCTGGCGCAGGCCAGCTTTGCCCAGGACGTCCAAAAGCAATCGGTGAACGAAGACTTGCGGGCCCGGCTGCCGGAAGAGATCCGCACGGCGGGAAAGATCACGGCCGTCAACAACGGTTCGTTCCCGCCCTATGAGATCGTCACCGGCACCGAACTGTCGGGGGCGACCAAGGACATTTCGGACGCCATCGGCCAGCTGCTCGGCGTCGAAGTCGATCATGCCTCGGTCGCCGGCCTGCCGGCGTTGCTGAGTGGCATCAATGCCGGCCGTTATCAGTTCGCGATGGGGCCTGTCGGCGACTATCCCGACCGGCAGAAATCCAACGACTTCGTCGATTGGGTGCGCGAATACGTCGTCTTCGCCGTCGAGAAGGGCAATCCGCAAGACATTACCTCGCTCGACACCGCTTGCGGCAAGCGCATCGCCGTCATGTCGGGCGGGTCGGCCGAAAAGGTCATCAAGCAGCAGGCGCAGAAATGCACCGAGGGCGGCAAGCCGGCCGTCGAGGTGCAATCCTTCACCGACCAGCCGAGTTCGATACTGGCCGTCCGGTCGAAGCGCTCCGACGCATTCTTCTCCTCGCAGGCGCCGCTGACCTATTTCGTCGAGCAGGCGAAGGGCCAGCTGGAACTCGCCGGTGTCGGCCAGGCCAACGGCTTCAAGGACATCTATCAAGGCGCCGTCGTCAAGAAGGGCTCGCCGCTGGGCGGTGTGCTGCTCGACGCCTTCAAAATCCTGATGAAGAACGGCACCTATGCCGCGGTCATGAAGAAGTGGGGTCTCGAGAAGAACATGATCGATGCACCCGGCATCAACCAGGGCCAGTAGAGGCTGCCATGACCGACGCGACCGCTGCCTACGCGGCCGGGCTGCCGCGACGTCCCGACGACGCGCTGCGCGACGTCAAACGAGCCCACCGGCCGTTTCCGCTCGTCCGGCTGGCGCTCTGGGCGTTCACCGTCGCCGTGGCGGCCGGCTTCGCCTATATCGTTGCGGTCAACCCGAATTTCGGCTGGCCGGTCGTCGCCCAGTATTTCTTCGATCCCACGGTCATGCAGGGGCTTTCCGTAACGCTCGGCCTGACGGTCGTGGCGATGATCCTGGGTATCGTGCTCGGCCTGCTGCTCGCCATCGCGCGCATGTCGAAGGACAGGCTGGCATCCTTCCTCTCCGGCCTGTTCATCTGGTTCTTCCGGGGAACGCCGCTGCTGGTGCAACTGATCTTGTGGTACAACCTTTCGACGCTGTTTCCGCGCATTTCCATCGGCTTCGCCAGCTGGAACACCAACGACCTGATCACGCCTTTGACGGCCGCGGTTCTTGGTCTGGCGCTGAACGAGGCCGCCTACATGGCCGAGATCATCCGTGGCGGGCTGCTGTCGGTGGACAAGGGACAGGCCGAAACGGCTGAAGCCTTCGGCATGACCCGCCCGCGGGCCTTGCGGCGCATCATCATCCCGCAGGCGATGCGGTCGATCGTCCCGCCGACCGGCAATCAGCTGATCAGCATGATCAAGGCGACGTCGCTAGTCAGCGTCATCGCCATGGCCGACCTGCTCTACTCGGTGCAGTCGATCTACAACCGCACCTTCGAAATCATTCCGCTGCTGATGGTTGCGGTGCTTTGGTACCTGCTGATCACCTCCATTCTCAACGTCGCGCAGGGCGCGATCGAACGCCACTACAGCCGCGGCGACCGCGAGAAGACGGCGACCGCCACCCTGGAGGCCGCCAATGAGCGCGCATGACACGCCCCTGGTCCGGGCGCGCAACGTTCACAAGGCGTTCGGCCCGCTCGAGGTGCTGAAAGGCATTGACCTGGACGTCGCGCCTGGCGAGGTGGTGGTCGTTCTCGGACCGTCCGGCTCCGGAAAGTCGACCTTCCTGCGATGCATCAATCATCTCGAGGCGATCGACCAAGGGTCGATCGAGGTGGACGGCGAGCAGCTCGGTTACCGGTTGCACGACGGCCGCCTCGACAAGCTTTCCGACCGGGCGATCGCCGCGCAGCGGCGCAAGATCGGCATGGTGTTCCAGCAGTTCAATCTCTATCCGCACATGACGACCCTGCAGAACGTCATCGAGGCTCCGGTCGGCGTTCACCGGGAGAACCGCAAGGAGGCGATCGGCTACGCCCGCGAACTGCTGACCCGTGTCGGTCTCGCCGACAAGATCGACGCCTATCCGCGCCAGCTTTCAGGCGGCCAGCAGCAGCGCGTCGCCATCGCCCGTGCGCTCGCCATCCGCCCGAAATTGATGCTCTTCGACGAGCCGACGTCGGCGCTCGATCCGGAGCTGGTCGGCGAGGTGCTCGCCACCATGCGTGATCTCGCCAGGCAGGGCTTGACCATGATCGTGGTCACGCATGAGATCGGCTTCGCGCGCGAAGCGGCGGATCGGGTGGTGTTCATGGACGACGGCAATGTGATCGAGGCCGGGCCTCCGGACGAGGTTCTCGCCAAACCCAGGCACCCGCGTACGCGGGCTTTCTTGAGCCGTTTCATCTAAAGCAAAGCCGGCGCGATTACCTGCTCGGCCGGCAAAGGACCTTCGATGCCAAAGACCTCCAACCAGTTCGCCGATGTTTCCGACTTCGCCGACAAGTCCGCCGAGCTTGCGGCGGCTCGCCAGCACCTGCACGCGCATCCCGAGCTTTCCTTCCAGGAGCACGAAACCGCTGCATACGTTGCCGAACGCCTCGAAAGCTGGGGCTATGAGGTGACGCGCAATGTCGGCGGGCTCGGGGTCGTCGGCCGCTTGCGCCAGGGCAGCGGCCGCAGCATCGCCATCCGCGCCGATATGGACGCCCTGCCGATCACCGAAGCGACCAATCTCCCTTATGCCAGCCAAGCCAGCGGCAAGATGCACGCCTGCGGCCATGACGGCCACACCACGATGCTGCTCGGCGCGGCCGAATACCTGGCGCGCACGCGGCATTTCAACGGCACGGTGAACCTTATCTTCCAGCCGGCCGAGGAAGCCGGCAAGGGAAGCGGGGCGCAGGCGATGATCGCCGACGGCCTGTTCGAGCGCTTTCCCTGCGATGCGATATTCGGGCTGCACAACCATCCGGGCGCGCCGACGGGTTCGTTCCTGATGCGCGCCGGGCCGCTGATGGCGGCGAGCGATACCGTCACGATCAAGATCACCGGGCGTGGCGGCCACGCCTCGCGTCCGCACCTGACGGTTGACCCGATCGTCGCTGCCGCCAACATCGTGATGACCCTGCAGACGGTGGTGTCGCGCAACGTCAACCCGATCGAGACGGCTGTCGTTACCGTCGGCACCATTCATGGCGGCACGGCCTCCAACGTCATCCCGGAACACGCCGAGATCACGCTGAGCGTCCGCTCCTTCTCGGCCGAGATTCGCGACACGCTTGAGAAGCGCATTCGCAGTATCGCAGCACTTGTGGCGCAGGCACATGGCGCAACGGTCGAGATCGACTACGAGCGCGGCTACCCGGTGTTGATCAATTCCGAGGGCGAGACGTCCTTCGCGACAGACGTCGCTGTCGAACTCGTCGGTCAGGACAAGGTGTCCGTCTGCCCGCTGATCCCCGGCAGCGAAGACTTTTCCTATTTCCTTGAGCACAAACCTGGTTGCTTCCTCCGCCTCGGCAACGGCGAGGATTCAGCCATCCTGCACAGCTCGAAATATGATTTCAACGACGGCAATTTGACCGTCGGCGCAGCGCTCTGGGCTCGATTGACCGAGAGATTTCTGGCCGCTTGAGCCATACCTGCGGCTTGGATTGTCGATCGGCCGGTCGAGCAGAATTGGGGCGACCGGCCGCGCGACGATGCTCAACGAATTCTCACCCATTCCCCCTCTTCGAATGCGATAAGAGCTTCGCTTTCAGACGAACAAAAAGTCACTCGTCGTCAGCGGGCTTGTAAAGTTTGCGAGAGTAACTTGATCGACTCCCGCGGTAATGATGGTGCTGGTTCCATTTTGCGAAATAGTGAGATCATCGAACGATTGGACGCCCTCCACGCCACTAAACACGATAGTGTCGCCTTGGGTCTGGCTGAAGTCGTAAATGGTGTTTTGGGTTCCGACCGTCATTGAACCATCGTCCTTGAATATGAATTGGTCTGCGCCGCCCTGAGCCAACTCGCTCAGTTGTCCGTCACCCCACATGTCATTGATGACCGTGCAGCCAGGTGCCGCGCTCCCGGCGTACAGGGTATCATCTCCACCTTTGGCCGAACCGGACATTTGTAGAGCGTCGCCGCACAGGAAGTTATGGACCTGGCCGCTTTCGTTGTTGTCGCCCCCGGTAAGAATGTCGTTGCCGCCCTGGGCGGAACCGGACATAGCGAGGGCGTCGCCGTACAACTCGCTTAGAACATCCGGACCGGAGCTCCTGTCGCCGCCAGTCAGGGAATCATTGCCGCCCACAGCGCTGCCGAGCATCGTGACCGCATCGCCGTACCCCAAATTATGAGTGCCTTGCAGCACGGCCACGTCGTCGCCCCCAAGCGCATGGTCGAACATACTGCCGCCCGCGTCGCCGTAGAAAGTTATCTCCGAGCCACCCGCGCTCGTGAAGCTGTCGTTGCCGCCCGCGGCAAAACCGGAAAGATCGCCACCCGCATCGCCATAAAGAGTTTTGCTCCCAATCTCCCCACCCAGGTCCGTATAGTGGTCGTCGCCGCCCTGAGCATGGTCAGACATGTTGCCGCCGGCGTCACCGAAGAAGGTGTTGGTGGAAAAGAAGCTACCCGTGAAGGTATCGTTGCCACCCTTGCTGTAGGCCGACATATCGCCGCCGGCATCGCCGTAGAAAGTGTTGAAGGAGTCGGTCCGGCTCGTGAAACTGTCGTCGCCGCCCTGCGCATTGCCGGACATGTTGCTGCCCGCGTCACCGTAGAAAATGTTATTGGCTTCTATCGAGCCCTGGAAGGTGTCGTTGCCGCCCTTGCTATGATCGGACATCTCGCCGCCCGCGTCACCGTAAAAGGTGTGGTCGGCTCCTTGTCGAGTGCTGGTCACGAAAATGTCGTCGCCGCCTTGAGCAAAGCCGAACATGTTGCCGCCGGCGTCACCGTAGAACGTGTTGTCTACCCGTCTACCCACTTCACTGCTCAAGGTATCGTTGCCGCCCTTGCTGTGGTCCGACATGTCGCCGCCGGCATCGCCGTAAAAAGTGTTGAAGGAGTCGCCCTCGGCCCTAAAACTGTCGTCGCCGCCCTGAGCATGGACGAACATGTTGCCGCCGACGTCACCGAAGAAGATGTAGGTGCCTAGCGAGGCGCCTGTGAAAGTGTCATTGCCGCCCTTGCTGTGGTCCGAGCTATCCTCGCCGGCATCGCCGTAAGCAGTGGTGGTGGAGGATGGCGGCCCCGTGAAGGTGTCGTTGCCGCCCCTCGAGAAATCTAGCAGGCTGCCGCCAGCATCGCCGATCAAGATATTTGTATTTAGATCGCCTGCGAGGGTGTCATCAGTGCCCCATTGACGATCCGTTAGATCACCGGGAGTAAAGGGAACGCGTTTAGACATTGTTCGCTCTCCTGTTGAGCCTGCCCGTCCCATGACAGCCGTACGATGTGAGGCTAGAGCGAGCAATAATCCCGAAGGGCTATGTCTTTAGGCATAGGGATCGGTAACTCATCACCGGCGCGCCATTAGCGACGTCCCGGACTATCCCAGCCTTGCCCGAGCCTTCGCCGTCCAGGCGTTGAACAGCCGGTCGGCGACGATGCCGATGAAGGCGATGGCCAGGCCGGCGACGATGCCGCGACCGGAATCGGCCTTGGACAGGGCGATGAACACCTCCTGGCCGAGATCGCGCGTGCCGACCATGGCGCAGATGATGATCATCGCCAGTGCCATCAGGATGGTCTGGTTGACGCCGAGCATTATCTCGGGCAACGCCAGCGGCAGCTGCACGCGAAAGAAGGTCTGGCGCCTGGTACAGCCGGAAACCTTCGCCGCCTCGATCAGCGCCGGCGGCACCTGCCGGATGCCGTGATTGGTGTAGCGGATGGCCGGCACCACGGCGAAGGCGACGGTGGCGATCATCGCGGTGACGTCGCCGACTCTAAATAGCATGACCACCGGAATGATGAAGCAGAACGACGGCAGCACCTGCAGCGTGTCGCTGACCGGCGTGACGATCTTTTCGAAGCGGTCGCTGCGCGATGCCATCAGCCCGATCGGGATGCCGATCAGGCAGGCGATAAAGGCCGAGATGCCGCACAGATAGACCGTCGCCATGGTCTTTTCCCAAAGGCCAGTGACGGCGCAGAACGCTGTCAATGCCGCGACCAGGGCGGCGAGGCGCAAGCCGCCGAGCTGGTAGCCGGCAAGGCCGAGGAGACACACCGCGCCCAGCCACGGAAAGCCCTCGCAGAAGGCGCGCACCGGGTTCAGCACGTTGAGGATAAGCGCCACGCGGAACGCTTCGATCGTGTCGAAGAAGTTGATGGTGATCCAGTTCACCGCCGCCTTCCACAAAGGCGCGGTGGTGAAGGTGATCGCCTTCGGCACCGCGGCGAAGGCCGGCACGAACAGGCCGAGCAGCGTGGTGACGGCGAGGATGGCGACGGCCAGCGTCAGGTTGGGATAGCGCCGCCAGAAGCTGGTGCCGGGCTGATGGCGGACATTGCCCTTGGCGTGATTGTGGGCGATCGCCTGGCTCAGCCGGTCGAGTGCAATTGCCAGTGCGACGATCGCGAGGCCAGCTTCCATCGCCTCGCCGACCTTGAGCGCGCGCAACGCCAAAAGCACATCATAGCCGAGCCCACCGGCGCCGATCATCGAGGCGATGATCACCATATTGAGCGCCAGCATGATGACCTGGTTGACGCCGACCATCAATGTCGGCCGCGCCGACGGCAACAGCACCCGCCACAGTTTCTGCCGTGCCGTGCAGCCGGCCATCTCGCTGAAATCGTCGATCTCCGACGGCACCCGCGACAGGCCCAGCATCGTCGCCCGCACCATTGGCGGTGTCGCGAAAATTGCCGTCGCGATCATTGCCGAAACCGGGCTGTTGCCGAACAGAAGCAGCATCGGGATGAGATAGGCGAAGGTCGGGATCGTCTGCATCAGATCGAGGGCAGGGGAGATCAACAGCCTCTCCACCCAAGGCTTGCGCCATGCCCAGATGCCGGCGAACAGCCCGGTGACAATGCAAAACGGTACGGCGATCGAGATCAAGCCCAGCGTCAGCATGGCGCTGGTCCACTGCCCGAACAGCGCGGTGTAGAGAAAACAGCCGCCGACCAGCGCACCCAGCTTCCAGCCGCCGGCGGCGCGCCCCGCAAGGTAGGCGGCAGCGCAGACGCCGACCCAGGACAGCCGCGGCAAGACGATCATATTCCCGCCATGGCCGATCTTGAAATTCTTGGCCAGAAGACTGAGCGCGAAATCGAGCGGCACGCCGAGCACCGCGGTGATCGAGCGGGTCAGCCAGGAGAAGTTCGACTTCACCCAGTTCATGAGCGCACTGACCCAGTCGGCGACAGGAACGGTCGAGTCGGCCGGGTAATTGACCGCCCAGGGCAGGCTTTCCTGCAGCAGGAAGACAATAAGCACGGCGGCGAGCGCGCAGGCCCAGATCGCCAGCCAGGTTTGAACCGGCCGGGGCCTCGCTGCGCTGGCGCTTGCCGTGACCGTCATGCGCCGGACCCACGACGCTCGATGCCTGCCAGAAGATCGATCACCGCTTGAGGCGTGACTTCGCCGATCGGCTTGCCGGTGCCGTTGACCACCGCGAACGGTTTGCCGGCGGAGACGATATCAGCCGAAAAACTTGATACCTTGGCATCCGGCGCGACCACACCGCCATGTTCGGCGCCGTCGCAGGCGCGCATCAGGCTGCGCGCCGATATCACCTTGGCGCGATCGACGTCGCGGGTGAATTCGGCGACATAGTCGGTCGCCGGGTTGACCACCAGCTCTTCCGGCGTGCCGATCTGGATGACCTCGCCGTCCTTCATGATGGCGATCCGGTCGGCCAGCCGGATGGCCTCGTCGAAATCATGGGTGATGAAGACGATGGTCTTGTGCAGCATGGTCTGCAGCCGCATCAGCTCGTCCTGCATCTCGCGGCGGATCAGCGGATCGAGGGCCGAGAACGGCTCGTCGAGGAACCAGATTTCCGGCTTCGTGGCGAGGCTGCGGGCGATGCCGACACGCTGCTGCTGTCCGCCGGAAAGCTCGCGCGGATAGAAATGCTCGCGGCCGCGCAAGCCGACCAGCTCGATGACCTCGCGAGCCCGCTTTTCGCGCGTCGGTCGGTCCTGCCCCTGGATGCCCAAGGGAAAGGCGATGTTCTCCAGTACGTCGAGATGTGGCAGCAAGGCAAAATTCTGGAACACCATGCCCATGCGATGGCGTCGCAGCTCGATCAGCGCGGCATCGGAAATCTTGAGCAGGTCCTTGCCTTCAAACTCGACCTTGCCGTGGGTCGGCTCGATCAGCCGTGACATGCAGCGCACCAGCGTCGATTTGCCGGACCCGGAAAGTCCCATGATGATGAAGATCTCGCCCTGGCGGATTTCGAGATCGACCGCGCGCACCGCGCCAACCAGTCCGGCCGCGGCGATGTCCGCCGTGCTGGCCTTGCCGTCGCGCCGGCGGATGAAATTGGCCGCGTCCGCCCCGAACAGCTTCCAGACATTGCGACAGGCAAGCTTTATCGGGCGGGCATCGTTGCCCGCTTTCGCCGCCTGTTCAATCGTATCGGTCATGCGATCGTCCTTCTGGAACACGGGATCGAGACCCGGCCACGAATGGCCGGGTCGTCGGATTTCCAGTCAGACGGTCACTCGGCCCAGGCTTTCCAGTCGGCTTCGTGGGCGGCGATCCAGGCGGCGGCGACGTCTTCCGGCGTCTTGCCTTCGAGATCGATCTGGCCGCTCATCTTGTTGAGCTCGTCGGTATCGACCGTATAGTTTTTCGCGACCTTGTAGGCGACCGGCCATTTGTCCTTCATCCCGGCCCAGGAATATTTCCAGATCTCGCCATGCGGCTTACCGCAGTCATATTTCGCGTCGGGGTTCACACCCCATTTCGGGTCGGTGTAGCACTCTGTCGTATAGTCAGGGAATTCGACCCATTCGCCCTTGTATTTGGCCGGCGCCCAATGCGGCGAATAGATCCACAGCATGATCGGCGCCTTGCGCTGATAGGCCGAGTCCAGTTCGGCGAACATCGCCGCATCGGTGCCGGCATGGATGACGGTGAAGGGCAGTTTCAGCGCCTCGACGCGTTCGTCGTCAAAACCTTCCCATGTCACCGGGCCGCCGAGATAGCGCCCCTTCGGTGTGGTTTCGGCCGTCGAAAAGGCCTCGGCGCATTTCGGGTCCTTCAGCGCCTCCCAGTTCGGCAGGCCGGGGCATTTCTCTTTCATATATTCGGGAAACCACCATTCTTCCTTGGCCTTGGGTCCGAGCTTGCCGAGGCGTTCGGTCTGGCCCGTCGCGTCCGAGGCCTTCATCGCCTCGCCGGCCGTCGTGTCCCAGAATTCCAGGCCGACATCGATGTCGCCATTGGTCAGGCCGGTGGTCAGGCTGGAGAGATAGTCGGCGGTCGGATACTCGACGGTGTAGCCGAGCTTTTCGAGGATGCCGCCGAGGATCTTGGCGTTCAGATTGACGCTGGTCCAGTCGAACAGCGCGATCTTGATCGGGTCGTTGGATTCCGGCGCCGCCGCATAGGCCGAAGGTGTCAGTGCACTTGCGGCGACAAGTGTTAAGGCTCCCATTGAGAAATTCGAAATCATGCTCCGAAGTGACATGCTTGTTCTCCTGTCAAGCTCTGGTGGAAATTATCGTTAGTTCCCTTCTTGCGTCTTTTTTTGATTGTGTTGGAAAAGCTGGTCGTTGCGCAAGGCCGTAGGCGCCACAATGCTGCCGAAGCGGATGCCGGCGCAAAACGGGGTGGTGCCCAAATTGGTGAAGATGTGGCGCGGGACCGGCCGCGTCATGACTGCTGAAGGATTGCTGCCGAAGCAGTCATCCGCGGATCGATCGCCGGTCTTGAGGTAAAAACCATCAAAGTCCCATGATCTCGGCTGTTGGCTCGGCAACTCGCCCAGAGCCACTTTCATGAGATGAAATTATATATACCAACGTTCATGTCGCGCAACGATTAACGCCGGTGCCAATTTCACGGCCCGTCTTTTTGCATGGACCCGTAGATGGGTTTGAAAAAAGCCAAGGTTGCCAGTCATCCCTTATGCGAGCCGCGAGGCCAGGGTACCGATACAATGCAGCAGACCAAAGCGCCTTACTTCTTTGCGAACCGCGGTATCGCCACCGGCTTCTGACCTTTTCAACACCAGATCATATCCGAGGCTTTCATGACCCTGAACAGACTGCGCATCGCCGTGCTCTTTGGTGGACGTTCCGCCGAGCATGACGTTTCGGTGCTTTCAGCAACCAATGTCATGCGGGCTCTGCTGCCCGCCAAATACGATGCCGTCCCAATCTTCGTCACGCGCGAAGGACAGTGGCTGCTGAGCAGCTTCCAGGATGGTACGCTCGCAAAACCTGCGGGCGGCACGCAAGTTTGCCTCGTTCCGGGTGGGCGCGGACGGATGATGGCGATCCCGGCCGACGGCACGCCCTATGATCTGCCAAAGATCGACATCCTGTTTCCCGTCCTGCACGGCCCTCATGGCGAAGACGGCTCGGTACAGGGGGTGGCCGGGGTGGCTCTGGTGCCGCTCGCCGGCTGCGGCATCCTGGGTTCAGCAACCGCGCTGGACAAGGATATCGCCAAGCGGCTCCTGAAAGCGGCGGGGCTGCCAATCGCGCGCTCAGTGACGATCCATGAAGGTGCGGCACCCGCCCTCGCTACACTGGAAAGCGAACTCGGCCTGCCGTTCTTCATCAAACCGGCGCGTCAGGGATCGTCTGTCGGCGTCAGAAAGATCAATGCCAGCCAGGAATTCGATGGAGCGCTTGCTGAAGCCTTCCGGCACGATTGCAAGCTGTTGGCCGAGGAATTCATTCGTGGGCGCGAGGTCGAATATAGCGTGCTGGAGGACCCGGCAGGCGACCTGTTCGTCTCGCGGCCAGGCGAGATCGTGCCGGCGGAAAGCCACGGTTTCTACAGCTACGATGCCAAATACATCGACGAGAACGGCGCGGTGCTGAAAGTGCCGGCCGAACTGCCGCCGGAGGTCGAGGCAAGCATGCGGGATGTAGCCGCAAGGGCTTTCAGAGCCGTCGGCTGTGACGGGATGGCGCGCATCGACTTCTTCCTGACACCGGACATGCAGTTCTTGGTCAATGAAATCAACACCATCCCCGGCTTCACCGATATCAGCATGTATTCCAAGGCAATGGCGGCAAGCGGCGTCAGCTATTCCGAAATCATCGACCGGCTCGTGGAACATGGATTGGCACGGGCGGGCCGAGCAGCCTGAACGCAGCGAAGCGGCTTTCATATCCCGGTCGATGGTACGTTGGCCCGCGCCGCCGCTCACGACATGATCAGGCCGCCATCAACATTGATGGTCTGGCCGGTGATGTAGGCTGCATCGTCACTGGCCAGAAAACTGACCAGGCCGGAGACATCCTCGCCGCTGCCGGCGCGGCCCATCGGGATGTTCTTCACCCATTCGGCCATCAGCTCGCCGGGCTTGTAGTCGCCCATCAACTTGCCCCATGCGGCATCGTTATAGGCCCACATGTCGGTGTCGATGATGCCGGGGCAGATCGCGTTGACGGTGATCTTCTCCTTGGCCACTTCCTTGGCGAGGCTCTGGGTGATGCCAACGACGCCGAATTTCGAGGCCGCATAATGCGGCGTGTAGATAAAACCCTGCCGCGCCTGGCCGGATGCGGTGTTGATCAGCCGGCCGCCATCGCCATGCTTGCGGATGCGCGCGATCGCCTCCTGGCAGCACAGGAACACGCCCTTGGTGTTGACCGCCATCACCTTGTCCCATTCGGCCTCGGTCATCGCCTCGATCCTGGCGATGGTGATGACACCGGCATTCTGTACGGAGATGTCGACGCGTCCGAACTGTTGCTCGGCCAGGTCGTAGAGGGCAACGACCTCGTCCTTCCTGGTCACGTCCATGCGCAGCGATGCGACCCTGGCGCCCGCAGCCTTCAGATCGGCGGCAACCTCGTCGACGCGCGCGTCGATGGCGCTGACGACGACCGCGGCACCTTCCGCCGCGAAGCGCCTGGCCATTGCCGCGCCGATGCCGCCGCTGGCGCCGGTGATGACCGCCGTTTTTCCCTGGAATCGCTTCTGCATCTTTTCTCCTACCAGCAGACGAAGCCGCCATCGACGATCAGGTCGATGCCGGTGACGAAACTCGCGGCGCGGCTGGCCAGGAACACGGTCGGGCCGACCATCTCTTCCGGCGCCGCCATGCGGCCCATCGGCGTATCGCGCTCGAAGATCCTGACCTGGTCGGCGACCTCCGGCCGCTTGTTCATCGGCGTCAGCGTGTAGCCGGGGCTGACGACGTTGACGCGCAGGCCGCGATCGGCCCATTCCATGGCGAGGCTCCTCGACATGTGGATGACCGCGGCCTTCGACGAATTGTAATGCGCCTGGGTCAGGCCGCGATTGACGATCGAGCCCGACATCGAGGCGATGTTGATGATCGAGCCCTTGCGCCGCGTCAGCATGGCGCGGGCCTCGGCCTGGCAGGACAGGAACACGCCGCTGACATTGACGTCATAGAGCTTCTGCCATTTTTCCAGCGACAGCGTCTCTGCCGGCTCAGCTCCGGCGATTCCGGCATTGTTGACGGCGACCGTCAGCGCGCCGAGTTCCGCCTCCGTACGCTCGATCGCGGCCGCGAGATCGGCCTCTGCAGTCACCGTGCCGGTCAGCACCAGTGCTTTGCGGCCCAATGCGGTGATCTGGTGTGCGGTCTCCTCCAGCCCGCCTTTGGAGGCGTGGCCGAAGCAAGCGATGTCGGCGCCGGCCTCGGCCAGCCCAATGGCGATTGCTTGCCCGATGCCGCTGCCGGCGCCTGTCACAAGTGCCACGTCACCATGAAGTTCGAATAGTTTCATCGTCGGTCCCTTTGCTCCAACCGCCGTCCTCCGGAAATAAAGGGGCGCCAACTCTGTTGCTGGCGCCCCGCGCGGTCTGGTGCCTGGGAGGATACCACCTGCTGCGCTTTGTTTCGATGGGCTGTCCTAGCTCGTGGCGAGTTCCATCACAGCGACATTGCTTGCTTCGCTGCGGTCAAGAATGCCGCGTTGCCGGCCGCGGCTCAGCACCAGCACACGATGCGACAGGCCGAGCACTTCCTCGAGGTCGGAGCTCACGACCACCACCGCCATGCCGGAACGGGCAAGGTCGGCGATGACATCATAGATCGCGGCGCGTGCACCGACGTCGATGCCGCGCGTCGGCTCGTCCAGAATGAAAACCTTGGGCGGGCGCGACACCCATTTGGCAATGATCACTTTCTGCTGGTTGCCGCCGGAGAGCTTGCTGACCGCCTGGTTCGGCCGTCCCTTGACGCCGAGCCGGCGAATACCAGCCTCGGCGAATTTCTGCACCGCCTTCGGGAACACCCAGCCATTCGGCGCGACATGGTCGAAATTGCCGATCGCCAGGTTCTCGCCGATCGTCTGGTCGAGCACCACGCCTTGCGCCTTGCGGTCTTCCGGTACCAGAACGACGCCGGCCTTGATCGCCGCCGCCGGGCCATTGAGATGCACCGGCTTGCCGGCGACGCGCACCGATCCCGATGAGATCGGATCGGCACCGGCGATCGCCCGCACCAGCTCCGTGCGTCCGGCGCCGATCAGCCCGGCAATGCCGAGGATTTCGCCGGCCCGCACCGAAAAGCTGACATTTTGGAAGCTGCGTTCCGGCGAGGACAGGTTCTCGACCTCGAGCAGCGTGTCGTTGCCCGGCGCCGATACCGTAGGGAACATCCGCTCGACACTGCGGCCGACCATCTGCTCGACGACAGTGCGCACCGGAATGTCGGCGCGCTCGTGCCGGGCGACGATGCGCCCGTCGCGCATCACCACCACGCGGTCGGCGATTTGGGCGATCTCGTCCAGCCGGTGGCTGATATAGATGAAGGACATGCCTTCCGCCTTGAGCTTGCGGATCTGCTGGAACAGAAGTTCCGTCTCCTCGCCGCCGAGGGCTGCCGTTGGTTCGTCGAAGATCAGCAGCTCGGCATTGAGCGTCAGCGCCTTGGCGATCTCGACCTGCTGCTGGGCGGCGATACGCAGCGTGCGCACCTTGCGCTCGGGCGAGACATCGAGGCCGAGACGCTTCAACTGGGCCGATGCCCGTGCATTCATTGCCGCGCGGTCGATGCGGCCGCCACGCATCGGCAGGCGCCCGACATAGACGTTTTCGGCGACCGACAGATCGGGCAAGAGCTTCAGCTCCTGATGGATCATGCCGATGCCGGCGTCGATCGCCGCTGCAGGATTGGCGGGGGAATAAGGGTTCCCCCGCCAGGTGATGGTGCCGGCATCGGGCTTGGTCGACCCGGCGATGATGTTTGAGACAGTCGATTTGCCGGCGCCGTTTTCGCCAAGTAGCGCCACGACCTCGCCCGGCCGCACCTCGAAGCTCGCATCGGCCAGGACCTGTACCGGCCCGTAGCTCTTGCAGAGGCCGCTGACGACGAGCCCGCTATGGAGGCTGTGCGTGTGGCGAGGATCGGTGGACATCGTTGCGCTCGTCGACTGCCGGACTGGTCTCAATCAGGGATGCTTGGCGATGAACTGCTCGACATTGTCCTTGGTGGTCAGCGTCGCATCCTGCAGCTGTTCGGCGGGAATGGTCTCGCCGGCCACCAGCTTGATTGCTGCATCGACGGCAAGCCGGCCCATGCCTTGGGTCTGCTGCGTCGCGGTCACGTCGAAGACGCCGTCCTTCAGTGCCTTGAGCGCCGCCACGTCACCGTCGAAGCCGGCAACCCAGACCTTGTGGCCGGGATTGGCGACCTTGACGGCCTGCGCCGCACCGAGCGCCAGCGCATCGGCCTGGCCGATGACGATCGACACATCGGGATGCGACTGCAACAAATCCTGCGTCAGCTTGAAGCCTTCGTCCTGGTGCCAGCCTTCGCTCCACAATTCGCCGACCACCTTGATGTCGGGACAGCCCTTCAACGCTTCGCCGCAGCCTTTCGAGCGGTCGACCTCGGGCGTCGTACCCTTCTGGCCGTGGATGATGATCAACTCGCCCTTGCCGCCGGCCTGCTTGGCGATGTAGTCGCAAACCGCCTTGGCCGATGCCACGCTGTTGGTGGCGATGAAGGTGTCGCCGGGTGCGCCGTCGGCGTTGCGGTCGACATTGATGACCGGGATGCTGGCAGCCTTGGCGGTCTTGGTCGGCACGGTGGCGGCTGTGGCGCCGGCCGGAATGTAGATCAGCGCATCGATGTTCTGCGTGATCAGGTCCTGCACCTGGCTGACCTGGGTCGCCGAATCGCCCTTGGCGTCGACGGTGACGACCTCGATGCCCTTTTCCTTGCCGTAGGCTTCGACGGACTGCTTGATCTGGTTGAAGAAGTCGGCCTGCAGATTGGCGACGGCGAGGCCGAGCTTCTTGGCCTCTTTGGCCGAGGCCATGTCGGACAGACCAAGCAGCGGGATGACGGCCGCGGCGGCAAGCAGCAATGAACGTTTGGTCAGCATGTTTATTCCTCCGTTGATGTTCAATCTGTCCTGCCCGCGCATCGCGGCGCCCCTTGGCCGAACAACTCCCAGTTTCGGATCACCGATCCGTTTTCGCCCGAATATCCGGGTGAATCTCATTGAGCCCAATTCTTCATTGTGCCCCATTCTTCATTGTGCTCGGCGGCGCCAGGTGTCGGTGGCCACCGCCAGCGCGATCACCACGCCGATAACCACTTGCTGGATGAAGGGCGACACGCCGAGCAGGTTCAGCCCGTTGCGCAGCACGCCGATAATGAGGACGCCGATGGCGGTGCCGCCGATCGAACCGACGCCGCCCGACAGGCTGGCGCCGCCGATCACCACTGCCGCGATCGTGTCGAGTTCGTAGCCGAGGCCGGAGCTTGGCTGGACGGAATCGAGCCGGGCGGCAAGCACGATGCCGGCGAGACCGGCGAGCACGGCGCAGATCGCATAGACCCAGTTGGTCAGCGACTTGACCGGTATGCCGGAAAGCCGGGCGACTTCGGCGCTGCCGCCGATTGCGTAGAGGCTGCGTCCGGTGGCGCGATAATTCAGGAAGATCGCGAAAATGACGGCAAGCACGATCATCAGCCCGACGGTGACCGACAGGAAGCCGAAATGGCGGATGATCGACAGGCTGGTGAACCAGTCGGGAAAGCCGACGATCTGCGAGCCGTCGGTGATCATGTTGGCGAGACCGCGCGCCACCGACATCATCGCCAACGTGGCGATGAAGGGCGGCAGCTTGGTGACCGTCACCAGCAGGCCCGAAACCAGCCCGCAAAGACCAGCGACGACGAGGGCTGCGGCGATGCCGACCGGCAGGCCGAGATTGAGATAGTCCGGATGGGCGACGAAGCCCATCACCATGGAAGCCAGCGCCAGCACCGAGCCGACGGACAGGTCGATGCCGCCGATCAGGATGACCAGCGTCATGCCGATCGCCATGATGCCGAGCACGGTGACCTGGTCGAGCACGTTGAGGATGTTGCGGACAGTCAGGAAGGTGTCGGTAGTCAGCGAGAGCGCCAGGCACAGCAGAACCAGCCCGATCAGCGGGCCCATGGTTCCGGCAAAGACAGCCGAAAACCTTGTGCCCGCCGTAGCCTGCGCGCCAGAGCCTGCCTTCAACTCGCTTGCGTCGTTGCTCACAGCCACTTTGTCTCCTCCACAGCAATCCGGCGCTGCATCACCGGGCCACTTTGTTCACCAGGCCCCTCCCTGTGAACAATTTATCTTTAGTATGCAATTTTGTTCAGCTAAACTGTTCGTCGGAAAATTGTCAAGGCCTGCCGCTTCATTCGACGACGGGTTTGCGCTGTCCGCCGGTTTGCCTTACGCAAGGTCTCCGAAATCTTGGGCATTTCGAAGTCGCCGGATTGGAATATCGTGAGCAGAGCCGGCGGCTGCGGCAAGGCAAACAGATGACGATCGTAGAGAACGAAAGAGCCTCGCGCTTCCCCGACGCCGAACTCAAGGCCCGCGCCGCCTGGCACTATTATGTCGAGGGCCTTACACAGGAGCGGATTTCCGAAATTCTCGGCGTCGGCCGCATCAAGGTGCATCGCATTCTCTCCGCCGCCCGCGAAGAGGGTGTCGTCCAGTTCCGCATCCGCGACAGCGTCGTCGAATGTGTGATTTTGGAGGAAAGCCTGAAGCAGCGGTTCGGCCTCAGCCAAGCTGTTGTGGTACCGTCGGCGGCCGACCGAAGCAACGCGCCGCTGATGATCGGCCACGCCGCCGCCGCCTACCTGGCCGACCACGTGAATGCCGGCGATGTTATCGCACTGGGCTGGGGGCGGACACTGAAATTCGCCATCAATGAATTGCCGCGGCGGCCCATCGCCAGGACGACGGTAGTTTCGATGCTTGGCGGCCTGACCCATGCCCAGCCGCTCAACCCGACAGAAAGCGCCTGGGATTTCGCCGAAAAGATCGGTGCGGAGTGCTTCCTGCTGCCGGTGCCGGTCTATGCCGACAGGCCGGAGCAGCGCGACGCTTTCATGAGCCAGCGCAGCGTTCAGGACGTCGTCTTCCGAGCACGCCGGGCAAACATCGCCGTGCTCAGCGTCGGCTCGTTTTCCAACGACAGCCCGATCGCCAATTACGGCTTCATCAAGCCCAGCGAACTCGAGGAACTGCAGGCGGCCGGCGCCGTCGGCGATATTCTGTGTCATTTCATCGACGCCGAGGGCCGCCCGGTCGACCACGAGGTCAACCGCCGCGTCTGTGCCTATCCGCTGCAGGATCTATCGGATATCCCGAGCATCATCCTGGTGTCGGGAGGCAGCGAGAAGGTTGCGGTGATGCGGGCTGCACTCGCCAACACCAAGGTATCGGTTCTGATCACCGACGAAGACGCGGCCAAGGGCCTGCTCAACCGCTAATGCATGTCGCGCAAAAGTGTGCAGCGGTTTTGCGGTAACGACATGCATCAAAACAAGAATCTAAAGCGCATCGCATGAGGCCGGTCGAACGCGACGCGCTTTAGATCCGGCTGAGAGCGCCGAGGCGGGTGTGGATGTCGCGCGTCGCCTGATAAAGATCGCGGTAGATTGCCTTGCGGTCGCGATAGCCGGCGACAAGTCCGTCGACCGGATCGACATGCCTGGTGGGAGTGGCGGCCATTGCCTTCGCGGCGGCTTCCGGCGAGGCAAACCAGCCGACGGCGGCAGCCGCCAGCATGGCAGCGCCGAGTGCGGCGGCCTCGTTGACCGGCGAAACCGAGAGCGGCCGCTCGAGCACGCTTGCCATGATCTGCATGAGCAGCGCGCAATTGGTGCCGCCGCCCGCGGCAATTATCGCTGCCGGTCTGCCGCCGGCCCGGGCTTCCATGGCCTCGGTGGCAACGGCCTGCTCGAAGGCGATGCCTTCCAGGACAGCGCGGAAGAGATGCTCCGGCCGGTGGTCCAGCGACAGGCCGACAATGGCGCCGCGTGCCGCACCGTCCCAATACGGGCTCATGACGCCGGCCCAATAGGGCATGATGAGCAGGCCCTCGCTGCCCGCGGCAACATCCAGCGCAGCTTTCTCCAGCGCTGCCGCCGACGGCGAACCGGTCGTGCGAACGATCCAGTCGACCAGCTGCATGCCCGAGCGCAGCACGGTCTCCAGCATGAAACCGGACCCGGTCGGCGAGACCAGCGTTCGAAAGGCGTCCGAGGTTTTCACCTTGCCGGAATAGCAGCCGCTGACCACGCCGGAGCCGAGCGAGAGATAGCTCTTGCCCTCGCCATAGACACCCATGCCGAGGCCCATAGCTTGCCCGTCACCCGCTCCTGCCACAACCGGCGTGCCAGCCTCCAGGCCGGTCAGCTGCGCCGCGGTTGTGGAAAGCCCGCCGCAAATTGCGCCCGGCGCGACCAGCTCGGGCAATTGCTCCATCTGCAGTCCGGCGGCCGCAACGAGACGGGGATGCCAGGTACCTTTCTCGACGTCGAGCAACCCGAGCGGATCCGCACTTGCGGTGCTGGTGACCAATCGCCCGGTCAGCCGCTGAACGAAGAAGCCGTGCACGTCGACCGCCGCCGCTGCCTGGTGAAGCACCTGGGGCTGGTGTTCGGCAAGCCAGGCAATGGCGTAGAGCGCCGGCGTCGGGTCCGGCGGCTTGCCGCTCCAGTCGCGGATCGCCTCGCGGCCGAGTTCGGCCGAAAGCCTGATAACGTGAGGCCGGGCGCGTTCGTCGAGCCACAGGATCGCAGGGATAAGTGGGTTGCCGGCGCTGTCCACCAGCGTGAAGGTCTCGCGCTGGTGGGCAATGCAGATCGCCGCCACCCGCGCAGCGCCGACCGCCTCGGTGACCTGCTTCAATGCGCCAAGCAGCGCGGTCCACCAATGTTCGGCGTCCTGCTCGAAATGGCCAGGCTTCGGATTTGAAAGCGGATAGGCTTCGCGCGCCTGGAACAGCTCTTCGCCGTCGCGCGTGAAGGCAATTGCCTTCACGGCCGTGGTCGAGGCATCGATCCCGATTACGACATCGTCCATCAGGCGGAGATCCGGCGGGGTCAGGCTGCGTTGGTAGCGAACCGTCCGTCCGATTGGTCGAGACGGCGGCGGATCTGGGTTATCACCATCGAATCGTCGGGTACACAATTTTCATAGGTCAGGAAGTCGCCGGTCTTGAGCGGCTTGACCACCTTGGCGCGTTCGGCAAGGCCGAGCGGCAGGGCGCCGCGGGCGCGAGCATCGTCCCACGTCATGGCGAAGCCGCGATAGTCGTTCTCGCCGATCATGCCGAGCGACTGGCCAACACCAAGATCGCTCTTGGCAACCGCCACCGCCTCGGCGACCGGACGGTCGAGCGGCTCCATGTCGGCGCGCTTGTAGACCACCGCGCGCGCCGCCGACAGCGGCACTTCCAGGCTGGTCAGATGATAGGGCCGGAAGATCGTGAAATAGGGGCCTTTGCCGACCTTGAGGTCGATCATGCGCTCCAGCACGCGCGGATGCCGGGTCTCGATGATGCAGAACACGCCGGGCGCGACGCCTTTGCCGATGGAATAGTCGACCACGCCCTTGCGATGCAGCACGCCGCCATTCTCGCGCGGGCAGAGCACGCTGGCCAGTTCCTCCAGCGTCGCGGTTGGGCCGTGCATGCCCGGCACGTCGGGCACCAGCCCGGTCGCATTGGCGATCGCCACCATTTCGATCGCCGTCTTCGAGCCGTCGACGAATTCGACCAGCATGCGCGCATTCATGTTGCGCTCGGCCGCCTCCTTCTCGTAGTCGGCCGGCATGGCGTCGATCTTCAGCGGATTGTTCTTGCCCTTGCCGGCGGCGATGATGTTGAAGCCGAGGCTTTTGGCAAAGCCGATGATCTCCAGCGTGCAGGCGGGCTCGTCGCCGGCCGCACCGGTATAGACGACGCCAGCCTTGCGTGCCTCCTCCTTGAGGAAGCGGCCGATGGTGATGTCGGCCTCGACATTGAGCATGACGATGTGCTTGCCATTCTTCATCACTTCGAGCGCGAACAGCGTGCCGATATTGGGATTGCCCGTCGCGTCGATGATGACGTCGATACGGCCGGCCGCCGCCAGCGCATGCAAATCTTCGGTCACCGCGATCTTGCCGGCCTCGATGGCGCGGTCGATCGCCGCCGCATTGCCGGCCTGGACGATGTCGGAACGGTCGTGGCCAGCGAGCAGCGCCGCGTCGATCGCTGCCTGCGGCCTGACTTCGGAGATGGCGCCGATCCGCATGCCCGGCATCAGCGCGACCTGGACGACGATGTCGGTGCCCATCTGCCCGGCGCCGGCAAGCCCGATGGTGATCGGTCCCTGCTGTTCAGCGCGCTGCAGAAGTTCCGCTGCAAATTGCGGATGGGACATGTCGCTTCCTCCAGTTCCTGACGCGCCGCAGCGTCCAAATCAGTTTTGAACATTTCTATTTCCAAATGAAAAATATTTCAACCGGCAATTGGGCATTGTCGCTCTGCAATCGGCCGAAGACGATTGGATGAGCGGTCAATCCACACGGCCGTGCCTCTGCAGTCAGAAGGACGCGGCATATTCAGGTCGATTGGGTGCAGCCTTATTGCGCTCAGCTGCCGATCTCGAAGAAGGGCGCGCCGAGCAGGTCGGGAACGACATCGATGCCAAGTCCCGGCCCGTCCGGAATGCCCATGCGGCTTCCCGAAACTGGCGGCATGTTGGATGCGGTGCGCACCGTCACCCATTCGTGAAAGGCGATGGCGTGCAGCCGGCGCTCCTCCGGCGTCGACAGCGACAGATGCGCCATGGCCGATGTGTCGATCTCGGCGCCGCCAGTGTCCTCGACCGTGATCATGAAGCCCAGGTCGACGGCAAGGTCGCGGATCTGGCGCGTTTTGGTTACTCCTCCGAGCCGCGAGATCTTCAGCGTCAGCCCGTCGGCGGCGCCCTTGCGATGGATGTCGAGCATATCATCCAGCGAGGCGACGGATTCGTCGAGCACCATCGGCTTGTCGAGCGAGCGGCGCACCGACAGACATTCGTCGATCGTCGTGCAGGGCTGCTCGAACGTATAGTCGATGGTGCGCGTCGCATCCACGAACTGGCGCGCCTGGTAAGGGGTCCAGCCGGCATTGGCGTCGCAGAAGATGACGGTGCCTTTCGGCACCGCGGCGGCAACGGCTGTGACGCGTTCGATGTCGTCATGGACGTTGCCGCCGACCTTGACCTGCAGCCGGTGAAATCCTTGGTCGACGATGTGCTTGGCGAGTGCTGCCATCGCGTCGACCGTGCCGTGGGTGACGACCTTGTAGAGTTCGGCAGTCTCGCTTTCGCGTCCGCCAAGCAGTGTCACCAGCGGCACGTCGGCGGCGCGCGCCGCAAGATCCGAGCACGCCATGTCGAGCGCCGACTTGATGTAGGGATGGCCCTTGAACACGGTATCCATCAGCCTGTTGATACTGGCAAGCCCGCGTGGATCATGGCCGATGAGATACGGCGCGATCTCGACGACACCGGCGCGCGTACCGGCGGCGAAGGCCGGCGAATAGAAATTGCCGAGCGGCGCCATCTCGCCCCAGCCGGTGAGCCCGCTATCGGCGGTGACGGCGACGATCACCGCGTCGAACGCATCGGCGACGCGCCCCTTGGACATACGATAAGGCCCGTCAACGAAGGGCTGGACGACATGGTAGGCTTCAATGGTTTTGATCTGCACGTTTTCTGTCCGTTATCTGCGATATTAAGGGTGGCCCACCAAACTTATCGGGCTCATCAGGCGGTTTCGGGCCGGCCGCGGGTCAGACTTGCACGACTAGCGTCATTTGAGCCGCGTTGCTCCAGCCCGCGCGCATAGGCGAGCAATGCCTCGAAATCGAAATCGATGTGCTCCTTGGCATGGCGCTGGGCGGCGCGCATGTCGGTGCCCTTGAGCAGCCGCACATAGGTCTCGTGAGCATCTTCGGCAGGCACCGGCTCGTTGCGCGCCCGCTGGTGCAACGCGAAGTACATCTGCAGCCGGCTGGTCAGCCGTTGCCACGTTTCAAGCAGCACCGAATTGTCGGCCCATTCGTGGATCAGGCCATGCAGTTGCAGCGCCGTTTCGATCTGCCGCGTCGTGTCCAGTTCGCGCGTCGCCTGCTTCACCGCCGCATGGCGCCGGTCGAGTTCGTCGAAGAAGCGCTGGTCGCGAAGCGACCAGGTCCGCGCGATGGCGAATTCGTCCAGCACCTTGTTGAGCGAATAGGCATCGTCGATATCCTTGGCGGTAACGTCGATGACGAAGGTTCCGGCGTAGGG
The DNA here is from genome assembly GCF_040318075.1 of Mesorhizobium sp. M1328. Lineage (NCBI taxonomy): Bacteria > Pseudomonadati > Pseudomonadota > Alphaproteobacteria > Hyphomicrobiales > Phyllobacteriaceae > Mesorhizobium > Mesorhizobium sp. M1328. Next base: position 1,829 of record NZ_JAMYLO010000008.1, on the reverse strand, counting down.
GATGCTGGTCAGGATGCCTTCCTGCACCAGTTCGCGCATCGCCTCGCGCAGCGGCGCGCGGCTCACCCGCATCTGCTCGGAAATCCTGAGTTCGTTGAGCTTCTGCCCCGGCTCCAGCTGGCCGGTCAGGATCGCCCGCCGGAGCAGCGCGACGATCTCTGCCCTGCGTGTCGTATCGGCGATCGGATTGAAATCCAGCTTTGCCATCCGGCTGCTCCAGGAGACCAAAAGCGACACAAGCAGATTGTCGACAATCTAACAAGAGGAATTTCTGGATTGTCGATCCTGCATGACATTGGCGCTCTTCCGGCCTCAGCCAGCCTGGCCACGCAAGCCTTCCCGCTCGCCTCGCTGAGCGTCAGCTGGCTTCTCGCAGCGGGAAACGGACTGGTGCGTAGCCTTCGCAATGTCCATTGACGACTGGGAAGCTTTGTGTCACTAGCAGTGACATGAATTCACAAATGATGACTCAGAAATACGAGAGCCCGCTGCGGGCAGAGCAGGCGCAGGCGACGCGCGAGCGCATCCTCGCGTCCATTCGAACGATCCTGGAGCAAAATCCATACAGCCTCCTTGGCTTCGATGAGGTTGCCGAGGTTTCGGGCGTGAACCGAAGGACGATCTTCCGCCACTTCCCGACGAAGGAAGCGCTTCTGGAAGCCTTTTGGGCCAGCACCAATGCCTCGCTGGGAGTGCGGTTCTGGCCTGAGCGGGAGCAGGATCTGATCGATCTTCCTCCCGACCTTTTCGCTTCGTTGGACGCAATCGAAGGCGTAGTCAGGGCCTCGCATGCGAGCGCTACCGGGCGCGAGATGCGCCTGCAAGCCAATGGTGAGCGGCAACGTGCCTTTCGGAGCAGCCTTTCGCAAGTCGCAAACGGAATGGACCCGAAGGCGGCGCGCCAGCTTGAGGCCGTGATCCAGCTCCTGTTCAGCGCCACTGCCTGGCAGACGATGAAAGACTACTGGGGTCTTACCGGCCGTGAGGCCGGAGAGGCAGCCGCCTGGGCAATTCGCGCCTTGCTCAATGCGGCAAAATCGCAGCAGGGCGCTGTTCGAAAGGGAAAAAGCAAGTGACTTGGCATAAGACCAAAGCGACGGTCCATCCGGCCGATTCGGTTCAAGGCTTCTGGGTGATGGGCGATCAGGTCGCTGTCCGGGCAAAGCTCGCTGGGACGGCACTCAACGTGATCGACGTCACGGTACCTCCTGGAAGCGGCACGCCGCCCCACACGCATCCTTCCGCGGAAATTTTCCGCATTCTCGAGGGCACTCTCACGATGTGGACGGTGATCGATGGTGTCGCGCAAGAATATGAGGTGGAACCCGGTGATGTCGTCACCATTCCGGGCAACGCGCCCCATGGCTATCGCAATGCTGGTCCCGTGCCGGTTATATTCATGGCGATCGTCGACGACGAGATGATCGCATTCTTCGAAGAGGCTGCATCCAAGGACGCGCCCTCCGGCCCGCCGACCGCTGACATGATTAACCGCGTGATCGAGCTTACCGGACGCCACGGAATCCAGATCCTGCAGGCGGCCTGACCGGCGAAACCGTTGCGCCAGGCTCAGGATTTGACCTGGACGACGGTGCCTTATGCCGCCTAAATCCAGCAGTCCATCCATCCAGGGTCGAAGCGGGCCTTCGCGCGAGTGCTACGTGCAGCCGCGACAAGCCGTCGGCTGGATGGATGGCTCGTTTGCTGATCCACAAACTGCTTTCACAGCTAGAGCGGTTCCCCCTTTGACGGAATCAAAGGGGATTCCAGATTTATCTGTTTTGTGATTCAAGATGCTGGCTGGAGTGGAGGCCAGCATCGGATGACCC
>NZ_JAMYLO010000007.1:0-227045 GCF_040318075.1 Mesorhizobium sp. M1328 | reverse complement strand
CCGACCAGCTCCGCCGATCACCCGTTGCTCAACCCGCGCCATACGGCGTAAAACCCGCCGAGGCTCTAACTGCAGCCGGATGAAAATTCAGTGGCAGGTCACCGTAAGGAAGACCGCTAAAATTAATAGCGCCAGCCCTGCTTGAATTCATCGACAAACCATCGCTCCACGTCATCGCGCACTGGAGTGCTACTCCGGAATTTCAGGTGGCCAGGAGACTTCTGCTCAAGCCAGGAAAAGAAGTCGGAAAAATTTGGATTCTCAGGCGCATGAGGAAGTCCGCGCTCCTCAGCCCATTTCGTACAGAAATAGCGAACGGCCTGTTCCGCTTCATCCTTGGTCATGAGGGATGATGACACTCGATCCCACGAACGCAAGTACCTTGCCACACAGCTTCTAGACTAATTATCGGCAGCGACTATGAAGTAGGCCACGACAGCTAATCCTCCAGAGACTGGCGGCCAATGGAGAACAGCATGGAGACCGAACTTGTAGGCGTGCGAACCCAAGGTGCAGCGAACATCAAAGCTGCGGCATCGATGATGGAAATGGGACCCAATGGCCCGTCTGCAGGGTAGCCAATAACTTGCCAAGGCTGCGCTGTTGACGGGCTCAGGTCTCGTATCGAAAGAGCCGTTTGTCGTTTGGCGCAGTCAAGTTCGAACCTGGAGTTTGCGCCGATTTTCTGTTCGGCGACGGTATGATGATCAGCCCGTATGCGCGAGCGGATATCCAGGAGCGCTTAGGCTATTCCAACACGGCAAGCGTTGAGGGCAGAGAGAGTGAGTTTGAAGACGCAGACTTCTCGTCGCAATGTCGCAATGTCGTCTGGGTTCAACGCTCAATCGACCACGCTCAGCAGTGAAATTCGCGGCAAGTGGTCTCAAGACAGTTCCACTGTCTGCGGCAAGCCGGGTGTCAAGATCGCCTTCTGAATCATCGGACGAGGGAACACTCGCTAATTCGAATTGGCGAGCGCGGAGGAATACTGGTTTTTGCCCGCTGTCCTTGCTCGGCCCCTGCCAATGCGATCATTCAGGCCGTCGGAAGGTTCAGCCGATAATTCGCCTCTAGTCAGTGCGGCGACAAGTAAAGAGCAATCGAGTTCCTCAACGAACGGAACCTTCAGGTCGCTTTGAGCTGCCATCCGAAGCGATCTCAGTCTTGCTGTCTTTTCGGTACGTTCGGCATGCTCAGCCTCGGCAATGAGCTTCGCGGAGCGGATAAGCTTTTTATTTTCCAGCCAACACATGTGTTCGATCCTGCGAAATTTCTTCTTGGACGCAGCTTTCCCCGCGGATTCGCGCGGCGATCAGCCCGCTTCGGATCCAATTCCGCTTTTCCGCTCGCCAAGCCTTCTCTGGCGTCAGTACGTCGTCATGCCCTCTCTCTTCGAGGTTGTCGCCCTTCATTGTAATGAATTCGGTTGATTGGCGATGGTAGAATCGGCTCCTGCGGCGTGGGCCGTCGAGCTGGCCATAGCGGTCGGGTCCAAGCGAAGGCGCGCAGACAGTTCCTATTGGCCCGAAATGACACGAAGCATCTTCAGCCCGGATTGAGCCTCGCTCCCCTGAGGCCGCAGCTCTAACCGTTGACGAACGCCATCAGCAACTCCGGTTCGGGTACGGGCGCCCGTACTATATTCAATTGACCTCGATACCGACGTTCGCCGGCCCCGATTACAAAGCCGCTGGCGATCGGTATTTCGCCGGCGTCGAGTTGGGCAAAGATGTCGGCGACATTAAGATCCAGCGCCAGCTTGAGATTTAGTCGTGCATCATTGTTTGCTCCGATCGGCAACTGACGCTTGACCAATTGCTGGAACGAAGCATTGAACGTCAGGATCTTCTTCGATGACGCCAAGGCAAAAGCGGGCGAGGGGCAGGCAAGCAATATGGCATTGATCGTCCTGATCGATGTAAGCTTCCGCAGGACAATGTTTTCATCGGCGAGCCCGTTCATGCAAGCCACCCGTATCGCCGATGTCAGGTTACCAGTGTTGGTCGCACTTTCGGCGATCTCCTCGATCAGCATGCCGATAGTGCATTTCCTACTTTCAGCCATCTGCTTCAGAGATATCCAGAAAGCCTTTTCCAGACGGATGCCGCGGCGTATGCCGCCACGCGCGACCACCCGGAATTCCAGCCCGAAATCCTCTTTCGTGATCGTTAGAAGCAGCCGATCACGATTGGTGGGAGAGGTGGCGATAGCGCTCACTCATGATCTCCTGACGCCTTGATGATCGGCTTCAAAAGGTAACTCAGAGTCGCATTGCGACCCGTCTCGATGTCGACTGAGCACATCATGCCCCGGATGACCGAATAAGTCTTGCCTCCCTTTCGAGCGTCGATTCGTCTGTCGCGACACGCGCGACGCCAAAAGCGGCGGACGATCTTCTCTGGCAAGCATTCCCTACGCTCCCGTATCCCGCTCTAATCGATCTTGCGATAATACACCTTGCCGTCAGGCTGCTCTATGCGCCGGTAGGAGGAGCTTGGGGCAGGAGGCACCGGTGCTGCGCTCCTCCTTTTGGGCGGGCGTGGTGCTTCGCCGATACTGCGTTCGGTCGCTTCTTCACCATCGAGATCGCTGAGCGGCTCCGCCGTGGCGCTGCTCGTCTCCACAAGAGGCTCCGCCACGCTAGAAACGTCGTCGTGGACCAGCGGTAAGTTCTGTTCAATCCGGGCAATGCTGCCGTTGATCTGGCTGAAGCTACCCTGCAGTTGATTGTCCAGTTTTTCGAACCGGCTTTGAAAGCCGTTATTGACGGTGTCGAGCCGGGCCGCAATCCGTTGCTCGAACGATCCGAGCTGTTCCAGCCTCCCTTCGACAGAGCGCAGATCGTTGATGCCGCGGAAGAGATAGACCGCGGCTGTTAAATTTGCGGCTGTGATCAGCAAGGCGCCTGCAGCGACAACGCCGATCATCCTGGCATTGCTCGGTTTCCCAGCGACAGCTTGCTCTATAGGTTGGGTCGCCGGCCCAACGTCGATCGCCGGCATGTCCGGGTCGCTAATCATCGTCATTGGACCACCACCTTTGCACCGACCGAGACGCGCCTGAAAAGATCGATCACATCGGTGTTGGTAAGACGAAAGCATCCCGATGTGCCGTCGAAGCCAACGCCTGAAGGGTCGTTGGTGCCGTGTATGCGATAAAGCGTGTCGTGCCCGTCTCGGGATAAGTAGAGCGCCCGTGCGCCGAGCGGATTGTAGGGGCCGGCCGGCACCATCTCCGGCAGCTCCGGTTGGCGCGCGCGCATTTCTCTCGGTGGGCGCCATTCCGGCCATTCGGTTTTCGCCCCCACTTCAACGGTGCCGGTCCAGCCAAATCCGTCACGCCCGACGCTGATCTGGTAGCGTAGCGCCTCACCCTCTCGGGTCACAAGATAGAGCGCCTTCTCCTGCTTGCGGATAATGATCGTGCCCGGCTGTTCCGCGGTTTGGAAAACAACGAACTTGCGCAGGCTGGGGCCCATGGCTGGCAGCGGCGGCTGGTCCGATAGCGCGGAGCGGGCAGGGGCGCAGTCCCAGGCCGAGGCCCCCAATGCCAGGCCCATGATGCAGGCGCCCGCAAGCGTTGGAACGAAGCGATATTTACCGGGCAATGTCATCGAGCCGCTCTTTGAACATCCGCTTCAGATCCTTGTTGAAGCGTGCCCGCCCGTCCACCTCGGAAGGCATGATGGCTCGGTTCAGCGCATCGGTCAGCAGCGCATTGTCCAAGGCAACCGATTTGATGTGCGGTGCCTTGAATATCTTTTCGAGTTCGCTGCGCGAAAAGTGGTTGCCGAACCATTTGCGTCTGTGCTTGTTGGCGACCAGCGTGATGTTCACGGAATTGCCGCGCAAATCGCGGATCTTCTTGTAGAGCCGCTTGCCCTGCCGCAGCGAGGCGACGTTGAGCTCGAACACGATGAAGATCGCGTCGCTCGTGGAAAGCACAGGATTCTGCCAGGGAGTTTCGATGTTGGGCAGGTCGATGACGATGTCATCGAAGCGATAAGCGACGAGGTCCAGCAGCCGGAACACGAAATCCGCGCCCTGCGGCTCGAATGGCAGTTGCGGCCTTTCGAAGGCGTACAGCGTCAGGCCGGACGGGCGCGAGAGCTTGATAACGTCCATCAGTTCGACATCGAGCCTATCCGGCTGGCCGATGATGCCGGCAAGGTCGAACTGGTTGAAGAGGTTGAGATAGGCGCCACAATTGGCGCTTTGGAAGTCGAGGTCGACGAGGCAGGTCGAAGCTGCACGTTCGGCGGATTTCGAGGCCAGGAAGTCCGCGGCCGACAAAGCGAGCGTCGTGGCGCCGGCGCCGCCGCTAGCGCTGATGAAGGTGATGATGCGGCTCTTGGTGCCCTGGTTGCCGGTGTCGTGAAAGGTGACCGCATTCAGAAGCTCCTTGGCATCGAGTGGTTTGTGCAGCCAGTCCGAGGCGTTCATGCGCACCAGGATGCGCGTCTGTTCGGAGGTCAGCTCGTCTGAAACCGCAATCAGCGGCACGGCCGCCCACAGGGCGCGCCCCTCGACAATGCCGGGCTTGCCAAGCAGATCGCCATTGGCAAGGTCGAGGATTACGATGCCCGGCCGCGTGTCGGGGGTCGGGCCTTTGAGAAAGTCATCCGTTTCGGAAATCCGGACGTCATAGATCGCCAGCGCATCGAGCCGCGTCGCCACGTCATGCTTGAACTGCGAATCCGACGAGAACAGGGCGACCTGCTTTCGTTTGGTTGGGAGAACCTTGGTGTTGATAGCGTTCATGGTGATGTGCTCTTCAGGTCTTCGCCCGTAACCGTGCTTAGCATGGACGGCATGGTGACGTTCGCAAAGCCCATCAGCCCTTGCAGAAAGAAGAACTGAAAGGTCACGTTTTGAAGACTTACGGTGATTGTCGGCACCGGTCCGCCCAGCCGGGTCTGATAGCTCAAGCCAGTCGCGCTGTAGGTGACCACCACGTTGTCGCGGCGCAAGCGCGGAAAGAAATGGCACATCCCGGGCCGCTGATTTGCTGCGAGTGGGGGACAGGCATCATCGTTGGTGTTTGCCGTGTCCCCGCGGAAGACACGGCTGAAGTTGGCGGCATTGAATGCGCCCCCGTTGGTGCAAGCCCCTGTGCCAGCAGTATATGTGCAGACGAAGGGGCCATATGCCGCGGCAACGACTGGCGCACCCGGTGTCGTCGTCGGCGCCGCAGTCGCAAGGGCCGTCGCAATGGGGTCTGAAATCGAGGCCATCCGGGCGCCGAGCTGGACCGCCTTGGTAGCAGCGTTCCATTGGTAGAAGGCGTGAGCGAAATCGACGAAACCGAGGACAAGGGCAAACAGCAGCGTCGAAACGATGGTCATTTCGACCATCGCCGCGCCGTCGTCCGATTCCGCAAAACACTTGATCATGATCAGAACCGGATCAGCCGCTCCTCGTGAGAGCCGTTCAGCGTGATCGGGCCGATGCCGATGATCGATAGCATGCCGACCCCGCTATAAGCCAAGGTACCCGCAGCCGTGACGATACAGACCTGCGCGGTGGTTGATCGATATTGGGCGACGCCGGCGACCACAGCGTCATGGCAGGAACCGGCGGCAGCGATTGTCACCGTCACATTCGATTTCTGCCAGCCGCTGACGCGTGCACTGCCTGTTCCCGCCGCATTGCCGAACACAGCGATATTTGCAGCAATGTCGGCGCAGTTGATCGCCGCAAGCCCCGCTTGTGTATACAATTGGCTGTTGCAGCGCGCGGCGAAGCGGCTTGCATCTGAAAGCCCGGCTTCCATCAGGAGTTTTTCGTGAATCAGATTGCCGAACTCGAACACGCCACCCGCCAAAATCAGCATCAGCGGCGTGATCAGCGTCATTTCGATGAGCACTGCACCGCGCTGGTCGCATCGAAATCTATCGAGATGACGCAATAGCGTTCCAATCATCGCCATCACCGGTAAAGCTGAGCTTCGTCGCGGAGGAAATTGTCTAGCGTGCCCTGGCCGCCACCCCCAGTAACGTCAACCAATTCAACCATCACGGATGCGTCTTCCGATGGCGACGCAACCGGTTCAGTGAGTAAAAAGCTTCCAAAAGCTTCCACCGGCAGATCCGTGCTGTGGCCGGACAGATCGCTACCGGCAGCTTGAAGTGCATTGCAGTTCAGGATCGCGCCGTAAATCAACCGACGGTCAACCGTCGTGACAGGGGGTTGGCAAACTGCCGACGGCGTTCCGATCTCTCCACCGGTCGACGCCGTGCCTACCAACCCGGCCGATATTTCGTAACGGTAGACCTGATAGCGCGTCGGCTTGGTCGTATTCCATGAAGATGGGTAGGCAGCGGAACCAAAGTTGGTGCTCCAGTAACCTGAGAAATTCCAATTTCCATCGCCCATCCGGCCGCCGAGGTATGGAGTGGTCGCGTCGCGTGGAAGGCCCATTGTTCCAGCTTCGGTGAATGAAAGTTGGTTCATGGAAGGACATTGGTTTGCGCTTCCTCGGGTCTTGATTGCCCCTTTGCGGACGTTCGCGGCTGGACCGTATTCAGGACTATCGAAATGGTTGCCGCTTGCCGCAATGCCGAAACGAACATTGAAGGCGTCTTGCACTGGGCCGGCGTTTTGGCCAGTCTTCGTGCTAACGCTGGCGGAACTGTAGCAACCAACCGGCCTTGATGTTGCAATCGTCTGAGCGAGAGCTTGAGCACCGTTCCCCACACCGGCCGGAGGTTCGAGGAAGCCGAAGTTACCAGGACCAGCGGCAGCCCCGTTTCCGACCTTCCTCAGTTCGATCAGTCGACGATGGACAGCCGGATTTGCGATGGCTTGCTCAAGTGTGTATCCGCCCGCTGCATTCGTCCCGTTCACCGTCTCGTAGGGGTTGCACATAAAGACCGGCGTGAAATCGCAGACGCCGGAGGTGAAGCCCGCCACAGCGACTGCGCCGACATTGAAACTGTTGCTGGCGCCGGATGACAAGAAGGAAGCCGGGAAGATTGCGGCAAACCCGACCGGGGTTACAGTGACTTCAACAAAACGGGCAAGTTTGGCGTCATTCAGCTCGTCGGTGATCACATTGGCGGGCACAATGGGGAGATTGTCGGTGGCCGGCAACGAGCGAAGATATCGGCGTGTTACTCCGGCGGAAGCGAGCGTTTGAGGAGGGCCGGCGGTCGAGAAGGTGTATCGATTGCTTACCAGCGTAGCGATCGCCCTGTCAGCACGGCTGATAGAGTTCGACGTCCCATCCAGCTCAGCCGCGCCTGCCAGCGCAAACGCATCAGCCCCCTTCTGCAGATCGTTATGCAGATTGTTGACCCGGCTCATGTCGATCACCAGCAGAGAAAATCCGATGATCGCCGGCAGCATGACGCTGACCAGTATCAGCGCTATTCCCCTCTGATCGTGCCAGAACGCGCGAATAATACGCAGCATGGCCTTGCTCTTTTGCTCCTTGACGCCAGGATCCCTCGTTTACCTGACGCGCCGATCCTTCCGTTCAATCCGCTCAGTCTTTCGGCGTCCCGACATTGACCGTGATCGCCGGCGGCGGCGGCGGTGGCGGTGGGAACCTGTAACTCTGGGCCAGAGCAGCAGCGCGCGCGCCATCGCCCTCAATAGCGGTTTTTTTCGATGCCGGATTGAGAGGGTCGACCGTTTGCAGAAGCGAATTGTATTTCTGGGTGTCGCCCGCGGCCAATGTCACCGTGTCGTAGCGGTTCAGATAGTCCGCGCAGCCCGTCAGCCCGCTGGCGCACAAAAGCATGATCAACACCCTATTTCTTGACATAGATCATCTTGTCCTTGGATTTCAGGTCGAGCATGTGGCCATAGGGGCCGACGACGCCTTCGCCCAGTTCATATTTGCGCACCATGTCCTTGGTTACTTCCAATTGGCCGAGCACGAAAAATTCGGGGTCGTTGGCCGGCCGTGTCTTGTCGAATGGGGTCGCCAGTTGCTCGCCGGGTTTCACCGGGCGAACGATGTGCGGGGTGACGATGACGACCAGTTCGGTCTCTTCCTTCTGATTGCTTGAATTGTGGAACAGCGCGCCGACAATCGGCACTTGGCCCAGCCATGGTACCTGCCTCTGGATTTTGGTATTCTTGCTGGACAAGAGCCCGCCGACGGCGAAACTCTGACCGTCGCGCAACTCGACGACGGTCGCCAGCTTGCGGGTGGTGAAGATCGGGTCGCCGGCCGGCGTGAAGCCGTTCAGGTCGCTTACCTCCGGCGCTAGCTCGATATGGATCTTGTCGTCGTCGAGTACGATTGGCGTGAACTGCAGATTCACGCCGAACTGCTTGTACACAATGTTGATCTGGCCATCGCTGTTGAGGCTGCGGATGGGTACTTCGCCGCCGGCGTTGAAGCTGGCCGACTCGCCGGAAAGTGTGGTGAGATTGGGCTCGGCCAACATGCGCACGACACCCTTTGCCTCAAGCGCCTCGATGATCAGATCGACCTTGATGTTGCTGTCGATGACGCGAGTGATCAGCGCGGCGAATGGATTGGTGTTCGACAGCAGGCCAGTGAGCAGACCGCCCGGTCCGAGCACCACGTTATCTTCATCGACGGCGGCAATGCCTGTTCCAGTTCGGGTCGTTCCGCTGTTGTTCGTGCTCCGGATCGACACACCAAGGTCGCGACCGGCATTGCGCTTGGCCTCAAGCACGCGCACTTCCAGATTAACTTGCTGGCTGTCATCAACGGTAACGGCATTGATAATCGCGTCGGGACCGTATTGCTGGGCCACTTCCAGGATCGACGCCAGCGTGGCGCCGTCCTTCACATGCCCGCCAAGCCGGACCTTGCCATTGACCGAACCGATATCGATCCGCGATCTGGGCGCTACCTGCCGAATTGCCTGCGCCATATCATTGACGTCGACGCCCACCTCGATCTGGATTACGCCAAGCGAGCGCTTGTCTTCGGAAAAGAGATTGACGGTGGTGGTACCGGCGCCCTTGGCAATGACGTAGAGCGTCTTGTCTGTCATCGGCTGGGCATCTGCGATCTTCTCGTCGGCGACGACGATATCGCCAAGAGTGGCGTTCACCTCGATCGTCACTGATTGCGACATGGGCAGGAAGATACGATGGACCTTTGGGTTCGACACGTCTATGCGGCGATCGGCTGCCGCAGCCTCAAGGCCGATCGGCAGTAATATCACCGAACAGGCCAGCGCGGCGGCTGCCAGTGTTTTCCGGACCGTTCGCATCTGCATTCCCCCTTTTGGCGACTCTTCGGACGCTCATTATCCCATATACCAGAACTATCTTTGTCGCGGTACGTCATATGTTTCGAGCTTCACGCCCCGAAAAACGCCGATAGTCGCACGGGCCGACGGCTCCGGCTGCACATATTTGATCACTTCCTTAACGACCTCTTGCGCTTCGGGTGCCGAGGTCACGGCCGGAGCAGGCTTTGCTTTGCTCAAGTCGTCGAGCCGGCTCCCGACCTGTTCGACGGCCCGCGTCAGGCCATTGATCTTGTCGTCCGCGCGCTTGCGCTCGGCTGCCGCAGCAGCATCGGCCGTCGCCTGCCTGGCGAGTTCGGCCTGCCTGGCTGCGACATCGGCCGGCGTTTCGCCGGTCAGGTCGGAAAGCGTGATGCGTTGGGTGATCTCGTCCTTGCCGGCTGCTGCCTGGCGAAGCGCCAGCGACAACTGGCCTGCGCCGGCGGCCAGCGTCAGCTTCTGGGCGTCCTTGGTGCTAGCCTCGACGGTCACCGATTTCACCACCGTCGGGCTGTCCGTGCTTTCATCGGCGACCTGGTCGACGGCGAGCACCTTCATGCTCTGCAACAGCACGTCGACGAAACTCTGGTCCGCACCTCCAGGATTGCGCACAGTGCGTGTCAGGAGCACATCGACCCGATCACCTGGGAAAACGAATCCTGCGACGCCGAGCACATCGTTGACTCTGATGGAAACAGCTTTCATGCCTTCGCCGAGCACCGCCGAAAGAGTGGCGCGCTGGCCGGGGCCGGTAATCTTGGTGGCGAGAACGGGTTCATTGGCGCCGATCGCCTGCAGCGCCTGCTTTGTGCCTTCGCCAGCGAGTAGATCTTTTGTCGTCTTGAAAGCACCGGCCGGAACCGCGCCGGCCGGCCATGTGATTTCACGCAGCTTGTCGGCCGACAGCGTGTCGCCGAATTTCAAAGACACGGCCGCCACCACAATGGTGTCGCGCGGCACGTCCGTCTTCGCCATAGCGCTGCGTTGACTGGTCAGCCAGATATTGGCGAGAACCACTGCGAGCACGCCGAATACGCCGGCGAGAACGATCATAATGACAGTGTTTGCACGCACTTTCTTTCCCCGCCAGACTCCTTCACCCACCGCCTGGATCGACGCCGGGAGACCTCCTGGCGTCGATGATGACAATCAAGATATCACGGCAGCGCCGCCTGGAGCGTTGTCCACTGGCCGGTAACCCAGCCACCGACAAGAATGATGGTGGCGATCACTGCGACAGTGATGATGCCGAGCAGGATGGTATATTCGACCATGGCAGCGCCGTGTTCGTCGTCGCGAAACTGCCGGGTCATCGTCATGAGCCTTTTCATGCCAATTTCTCCCTTTAGAGGTTCAAACCCTGACGAGACGAGCCAAGGATGAAATCGCATACCTGAGCATCCTCCGTCGACTTAATCCTAGGGGCCGATAAAAAGCAGAGTCAAATAAGTTAAGGTTCTTTAACTTCTTTACACCTGTGCCTTGCCTGATCTGGCAATAACGTTTCGAGGTTTTGTCTATAGGCAAGATGTTGATTCTGCCTGCTTTTCGCCTATCCATAACCACCCATTCACAATTTCGCTGCGCCTGTGGCAGAAGCGAGGCGATATTAGCGGATAGGCATATGCCATTATATCCAAGGGCTTGCCGGAGCCCGAAAGGGGCCATCGTGGCCAAAAAGACACAGGGGAATGTTTTGGCAGGCCCTTGTATACTTTCGGCAGGACGCCTCCTTCGAATAGATGAGACGTTTTTTTGACCTAAGTGTTAACTGTGCAAGAGCATTGAGTTCGTGGAAGTGCTTGGTGCTGCCGTCTTGCGGGGTTGACGTTTAGGTTCCCCCAACGCGTGTCCAAGGGGGTAGCGCAAAATGCTGGGCCGATTCACGAAAGGGCCAAGCGAGCCGCGGGTCGAGCCGAAGCTCGATCCGATCGTGCCGGCAGTCCCCGCACTCTCCCGTTCTGCGGACTTCGGATCGCCGGGGGATGATTTCCTCACGCTCAAGGTCGAACTCCACCGCCACTTGATTGACCGCTTCAACCTGACCGCCCTTGAAAGTGCGTCCAAGGAGGAAATTCTGAACGAGATCCGCCCGATCGTGCGGGAATTCGTTCGTGCTCGCAACGTGCCGCTTAACGCCCGCGAACTTGACCAATTGACCAGCGACACCGCTGACGAGATGCTCGGGCTGGGTCCAATCGAGCCGTTGCTCAAGGATGATTCGATTTCCGATATTCTGATCAACACCCACAAGCGAGTCTTCATAGAGCGGCGTGGCGTCATAGAGGAGACGGCGATCCGCTTTCGCGATGAAGCCCATCTGCTACGTGTCATCAACAAGATCGTTTCGGCTATCGGCCGGCGCGTCGATGAATCGGCGCCAATGGTCGATGCGCGGCTGGAAGATGGGTCGCGAGTCAACATAGCGGTGCGGCCGATCTCGGTGGATGGCCCGCTGGTCTCGATTCGCAAGTTCTCCAAGAACCCCTATTCGCTCGAACGCCTGATGGCGTTTAATTCGATCCGCCAGCCGATGGTCGACCTGTTGCGCATTGCCGTGCAGGCCCGCAAGTCGATCCTGGTTTCGGGCGGCACAGGCAGCGGCAAGACGACCCTGCTCAATGCCCTGTCGAGCTACATCCCAGCCAGGGAGCGCCTGATCACCATCGAGGACGCAGCGGAACTTCAACTGCAGCAGCCGCATGTGGGCCGTCTCGAGACGCGTCCGCCCAATGTTGAGGGAAAGGGCGAAGTTCGCCAGCGCGAATTGCTGAAAAACGCGCTTCGCATGCGGCCGGACCGCATCATCGTCGGCGAGGTGCGCGGCGAGGAAGCCTTCGACATGCTGCAGGCTATGAACACCGGCCATGAAGGTTCAATGACCACCATTCATGCCAACACGCCCCGGGATGCGATATCGCGATTGGAACAGATGGTCGGTATGGCTGGCATGCCGATGAGCCACGATTCAATACGGGCTCAGATTGCCTCGGCCATCGACGTCATTGTGCAGACGCAACGGCTTTCCGATGGTGGAAGGCGGGTTGTTTCCATATCAGAACTCACCGGTATGGAAGGCAATGTCGTACAGGTTCAGGAGCTTTACCATTTCGTCCGCCGCGATGTGACTGCCGAGGGCCAGATCGTTGGGGAATTTCGTGCGACCGGCATTCGTCCGCGCTTTGCCCAGGAAGCGGCGACCCTTGGCCATCAGTTCGCCAAGGACGCGTTCAACCCACAGGTTCCGCTCTAATGCCGACCGGCCAGACATTGCTCTACTTCATCTATGTACTGGCGGCTGCGTCGCTCATCCTCGCAGCCGAGGCTCTGTATGTGACTTACTCCAAGCGGCACTCAACGGTCAGCACGATCAACCGTCGGCTGAAGCGGCTCGCCGATGACGCTCCGGCCGAACAGACTTTGCAGCGATTGCTGCGAGAACGTGGGCTTACCAGCTCTGGCGATTTTCTTTTCAATGCTGTTGGCCTGAACAGGCTGTACACCCAATCTGGCGTTACCGGGAATCCGCTGTCGTTCGTCGCGACATTTACTCTCGGTGGACTGGCCCTGGCACTGGTATTTGCGTTCCTGCTGCACTTCTCCGCCGTGGTTTCGTTTATCGTCTTTCTGCTCATCGGATTCGTCCTGCCGTTTCTGGTTCTCCGTCGCGCGCGCGCCAGGCGAATCCAGAAATTCGCGAAGCAATTGCCGGATGCCCTTGAGATGATCGTGCGTTCGCTGCGTGCCGGTCATCCGACTTCCGTGGCTATAAGCCTTGTCGCACGAGAAATGCCTGATCCACTGGGCACCGAATTCGGCATTGTTTCCGACGAGATCACCTTTGGCCTCAGCCTTGAAAACGCGGTGCGAAAACTCTCGCAGCGCGTCGGTTTCGAAGGTCTGCATTTGCTGTCGGTGTCGCTGTCGATTCAGGCCAAGACCGGCGGCAACCTTACCGAAATTCTGTCGAATCTCTCAGTGGTGCTGCGTGAAAGGCACAAACTTAGGCTGAAGATTAGGGCGCTCTCTGCCGAGGGGCGAATGTCCGCGTGGATCATTTCCCTGTTTCCTCTTTTGATGCTCGCCATCCTCACGGGCCTGGCCCCCAGCTACTACGGTGATGTGTGGGGCAGCCCCTTGATCATGCCTGTATTCCTGGTTTTCGGGCTCTGGGCGCTGCTCGGCGACTTCATCATGTACCGTATGGTCAATTTCGATTTTTGAGGGAGCGGAGCTATAGAGTTGTGACCCAGGATCTGAGTCTGCTGGTGTCCATTGCCGTCTTCCTGGCGGCCGTAGCGCTTTTCCTGGTTGGCGCGCTCGTCTTCTTGCCGGCGCTGCAGACGAGGAAACTGGTTGCGCAAAGCCTGATGGCAGAGGGCATTCCCGACCGCCGCTCGCTTTTGGGCCAGGAAGAACTGGCCAAGATTTCAGCACAGCGGCCGGTCGACGCCTACTTCAGATCGATCGAAAAGGAACGCGACGAGCCCAGCGCGCTGGACGCAAAACTATTTCGCGCCGGCTTCTATCAGTCAAGCGCGCCATTGATCTATACTCTGTCGCGCCTTGGCGCGGTCTGTCTTGGCTTTTCCGCGACGTACGCGCTCCTGTCGCGGATATTGCCACCCGAACTTCCCGGTCTTGTCGCCTTTGCAGGCTCTGCCCTGCTTGGGCTGGGATGCATCGTCATTCCGAGCATCGCTCTCGATCGGTTCGAAAAGGGACAAAAGCAGATCTATCGTCGCGGCTTTCCGGATTTCATGGACATGATGATCACCTGCGCCGATGCCGGCATGAGCCTCGAAGCGGCTGTCGAGCGTGTCGGCAGCGAACTGGCTGGCACCCATAGATGGCTCGGCATCCAACTCGCGATCATGAATCTTCAGTTGCGCGCGGGCAAGCCGTTGCGCGAGGCCCTGCGCGAACTATCCGACCGCGTTGGACTGGAGGAGGCGCGCGCGCTGGCCGTGCTGTTCCGTCAATCCGAAGAGCTCGGTACCAGTTTGACGGATGCCTTGCGCGTCTACAGTGACGAAATGCGGGGACAAAGAATTCTCTTCGCCGAGGAGCGCGCCAATGCTTTGCCTGTCAAGATGATGATACCGCTGGGGCTATGCATCTTTCCTGTTGTGATGATGGTCGTGATGCTTCCGGTGATCATTCGAATGAAGGGCATTTTCTTCTAGACAGGGATGTGCTTTGGTCTGGGGGCGGGATCGGAAAGATCCCTGGGGGATAAAATGACAAGGCCAATGTGGCTCGTTGCCGCTGCCAGTTTGCTGGTTGTCGTGCTTTCCGGTTGTCAGTCGAATGCGACGGACCCAACGGGAGTTGTCCGCACTAATGAGCCGGCGAAAGTGGAGCTTACTGCCTTCGGCGATGCCTTCGACGGACTGAAGACGGTCAGCGACGTCGAATATTATGCCTCCGACCAGGCCGTTGCCGAAGCCAAGAACCAGTTCCGCTCGGAAAATTATGGCAATGCCGGCGCCCTGTTCTACAAGGCGACGCAACTTGCCCCCAACGATGGTGTCGCATGGCTGGGCCTGGCCGCCTGCAGCGACCGCATCCACCGCTTCGATCTCGCCGACAGGGCTTATGGCCAGGCCTTCCGACTGATTGGGCCTACGCCCGAATATTACAACAATGTCGGCTATTCCTATCTGCTGCGCGGCAAGCTGCAGGACGCGCGCAGCAATTTCCTTAAAGCATACGAACTGGCTCCCAACGATCCGACCGTCGCCAACAATTTGCGGCTCCTGTCGTCCAGCGTGAAGAATCTCGAACGGTAAGGCGCTAGCATGTTGCTTGCCGGAGCGCTGCTGATGAAGGGGCTAGCGGTTTCTTTGCTGGCAAGGATTGCATGGCTCGACTTCACGACCCAAAAAATATCTAACCGCGACGTGCTGCTGCTTTTGTGTCTTGGGCTGGGTTCGCTGCAGTTTATGTCGATCCTGACCGGGTCGTGGTGGGACATGGGCCTGAGCGCGCTTGCCGCACTTCTGCTGTTCGTTGCGCTTTTCCCATTCTGGGCCATGCGCAAGGTGGGCGCCGGCGATGTCAAGCTGATGGCGGTGGTTTCGTTTCTGATCGGCGGCAGCGGGCTCCTGGTGCTTTCCGTGCTGTTGCTGGTCTTCGCGCTTGCGACTGCGTTAGTCGTGAAGAACCCCTTCATGCTGCCCGAAGGCGCCTTCCGCCTCTACGTTCAGCATCTGGGTCGCAATGGCATCGTCCCCTTCGGCGTGCCGATCTCGATCGCTGCTATCTGCACGCTAGGGCTTCAGATTTATGGCAACGCACGGTTCTAGGCGGGCTCTCAGTCTGACATGTTTGGCGCGCAAACTAACTTTCAATCAAGCTGTGAAAAACCATTAGCTTGCGCTCAAATTGGCGAAGTGCTTGGATTACGTCTTGCCGGCGGGACGCCGTATGGACATTCTGAATATCAAAGCGCTCTTGATTGCGGTTCTGATCTTCGTTCCGATCGAATACCTGTTCGCTCTGCGCCCCCATCAAAAGATATTCAGGAAAGCCTTCTTCAACGATCTCATCTATGCGCTGTTTAATGGGATCCCGATAAGCCTTGGCCTGATCGCGGCTATCACGCTAGCAACGAGTACGGTGGGGCGGCTGGTGCCGGCCTATGTCGGCAGCGCAGTATCGTCGCAGCCTGTTTGGCTCCAGGTGTCGGAGATCATTGTCATTGCGGACATGGGCTTTTACCTGGCCCACCGCACCTTTCACGCCGTTCCCTTTTTGTGGCGCTTCCATTCGATTCATCACAGCATTGAAGAACTGGACTGGTTGGCAGCGCACAGGGTTCACCCTGTTGATCAGGCTCTGACAAAGAGCGCGTCACTCGTGCCTGTATATCTACTGGGTTTCAGCAACTCGGCGATCGCCCTGTTTGCAATAATTTTTCACGTCCACGGACTTTTGCTACACGCCAACGTCAGGCTGAACATCGGCCCGCTTCGGTGGTTGATCGCGTCACCCCAGTTCCATCATTGGCATCACGCTCACGAGCGCGCCGCATACGACAAGAACTTCGCGGGTCAACTTTCATTGATCGATGCGCTCCTCGGAACGATGTACCTGCCCGGTAACGCTGTCCCGGAGCGCTATGGCGTCGATGATCCGATTCCATCAACTTACGTCGAGCAACTCGTCTATCCAGTGATCCCGAAGGCCAGAATCAATGAAGCTCCCTCCACCAGAGATACGTGATTTCATCGGGCGTGCAGCGATGACGCTTTACTTCACGGTCTGTGCGACTTTGAAAGCCGCAACATTTTTGGTAGCTCTTGCCCGCGCAGAATGGACAGTTGCGTGGATTATCGATCTCACCGCAGATGTCGCCGCTCTCGGCTTTCTCCTGCTCGTCATTGTGATGACAGTGGCGCGTCTTCCGCCCTTGGGAACAGCGCACGGAATTGAACCTCGCATCTCTGCGCTCATCGGATGCTTTGCCACTGCAACTTTGATCGCGGTCCCTCGCATCCAGGCAGCTCCGCAGATCGAGTTTGTTGCGGACCTGACCACCATAGTTGGTTTCGCTCTTTGCATCTTGTGCCTGTGGTGGCTCGGCAGATCCTTCAGCATCACTGCGCAGGCCAGACGGCTCGTCACGGCAGGCCCTTACCAGATCGTGCGCCACCCGCTCTACGTCTGCGAAGCGATCGTCCTGCTCGGCATTCTTCTCGGCAATGCGACATGGGCGACCGTCGCAATCTGCGCCATTGCTCTCGCTTTCCAATATCGGCGGCTAGTGAACGAGGAGAGGGTCTTGCGAGCAGCGTTCCCCGAATACAAAGCCTATGGGCAGACCACGCCAATGCTCATTCCATCTTTATCCTCATTGTGTTGGTGGCAGTGACTGTGCCCCACGCTCATCGGCAGTCTACGGATGTAAGGGCGTGCCTGGTGATCTTGCACGGCGCCCTTAGGAATGCTTCATTCGCTGACCTGGGTGTTGTAACTCGAACTCACTTAGTAATTATTGCCTTGGTCACAGCTCTTTTCGGGCTGATTGACATTTTTTGGTTGCCATTTTCTACAGTCGATTTTTCACCGAGCAACTGGATTGACCTAAGCAAGGTGGCCCTTGTACTCAGCGCATCTTGGATGGCATCCGCAATTGCGCTCCATAGATTGAGATCTGACACAAGCCCAATCGCCAGCGTAATCAAATATCTTTGTGGCTGCTTGAGAATCGTAGTCGTTTCCGCAGCAGCATTCATTCCGCTCGCCATTTCAACCACTGTCTTCATGTATCTGGCGTCGGCCACCTCAAGGCCGCTGGCGGACCCGGTTCTAGCTTCTATCGATTCCGGCCTCGGTTTCGACTGGCAGTGGTTCCTTGCCACGACCAACCACCCGACTACAGCATCCGTCCTGGTTTTTGCTTATCACGCGCTGGCGTTTCAAATGCCGCTCGTTTTGTTAGTCCACGCGGTGAGAAACCAACGAGAACGAGCACTGGAGTTTGTCGCTCTTCTAGCAGTTGCCTCGGTCTTCACGGGCGCATTAATGGCTTTGGCGCCAGCAGAAGGCGCTTATGCCTATTTCAAGCCGGCGCCCGGGCTATTTTCGAACTTCACCACTGATGCCGGAATGTGGCACCATAATGTGCTTATGGCGCTGCGATCAGGCGAGCCGTTTGATCTAATTATGACTAAAGGCACAGGGCTCGTCACGTTCCCGTCGTTCCACACGGCACTTGGATTGGCAGTGGTCTATGCCGCGCGGACCATCCGGCCACTTTTTGTCGTGTTGGCCCTGGTGAATGCCGCCATGATTGTGGCCACGCTGCCGGAAGGCGGTCATCATTTGATAGATGTGATCGCCGGCACAATCATCGGCATTCTCTCCATCATTGTAGTCAAGATTCCTAGCTATGTGCCCGGAAAGGCCGACGGCGTTGCGAGATCAGCCGCGGGATCGGACGCGGGCCGCTGAGCGGGGCGTTGCCCTCCGGCTGCCTGGCAATGACGCCGCGGCGGCGAGGCACAAAGGGGGCCGCAGAGAGCTGGCGTTGGCCCGAAACGTTTGCTGCCGACGTGCTCCGGTATCCCCAGTCATCATCCGCCGCGGTTTCGACCATGCTTTATCGCCAAATCAACATGGAATGAGCGTGACGCGTCGAAATACCTGATGGCTGGCCGACGTCCTTCAGGCGGCGCCCAACCCCGCAGACCCCGTTTGGATAATTTTTGCTCCGGTGTCTTCTCTGGTTCTGCCTTCAACGCCTGAATCCGGTCGCAAGTGCTGGGAACGCGCTTGGCAGCGCCCAGCACAAAACAAGTCTGCGACGTAGACGTTTCCGCCATCCCGATGCTTTGCGCACAGAGTTTTATCCTTGACCTGTTCAAGGAGGCGTTTCTCGATAGTCATGGGTGCGAGCTGCGAGCAAGATGGCCAGTCATTGTTGGCGGTCGCGCCGAAATAGGATTGCGATCAACGAAACGGGGAGAAAACTCATCCGCCAAGCTTTCGTTATCGCTTTGATCTTCGCCATCCGGCGGCACGAGCTTCGGCTTCGGAGCAAAACCACTTCTCGCCCCTCGCTTTGGAAATCTTGGTTACGGTGTAAAACTTCTGCCCAGGCAGATGATAGATGCGCTCGCCGTCCGCTGAGATATTGCCTTTGATGTTGCAGCCGGAATTGCCAAGCGCGAAAACGGGCGCGCTGGTTTGCTGTTCTGTGGCTGTATGCTGTGCTCGCCAATCCCACGGCTTCTGAAATGTTCCGGCCCACAGGCCGAGCTTCGCCGCTTGGGCATTCGCCTGCAGTCCTGCATAGGCACCGTGGCTGTAGCGAGGCCAGTCAAGCGCCTGGCCGTTCTCGACCTGCCAACCGGCAACGTCAGAGCCGTCAGCACGCGCACAGCTGCCAACATAACGGCCAAAGCGATCCCAACTCACAAACGTGCATTGGACCGGCTTTGACGACGAGAGGAAGCCGTCCAGCGCTTCAGCGGAGCGACGGCCGCATGCATATTCGAAGCCTTTGGCGTCATGGCAATATTGCTGGCTCTCGGGCGCGTCTATGCCATTAAATCGGATAAGGTGGCCATGGATCTCGATCGTGTCGCCGTCGATGACCGAAGCTACCCCGGCGATCGGGGCCGTCGTAGGTCCGATCGAGTTGGAGAGGTTGGTCTCGGGGAGGCGATCGCTGTGCTGGAGGACGAACTGCGTGATCAAGGCGGCCAGGGCGGCTACCGTCACTAAGACGAGCCGCTTCGGAACGCCCGCCAGTTGGCGGGCACGCCGGAGCTTTGCTCCAGTGCGCCGGCGCCATTGATCGGAGCGATTGTCGTACCGAGACCTGTCCAAGACCGTTTCACTCGCACCCAACGCCATCGTGATCGCGGTCGGGCCTGTTGGAATCACTGCCAGTGACATTTACCAGACCGGCCACGACCGGATTGTTTCCCTTGCCGCCTCCGAGTCCAAATCACCGCCGCCGCGCCGCGATGGCTGCGTCGGGGCGACCGAAAACGCCTACAAAATTGATTGACGATCGCAGCGGCGCGCGCCGCCGCCTTCGATATATTGTTGCTGTTCGGATTGAACGGGTCAACGGTCTGTAAAAGCATATTGGGGTGGTACGCATCGCCGCCGCGAGCGTCACCGTATCGTAGTGATTCAAGTAGTCGGGCGTGCAGCCCGAGAAAAGCACTGCGGACAACTCGCACGAAAATTCACCCACACGCATGAATGAATTCCTCAACTCTAGGCGAAATTATGCGCTATTTGACTTTTGTTGTCGAATCCAGAATAGGTTCGACCGTGAGCGGATACGGCACGCGCATTTGGGTCGCGTGATGCGGACCACGCAAAGCTGCGCCGGAACCCAGTCGAGCGTGTTGCTGACGCTCTCACCCCTGGTGCGCCGCCCCAGCATGTGCAGACCGTGCGCCGATGTCGAGCAAAACATTCTCGCGCGGAAGATGATCGGGCAGCGTCTTACGATCGGACGGTCGCTCGGACGGCGACCTCTCGACGCTGGCTCGCCTCTCCCGCCGCGGGCAATATCGCCGTCGAGGCCTTCCAGGGCGAGAGCCAGTTGATCGGGTTCGGGGCCCACTCTCGCTTTCACCCTGCAGATGCCATATTTCTACAGCGTGATCTGGCTTTAGCAGCCTTCCGCCCTTAGGGATCGCACCATTCGCAGCACGACGGGATCGTACGGGATTTTTTCGGATCTGCTGTAGTTCATTGTAAAGAGCGCCGCACGGTCATTGCAGATCGCAATGATGCGTACATAGCGGATTTGCCCGTCCCTGAGGCCGGAATAACTGGCCCAAGTCGGCTTAACGCGCCGATAGGTCACTTTCCAGCCCGCCTTTTCGTCCTCGACGATTCGATGCTCTATCTCGGCGCGGAAACTGGCCTTTCCGAGCCTTGCGCCCCAAACAGCAAGAAAGGCCCCGTTTTTGCCCTGAAAAGCTGCCCCCTGATCGGAACGCTGAGTCAGAACAAAGCCAGGGGGCACATCGAATACAAAGCCAAACTGCTTGACGCCGAAGGGCTGCCACTCTTGCGCATAAAGAAGCGTGGTGGAAAACAACAACGAGACGAAGCTAAGCAGCAAACGGCTCATAGTGTTTAATTAGGGTCGCGTAATATATCGTCCATACCTTGCCGGATCCTGGTCGCAAATTTTTTGCCAACGCGACCTAGCATCGACAAGCTGTCGCAGTCGTAGACACCGGCGGCGTTCACTCTTCCCAAAGTCTTTCGCCGATATGGGGCAGTTAAGCCGACGAGAGGCAATTGCCCGCTGCGCAGCGCCTGCGCGACGCGTTTGGCCCGATAGCCCAACCTGTCGGCTGCCTCGACCGCGCGAAGCGCGGTCTCGTCGCCGACGTAACCATAACTGTTGAGCGCCCGCGCAGCCGTCGCCCGCGATACGTTTGCCGCGGCGGCCACCTCTTTCAGAGTGATCCCCTTCTGCGTCAATGCTATCGGTCCTCCGGCGACCTGGGCGGCATGCCAGGAGCATTTTGGGCCCCAGCATTGCAGCCACCCTTGTCCCGCATATCGGCGGGTTGTCGAACTGCCAAGGCCGCTTGTGCCCGTTTCTTTCCGCAAATAGGATCCTAACCGTGTTTCGGGCCGACCGGCGGTCAAGCGCCCTCTGGGCACAAAATGCCTTCCTGGCCAGATGGCGCAGGTTGCCAGGTCGTTGTCGGTCAAAGTTCGGCCAGAAAATCGCGGCGGTCCAAGGGCAGCACGGAATCGAGAGCCGCGAAGGCTTCGGCACGTCGAACAACATAGGCAGGTGGTCGAGCGAAGAGGTCAGTTTCCATTCGCGAGCGGCCCGAGAATTCGGACTCCCTGGCGGCGCGCGGCAAGTGCGAGCTTGCGATCGAGGGTGGCCAGCGGCAACTCGGTTTCGATTGCCAGCGCAAGATAGGCGGCGTCATAGGCGCTGAGCCCGTGCGAAGCCGCTAGCGTCAGCACCGCGCCGTCCGACCCGCCGCCCGCGTCCTCCAGCGGCAATCGGCGCAGCCGTGCCATGGTGGTGGCAGCTTCGCCCGCCGCGATGCGGCCACGCCGCTCGGCAATCAGTACGACGTTCCGCGCCTCGTGCCAGAACAGGGAAGGGACAGGCGCCGTTGTTCCCGGCAATCGTCGCATCAGGGCGGCCGCCGCCTCGCTGTCTTCATCAGGAAGAATCCAGGCAGCCGCCATGGAAAGGTCGACAACGAAAGGCATCAGACGATGATCGCCATCAAGCGCGGCGCCCTTCATCGCGCCAGGCCCGAATTTCGTCCTGCGTCACGGGCCTGGCGCGGGCGCGGGCAGCGCTGATCTCTTCGATCACGGCTTCGACATCGTTGCGCCGTTGTATCCGCGACAGTTTAGCGATGGGATCGTTGCCGCGCGAAATAATCACCTCCTCGCCGGCTTCGACCCTTGAAAGCAGTTCCGAGAGATGCGTCTTGGCCTCGCCAACTTTCACCGTGATGGGCATTTCCTGTCCTTGTACGCGTCGGGGCCCTCGCGGCGAGCCGTGTTCATTGCCGTTGAGCTGAGTGTGGATTGCCCGACAATCGCTGTACGCGACAATAGGCGCAATGCTGACGCTTGGTCAAGGCTTGGTCAAGTCACTAGGCCTGGACACTGCCGACCCCTCGCACGCCGCAAGGCGGGCCGTCTCTCAACAAGGTGAAATTGTTCGTTCTGGTGGAACGGGGCTTCTGATCGTGCGCGGTTATCTGGTTTTCGCAGATGCGGAGGCTTGCAACTTGTCGCGGTCAGCGCACTCCAGTGGATCGCGAGTGGCTATCTGACCATAGTTTGCGGGGCATTCATCGTTGGGCGTGTCGCGCTTGGACGCGCAGCGCCGACACTCGTCGCCGTGTCTGTTGCCGTAAGACGACAACCTAATCACGCGATCCTGTCACCCATCTCTTCCAGGCCCGCGGCCCATCTGGACGGTTCGGCCTTGCCCCAATTGCCCTTTCAGCTGAAACGACTAGGGCGGAACGTTGCGAGCATGGGATGCGGATTGCCTGAGGCGATTTCTTTGGCAAGCAATTCGCCGACGATCAATCCAAGCGTGGCGCCGCTGTGGCTAAAGGCGACGTGAAGCCCGGCGACGGTCTCGACGGAGCCGAGCACTGGCTCGCCGTCGCCAGGGATAGGCTTCGGGCCAACTGCATAGGTAGCGAGTTCGAGCCGCGGATTGCCCTCGAGCACGGCGCTGGCCTCGTCGAGCAGTCCTTTTTTGGTCTTGTCGTGCACGGTGTAGGTGCCGTCCGAGTTGACCACGACTTCATCCTCCGACCATGCCGAATCCAAAACAAGTGCGCCATCCGGCGTCGGACGCACCGCCACGCGCGGCGTATTCAGCACGGCACGGAGCTCGGTCTTGATCGGCTTGGTTTTCAAGAGGAGTGAAATCGGCGTAGCGTCGGGGATATGGACTCCGAGCTCCGCAAGCATGACAGGCGTCGCTGGCCCAACGCAAAGGATCACTGCATCCGCCTTTACCGGCACACCATCGACAGCGACGACGCCACGCGCGCGACCACCTGTGGCATTTATCCTCACGCGCCCAGCGTCCCGAACAAGCTTGCCGCCGCGGGAGCGGAACTCATTGAGCAGCAGATCGATCAAAGAGGGCAGGTCAACCCATCCTTCGCCAGGATTGAAGATGGCACCCTGCGGGGTGATTGCGCTGGCGTTGACGCCGGGCGTCACTGCACCGACTTCGGCAGGGCCGAGCAGAAGCGCGTCATAACCAATATCCTGCTCCAACTGGCAGACGGACGCGATCTGGTTCGATTCATCATCCGCATCCCAGGTGAGGCCGCCGTCAAAGCGAAGCCACGACGCCGTTTCCGGCCTTGTGGCGGCCAGGGTCCGATAACGGTCGATGCCTGCAAGCCTCAATCGGTGGTAGGCAGTGTCGGCACGTCGCGCTGAGTTCAGCCAGGAAAGTGAACGGCCGGATGCACCGTTGGCCGGCGCGCCGTCGTTGACAATGGTTACATCAACGCCAAGACGAGCAAGGTGCAACGCAGAAGAGATGCCGAAGATGCCCGCGCCGATAACAACGACATGGCGCGGCTTTGGGGATGCAGTCATAGAGAAATCCTTCTTCGCAGAAGACGGGCTGGGGGTTGTTGGATCGCTGCAGAGTGCGGCGGAACTAATAGTCGGTGAGCTTGTTCATGTAGCGCCGGCCCTCAAGCATTGGCCGGCCGCGCAGACTGGCCAGCTCGTAGGCAAAACGCCATAGACTGTCGAAGAAGACCAAGGGCACGAGATAGGGTTTGATGTGTTCGGACATACCGCTGAGGTCGAGTTCCGCTCCATCGAGCACCAGGATGTTTTCCCGGCTGCCGTACTTGAAAAGGAAATCGCGGGCGCGTTCGGAAAGGCTCCGCGTTTCGTCCAAACCCAGCAAGACCACGAAGCAAGCGTCCCGGTCCACCACCTCAAATGGGCCGTGAAAGAATTCGTTGGCGTGTATGGCTTGCGAGTCGAACCACTGCATCTCCATCAACACGCAGATGGCGTACGAATAGGCCGCACCATAGCTGGCACCGCCGGCCAGTGTGTAGATCGCTTTGCGCGGCGCGAAACGGGGTGCGAAGGCGTGAAACTGGTCGGCATAGGTCCGGTGCGCACGTTCGATCGCTGGCTGAAGATGGTTCAGGCTCATCAGCAGATCGGTGGTCAGCCCAGCATTCTCCCGAGCATCGATTAGGCCGGCCAGCAACGTGTAGAGCACGCCGTAATTGCTGCGGGCTGCATCGATCGGTTTGCCCGTCGTGTAGGAGGCCTGGTACGCCACAGGGTGGTCGACGGCGCGCGCGAGGGGCGATACCTGGTCTAGGGTCATGCCGATTGTCGTTGCGCCTCGATTTCTTGCGTGATTGGCCGCTCGGACGGTCTCCTTGGTGGTTCCGGTCTGCGAGCAAAGGACAACGAGCGTGCCAGGTCCCAACCGTCGCGGGTCTCGGCAGACGAACTCATCCGCGTTGTAGATGTCGCAGGCGAATGTGCCGCTGTGACGGTCGACGAAGTATTTGCCTGCCATCATGATCGAGAGCGAGCCGCCGCACGCCACGAGAAACAGGTGCGAAAACTGCCTGCCCGCCGTAGCGGTCAGGGTGCGTTCTACGTCGGCGGGAAGGGCGGAAATCATGAGGTTCCTCTTCTCGATGATAGAGCTTGGGCCGGCGCACAATTGACAAATGGCAGGCCATTGTGCGAACGTTCTCATGTCCTTTAAACTGAAAGTCCTGCGATGGTCAAGATTGCCGCGATGGGCGACAACGTGGTCGATTGTTATCTCGCTCGCGGCGAGATGTATCCTGGCGGAAATTGCCTCAATGTCTCGGTCTATGTCAGCCGCTTCGGCGGGCAGTCGGCGTATGTTGGAGCGATCGGCAAAGACCGGGCAGGGGACTTGATCCACGCCGCACTCAAGTCCGAGCGCGTGGACGTCACCCGATTGCGGCGCCTTGAAGGGCCGACCGCCTATTGCCTCATAGGTCACCGAAACGCCGATCGGATCTTCCTGGACTTCGACCTCGGCGTCTCGATGTTCACGCCGACGCAAGAAGATCTGCATTTTCTCTCGGGCTTTGAGGCCGTTCACATTGGCCAATCCAGCGGGTTAGACCCATGGGTTGCTGCGGTATCGAGTAAATCACTGTTATCTTACGATTTTTCAACGCGGCGGGACCCGGGACATCGACTCGAGATTGGGCCTCATTGCTATCTGGCCTCCGTCTCGGGTGACGGTCTCGACGACAATGAATTGGCTGCAATCGCATCCGAACTTCTTGCATGTGGTTCAAGGTGGGTTTTGGTGACTCGTGGTCGAGCCGGCGCCGTGCTTCACAGCGACACCGTCTCCTACCGCACCCCGGCGCAGCTGGTCGAACCCGTCGATACCCTGGGCGCGGGCGACACCTTCATCGCCAGAACGCTATTCGGCCTGCTTAAGGAAGAGGCGCCTCAGAATATTCTCCGCGATGCCGCAGAGGCGGCGGCTGCTACCTGTCAGTACCACGGCGCGATCGGCCATGCGGCAGCAATCGATATTGGAAAGATTACGGCGGAGATCCTCCGCGGAACAGGAAACCAGTCTAGCTGCGAAATTCTCCCGACCAATTGACGCGAGAAACGGACAATGCTAGACGAAGTGATAACGTTCTCATTCATCTAACTGAACGCCGCCCAAGAGCGTTTTGATGGATTAGACGTCGAGTGGGATCGCAGGCCGAGTTCGGCCAATCTTAAGAGGAGAAGACATGCAAACGAATTCAAGCAGGCGCCAACTGGTGAAATGCGGTCTGGCGCTGACGATCGCCCTGGTGACAGGACTTGGCACGTTGGCCGCATCAACGCAGGCAAAAGCGGCCGACAACCCTTACAACCTCATCGACCCGACGGTGATCAGCGTCGGAACCATGGGCGATGCGAAACCCTATGTCTTCACCGACGCCAACGGCAACTTCACCGGCTTCGACGCTGAACTCTTCCGGGACGTGGCGCGCCGGCTCGGGTTCAAGGAGGAGCAGGTCGTTTTCACCGGCCAGGAATTCTCGGCGCTCCTGCCGTCTGTCGCCAACGGTCGCTTCGACGTCGCTGTCGCCGCCATTGGCACGACAGCGGAGCGCAAGAAGACCGTGGATTTTGGCGACGGCTATCTCGCCGGCTATCTGTCTATCATTGCGGCTGATCCGGCTCTGACGAGCAATGAGAGCACCGCGGGAAAGCGCATCGGCGTGATCCAGGGGACGCTGCAGGAGATCTATGCAGAGAAGAATCTGAAGGGCGACATCGTCAAATTCCCCGACAACAACACTGCGGTGGCGGCGCTGAACAACGGAACGATCGATGGCCATTTCACTGACTATGAGTCGGCCAAGCAGTATGTGGAGCGCTATAAGAACCTGAAGATAACCATGAATGTGCCGTCCTTCGATGCGCCGGCCGGGTTCGTGGTCAAGAAAGGCAACGATGCCTTCCGCGAGGCGCTCAACAAGGCCCTGCGCGAGGCCATGGACGATGGCACCTGGAAACGGCTGCACGAGAAGTGGTTCCCGGGCACTCCGATGCCGGATCAATATCTGCCCAAGAAGTAAATTCGCGCGTATTTGTTATCGTTTCCGGCCGGACCCGTGAGCAACGGTGCCCGGCCGAGTTGTAGATGGACTTGATATGAGCTGGTTCGACACCTTCGCCCGCAGCTTCCTGGATTTCCAGGCGATGGCAGAAGTTCTGCCGAACATGGTGATGGTCGGCCTCAAGAACACCCTGATCCTGGCCCTTGCCTCGACGTTTTTCGGGACGCTGATCGGTATCGTACTCGCCGTGATGGGGATTTCCGAGAACCAGCCGCTGAAACTCCTTGCCCGAGTCTACACCGATATCTTCCGCGGGCTTCCTGCCATTGTCACAATCCTGATCATTGGCCAAGGCTTCGCGCGGTTGGGCCGAGATCTGTTCGGTCCATCGCCTTATCCGCTGGGCATTCTGGCGCTCAGCCTGATCGCCGGTGCCTACATCGGGGAGATTTTCCGCGCCGGCATTCAGAGCATCGAGCGTGGTCAGATCGACGCCACGCGCACTCTCGGCATGACATATGGCCAAGGCATGCGCCTTGTGGTGATCCCGCAAGGCATCCGTCGCGTCCTGCCTGCACTGGTCAACCAGTTCATCGGCAATGTCAAAGACTCCAGCCTGGTCTATTTCCTTGGTCTGCTCGCCTCCGAACGCGAACTGTTCCGCGTCGGCCAAGACCAGGCTGTGCTGACCGGCAACTTGTCGCCGCTCTTGCTGGCTGGCGTGTTCTATCTCGTGATCACGGTGCCGCTGACCCATCTCGTCAACTACATCGATGCGCGCATGCGTGTCGGCAAACGAATCACCGCCGTGCAGAGTGGCCTCAAGGAAGTCGCCGAGCTTGCCGAAGCCGTCGTGCCGGGCGCAGCGACGTCGCCCGCAGCACAGCCCATTCGCTTCAAGGGTGGGGGCATCGAGGTGAAGAATATCGACATGGCCTACGGCGCCGTCCAGGTGCTCCATGACGTCAGTCTGAAAGTGCAACCCGGGACCGTCACCTGCCTCATCGGTCCGTCCGGCTCGGGCAAGTCCACCTTGCTGCGTTGCCTCAACCGCCTAGTAGAGTGTCGAGCCGGTGACATTCTGCTCGATGGCGAAAGCATCTACAAACAGACCCCTGACCAGCTCCGGCGGCGCGTCGGCATGGTTTTCCAGCAGTTCAATCTGTTTCCCGACCGCAGCGCGCTCGCCAACATCACTCTGGCGCTGCGCAAAGTTAAACGCATGTCGCGCGAGGAGGCTGAGGGCGCGGCCTTTGCCAGGCTGCATGAAGTCGGACTGCTGGAGCGCAAAGACCATCGGCCGGCCAATCTCTCGGGCGGGCAACAGCAGCGGGTGGCCATCGCGCGTGCGCTCGCCCTCGAACCCGAAATTATGCTGTTCGACGAAGTCACCAGCGCGCTCGATCCGGAATTGGTCAAAGGCGTCCTGAACTTGATGGCCGATCTCGGTCGGGGCGGTATGACGATGGTGGTCGTAACACACGAGATGAATTTCGCCCGCAAGGTCGCGAACCAGGTCGTATTCATGGACGAGGGGCGGATCGTCGAGGCAGGGCGACCGGACGACCTTTTCGACAATCCGCGGAGCCCGCGTCTTCGGCGCTTTCTGTCGGAGGTGCTGTGATTCAAATGGTGTGCGCAACGGCGGGTGCTGCGGTGTTCGGCCTTGCGGGGCGTGCCTAACTGCCGCTAGTTCGTCGCCACGACGTTGCATGGTCGGCGGGACTTGCTGGGTGACTCAAAGATCCAAAAACGCAACTATCATCGAAGTCGCTCGCCGGGCTGGAGTGAGCTCTGCCACGGCTGGGCGCGTTCTTGGTGACTACGGCTACAGCAGCCCTGAGGTCCAGGAGAAGGTGCGCGCCGCAGCAGCTGCGCTGGGTTATCGCCCCAATCGCCTGGCCAAAGGTCTGATCACCGGTAAGACGCAGACTATCGGAGTTGTCGTGGGCGACATCGAAAGCCCATTCTATGCAAGCGTGCTGCGTGGAATAGGGGACGTCGCGCGCCGTGGCGGCTTTGGGGTTATCGTTACGAATAGTGACGAAAATTCCGAACTCGAGCGAGAGGCGGTGCAGTTGCTGTTGGAAAAGCAGGTCGATGGTTTAGTCGTCTCATCGACCTTCTTGGACGAGCCGGATCATCTTCGTGAAGCAGTCGCGGCCCGCTGTCCCGTCGTGCAGTTCGACCGCATCGTGGCGGGCATGCAAACCGATTCGGTCGTGGTCGACAACGTTTCTGTAACGCGTAACAGCATCGCGGCGATCATCGCCGCCGGACACAGCCGCATCGGAATATTGGCGGAACTCGGGCCGGACCAACGCGATGATGTTGGCTCCTTTGTGGCAAACGCTGATCTCTCCAGCTCCGACGTTCGCTACCATCATCCAAGCTGGCAACGGTTGTTGGGTTATCTCGAAGCCCATCGCGCCGCGGGCATTTCGCCGGATCCGCAGTTGATCCGCCGCGTGGCGGTCTATTCCAGCGAGGCAGCCCGCAAGGAGGCGCTCGATCTGCTGACAATGCGCAATGCACCGTCCGCTCTGTTTACCGCCGATGGTGTGATGTCGACAGGAGTTCTGGAGGCGATTTCCGCATTGAAGCTTGCGATTCCAGGAGACGTTTCGCTGCTTTGCTTCGACGATCTCGACTGGATGCAATTCGTGGCCCAAGGTATCACAGCCATCGCGCAGCCGGCGCATCTGATCGGAGCGACGGCAGCAGAGCTTCTCTTGAAGAGGCTGGCTGGGGACGCCGCACCTTTCGAACACCGTGTTCTCGCGGCCCGCTTGGTGGAGCGTAATTCAATTGCGGTTCATCTCAATCGCGAGGCCGTCTGACCTGGCCGCAACGGTCTATAGCTGGGGCTGAATTGCAGCGCCTCTCTATATCGAGGTCGATGCCATGCAGGGATATTGACCTGCCGTATGTTTCTTCGCTTGCCTACACGCCATCGGCCATTTGCGGCTCGGCTCGGCTGAATGACAGCCCACGCGGACTGCTGGGTAGGACCATTATTGCCTGCGATGCCCCCGGCGTGAGCTGCGCAGAGAACGGGTGAGCGCATCCGGGTTCCGATTGCGAATCTCGAAGTCGTTCTTGCGCCGGATTGCGCTGCGCACAAGCCTGACCCCGAAATAGCGGAACGGCTCTGGAGCTAATGCCAGCCGCCGGTCGATGCCGACAAAGCTACAGGCGCAATGCCGGTTCCTTTGAAGCCCATGCCACAGAAAATGTTGCGATGACCGCGCAGGTGATCGAAGATGGGGACATGCTCGGGCACGCAGTGGATCGGGCCGGCCCAGTCATAGTTGATCGGGACCGCGTCGTGGGTCGTGCGCATAAGTGCGGGGACAACGTGGCTATTCTCCGGGTCGAAGTTGTCGCCTGGACCGTATAGGTTACAGGGCATTGCCGAACATAATCAGCACCGTACTGGCGGCGGTAGGCCTGACACAGCTTGAGACCGGCGATCTTGGCGATAGCGTACCACTCGTTGGTGGGTTCCAAGGGGCCCGTGAGAAGCGCGTCTTCCGGAATCGGCTGTGGCGCCAGCTTCGGGTAGATGCAGGATGAGCCCAAGAACCCAGTCTGTCGACATCACACCGGAACGTGGCGTGGATGACATTCGTTTCGATCAGCAAGTTGTTGGGCAGGAAATCGGCCGGATAGCGATCGTTGGCGAGAATCCCGCCGACCTTTGCGGCTGCTCCGACCACGGCGTCGGGCCTGGTTCTGTCATCCAGCGATGCACGGCGTCCAGACTTCGAAGGTCGAGAGCGTCGCGCGGAGCCATTAGGACCTCGCAGGTTTCCTCCTCCAGTCGCGCGCCACACCCGGGCTGACATGCCGCGTTGGCCAGCCACAAATATCCGTTTTGCGTCGAGCCGATAAGGTAGTCCATGACCGGTGGCCCTTTCTAGACGCTACTGTCCCTGTGCCAGCTCTCTCGCTCCAGACGTTTCAGATCGGCGGCCACCATTTCCGCCACGAGGTCGCTGAACGTCGTCTTTGGCGACCAGCCGAGCTTTGAGCGGGCTTTCGCCGGATTCCCCATCAGGAGATCGACCTCCGTCGGACGGAAATGGCGTGGGTCGACTCGGACGAGGATCTCTCCTGTCTTGCCATCCCGGCCGATCTCGTTCACCCCCTTACCTTCCCAGACGATGACGCGGCCGACTGCCCGAAAGGCACGTTCCACGAACTCGCGCACCGAATGGGTTTCGCCCGTGGCGAGGACGAAGTCGTCAGGCTCGGCGTGCCGAAGAATCCGCCACATGCCCTCCACATAGTCGCGAGCATGCCCCCAGTCGCGTTTCGCGTCCAGATTTCCAAGATAGAGGGTGGACTGAAAGCCTCGCTCGATACCTGCAACCGCACGTGTGATCTTGCGGGTCACAAACGTCTCGCCGCGCGTGGGGCCTTCATGATTAAACAGTATGCCATTGGAAGCGAACATTCCGTACGCTTCACGGTAATTGATCGTGATCCAATAGGCATAGAGTTTGGCCGCCGCATAGGGAGAGCGCGGGTAGAACGGCGTCTTCTCCGTCTGCGGCACCTCCTGGACTTTGCCGAACAGCTCGGAGGTTGATGCTTGATAAAAGCGCACCCGCTCTTCCATCTTCAGGATGCGGATGGCTTCAAGCAGCCTGAGTGTACCAAGGGCATCGGCGTTGCCGGTATATTCCGGCGTCTCGAAGCTTACCTGGACATGGCTTTGGGCCGCAAGATTGTAGATTTCTGTAGGACGCGTCTCCTGAATGATGCGAATGAGATTGGTCGCATCGGTCAGGTCGGCGTAGTGGAGCAAGAAGCGTGCGTTCGGTTCGTGCGGATCGACGTAGATGTCGTCGATGCGTTCGGTATTGAAGGAGGAGGATCTGCGTTTCAGTCCGTGGACAGTATAATCGTTCTCCAGCAGCAGTCTGGCAAGGTAGGCACCGTCCTGACCGGTCACACCAGTTATGAGCGCAATGCGATCTGTCATCGGGTCCCATCCAATCGTTGAGGGCTGTGGTGGCGCCGTCGACCGACGGTCCGCCTCCGCACTCCTCTAATGAAAGGCGAAAGCGCTTTGTTCGACCAGAGTGTCATTGTGGCAGGCACGCCAGCAAAGGAGGTAATCCCACCGCTCAATGCCCATCACAGCTACTTCCCATGCGTCCCCTTTCTGCTTCTTCGGCCTATGCTCCTATGGCATGGGGCCCTGCCGCGAGCCGTCAGTTCACAAGCGCTTGCGCCACCGCTTCTCCGCGAGCTGCTTGCCGGCCATGCTGCCGTCGGCAATGCCGAACATGTGGGTCGGCTGACCGGTGCGGCGCGGGCCATGCCGGCTGAGAAACGGTTCGCGTCCGGCCTGCATCTCGGGTCACCTGGCAAGCGTGGCGTCGGGTTGTTGCCGACGATCCGCCACCGACGGCGGCTTGTCGAAAGTTCTCGTAAGGTTTGTTATCGCGTCAGCAAAAATGACAATTCGTGGCCCGCAGGAGAAACATGCAACAGGGTGTAACCCTGGCCCTTTATCGCTTCCACTGTTCGGTAGGTTTGTTCCACCGGAGTGCGGTGCCACCAGTGGTGAAACTCGACGAGAATCTGTCTCGGTAAAACATCAGATCCAAGCACCCCTGGAAGAACGTCGTGCTCTGCCCCCTCAGCATCGAGTTTCAGCACATCTATAGTGCCAATCCGAGCATATCCAGGATAGTAGAGTAATGCCTCACGTTGCAGACAATGCTCTTGCCTGTAACCATCTTCGTGGAAAAATTGCTGCGTGTATCATCTCGGGGGCCTTATACAGCTTGCCGGATGCTTGTTTTGATGCCTTGCATTGAAGTAATTCGCCGCTGTTGCGAACACCCTTCAGCATGATTGTTGTTGTTTGGCCAAGATGACGCTTCCAGCCCGGAGATGCACGCACGATAAATTCGAGGTCGTCGTGTCGCTGGCCGGCTTCACACCAGTTCCTAATGGAGAAGCCCTTTGGCAAGTTCGCGCAAGTCCTGGAACGCAACAACAACGTATGAGGCCAGAAAGCTGCATAGATAGAAGCTTGGTGGGGCGCCGCGCTCCCACCGGAGAACCAGGGCGCCGAGTTCAAGGCTCGGTCGCGTTTGTGCTAGCCATGCCAAGGTCGCGGCCAAGGCGAGGCTACCCAGAGCATTGGTCGGGTAATGCAGCCCCAAGTAGACTCGCGCAAGCTCTACCACCAAGGTGCAGGCCAGGGCGAGGAGTCCGAGTTCGAAGTGAACGAGAAGAATGGCGATCGCTAGACCCGCGAAAAGAACCGCTCGCTCGCTGGGGAACCCGGGGGTGCCGGCGAACGGCGCTGAGCGCAGAACGGCAGCGTCGCCCAGAACATCCGGGATATGAAGCCCAAGTGCGGAGTCAAAAATCGGCTTTGGCGTCGGCGGCAGAGTGCCCTGCAGGAAATGCGCCACGAGCGCCGCGAGGACAGCTGCGCAGACGCCACTCACTAGCCTTGCCCTCGATTCCGGCCCGTCATGGGCAAACCAGCAATACCAAAGCAAGGACACAGCTATAGCGCCCTCGGTTGTTGGGTAGACGGCACCGACAGCGAGCCGGCTGGCGAAGGGCTGATTGCTCGCTACGGTGTTGACGGCCTTTGCGAGGGGCCTGTCGATCCAATCCGGGTTAAGGGCCAGGAAAGTCGTACCCACAAAGAGGAGGCAAAGCGCGGCAGCATGCGTCAGGCAATGTAAATCGGATAAAGTTCGCGCCATCGGTTCGGCCATCTCAACTCTCGGGTTCGGTCGGCGGAACAGCTGGAGTTCCGCTAACTAAGCGGTCGCAGAAACCTCGCGGCGCAGGGAGGCTGCAGAGCGGCCGAAGAAGGCAAGATCCTGCTCTCGGCGCAGCGCGTCGCAAAACCGCCCGACCGGAAGCTCGATGTCGTCATAGCCGAGCACCTCGTCCCGCTTCACGTCGCGCAGCAGCCGGCAGCCCTCGGCGAGCCCGATCGGCACAAGCCGCTCGGCGTGCACCGTCCGCGCATTCTCGCAGAGCCCGTAGGTCATGTAATGTCCAAGGCCATCGAGGATCTCTCCGGCACTAAGATCCCGCTTGGCGGCGGCCACCACATCAACGGTCGGCGCGCCCAGGGGCGCAATCGCAGCATCGCGGAATATTGCGGCTCTCGCGACCGTGGAGGGCACCTCGAAATGACACAAATGATAAGGCCAATAGAAACAGTAGAGCGGTCCGGGCCCCATCTTGTAGAGTGAGAGATAGTGCTTCTCTACGGCATCCTCTGTGGTGCCAAGAACGAAGATACCGGGGTTGGGCATGGCGCCGACACAATAATCAACTATCCCCGGCCCCTCGAGGAGCTGATTGAGCGGATACCAGCCGACCGCCCCCTGGATCGGGCTACCAGGCTCGACCACAGGCCCGTACATGCCGCGCTTCGCCACCCGCATGCCTGTGGCGTTGGCTACGATGGCGTTCTCGAACGAGATCTTCGTGCCGTCCGCGAAGGAGGTGACCATCGGGGCCTTCATCCCCCACTTCTTGGCAAAACCCTCCTGGGTCGTCGGATTTCGGTAGGGATCGTGCAGGCCCTTGATGTTCCCGCAAAGCACCGGACGTATGCCCAGGCCCCTGACCCAACGGTAGAGGTTCATGATTACACCTGGCTGATCCCCCTCCACATTGGTGAGGACCACTCCTGCCCGGTCGGCATACACTTTCAGGATCGGTCCGATCGTGCCGTCGAGCTCGGCATTCATCAGGGCGACATGCTTGCCGTGCCGGATCGCGCGCATTGTGACGTGGGCAGCGAACTCGATCGCGCCTGTCGCCTCGACGATGACGTCGATGCCGTCGGCCTCGCAAATCTGCATCGGGTCCGCCGTGATCGCGCGGCGACCGCGCGCCACGAGATCCTCAAGCGCTTTGGTGCTGGTCGCCTCCGTCACATCGTCTTCGCCTGCAGCGGCATAGGCATCTCGCGCCTTTTCCACGTGCCTGTTGGAAATCGCCACGAGCTCCATGCCGGGGACATATCGCAGCATCTGCAGCGCAATGCCTTGGGCCATGAAGCCGGCGCCCACCATACCCACGCGAATTGGCCGCCTCTGAGCCTGGAGCCTCTCCAACTCCCTGTCGACAATGAACATTTGCGTTTCCCCTGTGCTGCTCCCCCAAAAGGTCGGGGCGGCGAAAGGTTAGCGGTCATAATCCGGCCAGCTTCGGTCCTTGTCAGAAATCTGTGCCGGCGCATCCACCGGCCACTTCACGGCGAAGGCAGGATCGTTCCAGCGAACACCGCGCTCGGCTGCCGGTGTGTAGAATTCGGAGACGAGATATGTCGCCTCGGAGTGGTCCTCCATGGTGAGAAAGGCGTTCGCGCAGCCCTTCGGTATCACCAGCATTCGTTGGTTCGCCGCTGAAAGTTCCACCGTGAGGTGCTCCTTATAGGTGGGCGATTGGGGCCGCAGGTCGATCAGCACGTCGTACAGGCTGCCCCGGATGCAGCGAAGCATCTTGTCCTCGCCATGGGGAGCCAGCTGGTAATGGAAGCCGCGCAGTGTGTGCTTGTGCCTGTTGTATGAAATATTCATCTGTACGACACGATCCGGAAGCCCCTGCTCGGCAAACTCCCGCGAACACCAGCCGCGTGCGAAGGAGCCCCGCTCGTCTTCGAATTTCTGCAGTTCCACCAGGGTGGCGCCGGGAATATCGGTCTTTATGAAAAGCATCGTAGATCCATTAGGCAAATGAGTGTCACGTCGGGGTCGCATCTCCGACGATCTCTCCTGAAGGTTGCTCGCGCCGGCGGTCCGCTTGTGCGATCGCGGTACGGCATCAGGCTTGCGCCGGATGCAAGAGGCGCGAGCCGTGGACTTCATAGCCGATAGGCACATAGGCTAGGTGTGAGAGTGCGCGTCTTACGCTTTCCCGGCGTTCCGGCTTGACCGCGAACATAAGGAATCCGCCGCCGCCGGCGCCACACAGTTTGCCGCCTTCCGCACCTGCGTCCCTGGCGAGGTCGTAGTGGCCATTGATCTCCGCGTTGCTCACGCGGGACGCCAAACTCCGCTTCATCTCCCACCCTGCGTGAAGGACGGCACCGAAGCGTTCTATGTCGATGACGGGCTCCGAAAAGATCTCCTGAAGCATGAAGGCATCGTCCCGCATCCGCCTGAGCGTATCGAGATTGCTTGACGTTTTCGCCTTCTGCTCTGTCAGCACGGAACTGGCCGGTCGCTGATGCGATGTCCAGAACATCATCAGGTTGCTGAAGAGATGTTCGACGGCGCCATTGCGCACCCGCTGTGGCTCGACCGTTACCGCGCCGCCCGGCTGGAAGCGGAACAGGTTCATGCCCCCGAACGCGGCGGCATACTGGTCCTGCTTGCCAATCGGTTCCTTGAGGATGTCCATCTCGATGTGACATGCCTCTTCGGCCAGTTGGCCCGGGGTGACACGTTCTCCCCGGAATGCATGCAGGGCGTTGAGCAGTCCCACCGTGAACGAGCTCGACCCCCCCATGCCCGTCGAGGCCGGCATGTCTCCGACCGTCGAGATGTAAATTGGCGGTTCGATCTCCAGGAAACGCAGGCATTCGCGAGCGATGTTGTTCTTGATCTCCCCTATGGTGTTTACCTGCTCCGTCTGTGAATAGTTCAAGCGGATGGGTTCATTAAAGATCACGCTGTGACGCTTGACGGTGACATAGATGTACTTGTCCACTGCTGCGCTGAAGACCGCGCCGCAATCGAGATTGTAGAAATCGGGCAGATCGGTACCGCCGCCAGCAAAACTGACGCGCAAAGGAGTGCGCGTCAGGACGAGAGACGGTAAACGCTGTGCAGCGCGATCGATGATGGTCGGAAGGTCCGGTCCTGAGCGGCGCTCCACGACTTTGGTCCCGTCTAGCTGTTCCATATTTTGCCCTCGAAAATCGACGGAATGAAAATTAGGCAACACGCGGCTGTGCCGTTCGCCAGCGCAGCTGATCATCGAGCATCCCCGCCTTGAGCAAGTGATCGAGCCAGCGCAGCCGCGTGAAGCGCTTGTCGGTAAAGTCTTCAAATGTAAGTGCGATCGAGCGGAACGCCTCGTAAAGCTCCTGCGCTCGCATGCGCGCCGTCCACTGAAACTCGAAATCCGGGAAAGTCCGTGAGAACTTGCTGAAGTCCGCCTTGTAGGTCCTTTGATCCGCGCCCGGCTTCGGTGTCATTGTGAGCTGCGCGCCGGGGACGGCCTCAACGGCGATCTCCGCTATCTCGCGCACCTGAAGATTGAGGCTTTCAACACCCATGTTGAACGCCTCATTGTGGATGTCCTGTAGCGGCGCCTCCAGCATCAATTTGAAATAGCGCGCGACATCCTGGACATGAACCACGGGCCGCCATGGCGTGCCATCGCTATGGACTTCGACACGTCCAGTGGTGAAGGCGCTGCCCATGAAATTGTTCAGCACGGTGTCGAAGCGCATTCGTGGCGAGAGACCATAGACGGTGCCGTTGCGGCAATAGACGGGCGAGAACCGGTCGTCCGCCAGCGCGCGCAGCGCTTCTTCGGCAACAGCCTTCGATTTTGCGTATTCTGTTTGCGGCGCCAGCGGGGCGGTTTCGTCGACGACGGCGGCTTCCGACATGCCATACATGATGCAAGAGGAGGAAAATAGGAACCGCCGGACGCCCGCCGCCTTGGCCATCGTGGCAAGACGAACGGTCCCTTCCGCATTGATCTGCCTCGTCCAATCCGCGTTGAGATTTCCGATCGGGTCGTTCGAGAGTGCCGCCAGATGGATCACCGCGTCAAAGCCCTGCAGATCCGGGGATTCGATGGCGCGCAGATCCTTTGTGATCTCGGGCACACTGGTATTGTCCGTTCCCAGGGTGCACGCACGAAAATATCCCATGTCCAGCCCGACCACCTCATAGCCCGCCGCCTGCAACACGGGCACCATGACAGAACCGAGATATCCATTGTGTCCGGTGACGAGAACGCGTGTTGGTTCATTCATGTCTGCCCTGCTCCGCTTTCGAAAGGAGTTGACGGGTGAGATCCAGAAGCGAGCATTGCTCGCTTACTTGCGCATATAGGCAGTCCGCGGCTTCGGCCGCTTGACGGTCACGATCGTCATCGCCGACAAAGAGTGTGCGTGTGAGGTCGAGATCAAAGTCGCGCTGTGCCTGATACAGCATGCCGGGTTTGGGCTTGCGGCAGTCGCAGCCGTCGTCCCAGCCGTGTGGGCAGTGGTAGATCTCCGCGATTTTGCCGCCGACGGCGTCGCACTCGGCGCACATGCGCTGGTGAAGCGCCTCGAGGTCAGCGGCTGTCATCGCTCCGCGCGCTATCCCTGCCTGGTTGGAGATGATGACTACGCGGTAGCCGGCCTCGTTCAGAAGGGCCAACGCCTGCTTTGCACCCGGAACCCACTCCCACTGGTCCCATGAACACACATATTGAGCCGGTGGCGGTCTGCAGTTGAGTACGCCGTCCCTATCTATGAGCATGGTTTTTTCGCGCCTCATAAAGCGCTCCGTCGCGGGTAGACGCTCGATCGAGCCCACGCTGTAATAGCGGTGCGCGCTCACGAAGCCGGCAAGGCGATGCTGCGTCGCGAGTGGCGTGTAGACGGCCTCCTCGAAGAGGGTGTCCTCGTCGGGCAGGAGTTCGAGTGCGAGATCGGTCAGTATGGCATAGCTGATCTCGACTCCCTGCAGCCCGGGCGTGGTGCGGAGCCGGTCGAAGACAGTCACATTGTCGTTCGCATCAAGGATCACGCTGCCGCGCGAATAGCCGTCCTTGTTGCTGTAGACCGTGATCATTCCAGGCTTGCCGGCCGCACAGAAGCGTTGCCACAGCCGCTCCATGCGCATCGGCCAGTAATTGTCGCAATACAGCAGCAGGAAGCA
Organism: Mesorhizobium sp. M1328; assembly: GCF_040318075.1. Classification (NCBI taxonomy): domain Bacteria; kingdom Pseudomonadati; phylum Pseudomonadota; class Alphaproteobacteria; order Hyphomicrobiales; family Phyllobacteriaceae; genus Mesorhizobium; species Mesorhizobium sp. M1328. The sequence continues at coordinate 188,334 of NZ_JAMYLO010000007.1, read as the reverse complement.
CGGATCTATGAGGTGACGGGCATTGGATACCCGGCTGCTGGTGAGGTCGTCGGGACGGGTGAGGGCATATTCGATACTGAGCCCGAACCTGCTGCCGTCGCCAAAATGGTCCATCACCATATGGGGCAAATACCCGAGTAGAAGAAGAACCCTTTCGAACCCCTCCTGCCGCAGCTGTTCGATCTGGTATTCCAAAAAAGGGCGGCCGAGCACCGGCACCATTGGTTTCGGGCGATCGAGCGTGATCGGCCGCATGCGCGTGCCACGCCCGCCGGCCAGGATGACCGCCTGCCGCGGCCGGCTATAGGCGCGGCCTTCGACATCTGCCTTTTGCAGGCAGGGAGAGCTCGGCAGGGCAATATTCATTGACCGCGCTCCGGTCGGTCGGCGATGAGGTATCGCGTGATGGCATGACAGATCGCGGCGTGGACGTCCTCGACGAGTTCGTAGGTGCCTTTTTCAGACCGCACCCATACTGGCTGATCGACGAGCTCTTTAAGCGTGCCGCCGTCAAAACCGACAATGCCGATAGTGGCTACCTTCCTTTCGCGAGCGAGTTCGACTGCCCGCACGAGATTGAGCGAGTTCCCGCTGGCTGAAATCACTATGAGCACGTCACCTGGCTTGGCGAAGTTCTCCATCTGGCCGGCAAAGATACGCTCGTAGCCTTCGTCATTGCCGAGCGCCGTCATCCAGGAGACGTTGTCTGTCAGGCCCATGACCCGGATAGGCTGCCTTCCCGAGCGTTTCGTGGCCTTACCGAGGTCATTGACCCAGTGGGAGGCGGTCGCTGCGCTGCCGCCGTTGCCGGCGACGAAGACTGTGCCGCCCGCATCGCGTACGGCGCGCAGCATCTGAATCGCCTCCTGCACGGCATCCGTATCGATCTGCGCCAATGCGATGCACAGCGATGCCAGATAATTCTGCGTGTATTCTTTAGGCTGCAACCAGGGGGCATCATCCGCGAACATTTGCGACACCCCGTTACTCCCTAGATCGATCGCGAGCTCAGTCATGCCACCCTCGATTGCTTGCAATGGTGAGCCATCATCACAGCGTGCGAGCACTTCGAGTTCAATTGCTATTCCGAACGGGAAGCTGGCGGGCGGCGCTCTCATCGGAAGTACTTAAAAGGGGTATCCCTTGTTCTCTCCGTTGCGGCCCTGGACGTCGGCAGATGGCCATATCGGGCGTCAAGATCGTCATGGTGTCGCCCGACAACAATGCCGTAGGCAAACGCGCGGTGATGGGGCTTTACCTCCTGCTCGACGGCGCGAGGGGCCGCGCATTCCATGCGCTCTTTCGGCACCACAGAGAGAACAAGGGATATTCTTTTTAAGTACCTCCGATGAGCGCCGCCCGCCAGCTTCCCGTTCGGAATAGCAATTGAACTCGAAGTGCTCGCACGCTGTGATGATGGCTCACCATTGCAGCAATCGAGGGTGGCATGACAGAGCTCGCGATCGATCAGAGAGTGGTGCGCGAGCAAGTGCTTGGCGTACCCGTGCACGCTCTGGGCTTGGCGCAGGCAGTCAACTGCGTCTTCGACTGGGCCCTGCGGCGGGAGAGCCGAACGGTTTTTCTGTGTAATGTCCACAGTGTCGTCACCGCCCGCCGCAATCGCGCCCATGCCGAAGCGATGGATAGCGCCGACCTTGTCGCGCCGGATGGAGCGCCGGTGGCCTGGATGCTGAGGCGGCAGGGACACGCGGATCAGCCGCGCATCGCCGGACCGGACCTGATGTGGATTTGTTGCGGGAGGGCATCGGAACTCGGCTCGGCAATGTTCCTGTACGGCGGCAGCCCGGGCACCCTCCAGCGTCTCGAACAGTGCATTCGAACCGAGTTTGCCGGCATAAACATCGTGGGCTCTTACTCACCTCCGCTCCGCCCTCTGTCGGCCGAGGAGGATGAGGCAGTGGTCAGAATGATCAATCAGTCCGGTGCGAGGATCATGTGGGTGGGGCTCGGATGTCCCAAGCAGGAAAGCTGGATGCAGGCGCATCGCGGCCGGATCAATGCGGTCATGTTGGGGGTAGGAGCAGCTTTCGATTTCCACGCCGGAGATGTCAAGCGGGCGCCGCAATGGATGCAGAAGAGCGGGCTGGAATGGCTGCACCGGCTCTTCCAGGATCCCCGCCGACTGGCGAGCAGGTATCTCGTGACGAACAGCCTGTTCATCCTGGCTTTGCTGCAGGCATCGCTGCTTCCCAGGCGCAGACTTCGTAACGGTTAGAGGGAGGCGGAACCAGTGAACACACTCGGACCGCCGTATTGCCGATCTTCGCCAACTCCTTCACGGCCGGCTGTTCTTTGGCGCTGATGCTGGGAGGGGGCGCTGCCCATATCTGAACGGTGTGGCTTGCATCGCCTCGACAGGCACCTGACTGGAGGCTACCATGACTTTGAGCAAACAGGCCGCCAGTCTGGCTGTCCTGCATGTCGCCGACGTCCTGCAGCCGCTAATCATATTGCCCTATGCCGGGCGTGTCCTCGGACCCTTGAGTTTCGGGCGGTATGCCTATGCGCTCGCCATCGGACAACTCGCTACCGTCGTCGTGGCCTATGGATTTCATTGGACCGCGCAGCGCAGGGTTGCTTCCCTTCGATACGAGCCGGCGGCGATCGCGTCCCTGGTTGCTCAGGTCATGGCAACCAAGTCAGTGCTATTCGTTGCCGTATGCCTGGTCGGCCTTGTGCTGGCCGGCGACGTCCTGGCGCTTAGTAGGCCAACATTCCTGTGCGCGATGCTCTCGGCCGTCGGCAACATTATTTTTCCGGCCTGGCTCTTCGTCGGCCTGGAACGCGCCTGGCAGGCGGCTGTCGCGGTGGTTGTTGCTCGCGTTCTGGCGCTCGTCTGTTTCGTCGCCATGGTCGCATCACCTGACCAGGTCGCGCTCGCCGTTGCCATCCAGAGCGCAGTTCCCATCGTCAGTGGCGTCATCTGCTTACCTTTCATCCTTCCGATTGGGTTCGGCGGCTTCAGGTCCGTGACGCTTTCGACGATTGGAATGCAACTGCGCAATGGCTGGAGGGGATGCCTCTTCATAGCCGTGGAGACTGCCCTAGTCACCCTGCCTGTCGCCCTTGTCCAACATTTCGAAGGTTATATCGCAGCCGGACAATATTCTGTCGCCGAAAAATTCCTAGTAGCCGCGCGGGTATATTTTAAGTTGCTTATGGATACATTCATACCGAGGGTTTCATACTACGCTCATGTCGACCCTGCTGCAGGGGTACGACTTATAAGGAGATCACTATTCACCGTAGCAGCCGGAACGGCGATGAGTATTGGAATGTACTTTGTTGCTCCATATATAATATTTATCCTCTTTGGAGATGAATTTTCAGGAGCGACACCTTTCGTGCGAGCAATGGCAATTATACCATTTCTGATGAACATAAATACATTCACATCAAATATATTCATGTTTAGCTACGGATATGAAAATGAATGGTCCGCCCTTAATGCATCCGGTCTGCTAGTATTCCTGGTGGCCGCATATTTTTTGTCTTTCGTCATGGCTGAGCAAGCCGTTGTTTATGCGATGGTGGCGAAGGAAGTCATCGTGCTGGTGGTTTCAGCCGGCTTCTTCCTCATTGGCGGAGCGGCCGTCCTTCGCACCGCGGCTTGCGACGCAGGCCGGGTGCGAGGATATCCGCCGCTGTCCCAATCCGCACCGTTGGAGCACGAGGCCGATCGTTTCCGGTCGTAGGAGAGTCTGTATGTTCGCGCCTGATCACTTTGTCGTTCAGCCGTCCGGGTCGCCTCACCAGCCGATCCCCCCCAAGGATCGCGACGAACTGACCGTGAAAGACGCCTTAAGATTTGTTCGAAGCTGTTGGCGCCTTTGCCTCCTCTGGATGGTTGTGAGCCTTGGTGTCGGCGGCGCATATGTGGTCCTTTCGCCTGGATATTACACCGCCTATGCGACGATGCTCCTTTCATCTCCGCCCGCTTCGCAACCGGGCGAAGCTGAGGCAGATGAGCGGGTCTATGTAGAGAGCCAGATACAGGTCATTCAGTCGGACGAGGTCGTCGGACGCGTTGTTGACCACACTGGCTTAGCGGAAGACGAAGAGTTTGTGATGGACAGCTTGCGCACCCGGATCTCCAGCTATGTGCGGGGCCAATTGGCGTCTCTCTTCGGCACCGAACTGACGAGGGCGGAGCCAAATATTCGGCATGAGTCGATGGTCCTTGTGAGGCGCGCGTTTTCCGTTCGTCAGATGGGTTCCTCCAGCGCCGTCGAGATCGGGGTGACGTCTTCCGATCCTCAGTTCTCGGCCATGCTCGCGAATGCGATCGCCGACGGTTACATCGGAAATCAGCGCGAACGCCGGCAGGCGGCTCGCACGGAAGAAACATCTGATCTGCACAAGCGGCTGGCGGAACTTCGGGAAAAGGCTTTTGTGACCGAATCACTGACGGAACTGCCATCGGACCCTGAATCTGCGGAGAGGGCGAGAGTCCTTATCCGCGAGCAGCAGAGCGCGGCCGAGGTTTATCGCTCGCTTTACAATGCCCTTCTGCAGCGGACGCACTCCGATTTTAGCGCCTCGCTGATCCCGGGCGCAAGGGTGATCACGGCGGCCGAACCGCCTCGTCAACGCAGTTGGCCACCAACGGTCCTAATGGCAGCGCTCTCCGTTATGGCAGGTGGGATTGCCGGCGTTGGTCATGCATTGATCAAGCAAGCAATGAACCACCGCCTGATAACGGTCGAAGATGTGCACAGGTCGACCGGCCTTGATCGGATTGTAGGGATCCCCAGAATTCCCCGCCGCAGGTGGAATGTTGTGGGGCCATGCGAGCAGTTTTTGCAGCCCGTCTACTCAAAGGACGCTCCCGAGCTTCACAGCTCGCTGAGCAAGATTGCCACCCGGATGCGCGGAGTTCAGGGCCGCCAAGTGAGCAAGATTGCCACCCGGATGCGCGGAGTTCAGGGCCGCCAAAGCGGATTTGTAGTCGGCGTTGCTTCACCCCTCGGCAAGTCCGGAAGCTCCACGGTGGCGGTTCATCTCGCAAGGATCATTGCGGCGACCGGGCAAAAGACACTGCTCGTTGATGCCAATTGGCAAAAGCCATCAATGGACCAGCCAATGCTGAACGCGGAGCCAGGTCGCAAGCTCGCCAGGGCGTTTGCCACCATTCCCGCGGATCAGGAAGAGCTGGAAGTTCTGGTTCTCAGGCCCACGGGGTCAATCTCCGAGTTGAATGCCTCGCTCTCCATCTCCGCTGCACTCCAGCATCTGCAGCAAGAATACAGTTGTATAGTGGTTGATTTTCACAGCACCGACCGCACCGCTGATCTGGAAGCGGCCATGGGCGTCATCAACGAGGTCCTTTTGGTGCTGCAGGCACGCCGCACTTTCGCGGACCACCTCGAGAGAATCCTGCGCATCATCCCTGCAGAGAAACTCTCGGCACTAATTTTGACCAGGATCAACCGTGCGGCTTTCAGTCCTAACCGGGAATACAGGCCATGACCTCGCCAGCGACATTGTCATGCAGGAAGGGTTCAAAGCCGGTCGACCTCGTTTGCAGCCATTCCCCTGACGTGCTCGACTACACCCTCTTTCTCTCCGGCATTTGGCTGGCCTGCGCCCTCGCAATATCCCTGCGCCTGCTTGGCCTTTTCTTCATAGTGATGCCGGTCGGTGTCTGTCTGGCCTATGCCTTGCTGCGGCAGACGGTGCCGCCTCGTCTGCTGGCGGTCTACACCGCCTTCTGCCTCTTCATTGCCCTGCTGTCCAGATACAGGCTGATGCCGGATTCCTGGCAGGTTCACTTTCTTCAAGAAGCAGTCATAAGGCAAATCGTCCCGATTGTAGGATTCTTCGCCGTCGCATGGGCATCCAAGGCTTATTTCCGCCGCAGGCTGATGAGCGGCAATGCCTTTTTTGGTGCACCCGTTTTCCTGTTCCTGTCTCTCGTTGTCGCGCCGGCGGTGATGTTTCAGCAGGACGTGCAGTATCAGGGCGCATCTCCGCAAGCCACGATACCGATTCTTTACGGTTCGCTGATCAACAACATGGCCATTGCCGTGTTTTTCGTTGCAGGCGGTATTTTTCTGACGAACGACTGGCGCCGATACGGCGGCATTTTACTCTTATTGGGAATAGCCCTCGCCAGCCCCTTGGCTCAGTTCAAGGTGCTCGCGGTCACGATGATCGTCATTCTAATTGGCGTGCCCGGCCGGTTGATGGCCGCAGCTCTGGCGACCGCACTGACTTTTGCCTATGCAGTCGGGTTGAACTTCATACCTCAAACCTTTGCTCTGGACCCGAACTCCGGGATCAGACTCGCGTTCATTTCGGACGCACTCACATCCCTTGCGGATACATACGGATTTGGCATCGGATTTGGGAAGGAATCGGTCCGATGGCGATACGAGTTTCCCGGATTCGAGGATATTACTTTTCTTCCCGACACCAGGAGTACTACGCATGCCAAAATGCTTGAGATACTCTCGACAGGAATTCACAATTCGTTCTTTCAAGCCATATTGCGGACGGGGGTCATTGGTTTCATTTTGATCGTGTCTGCCATTTTGGTGGCCTTCCCGCCAAATCGACTGCCACGCGGTGTTAGCAATCATGCGTCCACAGTCTTCATCACGATTTTCCTCGCCATGTTCGTCAATCCAGTCCTGGAGAGCCCTCTACAGATTGTGGGAATTGCTTTCTTATACGGCTATTTGATTGCGCTTCGCGCCAGCGTTCCGGCCGTGGCTGTGGAACTTCCTCCAGTTGAACCGGGTCGAACGCAGCATTGCGCTTGTTCATACATCTGGCCGAACATGGATGGGGCCCACCCGACATCGGCGGGCTATCGGTCTCAGTAAAAGGGTGGCGTTGTACCGATTTTGGCGCGGCAGGAGCAGGAGAGCCTCCGCTAATGTGCCCGCTCATGCGGCAGCGCCGTGCCGGTTCCATCAGGAGTGCCTCGAAAGAGCCAGCGAGCCAGCCATTTTGCCTCGGCCTCGGCTATGCCTCCTCTGGTAGCATAGGTCATCCACTGCGCAGGTTCGCCTGCGCCGGAGAAACCCGTTCTAAGTCGCCCGTAGAGATACGGGGGCAACCCGTTGGGTGACCCATGAAGCTGTTGAGATCCTTGTTATCGGCGCTGTCGATGACCATGGCTTCGACCCGTCTCGCTTCGTTCGCTGGCGCCATCGCTCTGATTCCGACAGCGGCACTTGCCGACTACACGCTACAGCTCGGAGATACGCTGGAGGTATCGGTCCCCGGTATTCCGGATTTCAGGCAGCGATTGCTGATCGGAGTGGACGGCGAGGTGAACTTGGCGCTGGTTGGAGCGATTCAAGCCAGCGGCCTTTCCATTCAACAAGCGCAGGAAGTAATCGCTGGCAGTCTCGCCAGCAAGCAGTATCGGCGGGGGACCGCGGACGGCCCTGAAATCACGCACCTGATCCAGACCGACCAGGTCTTTGTTTCGCTTGCCGAATACCGGCCCATCTATGTTTATGGTGATGTGGCCAGGCCGGGAGAGTACATCTTCCGGCCGGGTGTGACCGTCCGACAGGCTGTGGCGGTTGCGAGTGGCTACAGCGCTGCCCAGGTTCGCATCGCCAATCCGCTCATGGAAGCGGCCGATTTCGGTTCCGAGTACAAAGCCCTATGGGCGCAATTCGCAACGGAACAGGCTCGCATTTGGCGCCTTCGCACCGAACTCGGCGAAGAAGTCGAACATGTCGAGAACGTGCCGGTGCCTGAGGCGCTCGCCGAACGATTGAAGCAAACGGCAACAGCGCATATCGAAGCTCGTCTGTCAGACAGTGAAAAGGACATCTCGGCGCGTCTTGCGGGTACGGCGCAGAAGCTGGCGACAAGCGCAATCCACCTTGCTGGTAGCCGCGGACCGGCCCGACATAACAGTCCATAGCTAAGCGAGAGGAGGGGGCCGAGACGCTCCCCGGCAGCGAAGGCTCGATACCGGCAATGTGGTTTCCTATCCCAACGGCTCGCCGGTGGGATCTCGGGCTTGCGCCCGGCGACGTTGTGGAGATCGTTTTGCCAAAGGCCGACTTTGCCGGAGCCGTTGCGTCGTCGCCACGGGCGTCAACGGTGCCGAACTGACATTCAACGGAGCGATCCCCGATGCGCGTTTTGCTAGTTCACAATTTCTACAGGATAAGGGCTGGAGAGGAGAGCGTTGTTGGGGAGGAACTCGCGTGCCTCAAGCAGAATGGGGTCGAGGTCGAGTTGTTCTCCGCCACCAATGACGATGTCGTGGGGGTCTCTCGAAAGATTTCGACCGCCCTAGGGGTTGTCTACAACCCCCACTCACGGCGGGCCCTGTCACGTAAGTTGAGGGAATTTTCACCGGACGTCGTCCACGTTCACAATTTCTTTCCCCTCCTGAGCCCCTCCATCCTGGATGCGTGCCGGGATGCCGGCGTGCCATCGGTAATGACCTTGCACAATTTCAGGATCATCTGTCCCAGCGCCCTGCTTTATCCTGATGAGAGGCTTCGGGAGCGAAGTCTCCACCACGCCTGCTGGTGGACCATTCCGAAGAAGGTCTACAGGAATTCCCTGCTGGGCACGCTCGCCCTTGCCGCAATGGTAGAGTTTCACAAGAAAACCGGCACCTGGTCTCGCAAGGTCGACCGCTTCATTGCCCTTAACGATTGGGTCAGGGGCAAGCTTGTGGAAGGAGGCCTGCCTGCCGAGCGTATCGTCGTCAAGCCGAACACGGTTGCCAGGCCGCCGATCTTCGGTGACCTTCGTCGCAATGGAGGGCTGTTCGTCGGACGACTGGATGAGCATCACAAGGGGGTGGCCACACTGCTCGAGGCGTGGAAGCAGATCGATTACCCGCTGCGGGTCATCGGCGAAGGGCCTCTGGCTCCGCTCGTCGAGCAGTCCGCGGGCGGGCGCGTGGAATATCTAGGGCCTCAGCCGCGCGAGACGGTGTTGAAGGAGATGCAGGCAGCAGAATTCCTGCTCTTTCCGTCGAAAGGGGCTGAGATGTTTCCTACTATGACCGTCCTCGAAGCCTTCGCGAGCCGGCTGCCGGTCATCTGTTCGGATATGCCGTGGATCAAGGGGGTCGTGGAGCCAGGCGTCACCGCCCTTGTCGTTCCTGCCGGCAATGCCGGCGCGTTAGCCGACCAAGTGCGTTGGGCGCTTTCAAACCGATCCGCCCTTGTGGAAATGGCAGACAGGGCCTATGCCGCCTATGAGGAGCGGTACACACCCGAGGCAAACCTCCGTCGGCTGATGGCGATCTACGAATCGGTGATCAGGCGTCCAGTCCGGGCCTTTGCGGCGGTGTCGTGAGGTGACGTCGGCGCCGGCAGGAGCCTACCAGGACCGGCCGAAGTTTCACGCGTTGTTGAGCGCGGCGCCGCCACGTCGGATGGCGGGGGTACTCCCTGTTCGTTGTTGATCAATTCGATCTTAGCGTGCCATGTGCTTCGCAGAGGTTCAAAGGCCTGCCCCGATCATGACCACGTCTCTAGCTTTCGTTGCTGCAACAGCTACGGGTGCATCGGGAGTTGTGGGCAGCCAATTAAACGGCTTGGGAAAATGCGTATTGTACTGACCCGGCGCGAACCTTTGGATTCGCCTGACGGAGTGAGCATCTTCATTGTGGCACTTGCCCAGGCGCTGATAGAGCTCGGGCACCAGGTCCAGATCGTAGTAGGCGCCTTCGAAAGCCACGCAAAATTTGAGCGGCTTCTTTCTCCTCGTCTCGTCTTGCCAATAATCGGATTGAGCCGGACACCTTTGACCGGGCCGGCCTCGGTCGCGGCGTGGCTGCGAGCGATCGGCATCATCAATCGCTTCCGGCCGGACCTTGTCATTCACAGCGAGGCGGTGCCGCTTCCGCTGCATGGCACGATCGTCCAGATCGTCCACGATCTTCAGAGGCGGAAAGGGGCGCTTGCGGCAGCCTGGCGAGCCATTCGACGGATAAGCACGCGGCGCTGCCACCACATCGTCGCCACTACGACCGAGCTTCAGGAAGAACTCGGGCGAGATCTTGGGCTGCCAAGAGTCCGAATCCTGAAAATTCCCGAATGCATCGATCGCCAGTCATATGCGTCTCGTGGGCTGGCAGATCGCGAGCGGGCAATCCTCCATGCCGGCACTTCGCCCTACAAGGTGCCGGAGGCGACGATCCGGGCATTCGGCGCCCTCAACGACACTTCCGTACGGCTCTACGTGACGGGTGACATCACAAGACCGGTGCGGGAGGCGGTCGATGCTCTTCCTGAACCGATAAGGCGGCACGTAGTCCTTCTCGGCATGGCAGAGGGAGCACGCGTTCGCGAGTTACACAGCCGCGTTCGCGTCGCCGCTTTCCCCACGCGCTATACGGTTCCTGTCGCCTCAGCAACGGTGATGGAGGCGATCGCCACCGGCACACCCATCGTCGGGTCTTCAAGGCTCAGCCGGGATCTGCTCGCGGATGACGTGAATGGGGCAGTGGTCGAACCACAGGCCGACGCGATGGCCGCAGCGCTGAAGGCGGTGCTGGACGATGATGACCTTTGGTCGCGTTTGTCGTCGGGTGCCCGCGAGAGGGTTAGACAGTTCGATGCTCACAGTGTTGCAAAGCAATATCTGGAGCTCGCGAACCCCTCTGGATTGCGGTCCAACATCGGAATCTCCGTGAAGGGGGAGGAAGACAAAGGGATTGACGAACCGCGGCTTGCAGATCGTCAGCGGCTTGCCAGGCCCCTTGCATCCCATTCCCTGAACGCTTCTTACGGTTGGGCAGGGCGGTGATCATCGGCTACTGTCGCATCAACACCTTCGAACCCGCCGCAAGGCTGGAGGCGCAGAGGCTTTATCTTGCCCGGCTGGGGGCCGAGAACTTCTTCTGCGAGAAAACCAGCATATTCGGTTCGACGCCGGAGTTGGAGAGGGCGATCGCCTGTACCAGGAAAGGAGACGTGATCGCCGTCACGAGGCCCTACCGTATCGCGCGCACAACCCGGGAAGTGCTGGCGCTCATCGAAAGGCTTGGCACCAAGGATGTCGGCCTTCGCATCGTCGACACACCTGTTGATACCAGCACGACGACGGGACGCATGATCCTTGCATCGGCGCCTCTCTGGACGCTTGGGATGTCCCCGCCGCGGTCAATGTTAGCAGACCTGTTTCTCTTTTGGCGTCGTCGTCGGTAGGTCCTGGTCGGATTCGACGCACCAGCGCACCCTCCGCTCACCGCCAGTTGAAGGCAAGCCGCAATGGCGGCCTAGGATCAAATGTCTTGCGCTCGATGGACCACCCGGCATGCACGGCCGCCGTTTCCCAGATGATGTTGCCGGGATTGGCGAGCGCGTAGACGCAGCAGTCCCTAACGCTGTGCTTTTCAGCGCCTTCCGATATCCGGGTATGGAACGACAGGCCGTTGGATGTCGGGGCGTCCCTGTCGTCCCGCGGCTCATTGTAGGTGTCCCGGCTCCGGCAGCGGTTGAACGAGCATCCGCCACTGCCGACATCATCCTGCGGGACGGCCGAGAAGGCGCCGTTGCCCTGTTGAACGGCATCGACGTCTTCGACAAGGCAATTGAAGCTTCCCTCCAGCATGACGCCAGCCCCGGTCGGGCTGTTATTATAGAAGACGAGTCCACGCCGAACGGCACAGCGATCCGAGTGAAAGACAGAAATATTGTCCTCTGTCCAGGAGGTGGGACCGTTCTCGGCCGAGAATTCTTCCAGGCTCGTATCCGGAGAGCGGTTGAACTGCACATTCTGTCCACGCGGGAACGGCCCGCGCGCGTCGTGGAGTTCGAGGAAGCTCATCTGGGTGCCCGGACAGTCGACGACATAGATGTTGGAGGAGCCGCGGGACGCCCTGACACGGATGATGATTGCATCGGGGCAGCTTTCCAGCTCTATGTTGTTGCGGTTCTGGCTTGGTCCGGTCCCCGAGGGGGGAACGCCGACATGATCGATCTCGAGATCCTGCAAGCGTATTCCGGCGGCTTCGCGGACGTATATCCCGCTGCCCATGGCATGACGAATGCGGCAGCTGCGGACAATGACTCCCTGATGGAGTATCGTGATCCCGTGGCCTTGGGGGGCATAAATGTCAAGATTTTCAATGATCTGCCCATCTGCGCGCGAGAGCACCGGTCCGCTTGGACGCAGAAAGGTGGCCGCGCCCCCGAACCATTTACCCCCGCCCGATCGCCCCATGCCCAGATGCAGCGCTGCGCCGACGACGCCCGAGACGGACAGCGCCAGCCCGGCAAGGAGACTGCGCCGATTAAGCCGGGACTCTAAGAGATTGCCGGCCGCGCGACCCGTTCGGGTGTCAGACGTCGGCTCCGCTTGTGCGGAGACGTCGAGGTGGCCGACGAGATGCGGAAGGGCATGCCGCATCCGTCCTCTCGGAAAGGCGGCGTCCTCGGCGAGGTTGTCGTCAGGCATCCCCATCTCCCCCTGTGCGCCAGCCGGCGCAGGTTCCCCAAGAATGCAGATTGGCGGCAGGCTTATGCCCGCACAGCATCTCGCCATTCAGCCCGCCGCGAAAGACCTTCATAAGGCTTAATACCGATGGGCAAAGTGCCATCTGCCGGATTCCCTGCCATTCTTTGAAGCTGGCGATAAGCGGAGCGCGAACCGATGTCGGTCGAGGCGGATGTCTTTGACTATGTGATCGTCGGAGCAGGCGCGGCAGGCTGCGTCTTGGCCAATCGTCTGGCGGCTGACGGGACCAATACGGTCTGCTTGCTCGAGGCGGGGCCGTCCGACAGCAGCATCCTTCTGCACATTCCGGCGGGGCTCTACAAGACATGCTCGAATCCCAAATATGCCTGGCAGTTCGAAACGGAGCCGAGCCCGGGAACGGCCAATCGTGCCATTCCGATGGCGCAGGGCAAGACACTAGGCGGGTCGACCGCAATTAACGGGATGATCTACAACCGTGGCGCCGCCGCGGACTTCGACGAGTGGGCCCGCCAGGGCAATCGCGGCTGGGGCTACGCCGACCTGCTGCCCTATTTCAAGAGAACCGAGCGCAGGCTTGGGGCATGTGATCCCTTCTACCGCGGGACTGACGGGCTGCTTCCGGTTACAGACTGCGATTGGCGACATCCGCTTTGTGATGCATTCATCGAGGCCGCGCTAAATGCCGGTGTCCCGCGCAATCCCGACTACAATGCGGCAAACCAAGCCGGCGTGGGCTACTATCAGCGCTATATAGAAAAGGGATGGCGCGTGAGCGCAGGGCGGGCTTTCCTACGGCCGATCGCCAAAAAGAAGAACTTGGATGTCCGCACGAACGCGCAGGCCACTGCCGTCCTCTTCGAGGGAAAGCGTGCCATGGGCGTTCGATATGCACGAGGAGGGCCGGGTCATCCAACGAGCTGTGTGAAGGCCCGTAACGAGGTGATCCTCTCGGCTGGGGCCGCGAACTCACCAAAATTGCTGCAGCTGTCGGGCGTCGGTGCTGCGGGTATGCTCTCCGAGCTCGGCATTCCGCTCGTGCACGAATTGTCCGGTGTCGGCGCAAATGTCCAGGACCACTATGCGGTCCACCTGATCGCCCGGGTAGAGGGTATTGAAACGGTTAGCGGACACGGCGTCGCCCTCCTGCGCGAGGCGGCCAAATGGATGCTGGGCCGCCCGAACTTTCTCGCCGTCAGCCCGTCGCTCGTCTACGGGTACGTCAACTCGCGGGATCTTCACTCCACCCCTGACATCCAGCTTGAACTTGCCTTGGGCAATTATGCCGACCACAGCGCGCGGCGGTTTCCAGTCATCAAGCTTGGCTACTATCAGTTGCGGCCGAAGAGCATCGGACACGTGCGGGCCGTCTCGGCCGATCCGTTTCGAGCTCCGCTCATCCAGCCCAACTACCTCGCCGATGATCAGGACCGGCAGGTCGTTGTCGACGGCATGAAGACTGTGCAGCAGCTGTTTCGCGCCCCCGAGCTAAGGCGCTACAACTGCACGGAAGAGCTTCCCGGCCCGAAGATAACGGACGACGCCGACCGTCTTCAGTTCGCCCGCGAAATCGGGCTGACCACGTATCATTTGTGCGGATCGTGCCGCATGGGCCCACTTGTCAGTGCTGCATCTGTCGTGGACGACCAGTTGCGGGTCCACAACATGCAGGCCTTGCGGGTGGTCGACGCCTCCATCATGCCCGCCGTTCCCTCGGCCAACACGTCGGCCGCTGTGTTTATGATCGCAGAGAAGGCGGCAGACATGATTCTTGGCCGACAGCCTCTTGCGGCGCTGGAGCACGATGGGCCGGCCCAACCTGCAGCGGCCGAATAGTCGAAAGTGAACGACAATTGGCGGGAGAATTCCTTGAAGAGACGTACACTTGTTGCCTCTGAATTCAACGCGAAGGATCGGGCACACTTTGCATTGGCTTATGAGTTCTGCCGCATCGTTGCCGAATGCGAGGAAGGCGATTTGATCGCCCCCGGCATCGACAACTACCTCACGAGGCGCTTTCACGCCATCTTGCCAAAACACGACGCCCACGACGTCCAGCGTGACTTCAACAGACTGACGAACGGGATTCGCAAAGGTCTGGGGTTAATGAATGCGCCAAGCATTGAGCATGTTCGGCTCACGCAAGATTATGACCTTTTCTTCTTCGTGGCCTGGAGCCCGCAAAGCCTTGTAGAATTGTCTCGCATCCACGAATGGCGCGGCCGCTGCAAGGTCGCTGTCGCGTATCTGTTCGAACTCTGGTCGAGCACGCTCGAACAGGACCGCCAATATCTCAAGCTCCTGGACCAGTTCGACTACGTGTTCCTGTTGCACAGCGCCTGCATACCGCGCCTGCCTCAATACACCCGCACGCCCTGCTCCTTTCTCCCCACGGCTGTCGACGGCCTTATTTCAACGCCGTATCTGTTGCCGGTTAAGCGCGTGGTCGACGTATATTCGATCGGCAACCGAGCCGCGAAGATACACGGACAGCTTCTGAAGCTGGCCGAAGAACGGGACCTCTTCTATCTGTACGACACGCTCGCAAGCACGGGTTCCCGGGTCAAGGACTGGCGTGAGCATCGGTCGCTGCTCGCCAACATCATCAGGCGCACGCGTTATTTCATGGCTTTCAGTCCAGCGACGCTGGCAAACCACAGGTCTGGCACGGTTGTCGGCGAGCAGGTGCTGCCTGCCCGTTTCTTCGAAGGGGCCGCGGGCGGCGCCGTCATGCTTGGGACCGCGCCGCAATGCGCCGAATTCAGCGAGCACTTTGACTGGCCAGACGCGGTGATCGAGGTATCACCAGACTCGAGCAGTATCGCAGACGTAATTGGCGAACTCGACGCGAACCCCCGCCGCACAGAATTGTTGCGCCGGACAAGTGCGGTCCGTTGCCTAGAGATGCATGATTGGGTCTACCGTTGGGATCACATCCTTGCCACGATCGGCATGGAGCCGCCCCCACGCCTCCACGATCGCAAGCTCCAGCTGCGACGGATCGCCGCCGATGCAATGGCGCTCGCCTAGACGATCAGGCTCGAAAATAGACCCGGTTTCGGGTTTCGGTGCTCAAGCGGTGCCCAAACAAAGAGAAAGGGCGGCAGTTTCGACCCGGTCGCTTCCGTCGGAGCGTCCGCCGCTCCAGTTCTGCGCGCGAGAGCATATCATTTCGAGGTACTCGAAGGGCTAACAGGCGCCGGAAGCGGGCAAGGAAGCTCGGTATGTCCGCCGGCTCTACCCTTTGGGGTTAGAGCTTATGCCGAATTGGATTCGCACAGTGTCGCTGCCATTCTCTGGCCATTCTCTGTGCTACCCGCAGCCACCGCAATCGAACTTCGCGTGAAGGGGCAATGATCGCAGGGGACGGGTGCCAGGTCACGCTGGGCACTCCGGTGGTTTTCAGCAGAGGAGGGGGGTCGTTGCGACATTGGTGGATGGATGCGGCTTTGAACGCAGGTGAACGTCATGGCACTTCTTCATGAAGGCCCCCGTGCGGGCGCCACGTCAAACGCACCGCTGTCGAACGTGCCCCTCAAGGTCAATGTTCTTCTGCAGTCGTTTCCGCTTCTCGAGGCAATGTCCGTCGTGCTGCTCAGCATCGTCTCGGGAATGGTATATGATCTTGTGAGTTTCGGACATTTCGGCGAGTACGGCCGGAACTTCGGGCTCGGTGTTGCTGTAGCCGCCCTTTTTTCGACTTCCGCATATGCGCGCGGCCTGTATCTGAGTTCCGAGCTGCGGTCGCTGGCCTCTCAGATCAAGGAGGTCGCGCTGATCTGGACGGCGGTCTTTCTTTGCCTGTCGGTTGTGGCGCTTGCACTCAAAGTGGGAGACATGTTTTCGCGCCAAGCCGTCATGCTGTTCTTCGTGACGGGACTTAGCGGCATCATCTTCGTGCGCTTGGGCGCCGGACGACTGTTTGCCTCCTTGACCAGGTCGGACATGCTTGCCAAACCGCAAGTAGTGATCGTAACGCAATCGGACGTGCGCGTGCCAAGTGGCGTTGTCCAGGCAATCGAGGCTTCCGGATGCGAGGTCTGCCAAACGATTACGTTGCCGGCTGCATCCAGCGAGGGCTCGCTCCTTGAGTGTATGGATAAGCTCATTGAACATGTGCGTCGGCGTTCTGTCGACGAGATAGTCCTTGCTGTCAGTTGGGCTGACATATCCCTGATTGAGAAAATCACGGCCCACCTTTGCGTGGTTGCGGTACCCGTAAGGCTCCTTCCGGACCACGTCGTTAGCGCGCTCTTGCAGCGACCTGTCGTCAACCTGGGGGGGACGAGGGCGATAGAACTGCAAAGCGCGCCCCTGACGGCGCCTCAACTCCTTATGAAGCGGCTCTTCGATCTCGTGCTGACCATTGTCGCCCTTCCATTTCTTCTGCCCCCTTTGGCCGTTGTAGCGGCGCTGATTGCGATCGAATCCAGGGCGCCGGTGCTCTTCTGTCAGCGTCGGGCCGGGTTCAATGGCCGCACGTTCAAGATCTATAAGTTCCGAACGATGACGATCCTGGAGGACGGGCCCGTTGTCCCTCAAGCCTGCAGGGGCGATCCCCGCGTCACCCGCGTTGGGCGCATATTGAGAAGGTTCAGTATCGACGAGATTCCGCAGCTATGGAACGTGCTGAAGGGCGACATGTCGTTGGTAGGCCCACGGCCGCACGCGCTGGCGCACGACAGCGAATACAGCCAGATCATCTCTCTCTATCCGGCTCGGCACAAGGTGAAGCCGGGGATCACCGGCTGGGCACAAATAAATGGCTGGCGCGGCGCGACGCCTGATGTCTACATGATGATCAAGCGTGTCGAACACGATATGTGGTACGTGAACAACTGGTCGGTCTGGCTCGACGTAAAGATCCTGCTTCTGACCATCCCCCGCATCTGGACGGGGCGAAACGCCGTCTAGCCCAACTTTGCCGATTCGTGGCCGCTGGAGGCGATTTTGTGTGGCAAGTGATTGATTTGCAAGGAGTGGCGGCCGGCCGACGATCCTATAAATTAACTGCCGAGCACAGCGACCGCTCAATGCATAACCTGCGACTTCAAGCAAAACTGCCCACACGGCAACGGCGTTGGCAAGTTACCGCTTGGGAGCGGGGAGGAATGCTATGACTCGAGCGATTGACGAAGATCGTGTCTCTCTGGTCGTGAGTTCCCACTCGAATCGAACGATCTCGACGCCAGACAAACGAGGATGACGGCTTCTGTGAGTCCGCAACAAACCCGAACCACTGACCGAACTGCGGGGCCTCCCCCTGTCGAGAATGCTACGGCGAGGTTAGTTCCCCAAGGTCGGCTTGCATGCATCAAAGGGCAAAATATCCTCCTCAGTTCAACGCAGGGGCTAGTTTTTGCGCTCAATGACACTGCGGCGGATATCTGGCGCTCGCTTGAAGAAGGCGTGCCGGTCGAGGCTATCGTGGGCGAGATGGCAGCCCGTGGCGTTGATAGGCAAGAGGCCGATGGCTATGTCGAGGCTGCCCTTCAAGACTGGGAACGGCTCGGCCTAATCCAGCCTGCTCCACCGCCGTGCCCAACCGCAGCTCATCAACACATCTGCCAGGTCGTTGCTGTTCCAGGCGTGTGTGTGCGCATACTGTATCCGGCGGCCGTTGCCTGTCCGGCCGCGACCGTGTTTCAGCATCTCGAAGTTCGAAACAGGGTCGCCGACGTTCAATTCCATCTGGTTGAGCGCGGGCAGCGGATCCACCTGTTCCGGGATGGCCACTGGACTGATTCCTGTGGTCGAGACGAGATACCCATTATGGTCAAAGGGCAACTGCTGGCCGAAGTGCTTGGGCACAGTGAATATGAACTCGCCCTCCACGCGGCGGCGCTGTTCAAGAACGGCCGCACGCTCCTCCTTTGTGGTAACCCTGGCTCGGGCAAGACGACGCTGACCTTGGCGCTGGTCCACGCCGGGTTTGGCTTCGCGGCAGACGATGTGACACTTCTCGACTCGGCCGGACAGGGTATCGGCCTTGCTTTTGCGCCTGCAGTCAAATCGGGATCATGGTCCATTCTCGGACATTATTTCCCCGAACTCGGCAGGTCTCCGGTATACCGACGCCCCGATCGCAGGCGCGTGCGTTTTCTTGTGCCCAAGGATCATGTCCCTCCCGTTCCCCGGCCAGTGGGCTGGGTGGTCTTGCTCTGTCGGACGCAGGATGCCAAGCCTTCCCTGCGGGTGATTGACCCGACCGACATCCTGGGTGGCTTGCTGAACGGCGCCTTTGCGCGGAATAAAGAGCTAAGCAGCACCGCATTCGACGTTCTTTGCCAAGTCATCCGATCGGCACAGGGCTTTTGCCTGACCTATGCCAAATTGGATGACGCGTTGGAACTGCTGAAGGCGGCGTGCCGATGAAGCCCACCGGGGAGGCGCTCGAGGCCCTGATCGCGGGACTTAACGGCCGCCAGGTGGTAACGGCCGACTGGCTGTCGGTGATTGCACTGGCCAACCACACTCTGCTTACGCCTGTCTTGTTCGCCACTCTTGCGCACACGGGCCAGCTTGACCGCCTCCCCGAAGACGTAGGCCAGTATCTTCAGTTCATTTACCGCTGCAACCGGGACCGCAATTTGCGCTTGCGCAGGCAGCTGAATGAAGCCGTTGCTGCCCTCAATCAGGGGGGCGTCGTTCCGATCCTGCTCAAAGGGGCCGTTCCCTTGTTCCTTTCGTCGAGCGGCAGGGTTCCCGACAGAATCATGAGCGATCTCGACTTGGCTGTGGAAACGGCCAAAGAAGGGGCTGCCCGGGCTTGCCTTGCAAAGCTTGGCTACGTCGAAGTGACGGTCCCTGGTGGCATGGCGCGCCCGCAAGACGTCGGTCTCCTGGAACTCCGGCCGTACCGGGAGATTGACCGCGAGCCCCCGAGGCTTACCCGCCGTCACGGCCTTAGGGCGAAAATCCCCCCTCCACAGTCGCGGGCGCTCCACTGGATCATGCATGATCTTATCAAGGAGGCGGACTACTGGCGTGGAAGGACCGACTTTCGCCACCTTTTTGATCTGGCACGGCTGGCGGAACAACATAAGCTGGATTGGGCGGTGCTCCGAACATCCTTGCCCGACCAGAACGCGCGGAACGCGTTCGATACTCAACTCCTGGCATTGAGTCACTTCTTTGGCGTCAGAGCACCGGCGCAATATGTGCGGCGCCCATGGGTTCGCTTTCAACACTGGCGGCGTGTCTTCCCCTTGTACCATCCCGTCCTCGGCGTTTCATTGCGCCTAGTCGGCAATTCGCTGTGGGGTATGTGGCGACTCCTACATGGCGATGGCTTGGGCCGACGAAGTCCCCTCGACTTTGGACGCCGCGCCACGAGCATCCTCCTTGACGGCGATCTCGGGTCAAAAGTGTAGTAATACTTAATTTCCTGAAGTGTATCTTGACGGCAACTTGTCTTCACGACACCCATATGTCATATTATGGCGTTAGGTGTCACATTAGTTCAGAGTTGTTATTCACAAAACGGGAGTACATTAGATGAAGAGCAGGAAGTCTTCCAAGGTAAAGACAGATAAACGTATCCCAGAAGAACAGGCGCGTCGTGAATTTCTAAAGAATGCCGGACGTTTTGCTATTGTAACACCTCCATCCATCGCTCTGTTGCTTGGGACGAGCTTAAACTCGAAAGCTATTGCCGCATCGCATGGCGGAGGTCCCGGACATGGGGGTCCTCCTGGCCGACCATAGATGACGCGTAGTCCGAATAGACGCGGCGCGAAAATTTGCGGAAAGCTAGCTCGAGTCACCCGTCCTGCACGCAAGAGCGCGGAAGGTGTCGGCCCCACTGCGCTTATAGAGGCGGAGGCACGAGTCGAGCGGGCGTCCGCGCCGGAGCTCGCGAACGCGTCCTATGACTGCAGACCTCTTCGAGGTGTCAGGCATCATCATCATTGGTCACTGGTTACGCATCGACGCGTGTCCGGCGGCCGATGCCCGCTGCATGGGCATAGCCGGACAGGCGAGCGCGATGTTCTCGCGAATGGACCGGTTGAAGAGCACGTTCTCTTGCAAGACGACGCCGATCTCACGTCGAACCCAGGTTGGGTCGACCACCGGCACATCGACGCCATCGACCAGCATCACAGGCCGCTCGCTTCGACACACCATAGGCCTGCGCCGCAAGGCTTAGGAAAGACGTCGCTCGATGACCGAAAGAGCCAGTTCCTCTCGACGCCACGGCGTCAGACGGGCATTCTTGTGGATGTTCATTTAGTACCCCTCCGGTGAGTGCTGGAGCTTGGTAACTCCAGTCTCCTCGGCTCGGTCCGCATGGACAACCACGGAAAGCTCACAAGTCGAGTCTGTTCCATCCCGATGACATCGGGATGGAACTCCATTGAGCGTGATCTTCTCCGAAACCGGGCTCCCCTTTTGGTACGCTGACCTTCGGTTCGGGATCATGGCTTTGAGAGACTGTTTATCCAGTCCTTGTTTGGCCCGGGCAGCCCCTCGCGGGATGTTAAAGTTCCCCGCGTAGTCCTTCAGGTCACATAGAACGAGGCTGCGGTGAGCGACAGATGTGGAGAAAGGGTGGCGAACTGTGTTTGAGATGCGCCGCCGGCCCCGTCATTGTCGAACGAGAGAGCCCCAGTTTCACTGTTGTAGATGATATGATCGGAGCTGTCATGCGCGGCTGCACCAACAAAGAAAGCTTTGAACGGAAGCCCTCCCGACTGAAGCCCGGCAAACACGGTATCGCTGAGATGGAACGTATCCTGGGAGCGCTTGAAGTCGGTGATCTTGTCGACATTGCCGGCTCCAAGAGCCGTATTGAACGAGAAGGCATCGTGGCCTCCGTAGCCGGTCAAGACGTCGGCGCCGAGGCCGCCGTTGATGACATTGTTGCCGGCATTGCCCTGGATGGTCTGGGCGAACTCGTTGCCGGTGAGGGCCATTGCCTTCGTGTCTGACGCGTTGTTGGTGGCGAGAAGCTCGATCTCCGAGCCGGCCGAAAGCGCATAGCTCACCGAGGCGAGCACACTGTCGTTGCCGCCGCCCACCGCCTCAACCACCTTCTCGTTGGCATTATCGACATAGTAGGTGTCGTTGCCGCCATAGCCGATCATGGTGTGGCCGCTGGTTCCGTGGAGTATATCGGCGCCGCTGGTGCCGTACAACGTGCCATCGCTGGTGCTGCCGGAAGGAGCGACAGTCCCGGTCCCAGATCCGGTCTCGGTCGTGCTAGTGGTTGGGGGAGTGACGCTCGCGTCCGTGACAGTGTCGGTCGAGCTATCCGCTGCGTAGTCCCAGGTGAACTGGTTATCGACGTGTGCCACTGGGGTGGCCGTGGGATCCTCGTGCACGTCGGCTACGACCGCCTTTGACGCGTCCCAAATGATGTTGTTGGGATTGCCAGGGTTGGTGTAGGTCGAGTTCAGGATGCTGACCCCGCCGGAGCTTACATTCCAGATCAGTCCATTCGACGAGGGAAGCCCGCGGCCTTGATCCTCATTGATACCATCGAACGACCTCGTGTGATCGAAGGTCACATCGCTCGCGTAGGAAGAGAACGCGCCATTGCCCTGATGGATGGCGTCAACGTGATCCACCCTGCCGCCGGTCGATCCGTTCTCGTACATAACGGCCACGCCGGTCTGAGAGTTGTTGCCGTCGATCACCCCATTTGAGATCGTCGTATTCGGGCTGCCGTATACCGAGACGATGTCCTCAGGATGCGAACTGCCGGCGTCGTTGACGGCATAGAAGTCGGTTAGCGAACTATTGCCCGAGTTGTTGAACTGGACGAACTGACCGCGCGGCATTGGGCCATGGAAGTTGTAGCCATCGACGTGCGAAAGATCCGCGCCGGGCGAGTTCACGAGATAGATGCCAGTCGAGCCTTCCCGCACCGTGGTGTTATAAACGGTCAGATTCGAGGCGTTTTCTGCCTTGATGTTGTTGATGTCCGGGCTCGTCTCGGGGTCGATTCCCGCCGGCGGGTCGGCGTTGATGACCTCGGTGTTCTCGATCGTGACGCCGTTTGCCCCCGATACCATCACCCCGTCGCCTCCGACGTGATGAATAAGACAATTGCGCAGGATGACATTGTCGTGCGTAATCGTGACCGCGTCCCCGTTGGTGACGTAGATGTCAAGATTTTCAATCACCTGGCCATCATACTCGGATTTGATCGGTGTGGTGGTGTGGGTAAGACCCGCCGACGCGGAAGCGGTGGAAATGGGAGCCTCGGTCGTCATGTGTTTCTCCAGTTAAATATTAGTAACCATAAGTATCCCGAAGGACATTAATCGACAATAAATGAGTATCTATCGTCTCAACGAAACTCTGGCAATACAACCAGAAATTTCATTTTGAGATATAATGCTAACCTTCATGACCATAATACGGCGCGGATAAGGCTATACTGAGACTCTTCCGGGTGATCGGCGCTGCGTTCAAACTTGCACCTACCTCGAATTGCAAATGTCGTCTAGTATCTCGGATCACGTGTGATCCTTACCCCCGAAGAGCAGGAGACAACGTCATGCATCCTAGTCGGCCAACACAGAATGAGCGTTACCGATACGGTCCGGCGCGGCTCGAAACAGGTGATCTACGAGGGCTATCCGGAACTCGGCTACAATTACCGCCTGACCGACCTGCACGCTGCCATCGGCGTGAGCAATTGCAACGGCTTCCCGCACTCGTCACGCGGCGGGGGCAGCTTGCGGCGCAATATGGCGAGCGGCTTCGCGACATCGCCGAACTGGAAACGCCTGCCGAGCCTTGCTGGACTCGCAGCAACTGGCAAAGCTGCTGTGTGAAACTCCCCCACTGGTTCGACCAGCGGGGCCGTCTGCCCCCGGAAGGGAAGGGCGCGGGCCTTTGCCCTATTGCGATACCGAGGCGATGCGGGAGCACCTCGTCGAGATCAGCCGGAGCGTCGACGACGGCGCGCATGCGGTGCTCATCCTGATCAGGCCGGATCGCATGTGACGCCGAAACTCAAGGTGCCGGACAACATCACCCTGATGCTCCTGCCGCCGCGCTCACCGGAACAGAACCCAGTCTAAAAGCCCCAGGTTGAAGGGTCGGGATACGCCTCGATGATGCTGCCCTACGCCTAAAGAGGGTATTTTGGTGTACGGTTTTCCAGGCGTAAAGTTAGAAAAGAAACTGTGCGGTTGGCGCGTGGAGCACCTAATCGGCGCGTGTATCCCAATCGCGCCGGGTGAGAAGCGATGATGACAAGGCAATCTTTCATAACCGTGCTTGTCGGGCCGAGCGAGTTACTTCGAGAAGGTCTAAGTCGAATCCTGAATGAAGAAGATTTTTGTATTCTTTTCTCTACGGATTCTGTTAACGATCTTTTGCAAAAGCCACTACCGCGTCACCGGTCGATCTTGCTAATCATAGATATCGGCGGTGCTGATGCGGAAGCTGAATTCGCGCAAATTGTTGAGTTTAAGGCGATTTACCCAGCCAGCCATGTCGTTGCGCTAGCTGATCACTGTCGCACGGCCGATATAGTCTCAGCTTTTCGTGCGGGGGCTGACGGGTATCTGACAAAGATCGCTGCTTACGATACCTTCATCAAAGCTCTCGAATTGGTTATGCTTGGGCAAACGGTACTACCTGCGGAAACTTCGATGGTTATTCAAGATATAAGGCAAGGTTCGAAAAATGAACCGACAGCTGAACCGATAGCTGATGAGTTACCAAAGGTGGAAGATAAAGTGGAGAGTGGCGATCAAGAAAAGGTAATTTTGTCGAATCGCGAGAACTGTATTCTGCGCCGTTTGATCGAAGGGGAGTCAAACAAAGCCATCGCGCGCGAAATTAACATTGCCGAAGCTACGGTGAAGGTACACGTCAAAGCCATACTTCGAAAGATTCGGGTCCGCAACCGAACACAGGCCGCAGTTTGGGCGATGAATCATGGTATGCTTACTCCACCATCTGGCAACGGCGCGTCGGGGAACGATACGGTGGTACCTCAGCGGTCTCACCATCGGCATGATCTACCTGAAGCAAAAAATGGATACCTCGTTTTCGACAATCGTCCTCCTATATGACCTGCGACAGATCTTCGTTCTGGCTGGTGCATTCACTTGCCGAAGCCTCGTTCCCGATCAAGAACGCGTGGGCTCAAACATTCCGGGCGATGGCCGAAGAGGCGCGGTGGAAACCGCATCACACGGGCGTATCATATGGATCCCGCCAGTGTAACCACGACCCGTCTTAGATCCAGTTGTTTTTTGCCCGTTGTCCTCTGTACTCAACAGCGGTGGATCACGAATTAGATCGCCTCAACCGGTTTGAACTCTGTGCGTGATTGATAAAAAAACACAAGGATGACGGATCTTTTACTGCCATTTTGAATTTGAGGGGATTTTTCATTAAAATGGGCCAAACAAAAACTGTTTCTGGTTTGTCGTTCAGCGAAGCCCGGATCGGAACGGTTGAAGGCGGAGAATACGGCCTCCTGGTTTGGAAATGCGACCAACTGGTGGCGGTCCTTACCCAGATCGACGAGGAAGCCTACTCCACCAAAGGCAAATGGTTCCTCGAGACGGGATTCGGGCTGCTGAGCGGGCAGCACAAGAATTTCGATACGATCGAGGAGGCCATAAGATGGGTAGGAAGACACACCTTCCCCGAGTCTGCTTAGATAGCAGTTCAGCTGCCGATCCCACCCTTGGACCTTCACAAAATTTAAATTGAATTAAATTTATTGAGGCAACAGTCGAATACGGCCGCGGGACTCACGCAGGGTGGGCAGTGTTACGCTTGGGCTCACTCCTCAGCCAGAGTTCCTTCTGCGAGAAGATCGTTGACCTTGTAGGCGACTTCCGTGCGGTTGGTCGCCTTTAGTTTTTTCATGATATTGCGGATGTGGACCTTCACCGTGCTTTCGCGCAAATTCAGTTCGTAGGCGATCATCTTGTTCGCCTTGCCGCGCCGGAGCGCTTGCGCAACCTCGGCCTGCCTAAGCGTGAACATGCCTGCCAAAGGCTGCGTGTCGCGGCTGCCCGAATCTATCAGGTGCCGCATGGCAAGGACACTGCTCGCCGGCACGAAGATGCCTCCCGCTGCCGCCAGGTTGATAGCCTCGACGCAGACATCGATTCCAACAGAGGTCGGAATGTAACCGCGTGCACCGCATTCGAGAGCGGTCAGTATCTGGGCAAGGTCTTCGGTGTCGGCCAGGACGACCACAGGGACTGATTTGAACTCGCACGAAATATGCCTGATCTCGTCAGCGATGCCACGATCGGAGACCTTCCGACTGCCAAGGTTGAAGAGTATGGCTGCAAGGGGAGGGGCCGAGCTCTTTCTGACGCGCCATTCCTCGATGGAACCCAAGGCGGCGACATCCATGCCGAGTTCGTGGTCCACGAGAGCCGATGCGAGACACTCGCGGTCTAGAGCCCTTCCGTCCAAGATGAGGAGGGATTCCCTGCCTGTCTGCCCGTGGACGATTCCCGTTCCGCCGGACGGGACTCCGGACCGATTGGCCGAAGTGTAATTGTGCAGTCCTGCCGTGGCACCCATGTCAATACCCGCTCTTTCCCACACAAGCCGCCTTGCGTTGACCGACATAATTTTCCGCATTCTCTAGCAGTGAAAGTTTGGTACTGCGCGTTGTGAAAGGTCGAGACTCGATTACCCCATTTGCGTCGTTTTCAGCTCCCTGAGCCCCGGCGAGACCCAACCTGGGTAAGTGTAGGGTTTATTTATAAGCAGTCTCTAACATAGGTTGCTTTTTTCGTAATTTTCAGGGAATCACGCCAAGCTGGGCCCAAAGGGCTGCAATCTGCCTGAAGACGCATGCATCGGACCACTTAGCCATCTTCAGCCCAGCTGCCGAACGTGGATCGGCTAGTGCTTGCGGCGATTCAGCGGTAGACCAGAGGGTGCCCTTGACAAGGTTAGCGCACAGTGGTGATCGCCGTGGCTCAACAATTTAGTTCGAGCCCACCCGATGGGTCTGCCGTAGTAAAGGGCCTCTGCGCATATTTCGGCAGCACGCCGTCCTCGGTGCGATAGGCCGAGTTGCCGCGGTCATGATGATCTCGCCTGCACACTTTGGTCAGCACGAACGGGGTTGCGTTCCGCTCGGCCCAACCTTCGACCGCCTCGAGCCGGATACCGCTGTCTCGAGACATACCAAGCTCTGCCAGGTGTCCCGCGCGCGACCAGCCCTCCGTAAATGTCGTCTCGAACTGTTCCGGCGACGGAATGATCGTTTTCAGCAGAAATTTTGATGTCCATGCGCTGGCGTTCAAAGAGATAGCCGCTACCTGAGATACTCGCTGTCGAATCCGGCTGTTTCGACCAGCTTCTTGCGGTTGATCACCTCAACATGGCCTGACTTGAAAGAGACGAGATCGGCCTTCCGGAGCTCCCTTAACGTTCGGTTGACGTGAACCGTGGTCATTCCGAGGATGTCGGCCAGTTCATGCTGGGCAAGAGGACACTCATATCTTCCATGGACCGACAGCCCAACCATGGAGAGCCTCTCCTCCAACTCGAGCAGGAAATGGGCGGTACGCCTCATCGCGTTCCGCCGACCGGTATTCATGAGATGTTCGGCAAGGATGGCGTTCAGGCGCGCCAGCGAGCTGGCGATTTTCTTCCCGATGTGACCGTCCGACAGGATGGCCTCGACCAGTTCCTTACTGGAAATTTCATAAACAGCTAGTTCGGTTATGGACGCCAGCGACGCAAGATGGGGTCCGTCCAAGCCACGGAAACCGACGACGTCCCCCTTGAGGGGCGTGTCTATGATCTGCCGCTCTCCGTCCGGCAGTGCGTGGTAAAGTATTGCCCAACCCGATTTTACAATGAATAACTCACTGTTGTCGTCATCCTGGCGGCATATCACCGAATGGGGTTTATAGATTTTTGCGGTAACACCGAGAAAATCGTTGTTCCCCCACTCGTTCTTCGACAACGTTCCCCCTATGGGATGCGAGCACATGAACTCCAATAGTGTCTGCATGAAGAACCGCGAATTTACTTCTGTTTCCACACGACTGACAATAGTTTCTCCCGGACATATCGACAGAACGACCTCATACCCTAAAGGCGGGCTGGCCCAATGTCCTCGTCTGTTCGAATGAGGTAAACTGCGCTTAACTTAGGATATTCAAGGCCGCTAAGTTTCGCGGTTAGGGCCGGACAACAGGCTCCGAAAACGCTAAACACTTGCGGCGCAGTAACGGCCAGGCTGCCCGATTACACTGCGGTATGTGACAGTTACAGATCAAGCAAAACGTCGCCTTGGGGGCGGCTGCAGCACGCCAGGACGTAGCCTGCCGATTTGTCGTCCAATGTCAGCCCGCCCAGGTCATCCATGACAACTTCGCCGGACAGCTTGGCGATCCGGCACGTACCGCAAACTCCCTGCTGGCAAGCGGTGGGGACGTAAACGCCACATTGGCGCGCCGCTTCCAGCAGGGTCTCTCCGGTCGCGCAGTGATGCGCAATGCCTGAGCGGGCGAAGCGGACCGAAGACGAAACCTTTGAATCCGACACCGAGCGCGAAACGTTGCCGCCTCCGAAGCTCTCCTCATGATACCGTGAAGGAGCGAGGCCGATTGCGCCGAGGCAGCCGCGCGCTGCGTCCATGTAGGATTCCGGCCCACAGGCAAAAACCGTGCGGTTGTGGAGATCGGGAACCAAGGTCAGGAGCATCTCACTGTTAATTCGCCCGGTTGGACCCGTCCATGCCGGGTCTTCCTGACTGCAAATGCAAGTCACTTGAACATTGGGAAAGCGAGCGGCAAGTGCGTCCAGTTCGAGCCGAAAGATGATGTCGTCCGGTGTTCTAGCACTGTGAATGAAGCGGATATCCTGGTCGGCTGCGCGGTCGGTAAGTGCGCGGAGCATCGACATGACGGGAGTTATCCCGCTGCCGCCCGAAAGGAAGAGGGACTTTCCATGTGGCACATCGTCGAGATTGAACGAGCCGAGCGGCCCTTCGATCTCGATCCCATCGCCCGGCCTCAAATTGTCATGGAGCCAATTCGAAACGAGCCCGCCCGGGGTCCGTTTCACGGTGATCTGAAGGTCTAGCGGTCGCGTTGGTGGTGACGAAACGGAGTAGGAGCGCGTCACCGCGGCACCGTCGATCCTCAGGTGCACCAGAACATACTGGCCAGCGCTGAAGCAGAACATTCGATCTGAAGCGGGTGCGAGAACGAATGTTTTCACATCATGCGTTTCGTCGATCACACGCCGGCAGAGCACAAGCTGCGGGGTGGTCTGTGCCCACTGCCGGTGACGCTTTGTTGGGGCGAAGCCGGGGGCTCCTACGGCCGCGTGTGCATTCATCGTTGAACTCGGGTTTGAAGTCGAGCCAAGATGCCATTTCCAAACCCGCTGAACAGCCGCGCAATCCTGCCTTTATGATCGGCAATTTCGATTAAACTTCCAGGGACATTACGGCCACCTGGAGAGCTCGGATGCCTTTGCGAATAATGGGTTCGTGTTTACGGCGCGCAAGTATCGCGGTGTGGACTGGCTGGTGCAGCGTCGGCGCTCCCTCGACGAGGAACGATGGGAGCTCGGCAGTGAACCTGCGCGCATCGTCGCTACGCATAAAGCAGGTGCCGCCCGTTCGCCGAAGCATGATCTCCGCCAGAGTTTCCGATCCCGTCGAAAGCCGGCAGATCGCCAGCTCGGCCAGCAGTTCTGCGTGCGTCTTTTCCAGCACGGCGGTGTAGCCCGGGCGAATGTAGGTTTCAGGGTCGACGTCGGACAGCGTTCTGGCAGCCGTCGAAACCATCACATATTCCTCGACCATCAGATGTTCGTAGGCGATCTCAGGCAGGTAGCGAGGCGCATAAAGCACGGCGATATCAAGATTTCCCATGCTTAGGTCGCTGACCATCTGGTTCGAATAATCCGACTCGACATGGATCGAGGATTTGGGAAGCGCCTGGCACAGTGTCTCGACCCATCCCGGCAGCACCGAGCGGGTCATGCCCACCTGTGCGGCGATGCGCAAGGTGCCCTCGAAACGGTTGAACGCTCGCACATCGTGTCGAGCTTGCGACCATGTCGACAGCAAGGATCTGGCATAGGCTTCGAACCGCCGTCCTGCGGCTGTCGGCTCAGCACCGGCGCGCCCGCGCTGAAAGAGCTCGGACCCGATCGCGCTCTCCAGATTCTTGATCCGGGTGCTGATCGTCGACTGGGTCAACCCCAAGCGATCGGCGGTGCGATTGAAATTTCGTGACTCGATGATGTCGAGAAAGGTTTCGATGTGATCCAGCTGCACGTGACCTCCGATCGAAAAAACCGATCATATTGCCCAGGATCATAAGCTTGATCAAACAATACTCAAGGCGGAAGCTGCACTCGGTGAAAATCGGCCGGCAGATCGACCAGGCTGAAGCTACGGAGCTGAGCAACGTGTTCATAGTCGACTGCGATTGTCACAATTACTGGTCAAGCGCGACCGTATTGGAGCCTTACCTTTCCGGCCTATGGAAGGACATGTTCGTTGAAGGCGAGAAGACAGGTCCCGTTGGCGCCTTCCCGCATGGCCATCGTCCCTGGTTTCATCCGCAGGACTTCTCCCGCAAGGACGTCCGTCCGAAAACAGAAGCCGACAACTATCTCATCATGAAGGAAAAGCACCTCGACAAGTACAAGGTCGATGTGGCGATCCTGACCGGCGATGAGCCGATCGAGGCTTCCACTCTCGCCAATCCCTATTATGCCAGCGCCCTCGTCAGCGCCTATAATGACTACCAGATCGAGCAGTGGCTGCCGAAGGACGACCGCTTCATGGGCTCGATCATCATCGCGCCACAGGATCCGAAGCTCGCGGCCGCCGAGATACGCCGCCTGGGCAATCATCCGCGCATGGTTCAGGTTCTTGCCTCGCAAGGCTCCGTTAAGCCCTATGGCGATCCGCTTTACCATCCAATCTACGAGGCCTGTGCCGAAGTGGGGCTGCCCTTTGCCATACATCTGGGCGGCCATGGCGGCGTGAATTCGACCGCGATTGCTCCGGCCCCGACGACATTCTTCTGGGAGACCCATGCCATCCTGCACATGTCGGCGATTTCGCATGTCGCGAGCATGATTGCGCATGGCGTCTTCGAAAAATGGCCGGACCTCTACTTCGTAGTCATCGAGTGCGGCGTCGCCTGGGTGCCGTCGGTATTGTGGCGCCTGGACGCCGATTACAAAGCGCTGCGCAAAGAGACGCCATGGCTCAAGATGCTGCCGTCCGAATACTGCCGGCGCAACATCCGCTTTTCCACGCAGCCGCTGGAGCAGCCCGCAAATATTCAGCATCTCTGGTCCACTCTCGAGGCGATGGACGGCGAAAATACGCTGATGTTTGCCTCCGACTATCCGCATTGGGACTATGACGATGCCAACACGCTGCAAATCCCTCCCGCCTGGAAGAGCAAGATCATGGGGCTGAATGCACTGGAGGTTTACAAACGCATCCCCCGTGCGCAAGCGGCGAATGCCGCCTGAGGAAGCAGACGATGCCCGAGAAGACATACATCTGCCGCGTCGACGAGATCGAAACCGGATCTCCCTTCATCGCCAAGATCCGCAGCCTTTCGGTCGGCGTTTTCCGCATCGGAGATTCATTCCACGCGCTGTTGAATGTTTGTCCGCACCGCGGCGCTCCGCTTTGCGAGGGGCCGCAATGCGGAACAACTGCACCGGTCGAAGAGGCGCAATTCATCTATCATCGCGAAAACGAGATCGTGCGCTGCGCCTGGCATGGCTGGGAATTCGACATCAAATCAGGCGCGGCCCTGGTCGATCCCTCCGTTCGCGCGCGCACATTTCCAGTCACCGTCGAGGCGGGCAGCATCTATGTGACGGCCTGATTTGAGCAGTCAGAAGAAAGGGTGATCGCGGCTAACGAGCAGATTTCTTCACAGGGTGCGTGACGAACAATAACGCGGAAAATCCGCAATGGGAGAGTCAAATGTCAGAATCTGAATACAAGCTTGGTATCGCTCAAAGCCTGATTGGCCGCGGCAAGATTTCTCGTCGCGACTTCATTCATCTTGGGCTGGCCGCTGGGCTGACGGTCACCGCTGCGGACAAGCTCTTCGTCAGCACGGCCCGGGCCGAACCGCTGCAGGGCGGCTTCGCCAAGCTCGGCATGGCACATGGCGCAACGACGGATTCGATCGATCCGGCCGGCTACCCGGACACCTTCACACAAACCGCGTTCTCGGGCTCGATGTCCAACAGCCTCACCGAGGTCGACGCGAAAGGCAACGTCCAACCGGACCTTGCCGAGAGCTTTGAATCATCCGATGGCGCCAAAACCTGGGTTTTCAAGCTGCGCAAGGGCGCAACCTTCCACAACGGCAAGAATGTGACGGCGGACGACGTCGTGACTTCGCTGCGCTATCATATGGGGGACGAAACCAAATCGGCGGCGAAGCCACTGCTTGAGCCCGTCGCGAGCATCAAGGCGGACGGCCCGGAAACGGTTGTCTTCACGCTGAAGAGCGGCAACGCCGATTTCCCCTACATCATGAGTGACTACCATCTGGTCATCATGCCGGCCAAGGACGGCAAGGCGGATTGGGGATCGGGCGTTCGCACCGGCGCTTTCGTGCTTGAGAATTTCCAGCCCGGAGTTTCGGCCAAACTCAAGCGCAATCCGAACTACTTCAAGAACGGCAAACCCTATCTCGATGAGGTGGAGTTCATCGCCATCACCGATCTCGCCGCTCGCATGGCCGCGCTATCGACAGGGGAGGTGGACTATATTGGCCGCGCCGACCTCAAGACCCTCGGCATGTTGAAACGCAATCCGAAGGTGGAGATTGTCGAGGTCACCGGCTATGGCCACTATACCTTGCCGATGAATGTCACGGTGGCGCCGTTCGACAATCCGGACGTCCGAATGGCTTTGAAATGGGCGATCAACCGTCAGGAGATCGTCGACAAGATCTTTCTCGGCCACGCCACTGTGGCCAACGACAACCCGATCGCGCCGGCGATCAAATTCGCCACGAACCCGCAGCCGCAACACAGTTTCGATCCGGAGAAAGCCAAGCATTATCTGAAAAAGGCCGGGATGGAAAAACTGAAGGTCGACCTCTCGGTCGCAGATGCCGCTTTTGCAGGCGCGGTGGATGCGGCTGCGCTCATCCGCGAGACGGCAGCCCAGTGCGGTATCGACGTAAACGTCGTGCGTGAGGCCGAGGACGCCTATTGGGACAATGTCTGGCTCAAAAAACCTTGGTGCGCTTCCTATTGGAGCGGTCGCGCGACGGCGGACTGGATGTTCACGCAAGCCTTCGCCGCGGACTCAAGCTGGAACGAGTCGTTCTGGAAGAATCCCCGCTTCAACGAGTTGCTTGTCCAGGCGCGCGCCGAGACGGACGAGGCCAAGCGCGCGGCAATGTATGCCGAGATGCAGCAACTGACGCATGATGATAGCGGCAGCATCGTGCTGGTCTTCAATAATTTCGTCAGCGCCAAATCCAGCAAGCTCGCACATGGCGAAGTGGCGCCGAACTGGGAGAATGATGGATTGAAGATGGCCGAACGCTGGTGGATCGCCACTGCGTGAGAGTGTGGGCCGGACCCGCGATGGCTACTGGGCTCCGGCTTGCAGCCGCGTGCCCTGCCGGGTGTGGTAGGGCAGCGACGGCAACGGGAAACGCGTGCAAATGAACCCCGTCGCAAGAACGGTTCTGCAGCGCCTTGGCCTCGGCCTGGTTACCCTGTTCATCGTGTCCATCATTATCTTCTCTGCGATTGCAATGCTGCCGGGCGACTTCGCCAAGGCGATGCTCGGGCAATCCGCGACACCCGAAACGGTCGCCGCCTTCCAGCGAGAAATTGGCATCGACCGTCCGCCTGTCGAGCGCTACTTCGTCTGGGTCGGGCAGATGCTCCACGGGGATTTCGGCTCTTCGTTCGCGAGCCGCACCGGATATCGGCGCACCGTCGCCGAGATCATCGCGCCACGCCTCTACAATACGATGTTCCTCGCATCGATGACCGCGCTGATCGCAGTTCCGCTGGCCCTGGGACTGGGCATCCTCGCTGCGCTCTATCGCAATGGCTGGTTCGACCGGGTGGTGAACGCAGTGACGCTGACAACCATTTCGTTCCCGGAGTTTTTCGTCGCCTATATGCTTGCCTACCTGGTCATCTCGCGCGACACATTCATTGGATCCGAGTTCGCACAAGCCCTGCCGCACTGGCTCGCAGTGTCACTGAACTGGATACTCAACGCAGTTCCCAAGTTCCCGACATTGTCGAACGTGAACGACCAGACGCCGTTCTGGGACCACGTCTGGAGAGTAGCCTTGCCGGCGACCACGCTTACGCTCGTCATCGTCGCCCAT
Source organism: Mesorhizobium sp. M1328 (assembly GCF_040318075.1). Classification (NCBI taxonomy): domain Bacteria; kingdom Pseudomonadati; phylum Pseudomonadota; class Alphaproteobacteria; order Hyphomicrobiales; family Phyllobacteriaceae; genus Mesorhizobium; species Mesorhizobium sp. M1328. The sequence continues at coordinate 154,576 of NZ_JAMYLO010000007.1, read as the reverse complement.
ATGATGCGCATGACACGAGCGGCGATCATCAACATGCTCGCAAGCCCCTATATCGACATGGCGCGTCTCAAGGGAATGTCGCCGATGGCCATCGTACTCAGGCATGCCTTGCCCAACGCATGGGCTCCGATCGTCACGGTGGTGGCGTTCAATCTTGCTTATCTCGTCGTCGGAGTGGTCGTGGTCGAAGTGGTGTTCGTCTATCCCGGCATCGGTCAGCTGATGGTTGACGCGGTCAAATCAAGGGATGTTCCGGTTGTCCAGGCTTGCGCCCTGATTTTCGCGGCGACCTATATCCTCCTCAATCTGACTGCCGACATCATTTCCATCGCCACCAATCCCAGGCTCTTGCATCCACGATGACCAGCTACGAACCCATCGCTCAGGTTCACAGGCTGAGGCGCTCGCGCGCCACCCGGGCCAAAACGGCGCTGAAGAAGGCACCCTTCAGTGCCTGGTTCGGCATCCTCGTGATCATCGGCTATGTCATCGTTGCGGTCTTCGCGCACTGGATCGCCCCATACGGCGAAACGCAGGTTTTCAGCGAAGCCTTCGCACCATGGAGCCAGCAGTTCAAATTGGGAACCGACCAGCTCGGCCGCGATATGCTCACACGCTTGATTTACGGTGCGCGCAACACCATCGGTATCGCTGTGGCGACCACGCTGCTGTCCTTCGCGGTAGGCGTCTCGCTCGGCCTTCTTGCCGCATTGTACAGAGGATGGCTCGACCAGATACTGTCGCGTGCGGTGGACGTGTTGATGTCGATCCCAAGCCTGATCTTCGCCCTGGTGCTGCTTTCGATCTTCGGCTCGTCGATCACCAGCCTGATAATCATCATTGCGCTGCTCGATTCTACCCGTGTCTTTCGGCTCGCACGCGCCGTCGGGCTTAACGTGGCAGTGATGGAATATGTCGAAGTGGCGCGATTGCGCGGCGAAGGCCCGAAATGGATCATCGCCAAGGAAATCCTTCCCAATGTCTTGCCGCCGCTGGTCGCGGAGTTCGGCTTGCGATTTTGCTTCGTATTCCTCACGATCGCGGCCCTGTCCTTCCTGGGCGTCGGTATTCAGCCACCGACCGCCGATTGGGGATCAATGGTGCGCGAGAATGCGACCCTGATCACCTACGGTGATGTCACGCCGCTGCTGCCGGCCGGCGCGATTGCCCTCCTGACGGTATCCGTGAATTTCGTCGTCGACTGGTTCCTGCACGCAACAAGCGGGTTGCGGGATGAAAAATAGCGCTCCCGCATTGCGCGAAAAAGGCAAGGATCTGCTTCAGATCCGCAATCTGCATGTGGAGGGTTTCTCGGACGAGCGGTGGCATCCCATTGTCCGCGGGGTCGATCTGGCGCTGAAGCGGGGGGAGGTTCTTGGCCTGATCGGCGAGTCAGGCGCCGGGAAATCCACCATTGGCCTCGCCGCGATGGGTTACGCCAAGCCGGGCTGCCGTATTACACAGGGCTCGATCCTGTTCGACGGGATCGATCTTCTGGCACTCAGCGAGACAGGGCGGCGTCGCCTCAGAGGCTCCCGTATCGCCTATGTCGCGCAAAGCGCCGCGGCCTCTTTCAATCCGGCCCACCGACTCCTCGATCAGACTGTCGAAACTGTGGTGGCGCATGGGATCGCCAGCCGAGAGAAAGCCAACCGGAGTGCCGTCGATCTTTATCGGCGTCTTCAGCTTCCAGATCCGGAGACCATCGGCTTTCGCTATCCCCATCAGGTATCCGGCGGACAGTTGCAACGGGCAATGACCGCGATGGCGATGGCTTGCCGTCCGGACCTCATCGTTTTCGATGAGCCAACGACGGCGCTCGATGTGACGACACAGGTCGAAGTGCTCGCCTCCATTCGCAACATCGTGGGGGAATTCAACACCGCTGCAATCTATGTGACGCATGATCTGGCGGTGGTGGCGCAAATGGCGGACCGCATCATGGTTTTGCGCCATGGACTTACCGTGGAGGAGGCAGAAACGCGCCAGATGCTCGCCTCGCCCAGCCAGGAATATACCAAAACGCTCTGGGCCGTGCGCAAGCTCGCCAAGCCCGAAGTTCCGGCCGATGAATATCTGCTTACGATAGACAACGTCACGGCGGCCTACGGCCGGGCGGTTAAGGTGCTCCAGGATGTCTCCCTCAAAGTTCCACGTGGAAGAACAGTGGCTGTGGTCGGCGAATCCGGTTCCGGGAAATCGACACTCGCTCGCGTCGTTACCGGCCTGCTGCCGCCACTTTCGGGCTCGATTTCCTTTGCCGGCCACGCTCTTTCCAAGACCCTGAAGACCCGCCCAAAAGAGATCCTGCGCCGCATACAGATGATTTATCAAATGCCCGACAACGCGCTAAATCCGCGCCAGACGGTCGAAGAAGTCATAGCTCGGCCGCTTGAATTCTATCTTGGCCTCAAGGGTGCGCAGCGGGATCGGCGGATCGGCGAACTCATGCACATGGTCGAGATGAGCGAAACTTACCTTGACCGTCTGCCGGCCGAACTGTCGGGGGGCCAGAAGCAGCGCGTTTGCATCGCCCGAGCGTTGGCCGCCGATCCGGAACTCATCATCTGCGACGAAATCACGTCCGCGCTCGACCAGATTGTGCAAGAGGAAATCCTGAAGCTCTTAATGCGGCTTCAGCGCGAGCTCGGCACGAGCTACATTTTCATCACCCATGACATTGCCACCGTGCGAGCGATCGCCGACGAAATTGTGGTCATGCACCAGGGTAAGGTCGTTGAGCAGGGATTAAAGAGCGAAATTCTCACGCCGCCGCATGCCCCCTATACCGAACGGCTTTTATCCTCCGTGCCGGAAATGGATCCGGACTGGCTCACAAGGCTGCTCGCCAGCCGGAGGATGTGATCGTCGGGCAGAGCGTTGCGTGTCTTGCCCTGCTTTTTGCCTAGCCCGCAGAATCCGTCGGAATGGCCAAGGCCACTTTTCTTGGAAAAGGCGAAGAATTCTATACACAAGTCGCCGTCTATCTGAGACTTCCTTCTATCTGAGAGGATCTCTTTCGGCTTAGAATGTCTGCGGCTGCTTGAGAACTTCGTGGGCAGCTTTGGGGGCAAACAGTGGTTCACCTCGACCACTTTGCTTGGCGAGCAAGGCCGATCGCCTCAGCCCAGACGCAGGATGCGGATCGCGCTATCAGAGATACGACAACCATCATCGAGCCGTTCGAGCCGCCGCCGCGGCGGCCTCCGAGCATCGCCATCGCGCACGCCGCACCGGTCGTCGGCCCGCGATGGCTTGCCGACCTCAGGCTGTTCGGATCCGTCGACTATGGAGCAGTTAGGAATCCGCCGGGCAGGGACTATGAGTTCGCGTCGCTTGGTTCTGTCGGTGCCGGCCTCCGCGCCGGCTTCGGAAACCACTTCAATATCGCAACCTCTTATAAGGACGAAGCCAAGCTTGGCCTCGACGGTGCCCTGTTCCGCGTTGCCGCTGGGCGCGGTCTAGCCGTGCGGCCGCTGCGCTCAGATTTCGCCCAACGCGATCTCGAGCTCGTGAAAAGGAATTGCCAATGCTCGTGATCCATTCGAGGCCTCTGACGACCCTCGTCGCGCTAGTCACGCTTGGCTTTTTTTGCGGCGCCGGCGCGCGCGCCGATACCCTTCCGCCGGTCGCGGGCGACCCGCCTGAAAGTGTGTCGGCTGTCATCGGAGAGATCCAGTCGAAAGCGGCGTACGCGCACACGAGTTGGGGCATGCGCGTGGTCGATCTCGACACGGGGGCCGTGCTTGTCGACCAGGCGGGAGACCGGGCGCTGACGCCTGGATCGATCATGAAGGTATACAGCACCGCCACCGTGCTGGATCTGTATGGTGCCGAGTATCGGTTTCACACTCCGGTCCACAGGACCGGGTCCGTCTCGGACGGGGTGCTTGGCGGTGATCTGATCCTGGTCGCGTCCGGCGACTTCAGTTTCGGTCTACGCGAGCAGCCGGACGGCACCCTAGGCTACAACAATATGCCGGAAATCGACCACAACTATGCTGATACCGGCTTTGCAGGCGGCGCCCTGGTGAAGGGGAGCGACCCCCTCGCGGCGCTGGATGGCCTGGCCAAGGACGTTCGCGGTTCGGGCATCACGGAGATCAAGGGCGACGTCATCATTGATGCGCGTCTCTTCGAAACCTATCGCGACCCGACAGACGGAATCATCTCACCGGTCTGGCTCAACGAAAATGTCATAGACATCACGACGACGGCGGCCAGCGTTGGTCAGCCGGCCCGGATCGATTGGCGACCCAAGATTGCATCCCTCAAGATATCGAGCGACGTGATGACCGTTGCCGAGAATCCGAAGCCCATCACGATCAAATCGGCGGGTCCGGGAGAGATACGGGTCACCGGCGAAATAGTCCTCGGAGCTCCACCCGCCTTGAACATATGGCCTGTGACCGACCCGGCTTCGTTTGCGCGGACCGCTTTTATCGAAGCTCTGCAACGCGCCGGAGTGACAGTTGGTGCAAACGCGCTTGGGCCAAATCCTGCGGACAAACTACCGGACGCGGCGGTCTATTCTGCTGAGAACAAAGTGGCGGAGCACGTCTCGCCTCCACTCTCAGAGTTCGTCAAAGTCGTTCTCAAGGTTAGCTACAATCGCGGAGCGCATCTGATGCTGTGCCTTGCAGCTGTAAAAGCCGAAAGCCGCGACTGCGTGGTTGGAATCAGCAAGGCGCTTGACCTTCTCGACAAGCTGGGCGTATCGCGGCAGAGCACCTACGTCTTCGACGGTGCCGGATCCGATGACCACGCCAAGACAGCTCCTGCAGACCAGACCACGGTGCTGGCGCGAGTCGTCAAAACACCTTGGGGCCAGGCCATCCGGGATGGGATGGCTGTCCTGGGACTGGATGGAACGCAGGCTCAGAACGGCCTTGGAAGCCCAGCGGCCGGGCATATCCAGATCAAGGACGGCACACGGGTTACGATTACGCCCGGAGACCATCAGGGAATCATCATCGCCAAGACGCAAGTCGGCTACATCGACACGAAAAGCGGCCGCGAGCTCGCTTTCGCGATCTTCCTCAACACTGCGCCTTTTGGCTCGATCGACGATTTCCTCGCCGCCGATCACGACATTGCTGCGATCGCCGCTGCGATCCAGCAAGCTTATTAGGCGTCGGGATCCGGACGCCGCTGAACTGGACTGCGTCTGGCCGGCTGCTCGTCGGCCATTTGCCGGAAGCCGAACGCCGCGCCATTTTCGCCCGATGCGCGATCGCCTCTCCGACCGGACGCGCCGAAACAGACGAGAATGTGCTGGCTCGCGCGGCCGCCGCAGCATTGGAGCAGGGCCTGTCGATACAGGCCGGTGAATCTGACTTTTCAGTTGCTTGCATTGCGCTCCCATCCGTGAAAGCCAAGGAGCCTGCCGTGCGACGATCTCGGTCGCCGTCCCGGATGTGAAGTTGAAGCAAAAGAACCCCCGACTTGATTACGATGGTCAAGACCAGTGCGCGCCGCATCGAGTCGCGGCTCGGTTGGCGAACTGACCGGCCATAACTTTCAGGCCTTCCGCTGCTGTTGGCGCTAGGGCCAGCTACGGGGACGTGGGATCGCACGGATCGATGCGGGACCTTCTTAGGGTCCTTCCCGTACCGATTTGTACTAGCTTCCCGCCAACGACAACCCGCGGGCGCGCTCGCATAGCAGGACAAGCAATTCACTGCGTCGCGCTTCCGGCGTGTCGACGGGCAACACGAAGCAAAGAGTCTTGTTGATCGCCCCGTTGCCATCGCAGATGGGCGCGGCCATGCACCACGTGAAGCGGTCGGCCAGAGCAGCCGTCTCACTGAAACCTTGCTGGCGCGCCAGAGCTACATCGCCGAAGAACTCGGCTGGCGCAATGATGCGGCCGTCGGGGAAAGATGTCAAGGCTCAGTCTAGCATCCGATCTGTCCGATATACAGGCCTCTTGTCTGGAATATCGGACAATAACGAGCCAGGCACAGAAAGTCCTGACGAGAAAAAGCGCGGTTTCCGAGATGCGGCAACCGGCGGGTTTTCTCGTCTCGACCCCGCACGTTCAGGCATAACCTCAGAAGGGAACAATCATGACCAAATCATCGTTTTTCGCATCCGCCAGCGCCCTTTGCCTCGGTCTTCTCCTCAGCGTTGGCGCCGGTTCGCAAGCCAACGCCGCCGCTAAATGCATCAAGGGCGACCGCAAGGCGCCGTATACGATCGGCTGGGCCAACATCTATTCAGTGCCGACCTGGATGAAGCAGACACAGGGCACGATCGAAGCCGAAGTCGAGACTTTGAAGAAGCAAGGCTTGGTCGACAAGCTCGTCGTGACCGACGCCCAAGGCGATGCCAACGTCCAGATTCAGCAGATCCAGTCGATGATCGATTCCGATGTCGATGCCATCATCCTGATCGCTGGCTCGTCGACCGCGCCGGCGCGCGTGCTGGCCGACGCCTGCGCCAAGGGCATCGCGATCATCAATTTCGACAGCCTCGTCGACACCGACAAGGTGACCGCCAAGGTCAACACCGATTCCTCACAGTGGGGCGATCAGGCGGCCAAGTTCCTGATCGACGCCATCGGCGGCAAGGGCAATATTTTGATCCTCAATGGCCCAGCCGGCGTTTCGGTCAGTGACGACCGGCGCAAAGGCGCCGATGCCGAGCTTAAGGCTCATCCCGATGTGAAGGTGCTTGCCGAAACGAACACGCCCTACAATGTCGCGCCCGCCCAGGAAGCCGTCACCAGCCTGCTTTTCGCCAATCCCGAAATCGACGGCATCCTGTCGCTCGGCGGCGCTCTGTCGGCGGGTGCCGTGCTCGCGCTCGACAAGCAGGGTCGCGACCAGGTGCCGATCACCGGCGAGAATGCGCGCCAGTTCCTCGAACTGTGGAAGGAAAAGGGCTTGAAGAGCTGGGCGACGATGCAGCCGAACTGGCTCGGCGCTTTCGCCACCTACACCGCCGTACAGGCGCTGGACGGCAAGGATGTGCCGGCTTTCGTCAAGATCCCGCTGCCGGTGATCGACAATTCCAACATCGACGAATATCTCGCCCGGGCTAAGGATTTCCCGGCTGACGGTTACATCTATTCGCCGTACGATGAGGATCTGTTCAAGAAGCTGCTGGCCCAGAAATAAGCCTGAAGGGTTGTAGCATTGACAACCACGGCTACGCTTCTCGCCGCGCGGGGGGTGTCGAAGTCCTTCTTCGGCAACCCCGTCCTGCGCAACGTTTCCATCGCTCTGCAGCCGGGCCGCGTGCATGCGCTGCTCGGCGAGAACGGCGCGGGGAAGTCGACGCTGATCAACCTTTTGTCCGGCGCCCTGCGCCCGGACGGCGGGGCGATCGAGGTTGATGGACGCCCGGTATCGCGCATGAGCCCCGCTCATGCGCGGCACGCCGGGATCGCCGTTGTCCAACAAGAACTCAGCCTGACGGCCAGTCTCTCGATCGCCGAAAATATTGGGCTCGGCGCCTATCCCAAGAGATTCGGCTTGGTCGATTACACCGCACTCGCCGCACGGGCCAGGGCCGCATGCGGTCTTGTCGGCCTTCGCGAACCGCTGTCGACGCCGGTGGGGCATCTGTCACTCGGCCGCCGTCAGATGGTGGAGATCGCCAAAGCGCTTTACCGGCGGCCGCGCGTGCTCATTCTCGACGAACCCACCTCATCGCTATCGGCAACTGAGACAAAAACCCTCACGGACCTGCTGGAAAGGCTTCGGGCCGAGGGCATCGCCATTCTCTACATCTCACACCGGCTGAACGAAGTGATGACGCTGTGCCAGCATGTCACCGTACTGAAGGACGGCGCCTGCACGGCGGACCGCTCGCTGGAAGAAACTGATGCCGCCGGGCTGGTGCGGCTGATGGTCGGCCGCGACCCCGGCGATCTCTTTCCACGATGGCAGCATTCGCCATCGCCAGCCAACGCCATCTCGGTTCGTAATTTTTCGGCCGGCCTGATGCGCGACGTCGATCTCGACATCAGGACGGGCGAGGTGCTTGGGATCGGCGGCCTGGTCGGGCAGGGGCAGGAAGATCTGCTGCTTGGCCTCTACGGCGCGATCCCGGCTAGGACGACATCCGCGACCGTAAACGGTGCTTCGGGTTTGCCGGGCGGCGTGCCGAGCGCCAACGCGCTCGGCCTCGCCTATGTCCCGGCCGACCGCAAGCGCGAAGGCCTGCACCTGATCCATCCCATCATCACCAACATGATGCTGCCAGCCTTCGCAAGGCTGCCGGCGTTGAAGCTGCGCAGCCGGCGTGCCGAGCGCGATATGGCGAGGGGACTCGCCGCCCAGCTTGCCATCAAGGGCGATCTCGACCGCCCGGCGCAGGCGCTCTCAGGTGGCAACCAGCAGAAGGTCGCGCTGGCGAAATGGATGCCACACGATCCGCTTGTGCTTCTCCTCAACGACCCGACGCGCGGCGTCGATGTCGAGACCAAGCGTGAGATCTACATGATGCTTCGCAATCTCGCTGCCGCCGGCAAGGCTATCGTCCTGCTCAGTTCCGACACACCCGAACTGGTGCATCTTTGCGACCGCGTCGCCGTGGTCCGCGAAGGTCGCATCAAGGCCATGCTCGAGGGCGAGGCACTGAGCGAGGAAGCCATCGTCTCGGCCGCAATGGGCGCCGAACAGCAGAAAGTTGCGGCATGAGCACGGTTGTATCCTCAAGCCAAGCCGGCGCCCTCTACTGGCCGGTTCAGCTGCGCCGAAATGTTGGCGTGCGCAGCCTGTTCGCCGTGGTTCTGGCGTTCCTCGTTGCCTACGGCGTGTTGTTCCCCGGCCTCTTGACGGCGTCCGGCTTCGCCAAGTTCACCCAGAGCTGGTTTCCGCTGGCGCTGGTCGCGATGGCTCAGGCGATCCTCATGCTCACCGGCGGCATCAGCTTGGCGATCGGCGCAATGGTCAGTCTCGGCGCGGTAATCGCCGCGACGACGATGATCGGGCCGCTGGGCGTCGCCGGCGGTACCGCCGCGGTGGCGCTGACCGGTATCGGCATAGGTGCCGCGACTGGGTTCATCGTCGTGAAACTTCGGTTGCCGGCCATCGTGGTGACGCTCGCCGGCTCCTTCATCATCGGCGGTGCTGCGTTGCTCATCCTGCCGAGGCCGGGCGGCGCCATTCCGGAGTGGCTGTCGGACCTGCTTGCCGGCAACAGGCCGGCGGCATTCGTGTTGCTGGTGCTCGTCGTGCTTTTGTGGAAACTCTATCTCGCCACGCCGCTTGGGTTGAGCCTCTATGCCGCCGGTGAGAATCCGGTCGGCGCCTATCGCTCAGGCGTGCCGGTCGATGGCGCGCGGATCGCGGCCTATGCGATCAGCGGTCTGCTTTGCACAGGCGCCGGCCTGTTCGTCGCCGCGCAAACGGGTTCGGGCGATCCGGTCATCGGCACGGCCTTCACGCTGAATTCCATTGCCGCCGCGGTGCTCGGCGGAATCGGCTTCCTCGGCGGCCAGGGCACGATGCGCGGCGCGCTTGCCGGCAGCCTGCTGCTCAGCCTGATGATCAGTGTCATGTTCTTCCTCGGCTTCACGCCAGTTGCTCAATATGTCGCCCAAGGCCTCATCATCATCGGGGCGGTCGCCATCCCGCAATTCCGCAAGGTGCGGCAATGACAGCACGGAAAGAGAGCGCGCGCGGCAGGCGGGCGTTGACGATCCTGCGCAGCCGGCCCTTCCTCACCGTCGCTATCGTTGCTGCGGTGTGGATCGCGGCGAGCTTCGCTTCACGTGGCTTCGGCGCTTATGGTCATTTGCGCTATTTGGTCGAGTTGGGCGCGGTGATCGGCCTGGTCGCGGCGGGCCAGACCTTCGTGGTGATTGCCGGCGGCATCGACCTTTCCGTCGCGGCGATCGTCACGGTCAGTGCCGTCAGCCTCCCGCTGCTCTCATTGCAGGCGGATCCGACCGGGCTCACAGCCGTTCTTGCAGTGCTTGCGTTGACGACCGCGATAGGTCTCGTAAACGGGCTGGGCGTGGCGCTGTTGCGCGTTCATCCAATGATCATGACACTGGCGATGGCGACATTCCTGCAGGGCCTCCTGATCATCATCGCCGGCGGCAGCGCCGTGACCGCCGAGAACCCGCTGGTCCGCTGGCTCGGCAATGCGCGGCCAGCCGGTATTCCTGCAGGCGTGCTTTTGTGGGTGGCCATTTCCGTGATCGTTCTGACCACGATGCATGCGACATCCCTCGGCGCCCGGATTTTCGCGATGGGCGCCAATCCGCTTGCCGCGGCGCTGTCCGGAGTTTCCGTCGCCTCGACCACGCTCGCGGTCTACGGCATCAGCGGCTTCTGTTCGGGACTTGCCGGTGTGTTGGTCCTCGGCATGAACGGCCAAGGCTATGTCGGGATCGGAGATCCTTATCTCCTCGCCTCGATTGCGGCCGTGGTGCTCGGCGGCACCTCGATACTGGGCGGGCTCGGCACCTATGCCGGTACTATCCCCGGCGCCATCCTGCTGGTCACGATCACGGCGCTGATCACCGTCGTCAACGCATCGCCCGGCTGGCGCAGTATCCTGTTCGGGTCGCTGATTCTGGGGCTGCTGCTTCTCTCAGGCAGGGAGCAGGCCCGCCGATGAAATATCGTGCAGCCGGTAGATACGCCTTGCGTTGCCGAAGAACAGCGCCGTTTGCTCGTCCGCGGAAAGCTCTCCTGCAATGGCGTTGAAGCTGTCATATACTGCATCGAACGACGCATGCAGGCCGGCGACTGGGAAGTCACTGCCGAACATCGCGCGCTGCGTACCGAAACAGTCGATGCAATGCATGACAACCGGCTTCAGGCTGTCGAGTGTCCAGTCATGATCGTAGGCGACCAGATCCGATATCTTGATGGCAGCGTTGTCGCACTCCGACAAAAGCCGCAGCCCTTCGCGCCACACCCGCATCCCGTCCGCATCGCGATCGATCGGGCTGCCGCAGTGGTTGAGAACAAAGAGCTGGTCCGGAAAGGCCGCTGCGAGGCGCGCCGCACCGGCGAGCTGGCGCGGAAACACCATCAGGTCGAAAACCAGCCGGTGGCGCCCAAGCAGGGACAGGCCGGCACGCCAGGCCTGATCGTCCATGATGCCGTCACGGGCAGCAAAACGGCGGACAGGATCCGGATCCCAGCTCAGTATGTCGCGCACACCGACGACACGGTCGAATGCCGTCTGCGCCTCGACCAGCGCCGGCGCTTGGCGGCTCGCCAGCGGTATGTGAACGACATAACGGGCGGCCACGCCGCGCGACTTGTCGAGCGTTTCAAGCCACCGCGTTTCGCCGACGCAGTCATCCCCGGTCCAGCCGGCTTCGACATGGACGGTTGCGACGACATTGTGCCGGCCGGCGTCGCGCAAATAATCTTCAGGAAGGTAGTTTCGCCGCAAGCGGCCAAGCTCCCCCAGACCGCCGCGTTCGCCAGCCGTTGTGGCGAGCCAGGGGTGCCGGCTGAGGCCGAGATCCCAAAGATGATGGTGGGCATCGATGATCGGTCCGCGGTAAGGTGTTGGCACGCATCTCTCTCATGGTGTGGCCGGAATCGGAAATCGATCCGGACTTCATCCTGTGAAGGAAGGACTAGCATCGGATGACCGAAAGCTCACCCGTACTGTCGCTGGCGACCCGAGAAAATTTCCTCCTCGATGACCGTATCCGCGGCGTGCCGCCTGGCACCCTCGGCTTGGACAGCAGCCTTGTCGCATCTGAGCGCTGGCATCCAGCGCATGGGCGTATGTCGTTGCCGGTGTTGACCGTCGACGAGGAGGCCTTCATCGCCAATCGTGACCTGTTCCTGCGCTATGCGCGAGAACGGGGCGCCGTGATCGCCCCGCATGCCAAGACCCCGATGGCGCCTGATCTTGCCCGGTCCCTGATCGAGGCCGGAGCATGGGGCACGACCGTCGCCGACATAAGGCAGGCCACAGTGATGCTCCGAGCCGGACTCTCTCGGCTGATCATCGCCAATGAGGTCGGCGGACCAGGTGGTGCGAACCGGCTTGCGGTTCTTGTCAGCGCCTGGCCAAGCGCCGAGTTCTACGTTTTCGCCGATTCGATCGCCGCCGTGAATGCGCTTGCCGAAGCCTGGCGGGCCAATGCGACGCTGCCGCCATTGCGCGTGCTCGTCGAACTTGGAGCGGGGAGGGCAGGCGCCCGGACCACCGGCGAAGCCGAGGCGATTGCCGACGCGATTGTAGCAGCCGGCGGCCGGCTGCTGATCGCCGGCGTCGCAACCTATGAAGGTGCCGCGGCGCAGCCCGATCCTGGCCGCACGGATGAGGCGATATCCGCCCTGCTGACAATGACAGCCGACATGTTCCTGCGGCTCCGCGCCCGCGTCGGCGGCGACACCCCGCTGATCGTCACGGCAGGCGGCTCGGTATACTTCGACAAAGTGGTCGCAGCGCTTTCGCCTCTCGTTTCCGGGGACGGCAGCGCGACTCTGGTGCTGCGAAGCGGCGCCATCTTCTTCCACGACCATGGCGTCTACGACCGCTCGCTCGGCGCACTCGATGCCCGCGAGGGTTTTGCAGTCGGCGGCTTCAATGCGTCCGCACGAAATTCGTTCCGTCCGGCTTTGCGCCTGTGGGCCGAGGTACTGTCGCGGCCGGAGCCCGGCCTTGCGATCTGCGGCATGGGCATGCGCGACGTGTCGTTCGACCAGGGCTTTCCGATGGTCCTGACCATCTTTCGTGCCGGCAAGCAGCTGCCGATAGCGCGTGGCGAGGTCTTCAAGCTCAACGACCAGCACGCCTTCCTGACAATTGCGTCGGGCGACGACATTGCCGTCGGCGACACCGTTGAATTCGGCATCTCCCATCCCTGCACCTGCCTCGATCGCTATCGCGTGATCTTCGGCGTCGACGCGGCCGGGTATGTCAGCCACGCCTTTCCCACCTATTTCGGCTGACCATCGTCGCGATTTCCAAAAAGAGAACCTCGAAAGGATCCGATATGATCAAGTACTTCCAGTCCGGCTCCCGCATGTCGCAGGCGGTCGTCTATGGCGGCCTCGTGCACATAGCGGGCCAGGTCGCAGACGATCGCAAGGCCGGCATCGAGGGTCAGACGAGCGAGGTACTCTCCAAGGTCGAGGCGCTCCTGGTCGAGGCCGGCAGCAGCAAGTCGAAGCTCGTGGCGGTCAACATCTTCCTGCCGCAGATTGGCGATTTCGACGCCATGAACAGTATCTACGATGCCTGGGTGGATTCCGCCCGTCTGCCGGCGCGTGCCTGCGTCGAGGCGCGTCTCGCTGATCCTGACCTCCGCATTGAGGTCACCGCCGTCGCGGCTGTGTGAACCGTCGCCATGCACACCGGCATCAGCCATTCGCTCGATTTCGATCGGGACGGCAAGACGCTCAGCCATCTGAGCATCCCGTTCTCGATAGACCGTTCGCCATATTTCCAAATCAACGTCCCGATCTGCCTCATTCGCAACGGTGAGGGTCCGTCGCTGCTTCTTATGGCCGGCAATCACGGCGATGAATATGAAGGCGAGCTGTCCTTGGCGAAGCTGGTCCGCCGGCTCGATCCAGCGCGCGTCAGGGGCCGCGTCACCATCCTGCCGATGGCCAATGTGCCGGCGGTGATGGCCGCCAAACGCTGCTCGCCGCTCGATGGCGGCAATCTCAATCGCGCCTTTCCCGGAGATCCGTCGGGCACGCCGACAAGCCGGCTCGCCAACTTTCTCGAGACAGACCTGTTCCCCCGACACGACATTGTCTTCGACATCCATTCGGGGGGCACTTCGATGGAACATCTGCCGACTGCACTCGTCGAGCACAATGCCGATCCCGAGCGCCACAGGCGCGGGGTGGAGCTGATGCGGGCGCTCTGCATGCCCTATGGGTTCGTGGCCGACAATGGCCAGGCCTCGCCGACCTCCATGGGCGCAGCGCGCCGTGCCGGCGTCATCGGCGTCAGCGGTGAGTTCGGGGGCGGCGGCACCGCCACGGTCGACACGATGGCGATCACCGCTCGCGCGATCGACAATCTGCTGATTGCGCTAGGCCTGGTCGACGGGCCAGTTGTTGGCGCGGAGTCAATGCATTCGATGCCGACGCGACTGCTTTCGCTTTCGCGGCATAGCCAAGGCCTCTACGCCACCCGCCGCGGCTGGTTTGAACCCGCCGTGAGGGTTGGCGACAGCGTGAACGCCGGACAATTGGCTGGCTGGTATCACGATCTCGAAAGGCTCGATCTTGCCGAGGAAGCCTTGCATTTTGCCGAAAACGGCATCGTGCTTTCGCGGCGGCTGCATACAATGTGCGAGGCAGGAGACTGCCTCATGCAAGTCGCCGAACCCGTAGAAACCTAAAGGGAAACCGCACGGCGTCTGCCTGCTGCGTCACTCTGGAGAACTGAGGATATCTTATGCAGCTTTCCATGTGGACCTACCCCTGGGATGTCCAGGATCTGGGTTTCGAGATGGTCGAACGCGATCTGGTCGAACGCGCGGGACTCAACATGATCAGCCTTGCTGCCTCGTATCATGCGGGGCGCTTCCTTCAGCCGCGCAGCCCGCGCCGCAAAGCCTATTTCCCGGAGGACGGCACGATCTACTTCAAGCCAACCGCCGCGCGGTGGGCCGACCTCGCAATTCAGCCCAAGGTGGCGGACGTGATCTCGCAGGGCGGCGACGTGCTTGGCGAGCTCGTTCGCAGACGAGACGCCAATGGGCTGGGTGTTTCGTGCTGGACGGTGTGCCTGCACAACACCCGCGCCGGCATGCTTTATCCGCAGGTGGTCACCCGAAATGCCTTCGGCGATCCCAATTATTACAACCTTTGTCCCTCGCATCCGGATGCGCGCGCCTATGTTCGCGCGCTGGTCGCCGACGTTACGCACACTTACAAGCCGGACAGAATCGAGCTCGAAAGCCCGTCATTCATGAGCTTCGCCCACGAATATCATCACGAGAAGGACGGTGTCGGGCTGACCGCGGAAGATGACTTCCTTCTGTCGCTGTGCTTTTGCCCGTCCTGCCTCGCACGCGCCGCATATGCCGGCATTGATGGCGAGGCGGCGCGCAAACTGGTCAGGGGCTGGATCGTCGAGACCTGTGATCGTGCCGTTCCGGCACCGCGTTTTCCGGACTTTCCGAACGGTAGCTTCGATACCTTCCGGCCCTGGCCAGAATTATACGATTTTCTGCTGTGGCGGTTCGAGCCGGTGACCAGCTTGGTTGCCGAGCTGCGCGACGTTGCCGATCCGGGCACACGTGTCCTCATCATTGACCTGAAGGACGGCTGGTTGGGCGGCTGCGATCTGGCAGCTCTGGGCCAGGCTTGCGACGGCGCGATCCTGTGCGCCTACGATATGCAGGCCAGCGATGTCGCAGATCTCATGGCCACTGGCCATGCCACGCTCGGAGCAGAGAAATTCCTTGGGACCGGTTACCGGCTGTTCCATCCGGAAATGGCAGGCCCCGACATTCTCGCCGCCAAAGTGAAACCGGCGCTGGCGGCGGGCGTCGATGGCATCAATTTCTACAATTACGGCCTTGTCCCTGCCGCACGCCTCGATTGGGTGAGTGCCGCACGAGCTGTGTGAACGATCGATCCACGGCCGATCCAGTAGACCTCATTTTCGCTCGAGCTTTGCGCGTAATGCCGGAGAGGCGCTCGGAGGACTTCCCGCATGGATCCTCGCATCGCTTTGGCCGGCGGCCAGCAGCCTAACTGAAAGTCGAGGCATGGCTGTGAAGGGCCACGCGAGATGGGGGCGGGTTATACGGTCGAACGTATTTTCCATTTTATTCGCCGAAGCGCATATTGAAATTTATCTTCGGGAGCGTATATCTCATAGCCAGAGAGGTACGCTGTGGACCAAATCGCCCGAACGCCCAAGCAACTCGGAGATGCCATCCGCCGGCAGCGCCGCAAACTCGGCCTGAACCAGACCACTGTCGGGGAGCGCACGACGCTGCGCCAAGCGACCATCTCGGCCGTCGAGAATGGTGCGCCCGGGACACAGCTCGGAACGATTTGCGACATTCTCGCAGCGCTCGACCTTGAATTGGTTGTCCGCTCTCGGACCAGGGCAAAGTCGACCGAGATCGAGGACGTCTTCTGATGACTCGTCCGCGGCGGCACCTCCCGCTCAATGTCTTCTTGAACAGCCGTCTCGTCGGGCGGCTGAATAGACAATCCAGCGGCGCGATCGATTTTCAGTATGATCCGTCCTGGCTTGCCTGGGAGCACGCGCTACCAGTCTCGCTGTCTCTGCCTCTACGTGAAGATCGCTATATCGGTGCACCGGTCATTGCCGTCTTCGACAATCTCTTGCCCGACAGCATCCCGATTCGCCGCCGTATGGCGGAGCGTGTTCATGCTCAAGGGATAGATACCTACGACTTGCTTGCCGCTGTCGGACGGGATTGTGTCGGCGCACTGCAATTCCTGCCGGATGATGTCGAGCCAGGCCCCGCCGGTATCGTCGACGGCAAACCCGTTGACGATACCGAGATTGCTCGTCTCCTCCGCGAACTGGCATCGGCCCCCCTCGGGCTGGGCGAGGATGAGGATTTCCGGATCTCGATCGCTGGCGCTCAGGAAAAGACTGCGCTCTTGTTCTGGAAAGGACGTTGGTACAAGCCGCTGGCGTCGACTGCTACAACGCACATCCTCAAGCCACAGATTGGACGCTTGCCAAACGGCATCGACCTTTCCTTCAGTGTTGAAAACGAATTTTTCTGCCTCAAGATGACAGCCGCCCTGGGGCTCCCGTGCGCCGTCGCCGCAATCGAGGAGTTCGAAGGCAATCGCGTGCTCGTAGTCGAACGTTTCGATCGCCGATGGACGAGTGACAACCGTCTCCTGCGCTTGCCCCAGGAAGACTGCTGCCAGGCTTTGTCTGTGCCTCCGTCGCTGAAATACGAATCCGATGGCGGGCCTGGGGTTCCGGCTATCCTTGGTCTGATGAAGGGAAGCGACCAACCGGAGCTAGATCAAGCTGCGGTTCTGAAGGCCGTGGTCGCCTTTTGGCTTCTCGGCGCCACAGATGGGCATGCCAAGAATTTTAGCGTCTTTCTTTCTCCCGGCGGCCGGTTCCGCATGACGCCGCTATATGATGTGATCTCAGCCCAGACCAGCCTTGATGCGGGACAGATCAGGCGCAACAAGATGAAGTTGGCGATGGCTATAGGCGACGCACGCCACTACCTTATCGATAGCGTCATGCCGCGCCATTTCATCCAGACCGCCGCCAAGGCAGGAATTGGTCCAAAACCCGTCACGGCGATCTTTGACGAGCTGCGCCAACGGGCGCTAGCGGCAATTGAACTAGTTTCTGCATCACTCCCAAAGGGTTTCCCTTCGCAAGTCGCAGATGCCATTGGCAATGGGGTCAAAGCTCGCGTGCGCAGACTGGAAGAGGTGTGATGCTGAAGATCGAGGCACAACCAGATTGATAGCCATTGGACGGTCAAATTGATCGCAGCAGCAACGCCCCGGCGGCCGACAAAATCAACCCACGGACTTGCCAGCCTGTAACTTTCTAACCAGGCCGATCAGCTGATCCAGATCCGCGCTTGGAAGCGCAAGCATCTCGGCAGGGGGCTTGTGATATTCCCTTGTCAATTCCTCAATGGTTGCAGCACCCTTTGGTGTAAGCTTGACAAGTTTCACACGGCGATCGCTTGGCGACGGAATCCGTTCGGCGAGCCCCGCCTGCTCCAACCGGTCGACCAGCCAGGTCGCCGTCGAAGGGTCGCAGTGCCATTGAGCGGCCAATGCGCCGATCGGCTTGCCCGCATCTTTGTCGAGGGTGAAGAGGGCGCGCGAGTCGTTGGGCGTCAGACCCAATTTCTGCTGGATCGCCAACCGGTCCGGCGCGGACCGCATCAGGAAGTCAAACATCAGGCGCCAAGCCTCGGTGGCATGCTGCAAGCGATCTTGGCCCGGTCCCATTCCACGCTCCTTCGATCTTGATACCTATTTGGACCAATCATATGATTTGATCAATAAAAATGTTTGGATGATCAAATAATGAGAGGAGATCCGAGATGACCAACACCACGGTTCTCGTCGTCGGGGGCGGCCTGAACGGTCTGACGGCGGCCGCCCTTTTGGCTCACAACGACATTGCGTGTGTCCTCGTCGAGCGTCATCCCGACACGTCAATCCAGTACAAGTTTGCCGGCATTTCCCCGCGCAGCATGGAGATCTTCCGAAGCCTAGGCCTCGAAGAGGAGATTCGTGCAAATCGTACGGGGGATCAGCAGGCAGGCGCTATTGCGCGCGCCAGGAATCTCGCCGATCCGCAGATTCAATGGGGCGGACCGGCGTGGCTGGATGCAAGTGCCCTTAGTCCCACGCAACCGGCGACGTGTGATCAGCACGTCCTGGAGCCGATTCTGCGCCGCTACGCCGAGCGGAACGGTGCAGATGTGCGTTTCAGCACGGAACTGGTGGCTTTCGAACAGGATGAGACCGTCGTTCGCGCGGAAATTCGCGATATGGCGACCGGCGCAAAGGACGCCATCTCGGCCGACTATCTGATCGTCGCGGACGGTGCGAACGGTTCACTGCGAGAGAAGCTGGAGATCAGCCGCGGCGGGGCAGGCGGCCTTCAGCACTGGATGAATGTCGTCTTTGACACGGACATGCCTCCGACGATTGGCGGCAAGCGCTTCACGTCGTGCTTCGTGACGGACCTCAACGGGACCTTCACGCCCAGGGAGGGTGGACGATGGCTTCTGGCGCTCCAGTACTTTCCCGAAAAGGGCGAGAAACCCCAGAATTTTGATGAAGCCAAGTGCAGGGAACTGATCATACGAGGTGCGGGCCGGTCCGACATCACGACGAGGCTTGTCGATGCGCGCTCCTGGGAAGTGGCCGCCCTCACAGCGCGCCAATTCCGCCAAGGCCGCGCGTTTCTTGTGGGGGATGCCGCACATGTGATGCCCCCAACAGGCGCTTTCGGTGGCAATTCAGGTATCCACGACGCCCATAACCTTGCCTGGAAGCTTGCGATGGTAACACAGGGGTATGCCGGTCCCTCGTTGCTGGATAGCTATGACATGGAGCGCCGGCCGGTCATCGAGGCTACGTTGGCGCAAGCGCTCGCCCGCCTTCAGAAGTGGTTTGAAGATCCGTCGAAGCGGTTGCCCCCTCCAGTTGCGATCGTCGAGGATTACGACGTGGTACTTGGCCAACGCTACACTGCCGGTGTCGTGGCTCGGGAATCCACCCCGGACGATCACCCGTTCCAAAAATCCACGGAGCTGTCGGGCCGCCCTGGCACGCGTTTACCGCATTTCGCAGTCGAGCGCGCCGGCCAGCAGATTTCGAGTCTCGATTTGTGCGATCGCGACCTTCTTCTCCTCTGCGCCGATGAAGCATGGTGTCAGGCCGCTGACGCCGTAAGCCAGCGCCTCGGAATGCCGCTGACCTGCCACGCCTTGGGTGCCAACGGGGATCTGATTGACTTGGACCATCGGTGGCCTTCCGCGCTCGGGGTTGAAAGCGGCGGTGCTGTCTTGGTCAGGCCGGACGGCTTTGTCGCGTGGCGGTCAACGCACGGTGTGCCTGATCCCGTACAGGTGATGATCGAAACACTTGACGGGTGCGGTTTCCGCACGCAGGCACACGAACATCATCGGTAAACGGCGGGAGTGCGGATGCCTCCTGCGTTCTGGCACGACGTCCTTGCCGATGTCGTCGGGGAGAATGCTGGCGATGCCCAGGCGTTACTCCTTTTCCTACCCGTTGTCGCCAAGTAGCACCGCGCAAACCGCTTCAGTGACCTCGTCGGTGGTGGCGGTTCCGCCGAGATCGGGCGTGTGCAGTGAGGCGTCCGCGGTCACGCGCTCGACGGCGCGCATCAGGCGCGCCGCGGCAGCCGGCTCGCCGAGGTGCTCCAGCGTTATCACCGTCGACCAGAACATAGTGCCGTCCTCGGGCATCATCACCCCGTTGAGCTTGTAGTAGTCCGAGCGCCAGTCGAAGTGCTGCACTTCGAGACTGAAATCGCCGTCACGTGTGGCGCAGGCGGCCAGCCCACGAAGCCCGGCCGCTCGACTTGCTTGCCGATCCCATCGCCTGGATGGCCGCGATCCTGTGGCTTCGCAACGGTCCGGTCTCCCCTTGTGGCGCTAAACTCCGATGGACCACGTGGTCTTGGCAGACCGAATGTCGCCGTTACCGCAAATGTTCAATCAAACCGTTCAGCAGGAGCAGCAACGCCCCAACGACAACAGCCGCGGCAGCATCGTCCAGCATGATGCCGGTCCCACCCCTTACCTTGTCATGCATGATACGGATGGGCCAAGGCTTGATGACGTCGAAAAGCCGGAAAGCAAGGAAGCCTGCTGCCCACCAGAGTGGGTCGAGCGGCAGCATGGAAAGTGTTACGGCGGCGCCGAAGGTCTCATCGATGACGACGATCTGCGGGTCCTCCGTCCCGGTACGGGCGATAACATGCGATGAGGCCCATACGCCGACGGCGAACAGGGCCGCATAGGCAAGCACGGTCAGCCAAGGCGATGCAGGTATCAGAGCCGCGGCAACAGCCACTCCAACCATTGCGCCGACCGTGCCCGGCCATATTGGAGATAATCCCGCGCCGACAGAGGTCGCGAGCAGGTAGGCAAACTTGGGTGGAAATTTATGCATCAAGTTTCGGCCGGCTTCCCAAGCATGGCAAGCAATCATAGTCACATCGTTCGGGTGCGGCCGCCAGACCGCCGGTCGATTTGCTCCGTCAGGTTGGCGAGCACCTTAATCCGTCGGCCGCATTCGCCAAAAAGAAATCGCTGTTGCGTCGGGTTGAGAACGTTGCTTAGCCAGTTCTCCGTCTGCGTTGACCAAGTCGAACGGTAGCGATGGTGGAACAAACCCGCAAATTGCTGGTAAAGCTCGGTGAAACGACATCATCAGAGGAGCCGCCATGATCGCCGGTCTCATGAAAAGTCGCATCGACCCGCTATGGGAGCAGGCCGCCGCTCCGCTGATCGGGATCGGCATGACGCCGAACCAGGTTACGGCCAGCGGGCTCGTGCTCGTCGCTTTGTCCTCGGCGGCCTACGTCTACCACC
The DNA here is from genome assembly GCF_040318075.1 of Mesorhizobium sp. M1328. Classification (NCBI taxonomy): domain Bacteria; kingdom Pseudomonadati; phylum Pseudomonadota; class Alphaproteobacteria; order Hyphomicrobiales; family Phyllobacteriaceae; genus Mesorhizobium; species Mesorhizobium sp. M1328. Next base: position 133,560 of record NZ_JAMYLO010000007.1, on the reverse strand, counting down.
ATTCAAGTCTTGCCTTTGGCCTTTGCCTGGCGTTTGCCTTCACCTTCGACGCGCTGGACGGTGCGGTCGCCCGCCGGACAAATATGAGCACCAAGGCCGGTGGCTATTTCGATGCCGTCGTCGACCGTTATCAGGAATTGGCCGTCTTTGCGGCTATCGGCTGGGTCGCCGATCTGTGGGCGATCGCAATGTTCGCGTTCGCCGGCGGGGTTTTGACCAGTTACGCCAAGGCGCGGACGGCGCTGGAAATCCCTGTGGAAAACCACGGTTGGCCGGATTTCTTCGAGCGGATGGAACGTCTGGTTTTCATTTGCGTGCTGCTCGCCGCCGACGGAGTCGCGGCCGCCATCGGCGCGGCTTCGCCCTGGATTCTGGCGGGCGGGTTCGTGCTTTACGCAGTGCTGGCCAACGCCACAGCGCTGCAACGGATCAGTCGCGCATTCGCGATGCTGAAACGAGCCGACGGAAAGCAGCCGTGAGACTGCTAGAACGCGAGCATCGTATCGACCGCCGTGGCTTTTCCAACAAAGTCGCGTCAGCGCCAGCCCAAGCCAGGGGCGACATGGGTCAGGATCGCCTCGATAACGTGGGCATTGTAGTCGACGCCGAGCTGGTTGGGGACGGTGAGCAGCAGCGTATTGGCCTCGGCGATGGCTTCGTCGCCCTTTAGCTGCTCGATCAGGACGTCCGGTTCGGCTGCATAGGAGCGGCCGAACACGGCGCGTCTGTCTGCCTCGATGTAACCGAAATGATCTCCGCTTTGGTTGCCGCCGAAATAGCCCCGGTCGCGATCGTCGACCAGCGCAAAAATGCTCCGGCTCACCGACACCCGAGGCTCGCGCGTGTGTCCGGCCGCCTTCCAGGCCTCACGAAAAGCCCGGATCTGTTCGGCCTGCTGGATGTGGAACGGCTTTCCGCCTTCATCGAATTTGAGCGTGGAGCTCTGCAGGTTCATGCCCAGTTTCGCCGCCCATTCTGCGGTGGCGTTTGTGGCGGCGCCCCACCAGATGCGCTCGCGCAGGCCCTCCGAGTGCGGCTCGATGCGAAGCAGGCCAGGCGGGTTGGGAAACATCGGCCGCGGGTTGGGCTGCGCAAAGCCTTTGCCCAGCAACACTTCGAGCAGCACTCCGGTGTGTCTGCGGGCCATGTCGGCATCGCTCTCGCCCTCTTGCGGGGCGTAGCCGAAGTAGCGCCATCCCTCGATTACCTGCTCCGGCGAGCCGCGGCTGATGCCCAGCTGCAGACGCCCTCCGGCGATTAGATCGGCGGCGCCGGCGTCCTCGGCCATATAGAGCGGGTTCTCGTAACGCATGTCGATCACCGCCGTGCCGATCTCGATTCGGCTGGTCTTCGCCCCAACCGCTGCCAGCAGCGGGAAGGGCGAGGCGAGCTGGCGCGCGAAGTGATGCACGCGGAAATACGCGCCGTCCGCACCCAGCTCCTCGGCCGCGACGGCCAGCTCGACGGACTGCAAAAGCGCATCGGATGCCGTCCGCGTCTGCGATTGCGGCGAGGGCGTCCAGTGCCCGAACGAGAGGAAACCAATCTTCTTCATGAAATAGCCAGCCTAGAAGGAAGACAGGTGCAGACTATGCTTCGGCGCGGCGCAAAGCACTTCAAAAATTTTGCCCTGACGGCAATCTTCAAAGCCGCTCCGGCCGATTTGGGAGAGGGGGCAGGGGATGAGTTCTGGCAGTACAGAAGGCCAATGTGCGACCGCAAAATGACAGATGGATACCGATCTAGCAGTTGAAATCCAACACGACGAGTAATACCTTGTTGATTATTGGTATTACCGAGGGTCGAACATGACCACCAAAGTCACAGCCAAGGGACAGGTGACCATTCCAAAGCCGGTCCGCGAACTGCTTGGGATCGTCCCGGGCAGCAGAGTCGACTTCCGCCGCGCCGATGACGGCAACGTCGTGATTACGCGCAGTGACAAGAAGCGGCCCGCGAGCCGCTTCGCGAAATTGCGCGGCCATGCCGGCAAGGGTCTCGATACCGACGCGATCATGGCACTGACGCGTGGCGACGTGTGACGCTGGTCGACACCAACGTTCTGCTCGATCTTGTCACCAATGATCCGAACTGGGCGGATTGGTCGATCGCCCAGCTTGAGGCCCAAAGCCTGAATGGACCGCTGTTGATCAACGATGCTGTCTATGCCGAGTTGGCCGTCCGATACGGGCGCATCGAGGATCTCGACGCGTTTCTTGACAAAGCTGGTCTCGAAATCGCTTCGATGCCACGGGCAGCACTGTTCCTCGCGGGAAAGGTCTTTACCCAATACAGGAGATCGGGCGGGTTGCGCTCCGGCGTGCTGCCCGACTTTTTCATCGGCGCCCATGCCGCCGTCAATGGGCTGCCGCTGCTCACTCGCGATGTTGGTCGCTATCGTACCTATCTTCCATCACTCAAGCTGATCGCACCGAACTCGTGAATAGCCCGCCGAATAGGGTCCGCTAGGAAGGTGCCGCGAACGCCAGCACTATCGTGATGAGGATCAACAGCGGCCCCATCCATTTAAAATGGGTTCCAAAGTTGGTCCACCATGCCTGCTGTTGGCCGGGGCGAGCTTGAGAGGGGTCCGAGAAAAATCCGAAGCCAACGCCAGCCATCCACAACCCGGCGCAGAACATGATGAACTCGTCGATGTAATCCGCGACCACGCTTCGAAACTTTCGAATTTATGCCGCCGCTACATGGGCCGAATTCGACCCGATATAGTTACGGATCGTTTCGATGATCCGGTCCTGGTCGGCCCCGCTCAGATAGGGATGCATCGGCAGGCACAGGATGCGCTTCGGCAGCTCTTCCGAAACGGCAAGGCCGGTCGGCGTGCGCGGATAGTCGCGATAGGCAATCTGGCTGTGCAGCGGTTTCACATAATAGATGACTGACGGAATGCCCTTTTCACCGAGATGTGCCTTGAGCCCGTCGCGTTTCGGCGTTTCGATGGCGTATTGCGCCCAGGCCGACCGGCCGCCGCCCAGATTGCGCGCCGCCTTGACGATATCGCCGAGACCTTCGGCATAGCGATTAGCGACCGCTTGCCGCGCCACCATCTCGTCCTCGAGGATGGCCAGCTTCTCGATCAGGATCGCCGCCTGCAGGGTATCGAGCCGTGAATTGATGCCCACGCGGACATTGTCGTATTGCGTTTCGCCCTTTCCGTGAAAGGCGAACGAGCGCAGCTGTTCGGCCAGTGCATCGTCATTGGTGAACATCGCACCGCCATCGCCATAGCAGCCGAGCGGCTTTGCCGGATAGAAGCTGGTCGAGCCGACGGTGCCGAACGAGCCGCACATCTTGCCGTCAGCCGAGCCGCCGGTCGCCTGCGCCGCATCCTCGATGACCATCAGGCCTTCGCGATTGGCGATGGCCATGATCGCCTCGTAATCGGCGGCGAGGCCGAACAGGTCGACAGGAATGATTGCCTTCGGCCTCAGCCGGCCCTCCGCCTTGATCATGGCGATTGCCGCCTCGAGGCTGGCGATGTCGATATTGTAGCTGTCAGCATCGACATCGACGAAGACCGGTTCGGCCTTGGTCAGCGCCACCACTTCGGCCGTGGCGGCAAAGGTGAAGCTCGGCACGAACACCGCGTCGCCCGGGCCGATACCGGCGGCAAACAGCGGCAGCAGCAGCGCATCGGTGCCGTTGGCGCAAGCGACCACATGCTTGGTGCCGATATAGGCGGCGAGCTTGTTTTCGAATTCGGTGACCTGAGGTCCGAGAATATAGCGGCCCTCGTCGACAACTCGGTCGATTGCCGCTTTCAGCCTGTCGCGGATGCGTTCGCGCTGCGCGCCAAGATCGATGAACTGCATGTCGGCCTCAAACGGTTTTAGCCAGATAACCGGCCGCTGGTAGCAGACTTGGCATTGCCGAGAAAGCCGCAGGGCAAAACCCTGAATTGCTCAAGTGTCGCAGCCTGTTACCTCTGATTTCCGATCTGCCCTCTTAAACGCGGGGAAATCCGGGCTTCGGCCGGCCTGATACAGGCTTCGCATCCCGCCCGCCAGGCTGGGCGAAACATAAAGTGATCGCCGGTGAGCAGTCCATGGGCTGCGCACCAGCCGGTCAAGCGAGTTCATGCCGCCATGGTGGATTGGCGCCGGCCCGCGATACCGTCACCGCTGCGGCCTTGGCGCCGAGCGTCAGCGCCTTTTGGATGGCATCTTCCGGCAGGCTGGCGATTGCCGTCTTCGACAGCAGACCCTGTTCGTGCAAGGAAGCAAGGATGCCGGCGTTGAATGTGTCGCCGGCGCCGACCGTATCGACCACCTCGACCTTGTCCGGTACGACGGTGACCCGGTGCTGGCTACTGTAACCGACCGCGCCCTCGCTGCCATGGGTGACGACGATCAGCTTCGGACCGCGGTCCAGCCAGTTCCGGACCACGTCCTCATGCGAGCCGGCTTCGCCGAACCAGTTCAGATCCTCGTCCGACAGTTTCACGACGTCGGCCATCGCCATCATGTTGCGGATGCGCCTGAGGTGCCTGGCCTTGTCGGGAATGAAGTTTGGCCGGATGTTGGGGTCGAGCATCATCACGCGGCGCTCGTGCTCGCGTCGCATGAACTCCTCATAGGCCGACCCGGCCGGTTCCGAGATCAGGCTGATGGCGCCAAACAGCATCGCCTCGATCTCGCTGCCGAGTTCCGGCAGGTCCTCGATGGTCAGCATGCGCCCGGCGGTGTTCTCGTCATAGAATGTGTAGGTCGCCTGGCCGTTGGTGAGGCGCACGAAGGCGAGCGTAGTCGGCCGCGGCGAGGTGTGTGCATAGGTGGAACTGACCTTGCTGGCCCCCAGCGCCTCCCTGAGCTGGCCCCCGAACAGATCCGACGACAGGCCGGAGAAGAAGGCAGCGGGCGCGCCGAGCCGGCCAAGCGCAATTGCCGAGTTGAAGACGGCACCGCCGACATAGGGCGCAAAGGCCGGCTCGCCCTCCGTCGTGGTGCGGGGCAGCATGTCGATCAGGGCTTCGCCGCAGCAGAGGATCATGAAGTCTTGCTTTCCGGCGGATAGATCACGCCCTTGCGGATGATGATGTTGGCATAAAGCCGCGGCTCGCTCGTCGCGACGATCGCGTGCGCGGCCTTGACCCGTGCATAGAAGTCGGCGCCGGCAAGCGCAACCACCTTGCGGCCCGGCGCACGCCTGGCGCAGATCGCTTCCATCTCGTGGTGAACCGGATCGGCGAGCAGGGGATCGCCTTTGGCCGAGGCGCGAAACAGCGCCTGCGGCACGGCGTCATCGACCGGCAACACGCTCAATACGGCATCCAGCACCGGGACGAGATGGTGACCGTCGGCGCGGATCAGCCGCTGTGCCTGCTGCTCGGCCGGGTAGTTGCCGTCGACAAGGGCGATCTCGTCGCCATGGCCCATGGCGCGCAATATCGCCAGAAGCTCCGGGCCGAGCAGCGCCGGGATGCCGATCAGCATGCTCAGAAGCTCCGGGAAATCGTGGTCGAGCTGATGAGAAAGCGCTCCGATAGCGGCAGGCTGGCGCCACCTAGCGCTCGCGCATGGATGCCGACCGTTCCCTCGCGAACGCCCGGCAGCCTCAGGCCTTCGCCGTCGATCCTGCCGATAGCTTCGATGACGGCGCCGACGAGCCGGCGGCGCACGGCGAGCGGCATCCATCCGTCGATCACCGCGGCTTCGAAATCGATGACAGAGGACGCCGCAACGATGGCATAGGCGAGTGCCTGCGAGGCGCTGGTGATCCAGTCGTCGAGCTCGGCGCCGATCTCGCCCCAGTCCTGCGGTGAGGTCCACAGATGCGAGGCCTCGACGCCGCGCGCGTTGAGCGCCTTTTCCAGCATGGCGATCGACGCCACGTCGATCAGCTGGGTCGGCTTGCCGTCCGGCCCGGGCACCGGCATCGAGCCCAGCGCGCCGGCATTGCCGGTTGGGCCGCCAAAAAGCCGGCCATTGAGCACGATGCCGCCGCCGGCAAAGGCGCCGATATAGAAATAGACGAAATCGCGTGCCGCACCCGCCGCCTGGCCGAACACGAGCTCGGCGCCGCAGGCCGAGGTGGCGTCGTTCTGCAGATAGACTGGAAATTCGCATTGCGCCTGGATGTCGGCGCGGATGTCGCGGTGGCGCCATTCGTCCATGATTTCACGCGGCGCGCCGGCGGTGTCGGCCCAGTTCCACAACTCGAACGGCATGGCGATGCCAAGCCCGGCGATGCGTTTATCCTGCGCAGGGGTGAGTTCGCCGCGCATCTTCTTCATGCCGCTTGTGACGAATTCCACCGTCTCGCGCGGGGCAGGGTAGCGGTAGGAATGCTGCAGCATCGAGCGCACATTGCCGAGGAAATCAATCAGCACCAGCTCGGCGCTGCGGCGGCCGATCTTCAGGCCGATGAAATAGGCGCCGTCGGGATTGAGCGCCATGGGTATCGAGGGCTGGCCGATCTTGCCGCGCAACGGCGCCTGGCGGACGAGCAGATCGTCCTCCTCCAGCTCGCGCATGATGACTGACACTGTCTGCGCCGAAAGGCCGGTCATGCGTGCAATGTCGGATTTGGCCAGGCTGCCATGCTGTCGCACCAGCGACAGCACCAGCCGCTCATTGTGGTCCCGCATGCCACTTTGATTGGTGCCGCGGTGCAGACGGCTTTCGGCCGCATCGGGCGAGCCGTGCCTCGTAATGCCGGTCTCCACCCCTGTTCCTCCCGTCGTTTCCCCTCAATGCTTTTGGTCTAGAGTGAGTGAACAATCCAGCGTTGTCAATAATAAATAAGAGTGATTTAATTATTGACAGTGCTGGCGGACTGGTGTCTCTTGAGGTCGGCGCCGACACTGGGAGATTTCGTCGGACGCGCTGCAGATGCCGGTTGGCCGGCATCCTAAATGGTTCCATGGGAGGAAAATCGTGACCACGTCAAAACTGTTGAAATCCACCGTGTTTGCCGCGGCCGGACTGAGCCTGATGGCCTTTGCTTCGACGGCATCGGCCGCCGGGGTCGGCGCCTGCTTGATCACCAAGACCGACACCAATCCTTTCTTTGTCAAGATGAAGGAAGGTGCCGCCGCGAAAGCCAAGGAAATCGGTGTCGATCTGAAAGCCTATGCCGGCAAGGCGGAAGGTGACAATGAGGGCCAGGTTGCGGCGATCGAATCCTGCATCGCCGACGGCGCCAAGGGCATTTTGATCACCGCCACCGACACTGCGGCCATTGTGCCGGCGGTGAAGAAGGCGCGCGATGCAGGGGTGCTGGTGATCGCTCTCGACACGCAGCTCGAGCCTGCCAACGCCGCGGATGCGACGTTTGCGACCGATAATTTCAAGGCCGGCGAGCTTATCGGCTCCTGGGCAAAGGCTACCTTGGGCGACAAGGCCAAGGACGCGCACATCGCTTATATGGATCTGATCGCCAGCCAGCCCTCCGTCGACGTGCAGCGTGATCAGGGCTTCATGAAGGGCTTCGGCATCGACCTCGGCGATCCCAAGAAGATCGGCGACGAAACCGACGCACGCAACGTCTGTCATGATCTGTCGAGCGGCAATGAGGATGGCGGGCATACTGCCATGGAGAATTGCCTGCAGAAGGATCCGGATATCAACGTCGTCTACACCATCAACGAACCTGCGGCCGCGGGCGCCTACCAGGCGCTGAAGGCCGTCGGCAAGGAGAAGGACGTCCTGATTGTCTCGGTCGATGGCGGCTGCCCCGGTGTCAAGAACGTTGCCGAGGGCGTGATCGGCGCCACTTCACAACAATATCCACTGCTCATGGCCTCGCTCGGCATCGAAGCGATCAAGACCTTTGCCGACACCGGCAAGAAGCCGGAGCCGTCGCCCGGTCTGGATTTCTACAACACCGGCGTCACGCTGATCACCGACAAGCCTGCCGCCGGCATCGAATCCATCGACACGAAGCAAGGCCTCAGCAAGTGCTGGGGTTGATTTGATCCCCTGATCGGCTCAACTTCAAACAACAATAGAGAATGTGGAGCGGTTTCGGCCGCTCCACATCACAGGCGGGGAGGCCGACTTGAGCGTCGAAACAACCAAGAGCAAGGGACCGCAGGAATTCGAGACGGTCCTGGCCGCCAGCGACGCCAGCGTCGCTTCATTCGAGACGCATTCCCGCTCGACATTGGAGAGCATCCAGCACCGCTTGCACAAAAGCCCCGCCATGGTGCCGCTGATCATCCTGCTCATCTCGGTGGTTCTGTTCGCAGTCGTCGTCGGTGGCCGCTTCTTTTCTCCCTTCACCCTCACCCTGATCCTCCAGCAGGTGGCGATAACCGGCATGGTCGGCATCGCGCAGACACTGGTGGTGCTCACCGCCGGCATCGACCTGTCAGTCGGCGCCATCATGGTGCTGAGCTCGGTTGTTATGGGCCAGTTTGCCATGCATTACGGTGTTCCAGCGCCGGTCGCCGTTGCCGTCGGGCTGCTTGTCGGCGCGATTTGCGGCTTGATCAACGGCATTCTCATCGCCTGGGTGAAACTGCCGCCCTTCATCGTGACGCTCGGCACCTGGTCGATCTACGCTGCCATCAACTTCATCTATTCCGGCAACGAGACCATCCGCAGCCAGGATCTCGAGGCGACGGCACCGCTGCTGCAGTTTTTCGGCGGCTCGTTCAGGATCGGCGGCGCCGTTTTCACCTATGGCGTGCTGTTGGTGCTGATCATGGGGGCAATTGCCTGGTACGTGCTCAATCACACGGCATGGGGCCGGCATGTCTACGCAGTCGGCGACGACCCGGAAGCCGCGGAACTGTCGGGGGTGCGCGTCAGCCGGATGCTGGTCACGGTCTATACGCTGACTGGCATCATTTGTGCCATCGCCGGCTGGGCCTTGATCGGACGTATCGGATCGGTCTCGCCGCAGGCTGGGCAGTTCGAGAACATCAATTCGATTACCGCCGTGGTGATTGGCGGCACATCGCTGTTCGGCGGCCGCGGTTCCATCCTCGGGACCATCTTCGGTGCGCTGATCGTCGGGGTGTTCGCGCTCGGCCTCAGGCTTTGGGGGACAGATCCCCAATGGACGCAATTGTCCGTCGGCGCCCTTATCATCATCGCTGTTGGTATCGACCAGTGGATCAGGAAGATCTCGGCATGAACCAGACTCAGGAACCGATCCTTACCGCCCGCAGCCTGGTCAAGCGCTACGGCCGCGTCACCGCTCTCGACAGCGCAGACTTCGACCTCTATCCGGGCGAAATCCTTGCTGTCATCGGCGACAACGGCGCCGGCAAGTCGTCGCTTATCAAGGCGATTTCCGGAGCCGTCACCCCTGACGAAGGCGAGATCCGGCTTGAAGGCAAGCCTATTGCCTTCAAATCGCCGATGGAGGCCCGCGAGGCCGGCATCGAGACGGTCTATCAGAACCTGGCTCTGTCGCCGGCGCTGTCCATCGCCGACAACATGTTCCTCGGCCGCGAGATCCGCAAGCCGGGCTTTCTTGGCAGCTGGCTGCGCATGCTCGACCGTCCGGCGATGGAAAAGCGTGCCCGCGACAAGCTCACCGAGCTTGGCCTGATGACCATCCAGAACATCAGCCAGGCGGTGGAAACGCTCTCGGGCGGCCAGCGTCAAGGTGTGGCGGTGGCGCGCGCCGCCGCCTTCGGCAGCCGGGTGGTGATCATGGATGAGCCGACGGCGGCACTTGGTGTGAAGGAGAGCCGGCGCGTGCTCGAATTGATCCTCGACGTGAAGAAGCGGGGCCTGCCGATCGTGCTGATTTCACACAACATGCCGCATGTCTTCGAGGTGGCGGACCGCATCCACATTCACCGGCTCGGCCGTCGCCTGTGCGTCATCGATCCGAAGCAGTATACGATGTCCGACGCGGTCGCCTTCATGACCGGCGCCAAGGTGCCGCCAGAAGCGGCGCTGGCGGCTTGAGCAAGAATTTGAGGCCCATCGCCGAGGGGCCAAAATGCGCTGTTTCAAAATACCAAATTGCCGCAGGGCAACCCGGCTTGCGGTCGCCTGAATCGATTGAACATTCGGTGAGATGCATTAGCATTGGCAGAGATGGTGAAAGCCGCATGATCCTGGCAACGTCACGAGAGGCAGCATGACGCGCGCGATGACAACCGAAGCTCCTCTGCCCACGCTCGAAAACCCGGATCCCAAGACGCTCGCCGAGGAAGTCTTGCAGGCCCTCAAATACAGGGTCGGCAAGGGCACCAACGTTGCAACCCAGTACGACTGGCTCACCGCCTCGATCAAGGTTGTGCGCGACCGCATCGTCGATCACTGGATGCAGGCGACCCAAGAGGCCTACGCCCAGCAGGAAAAGCGCGTCTATTACCTGTCGCTGGAATTCCTCATCGGCCGCCTGATGCGCGATGCCTTCTCCAATCTCGGACTGATGGACAACATGCGCGAGGCGCTGTCGTCGCTTGGCGTCGACCTCGACATCATTGCCGCGCTCGAACCAGATGCTGCCCTTGGCAATGGCGGTCTTGGCCGGCTCGCCGCCTGCTTCATGGAAAGTATGGCTACCGTCGATATCCCCGCGCATGGCTACGGCATCCGCTACGCCAACGGCATGTTCCGGCAGGAGATCCATGACGGCTGGCAGGTGGAACTGCCCGAAACATGGCTCGATCACGGCAACCCCTGGGAGTTCGAGCGCCGCGAACGCTCCTTCGAGGTCGGCTTCGGCGGCTCGGTGGAATCGGTCACCTCGAAGGACGGCCGGCTCGAGCGCCACGTCTGGAAACCGACCGAACATGTTCTGGCAGTCGCCTATGATACGCCGGTTGTCGGCTGGCGGGCCAACCGCGTCAACACGCTGCGTCTGTGGTCCGGCATGCCGGTCGACCCGATCCTGCTCGACAAGTTCAACGCCGGCGATCACATCGGTGCGCTCGCCGAAAGCAACAAGGCAGATGCGTTGTCGCGCGTCCTTTACCCGGCCGATTCCCACAAGGCGGGCCAGGAGTTGCGGCTCAGGCAGGAGTATTTCTTCTCCACCGCCTCGCTGCAGGACATCGTCCAGCGTCATCTCAGCCAGTATGGCGACCTGCAATCGCTGCCCGACAAGGCGGCGATCCATCTCAACGACACCCATCCGGCGATCGCCGTAGCCGAGCTGATGCGCCTGTTGATGGATGTCCACGGCATGGATTTCGACCAGGCCTGGAGCATCACCAAGCGCACCTTCGGCTACACCAACCACACGCTGCTTCCCGAAGCGCTAGAAAGCTGGCCCGTGCCGCTGTTCGAGCGGCTGTTGCCGCGCCACATGCAGATCGTCTATGCTATCAACGCCGAGGTGCTGCTCGAGGCACGCGCCTCCGACCAGTTCTCGGACGAGCAGATCAGCCGCATCTCGCTGATCCAGGAAAATGGCGATCGCCGCGTGCGCATGGGCAACCTGGCCTTTGTCGGCTCGCACTCGATCAACGGCGTCTCGGCATTGCATACGGAATTGATGAAGGAGACGGTGTTTGCCGACCTCCACAGGCTCTACCCGGACCGCATCAACAACAAGACCAACGGGATCACGCCGCGGCGCTGGCTGATACAGTGCAATCCCGGCCTCACGGCACTCACCCGAGAGGCGATCGGCGACGGTTTCCTCGACGACATCAACGAGATAAAGCGGCTTGATCCTTTCGCCGAGGACGCCGCCTTCCGCGATAAGTTCGCCGCTGTCAAACGGGCGAACAAGACGAGGCTTGCCAATCTCGTTGCCGACCGGCTCGGTATCAAGGTCGACCCCTCGGCGCTGTTCGACATCCAGGTCAAGCGCATCCACGAATACAAGCGCCAGCTCTTGAACATTCTCGAAGCGGTCGCGCTTTACGACCAGATCCGCTCGCATCCGGAGCGCGACTGGATGCCCCGCGTCAAATTCTTCGGCGGCAAGGCGGCGCCCAGCTATCACAACGCCAAGCTGATCATCAAACTTGCCAACGACGTCGCCCGGGTCATCAACCGCGACCCGGCGGTGCGCGGTTTGCTGAAAGTGGTGTTCGTGCCGAACTACAATGTCAGCCTTGCCGAGATCATGATGCCGGCCGCCGATCTTTCGGAGCAGATATCGACCGCCGGCATGGAAGCGTCCGGCACCGGCAACATGAAGTTCGCGTTGAACGGCGCGCTGACCATCGGCACGCTCGACGGCGCCAACGTCGAGATCAAGGAATGCGTCGGCGACGACAACATCTTCATCTTCGGCCTGACCACAGAGGAAGTCGCCGAGCGGCGCAACAATGGTTACGATCCGCGCGTCCTAATCGAGGGATCGCCTGAATTGGCGCAGGCGCTTGCCGCGGTTTCGTCCGGGGTCTTTTCGCCTGACGATCCGGACCGTTATCGCGACCTGATCAACGGCCTTTACCAGAGCGACTGGTTCATGGTCGCTGCGGATTTCGATGCCTACGCCGCCACCCAGCGCGACGTCGATGCCGTCTGGCGCAACAGCCCGGACTGGTACGCCAGAGCGATCCGCAATGTCGCCCGCGTCGGCTGGTTCTCGTCCGACCGCACGATCCGCCAATATGCGAAAGACATCTGGCACGTGCCCGCCTGATGTGATTGCATGAGACCAGGAACAATGTGGCCCTAGTGGAGTGATTTGACCTTCGCATCCCTTGGAAGGTCAGGCGGCCTGCGACTGTCGAATTCAAAACTTCACTAGAAACACACACTTGGTGCCCGAGGAGGGACACTGCCTGATGAGCAAGCCGCGCGCGACCGTTGCGACAAGCGGGCCGGACGGATTGGCGCCAGCCGGCGATGTCGCGGCGATTGTCGCCGGCACGCATGGCGACCCGTTCGCCGTGCTCGGCGTGCATGAGGCGGGGAAGGGCTTTGTCGCCCGCTGCTTCGTCCCTCATGCCGAGTTCGTCACCGCCTATACGCTGACCGGCAAGAAGGCCGGCGAGCTGTCGAGACGCGACGACCGCGGCTTCTTCGAAGGCAGACTGTCGCTGCGCAAACGCCAGCCGCTGCGCTATCATGCCAGGAATTCCGGCGGTGACTGGTGGCTGACCGATCCATATTCCTTCGGCCCCGTGCTCGGCCCGCTGGACGACTATTACATCGCCGAAGGGTCGCATCTCAGGCTGTTCGACAAGCTCGGCGCCCATCTCATCGACCATGAAGGTGCATCGGGCGTGCATTTTGCGGTGTGGGCGCCCAATGCAAGGCGCGTCTCGGTGGTCGGCGACTTCAACGAGTGGGACGGCCGCAGGCACACCATGCGCGACCGCCGCGATACCGGCATCTGGGAGCTGTTCATTCCCGACATCGGCGCTGGCCGCCCTTATAAATACGAGATCATCGGGCCGGATGGCGTGAGATTGCCGCTCAAGGCAGATCCGTTCGCCTTCAAGTCCGAACTGCGCCCGGCCACCGCCTCGGTGACGGCGCTGCCGCCGGCGCACGAATGGGGCGACGAGGCGCATCGGAACTACTGGCGCAATGCCGACCACAGGCGCGAAGCCGTATCGATCTACGAGGTCCATGCCGGGTCATGGCGGCTTCACGACGACGGCAGCTTCCTGTCGTGGGACGAGCTCGCCGACAGGCTGATCCCTTACGTGGTCGAGACCGGTTTTACCCACATCGAATTCATGCCGATCTCCGAACATCCTTATGACCCGTCCTGGGGCTACCAGACGACGGGTCTCTATGCGCCGACTGCACGCTTTGGCGATCCGGACGGTTTTGCCCGTTTCGTCGACGGCGCCCACCGTGCAGGCATCGGCGTCATCCTCGACTGGGTGCCGGCACATTTCCCGGTTGACGAACACGGTCTGGCAAAGTTCGACGGTACCGCGCTCTACGAACATGCCGATCCGCGCAAGGGCTTCCATCCCGACTGGAACACCGCGATCTATAATTTCGGGCGCCGCGAAGTGATCTCGTTCCTGGTCAACAATGCGCTGTTCTGGGCCGAGAAATATCACGTCGACGGACTGCGCGTCGATGCGGTCGCCTCGATGCTTTATCTCGATTATTCGCGCAAGGCCGGTGAATGGATTCCCAACGAGAAGGGCGGGCGCGAGAATCTCGAAGCGGTCAGCTTCCTGCAGCGTATGAACAAGGAGGTCTACGGCCACCATCCGGGTGTGATGACCATCGCCGAAGAATCGACCTCGTGGCCGAAAGTCTCGCAGCCGGTGCATGAAGGCGGACTGGGCTTCGGTTTCAAATGGAACATGGGCTTCATGCACGACACTTTGGAATATTTCTCCAAGGAGCCGATCTTCCGCAAGCATCACCACAACGACATCACCTTCGGCCTGGTCTATGCCTTCAGCGAGAATTTCGTGCTGCCGCTGTCCCATGACGAAGTGGTGCACGGCAAGGGCACGCTGCTCAACAAGATGGCCGGCGACGACTGGCAGAAATTCGCGACGCTGCGCGCCTACTACGCCTTCATGTGGGGCTATCCCGGCAAGAAGCTGTTGTTCATGGGCCAGGAGTTCGCACAACGCCGCGAGTGGAGCGAGGCGCGCGCGCTCGACTGGAACCTGCTCGATTTCCGGCTCCATCGCGGCGTCTGGCAGACGGTGCGCGACCTCAACTATCTCTACCGCTCGCGCCCGGCGCTGCATGCCCGCGACTGCGAGCCGGAGGGCTTTTCCTGGCTGATCGTCGACGACAGCGCGAACTCGGTATTTGCCTGGCTACGCAGCGCGCCGGGCGGCAATCCGGTCGCCGTCATTTCCAACTTCACGCCGGTGCCGCGCGACAATTACCGCGTGCCGTTGCCGCAGGCCGGAAAATGGCGCGAAATCATCAACACCGATGCCACGGATTATGGCGGTTCCGGCAAGGGCAATAGCGGCGGCGTCGAGGCTCGGGCGGAAGGAGGAGGCATTTCGGCGACGATGCTTTTGCCGCCGCTGTCGACGATCATGCTCGAATTCGTCCCGGACTGAGCTATGTCTGGAGCATCTAACCTGGGAGGATAGGAATGGCTGAAATAAAACGAACACAGCCGCTGGCACGCGACGCCATGGCTTATGTGCTGGCCGGCGGCCGTGGCAGCCGGCTCAAGGAACTGACCGACCGCCGCGCCAAGCCGGCGGTCTATTTCGGCGGCAAGACCCGCATCATCGATTTCGCGCTCTCCAATGCGCTCAATTCCGGTATCCGCCGCCTCGGCGTCGCCACCCAGTACAAGGCGCATTCGCTGATCCGGCACCTGCAGCGCGGCTGGAACTTCCTGCGGCCCGAGCGCAATGAGAGCTTCGATATCCTGCCGGCCAGCCAGCGTGTGTCGGAAACGCAATGGTATGAGGGCACAGCCGATGCCGTGTACCAGAACATCGACATCATCGAGGCCTATGGGCCGGAATACATGGTCATCCTGGCCGGCGACCACGTCTACAAGATGGATTATGAGCTGATGCTGCGCCAGCATGTCGACGCTGGCGCCGACGTCACCGTCGGCTGCCTCGAAGTGCCGCGCATGGAAGCCACCGGCTTCGGCGTCATGCATGTCGACACCAAGGATACCATCATCTCCTTCATCGAAAAGCCGGCCGATCCGCCGGGCATTCCCGACAAGCCGGATTTCGCGCTGGCCTCGATGGGCATCTATGTCTTCAAGACCAAGTTCCTGATGGAGCAATTGCGTCGCGATGCGGCGGAGCCCGGCTCGAGCCGCGACTTCGGCAAGGACATCATCCCCTACATCGTCGAGCACGGGAAGGCGATTGCCCATCGTTTTGCCAAATCCTGCGTGCGCTCGACCGCCGAGAACGAGGCCTATTGGCGCGACGTCGGCACGGTCGACGCCTATTGGGAAGCCAATATCGACCTGACCGACATCACGCCGGAACTCGACCTCTACGACCGCGACTGGCCGATCTGGACCTATGCCGAATTGAAGCCGCCGGCAAAGTTCGTGCATGACGAGGATGGCCGCCGCGGGTCGGCCGTGTCGTCTCTCGTGTCGGGCGATTGCATCGTTTCGGGCGCGTCGCTGAAGCGAAGCCTGATCTTCACCGGCGCACGCATCAATTCCTATTCGACGCTGGAGGAGGTCGTCATGCTGCCCGACGTCCATGTCGGCCGCAACGCCAGGCTGAAGCGCGTGGTCATCGATCACGGCGTCACGATCCCGGAGGGGCTGGTGGTCGGCGAGGATCCCATCCTCGACGCCAAGCGTTTCCGCGTTTCGGAAAAAGGCATCTGCCTCGTCACGCAGGACATGATCAACAGGCTGGGATCGTAGTGCATGCAGGTTCTGTCGGTGGCGCCCGAGATCTTTCCGCTGGTCAAGACCGGAGGGCTCGCCGACGTGACTGGCGCCTTGCCCGTGGCATTGGCCGGCAACGGCGTCACCATGCGCACGCTCGTCCCCGGCTATCCTCAGGTGATGGGAGCCTTCAGGAAAAAGAAGGCGGTTCAGCAATATTCATTGCTGCAGGGTGGGAAGGCCTCGGTGCATGCCGTCCAGATCGCCGGGCTCGACCTGTTCGTGCTTGACGCGCCGCATCTTTTCGACCGCCCCGGCGGCCCATACGGCAACGCGACCGGCGCCGATTGGCCGGACAATTGGCGGCGGTTCGCGGCCTTAAGCCAGGTAGGCGGTGACATTGCCGGCGGCGCGATCTCGGGCTACCTGCCCGATATCGTCCATGCCCATGACTGGCAGTCGGCAATGACGCTCGCCTACATGCGCTACGGCAAGGCGGTCGGCACGCCGTCGATGATCACCGTGCACAACCTCGCCTTCCAGGGCCAGTTCGGCGCCGGCATCTTTGGCGAGCTTGGCCTGCCGGCGGGGGCGATGGCGCTCGACGGCGTCGAATATTATGGCGGCGTCGGCTTCCTCAAGGCCGGCCTGCAGGCCGCCTGGGCGATCACCACGGTCAGCCCGACCTATGCGCAGGAAATCCGCTTGCCCGAATTCGGCATGGGCCTAGACGGCCTGATCAACATGCGCTCCGTCGATCTCCATGGCATCGTCAACGGCATCGACACCGAGATCTGGAACCCGGAAACCGACACGCATCTGGTCTCCAACTACACGGCAAAGACGCTTAAGGCGCGAATGCCCAACAAGGCCGCAGTCGAGGACCGTTTCAGCCTCGATCGCGATGACAGCCCGATCGTCTGCGTCGTCAGCCGGCTGACCTGGCAAAAGGGCATGGACATATTGGCGGCGGCCGTCGACGGCATTGTCGCGGCAGGTGCACGGCTGGCAATCCTTGGGTCTGGCGACGCTGGGCTGGAAGGCGCGTTGCTTGCCGCCGCAGCTCGCCATCGCGGTCGCATCGGCGTCGTCGTCGGCTATGACGAGGGGCTCTCCCACACCATGCAGGGCGGCTGCGACGCCATCATCATCCCGTCGCGCTTCGAACCTTGCGGGCTGACGCAGCTCTACGGCCTGCGCTATGGCTGCGTGCCGGTCGTCGCCCGCACCGGCGGCCTTGCCGACACGATCATCGATGCCAACGAAGCCGCCATCTCGGCCGGCGTTGCGACCGGTTTCCAGTTTGCCCCCGCCAATGCCGGCGCCTTGCTGCACGCCGTCCGCCGCCTTGTCGAGGCGCATGCCAATCCCGCAGTGTGGACGTCGATGCAGCGGCAAGGCATGAAGGCCGACGTGTCGTGGGACAAAAGCGCCGAAAAATATGTCCAACTCTATCGCTTGCTGCTTTCGAAAAGGGCTGCCTGACTGATGATCCGCACTATCGCCACCAAACCCTATCCTGACCAGAAACCCGGCACCTCCGGGCTGCGCAAGAAAGTCCCGGTGTTCCAGCAGGAGCACTATGCCGAGAACTTCATCCAGTCGATCTTCGATGCGCTGGACGGGTTCGAGGGCAAAACCCTGGTGATCGGCGGCGACGGCCGCTTCTATAACCGCGAGGTCATCCAGAAGGCCATCGCCATGGCCGCGGCAAACGGCTTCGGCAAGGTGATGGTCGGGCAGGGCGGCATCTTGTCGACGCCGGCCGCTTCGCATGTCATCCGCAAATACAAGACCTTCGGCGGCATCATCTTGTCGGCCAGCCACAATCCGGGTGGCCCACATGAGGATTTCGGGATCAAGTACAATGCCGGCAATGGCGGCCCGGCGCCGGAAAAGCTGACCGACGCGATCTTCGAAAAAACCAAGGCGATTTCAAGCTTCAAGATCGCCGATATCGGGCCGGTCGACATCGACACGATCGGCACGGTCAAGGCGGCTGATATGACCGTCGAAATCATCGATCCGGTCACCGACTATGCCGAACTGATGGAAAGCCTGTTCGATTTCGATGCCTTGCGGGCGCTGTTCAAATCGGGCTTCCGCATGCGCTTCGATGCCATGCATGCGGTGACCGGCCCCTACGCCAAGGAGATCCTCGAAAACCGGCTCGGTGCGCCGAACGGCACCGCCCGCAATTTTATCCCGCTGCCGGATTTCGGCGGCCACCATCCCGATCCCAATCTGGTGCATGCAAAACACCTCTACGACGAGATGATGGGGCCGGATGCGCCAGACTTTGGCGCTGCCTCCGACGGCGACGGCGACCGCAACCTGATCATCGGCAAGGGCATTTTCATCACCCCGTCGGATTCGGTGGCGATGCTCGCTGCCAATGCCCATCTGGCTCCGGGCTACAAGGCCGGGCTGAAAGGCATCGCCCGTTCGATGCCGACCAGCGGTGCTGCCGACCGCGTCGCCGAAAAGCTCGGCATCGGCATCTACGAGACGCCAACCGGCTGGAAGTTTTTCGGCAATTTGCTCGATGCCGGCATGGCAACGATCTGCGGCGAGGAGAGTGCCGGGACCGGCTCCAACCATGTCCGCGAAAAGGACGGCCTGTGGGCCGTGCTTTTGTGGCTCAACATCCTTGCCGTGCGCGGCGAAAGCGCCAAGCAGATCGTCACCCAGCATTGGGCGGCCTATGGCCGTAACTACTATTCGCGCCACGACTACGAGGAGGTCGAGACCGATCGCGCCAACGCGCTTGTCGACGAGCTGCGCGCCAAGCTTGGCTCGCTGCCTGGCACCAGCGTGCGCGGCATGACGATCGCCAGCGCCGATGATTTCGCCTATCACGATCCGGTTGACGGCTCGGTCAGCAAGAACCAGGGCATCAGGGTGTTGTTCGAAGGCGGCTCACGCGTCGTCTTCCGCCTGTCAGGCACCGGCACCTCGGGCGCGACGCTACGTCTTTATGTGGAGCGCTACGAGCCGGACAACAGCCGCCACGATCTCGACACCCAGGAGGCGCTTGCCGACCTGATTGCGGCCGCCGACGACATTGCCGGGATTCGCAGCCATACCGGTCGCGCCAAGCCGAGCGTGATTACGTGAGCTTGGCATCCAACTTTGTCCTCGCGCTTATCAGGAGGGTTGGACCGTATTGCCGATCGGGGTGCTGCTTTCGCGACGCAGATATTTGACAGGTCGGATGTGCTTGCGCTGGCGGATCGAATGCCTTGGAGATCGACCACAACACCTGTCGTTTCCTCATCCTGGGGCGAAGCAAGGAGCGAAGCGACGCGGCGCAGACCCCAGGATCCATGCCATGACTCCAGAGCGATGCCACGGTGCAGAATTCTGTTCGGCCGTGCACTTCGGCCGAGGCCACGGCATGGATCCAAGGGTCTTCGCGACGAAGCTTCGCTCCTGCTTCGCCCAGGGATGACGAAGTTGGAGAGGCCTGCTCGGCCAATCCCGAACCTTTGCGCTGCTCAACAACAAGGTTGGTCCGCGTGAGCCAGCTCGGCGCAACCATCACCAAGGAAGGTATCCGCTTCGCCGCATGGTCCTCGTCGGCTCGGCGCATCTGGGTCTCGATCTTCGACGAGCGCGGCAACCGCGAGATCGACCGGCTTGAACTCCAGCCCGAGGGCGACGGCGTGCATACGCTTTTTGTTGCCGGTCTCGCCGCCGGCACCCGATACGGGTTCCGCGCCGACGGCGACTACGCGCCGGAACACGGTCTCTGGTTCGATCCCGACAAGCTGCTGGCCGATCCCTATGCCGTCGAGATCGACAGGCCCTATGCCTATGACGGCCGGCTGGCCGCGCGCCGGGGCGAGGCGGCCGACACGGCGTCGCTGATGCCGAAGGCCATTGCTGGCGCCTTGCCGGAACCCTTGCCTGCCTTGCCGCCTCTGTTTCGGTCCGGCGGCCTCATCTACGAAGTGCCGGTACGCGCCTTCACAAAGCTGCATCCGGACATTCCCGAGAAGCAACGCGGCACCATTGCAGCGCTCGCTCATCCCCTTGTTGTCGAGCATCTGCAAAAACTCGGCGTCGCAGCCATTGAGTTGATGCCGGTGACTGCATCGATCGACGAACGGCATTTACCGCCGCTCGGTCTGCGCAACGCCTGGGGTTATAATCCCGTGACCTTCATGGCGCTCGATCCGCGACTGGCGCCCGGCGGTCTGGCCGAGTTGCGCGCCACGGTTGCCGCGCTGCGTGAGGCCGGCATCGGCGCCATCCTCGACCTGGTGTTCAACCACACCGGCGAAAGCGACCGGCTCGGCCCGACATTGTCGCTGCGCGGGCTCGACAACCGCGCCTACTACGGGCACGAGGCCGACGGCGCTCTGGTCAATGACACCGGAACCGGCAATACGCTCGCCTGCGATCATCCCGTCGTCCGGGAAATGGTCCTCGACGCACTTCGTCACTTTGCCCAGCACGCCGGTGTCGACGGATTCCGCTTTGATCTGGCGCTGATCCTCGGCCGCGTCGACGGCGTTTTCGACGCTGATGCGCCGCTGCTGAACGCCATTCGCAACGACCCTGTTCTTGGCGACCGGGTGCTGGTCGCCGAGCCCTGGGACATCGGACCGGATGGCTATCAGCTCGGCAATTTTCCGCCGCCCTTCCTCGAATGGAACGACAGATACCGTGACGATATCCGCCGCTTCTGGCGCGGCGACGGCGGCATGATCGGCGCGCTGGCGACGCGGCTTGCCGGTTCGTCCGACGTCTTTTCCAAAGCAGGCCAGACAACGAGCCGCAGCGTCAATTTCATCGCTGCGCATGACGGCATGACGCTGGCCGATATCGTTGCCTATGAGCACAAGCACAACGAGGCCAATGGCGAACAGAACCGCGATGGTCACGACGACAACCTGTCCTGGAACAATGGCGTCGAGGGCAAGGCCGACGACCGCGCAATCGTTACGGCCCGTTTCGATGACCAGCGCGCGCTGCTGGCGACGCTCTTTGCCTCGCGCGGCACGATCATGCTGACGGCCGGCGACGAGTTCGGCCGCACGCAACGCGGCAACAACAACGCCTACGCGCAGGACAATGACATCACCTGGCTCGACTGGGCCGGGCGCGACCAGGCGCTTGAGCAGTACACCGTTCTGCTCGCCAAGATGCGTCGTGCCGTGCCGGCGCTTTTGGACGCAAGCTTTCTCACCGGCGAGCCAGCGGCCGGCTCGGAAATGCCAGACGTTGCCTGGCTGACTGAAACCGGCGTGACGCTCGACGAGGCAGCCTGGCACGATGCCACGCGGCACCGGCTGGTCATGGTTCTCGCTAGCGATCGGGACAGTCGTCTTGCAGTGATCATCAATGGCGACCGCCGGGCCTGCATGTTCACGCTGCCGGAACGGGCGGGTTTTCATTGGCGCCCAGCCATCGAAACGGATAGTGGCGATATCTCACGGCCGGTGCCTGGGCGAACGGTCATATTCATGATCGAACGCAGGACCGCGCAGGCGGGCGCAGAGGAGAGCCATGATGGCTGACAATGCCGAATGGTGGCGCGGCTGCGTCATCTACCAGATCTACCCGCGTTCCTTCCAGGACACGACAGGCGACGGCAGCGGCGATCTCAACGGCATCACCTCGAGGCTGGCCCATGTCGCATCGCTTGGTGTCGACGCAGTTTGGCTGTCGCCTTTCTTCAAGTCGCCAATGGCCGACGTGGGCTACGACGTTTCGGATTACTGCGCCGTCGATCCGATGTTCGGCACATCAGAGGATTTCGACGCGCTGATTGCAGAGGCGCATCGACTCGGCCTGAAGGTGATCATCGACCAGGTCTTGTCGCATTCGTCGGATCGGCACGAATGGTTCGTCGAAAGCCGCACGAGCCGCGACAACCCCAAGGCCGACTGGTACGTCTGGGCCGATGCGAAGCCCGACGGCACCGCCCCTAACAACTGGCTGTCGCTTTTCGGGGGCCCGGCCTGGGAATGGGACGCAACGCGCAGGCAATATTACCTCCACAATTTCCTCGCCTCGCAGCCGGACCTTAATTTCCACAATCCGCAGGTGCAGGACGCCTTGCTGGAAACGGTGCGGTTCTGGCTCGAGCGCGGCGTCGACGGGTTTCGGCTGGACACGGTCAACTACTATGTCCACGACCGCTGGCTGCGCAGCAACCCGCCTTTGGCGGAAAGCGTCGCCGGCGTCAATACGGCAACCAGCACCTATCTTTACCAGGAGCATCTGTTCGACAAGAGCCAGCCGGAAAACCTGGCTTTCCTCAGGCGCTTCCGGGCCTTGCTTGACGAATATGAAGGCCGCGCCGCGGTCGGCGAGATTGGCGACGAAACCCGTTCGTTGCAGACACTCGCCGCCTATACCGGCGGTGGCGACAAGCTCCAAATGTCCTACACCTTCGACCTGCTCGGCCCGCAATTCTCGGCGGCGCATGTGCGTGGCTGTGTCGAGGCCTTCGAGAGTACGGTGTTCGACGGCTGGGTTTGCTGGGCATTTTCCAACCACGATGTCGTGCGCCATGTCAGCCGCTGGGCAAGGCAGGGCGGCGCGCCGGACAAGCTGGCGAAATTCTCGATTGTGCTGCTTTCCTGCCTGCGCGGATCAATCTGCCTCTACCAGGGCGAGGAGCTCGGGCTGGAGGAGGCCGAACTGGCCTTCGAGGATTTGCGCGATCCTTTCGGCGTCCGCTTCTGGCCGGCAATCAAGGGGCGGGATGGGTGCCGAACGCCGATGGTCTGGGAGGCTAGCGTCGACAATGCCGGCTTTTCGACCGGCAAGCCGTGGCTTCCAATCCCGGCAAGCCATCGCGCCCGGGCGGTCGACGTCCAGTACGGCGAGCAAACCTCCGTCCTGGCGAGCTACCGGGCGATGCTGGCCTTGCGCAAGCAGCATCCGGCGCTGGTTCGAGGCTCGATCCGGTTCCTCGATGCCGAAGGCGACGTCCTTGCTTTCGTTCGAGAAGGCGGTGACGAAAAGCTGCTCTGCGTCTTCAATTTCGCCGACGAGTTGGCCGACTGGCAATTGCCGCCAGATCTGGATGCGATAGAACCGATAGATCTTGGCGGTGCTGACGGGGTCTTGCAGGAAAGAACTCTGTCGCTGTCGCCGCTAGGCTGCTTCCTCGGCCGGATCGGCTGATCTCTATTTCATCATCTCATTGAACAAGCACAGAGCGCCCGCAAGTCGCGCCGACAACCCGGACATCGGCCTCGCCGACATGCACACCAAGCGCCGCAAGCACGTTATAGACCAGTGCGTCGACCGGCGCCGTCACGCCGTTCAGAACCGTTACCACCGCCGGCTTAACCGTTCCGAGCAGGGCCGTCACGTCCAGCCCGAGGCCCAGTGCATTGACCGAGAGCGAGAGGCCGCTGACCAGCGATGTCGTGAGTGATTGCGTCAGGTTTTTTGTGGCGACAGTTTTTATCGTCTTGTTGGCGATATCGGTGCTGTCGAAGGTCAATGTGGTCGGATCGTTGTTGGTGATGGCAAGTGATGAAGAACCCTTCACATCGAGCAGATTGAGGGTGAGCAGCAGAAGCTTCACGCTTACCTGTGCAATCGTGGCATCGGAGAACGATTGCGGATTGCTGAAATCGGCGAAGGCCGATGGGTTGTTGTCGGCGTCGCTGGCGGCAAGGTGCAGCGAGGCCACACCGGGCTGCGCGGCGATCGAGACCTTGATGCTATCCGGCCGGCCCGTCGGGCAGCTGATGTCGGTTAGCTTGGCTTCCGCATAGGCGACTTCGACATGCAGAGGCAGGTTGACGGACAGCAGACTGATGCCGCCGCCGAGACTGGAATTGCCGATGCCGACTGTGGTGACCAGCTTGATGCGCGTCTGCGCGGTGCGCACCACGGTGCCTTTTTCCCCGACGGCCAGCCAGGGTGAATATTGCATCGGTTCACCGATAGCGATGGCGAGCGTGGTGGAGGTAAGTCCCGGAATAGTGGCGCCGAGATCGACCTGGACCTGGTTTGAGCCATTGGCCAGCGAGGCGGCGGCACCCAGCATGCCCATCGCGCTTGCGTCGACGGAAAAGCCGGGAGACTTTTGTCCGAGGCCGAGCCTACCGATCGAGCCAAGATCGATAAGATGACTGAGGGGTATCTTGACCGCGTTGGTGGCCCTGGATGCGATCGTCTGCAGCACAAGTTTGCTGGCGCTGCCCGACCCGGACGCATTGGCCATGGCGGTCGCGATCTGGCCTACCGTCGCTTTTGACGCCAGCACGTCGGAATAGCTGACACCTGTTAGTTGCAACTGTACGGCAAGGGCATCGACGAACGAAAGCACGTTGACATCGGCCGAGATCAGCGCGTTGTAGTCCATGACGCTGAGCGAGATGTTGGCGCCCAGCAGCTTGCTGAGAAGCGCGTTGAGGATGCCGCCATTGACGCTGAGCAACCTGGACCCGACCGAGAACATCGCTTGCGGGGTCACGCTGGCAATGGCTTCGGTGCCGACAACCGGGGTAGGGATGAGCGAACTGGCGAAATACCGGGCGGGGATTTTTTGGAGAGTGACGCGAACGGCGTTGTAAGGCGTTTTACCGGCTTCGAAGCGCTTGTCGACTTCGACGGAGGACGCCGCTGAGTATCGGCCGCCGGTGACGGACACGACGGTTTTCCCAACCGTGGGAACGATTGTCTCACCTGGCTTTTGAACAATGATGCCGGGCATTCGGTTGTCACTGAGCGTGGTTACCGCCGCGGCTTCCATATTGTTGATGTTCGACGCCGCGGTGATCGCCGCCAGATCGGTCATCGCCTGGGCTTCCCTGCGCTCCGTGTAGATCGAACCTTCGTCGACAGCGAAGGCCGCCAGCCCCAGCGCGAATGGCGCTATCAGCGCCGTCATGACGGCAAAGTTCGCCTTCTCGTCGCCAACCATCGAGCCAGCGATCCGGCCGATGCCCCTCAGCAAGAACTGCGACATTTCAAATGCCTCCAATCCTTATGGTAGACCTGCGTGAGATCGTGGTTTGGGGCATTGCAACGCTTGGTAACAGGTTCCAGATCGGCAGGTTGCTGGCATCGTACTGGATCGACACGACGAACTGATTTCCGTCGGCCGTGCTGTCCGTCGCCTGATAGGTCAGCTTGCCGGAATCGACGAACGGGTATCCACTGGCATTGTTTTTGACGAAACCGGCCACCAGCGCCTGGCGCTCGGTTTGATTCAATCCGGCAATTGCAGTGCGGGCGGCATCGGCGGCGATCTGCTGCAAGGAGTTGCTTGCACCAAAATAGATACCATATGCAACCATTCCGAGTATGAGCAGGATAAAGACCGGTGAAAGCAGGGCGAATTCGACCGCGGAAGTTCCCGACTCATCTCCAATTTTGCGTAGATTTGTCCTTATTTGGCGCGATATTTTACGCTTTAATGCGACAGTATTACTGTCTATCTTGTTCATTGCCCTTGCCCGTTGGACCATAAGGTCGATCTGCCGAACCCATCGAAATTTGTAACCCTTGGTTGCCTAAGAACCAATTAATACATTCCGGTAAACTGAAATGATCGGCCAGATTATTTCCCAGATCGGCGTTCTGGCCAGGAAACCCAGCCAAACTCATGGTTTCGATCATTGATTGGCCGCTCGCAAAGCGACTGCCCCGGCCCCCTTACTTTGGGTGACCCCGAGAGTCTGTTGAAATAAAAAATCTCCACGTTACTGTTTGGCCACCAGCTGCCGGAAAGGGAACCGGCTGCGCGCTCGAAAGGAACCAATCAATCGGTTTCGGGGCGTCAACACTTAGAGACGTGGCTGAAGGGCGACGTCATTAGGGAGAACTCCATGCTGAAACATGTGCTGAAGGCGACGGTACTCGCCACGACCATGGTCTTGGCCGCCGGTACGTTCTACACGCCGGCTTTCGCCGAAACCGTCTACAACCGCGGAGCCGCCGCCGAAGCGGAGACGCTCGATCCGCACAAGACCTCGACGGTCTACGAAGCCGATATCATACGCGACCTGTTCCAGGGCCTCGTCATGCATGACCAGAAGACGAATCTCATTCCGGGCGCCGCCGAAAGCTGGACGGTGTCCGACGACGGCACTGTCTACACCTTCAAGTTGCGCAAGGACGGCCTCTGGTCGGATGGCAGCCCGGTGACGCCGGACGACTTCGTTTATTCGTTCCGTCGGCTGGAAGATCCGGCCACCGCTGCCGAATACGCTTCCATGCTCTATCCAGTGAAGGGTGCCGAGGAAGTCAACACCAAGAAGGGCAAGCCGGAGGAAATGGGCGTCAAGGCGATTGACGCAAATACCCTCGAAGTCACGCTCAAGGCGCCAACGCCTTACTTCCTGGAGATGCTGACCCATCAGGCGACCTATCCGGTTAATAAGGCGTCTATCGAAAAGCTTGGCGCCGACTGGATCAAGGCAGGCAAGCTGGTCTCCAACGGGGCCTTTACAGCGGCGGAGTGGATTCCCAACGACCATCTGAAGCTGGTCAAGAATCCGAAATTCTGGGACGCCGCGAGCGTCAAGTTCGACGTGGTCAACTACATCCCGACCGAGGATCGCTCGTCGGCGATGAAGCGCTTCGAGGCCGGCGAACTCGACAGTTACGGTGACCTGCCGACCGAACAGCTCGCCGACCTCAGGGCCAAATTCGGCGACCAGGTCCGTGTCGGGCCATATCTCGGCACCTACTATTATGCGATCAAGACCGACAAGGCGCCGTGGGACAATGTCGAACTGCGCAACGCCATCTCGATGGCGATCGATCGCGACTTCCTCGCCGAAAAAGTCTGGCAGAATTCGATGCTGCCCGGCTATTCTATGGTGCCTCCGGGCATCGAGGGCTACACGCCGGCACTGGCCAAATACGCCGACATGTCGCAGATCGACCGCGAGGATGAAGCCAAGAAAATCCTGGAAAAGCTCGGCTATACGCCCGAGCATCCGTTGAAGATGGAAATCCGCTACAACACCTCGGAAAACCACAAGAACACCGCTGTCGCCATCCAGGAACAGCTGAAGCCGCTTGGCGTCGAGGTCAGCCTGCTCAACACCGATACCAAGACCCACTACTCGTTCCTCGAGCAGAAGGGCGACTATGACGTCGCGCGTGCCGCCTGGATTGCGGATTACAAGGATCCGGAAACCTTCCTTGGCATCTCCCGCAAGGCCAGTGGCAACAACTATTCCATCTACAACAGCCCGAAATACGAAGAGGCCATGGACAAGGCCGCCGCCGCCGGCGGCAAGCCCGAAGAGCGTATGAAGGAACTCGCCAAGGCCGAGCGCATCCTCGTCGATGAGGTCGGCAACATTCCGATCCTCTACTATAGCTATCACGACATCGTTTCCTCAAAGCTGCATGGCTTCGACGACAATGTGATGGACATCCATCCGTCCCGCTTCATCAGCAAGGACTGACCCTTAGCCAGGCCGCCGCGCACCTCAATGCCCGGCGGCGCTGGTTTGCCATCGCATCGGCCCGGGAACCGGATTCGATTTTCGACAATGTCGGTGCGAAGATTTGAAGGCTAGAGCGCAATCGTCCAGCTGGACGCGCGCTGCTCTGGATCAAGCGGGGCATCGATGCTGCGTTACGTATTTCGGCGGCTGCTGACCGCCATCCCGACGCTATTCGTCATCGTGACCATAGCGTTCTTCCTGATACGCGTCGCACCGGGCGGACCGTTCAACCAGGAGCGGGGCCTGAGCCCCGAGATCAGAGCTAATCTCGAAGCCCAGTTCGGCCTCAACGACCCGCTCTGGCTGCAGTACCTCCATTATCTAGGCAATCTTCTGCGCGGCAATTTCGGCCCCAGCTACAACATGCCGGATTTCACCGTCGGCGAGCTGTTCAGGGAAGGCCTGCCGATCTCGATCCAACTCGGCGCTTCGGCGCTCGTTCTGGCGCTGCTCCTCGGCAGCGTGCTCGGCACTGTTGCCGCGCTCAACCAGAACAAGCTTGCCGACTATTCGGTGATCGCGCTGGCGACCGCCGGCAGTACCATACCGACCTTCGTCATCGCCCCGGTAATCCAGCTTGTATTCGGATTGACCTGGAAGCTGCTGCCGATCGGTGGCTGGGGCGATGGAGCCCTCATCAACAAGGTCGGCCCGGTGCTGACGCTCGCTCTGCCGCAGATCGCCATCGTCGCCCGCCTGATGCGCGGCTCGATGATCGAATCGCTGCACTCGCATCACATCCGCACCGCGCGCGCGCTCGGCCTGTCCGACTGGTCAGTCGTCGTCAAGCATGCGCTGCGCGGCGCCATCCTGCCGATCGTCTCCTTCACCGGTCCGGCAGCCGCAGCCCTTCTCACAGGCTCGATCATCGTCGAGACCATCTTTTCTATCCCGGGCATCGGCCGCCATTTTGTCGTTGCCGCGCTAAACCGCGACTACACTCTGGTGATGGGGACGGTGGTGGTCATCGCGCTCTTCACCATTGTCTTCAACCTGATCGTCGACGTCCTCTATGGGGTCGTCGATCCGAGGGTGCGCTATGACTGATATCGCAGTTGCCGCACCGGTCGTCGGCCGATCCCTGTGGGGTGACGCCTGGGCGCGCCTCAAGGCCAATCGCGCGGCCATGTTCAGCCTCTATTATCTTGCCTTCATCGCCGTCATCAGCGTGTTTGGGCCCTATTTCGTGCCGCACCAATACACAACCATCTATGCCGACTATGTCCGGACGCCGCCGAGCTTCTCCGCCTATCCGAAGGCCGACATGATCGAAGGCGCTCTCGATGAGGCGATCAGGCGTATGCGCGTCGACATCAAGGAGTGGCGGCAGGAGGGCAGCCGTGTGTTCGTTACCGTCAGATCGTCCAAGCAGATCGACGACCGCAACATTCGCTACCTTGATCGTTCCGATACCTTTGATGACACAAAGATCGAGAGCAAATCGCCGGATGGTCTCGAAATGGTGATGAGTGCCTCGATCAAGCAGCAATATTTCCTGTTCGGCACCGACAATACCGGCCGCGATCTCCTGTCCCGAACGCTGATGGCCGGGCGCATATCGCTGGCCATCGGCCTGCTTGCCGGCATTGTGGCCGTGGTCATCGGCGTGCTCTACGGCGCCACCGCCGGCCTCGCCGGCGGCAGGGTCGACGAGGTGATGATGCGTATCGTCGACGTGCTCTATTCTTTGCCGTTCATCTTCTTCGTCATTATGCTGGTGGTGTTTTTCGGCAGGAATTTCGTGCTGATGTTCCTGGCCGTCGGCGCCGTACTGTGGCTCGACATGGCGCGCATCGTGCGCGGACAGGCGCTGTCGATCCGCCGGCAAGAATATGTCCAGGCGGCGGAGGCGATGGGCGTCAGGCAGCGCGGCATTCTGCTGCGCCATGTGATCCCCAATTTGCTCGGGCCGGTGGTGATCTACATGACGCTGCTGGTGCCGCAGGTCATCATCCTGGAGAGTTTTTTGTCGTTCCTCGGGCTCGGCGTCCAGGAGCCGATGACCAGCTGGGGCGTG
This sequence comes from Mesorhizobium sp. M1328, assembly GCF_040318075.1. NCBI lineage: Bacteria > Pseudomonadati > Pseudomonadota > Alphaproteobacteria > Hyphomicrobiales > Phyllobacteriaceae > Mesorhizobium > Mesorhizobium sp. M1328. Next base: position 103,947 of record NZ_JAMYLO010000007.1, on the reverse strand, counting down.
CTGATCTCGGTCGGCGCCCAGAACATCGGCTCGGCCAACTGGCTGCTTTTGTTCCCGGCCTTCTTTCTCGTCTCCACGCTGTTCGCGCTGAATTTCGTCGGCGATGGGCTGCGCGACGCGCTCGACCCGAAGGATCGTTGAGATGGCTGCTTCCGAAACCATCCTCAGCGTCAAGGACCTTCGCGTCCGCTTCCGCACCCTCGACGGTGTGGTGGAGGCGGTGAAGGGCATCAACATCCACGTCAAATCAGGCGAAACCGTCGCCGTCGTCGGCGAATCCGGTTCCGGCAAGAGCCAGACGATGATGGCGGCGATGAGCCTGCTCGCCTCGAACGGCGAAGCCACCGGCACCGTCGATTATCGCGGCCGCAATCTTTTGACCTTGAGCAAGCCCGAGCTCAACAAGATCCGCGGCCGCAAGATCAGCATGATCTTCCAGGAGCCGATGACTTCGCTCGACCCGCTCTATTCGATCGGCAACCAGTTGATTGAACCGATCCGCAAGCATCGTGGACTTGGCGCCGCCGAAGCACGCGAGGAGGCGCTCAAGTTGCTGCGGCTGGTCCATATTCCCGATCCGGAGCGGCGGATGAACTCCTATCCGCACGAGTTGTCGGGCGGTCAGCGCCAGCGCGTCATGATCGCCATGGCGCTGGCCAACGACCCCGACATACTGATCGCTGACGAGCCGACGACCGCGCTCGACGTGACCATCCAGGCGCAGATCCTCATGCTGCTCGCCGAACTGCAGCGTAAGCTCGGCATGGCGATCGTCTTCATCACTCACGATCTCGGCATCGTCAGGCGCTTTGCCGATCGGGTCTATGTGATGCGCTATGGCGAGGTCGTCGAGGAGGGCGAGGCGGAAGCGATCTTCGCCAACCCGCAGCACGCCTATACCAAGATGCTGCTCGCCGCCGAACCGACCGGCACCAAGGCGCCGCCGCCTCCGAATGCCCCTGTCCTGCTTGAAGGCAGGAACGTCGAGGTGACCTTCAAGATCGGCGGCGGATTTCTTGGCGGAGAACCGCTGATATTGCGCGCTGTCGATCGCATTTCGATCCAGCTGAGGCGTAACCAGACCATCGGCATCGTCGGCGAATCCGGCTCGGGAAAATCGACGCTCGGCCGCGCCTTGCTGCGGCTCCTGCCCAGCGACGGCATCATCCGGCTTGGCGACCGCGACATTTCCCACGCCGACCGGCAGGCGATGCGGCCGCTGCGGCGCGAATTGCAGCTGGTTTTCCAGGATCCATTCGGCTCGCTATCGCCACGCATGACCGTCGGCCAGATCATCACCGAGGGGCTCCTGGTCCACGAGCCCAATCTGTCGGGCAGGCAGCGCGATCTCCGCGCCGTCGACGCCTTGCTCGAAGTCGGGCTCGACCCCAATACGCGCAACCGCTATCCGCATGAATTCTCCGGCGGCCAGCGGCAGCGCATCGCCATTGCGCGCGCCATGATCCTCAAGCCGAAAGTGGTGGTGCTGGACGAGCCGACCTCGGCGCTGGACCGCTCGGTGCAGAAGCAGATCGTCGAATTGCTGCGCAAGCTGCAAGCCGACCACGAGCTGTCCTATCTGTTCATCAGCCACGATCTCGCCGTCGTGCGCGCCATGGCCGACTACATTATCGTCATGAAGCAGGGCAAGATCGTCGAGGAGGGACCGGCCGAGGCGATCTTCAGCAACCCGCAGGCCACCTACACACAGACGCTGATGGCCGCGGCCATCGACGTGACGCGATTTCGCCTGAGCGCATAGCGCGATTGGTCAGAACTGCGGCGGATGGTGGTCGTTTCGGGAACAAGAACAGCTAAGCCGCTGTTTTTTCTGGTCGGAGTGGCAGGATTTGAACCTGCGACCCCATCGTCCCGAACGATGTGCGCTACCAGGCTGCGCTACACTCCGTGACCAGACCGCGGGCTTATAGCCGCCGCGTTTGGTTACTGCAAGCGCCAATGGCAGCGCTTCGGTCGCATTTCTTTCGCTTTAGCCGCCACGTCATACAGGTTTCAGTTTCCTGTCGCACAAACACGGCTTAAAGGGGCTTCTGGGTAATCGTCCACTTGCCTCGAAGCACCTGATTCAGCCGCCTGGAGTTTGCAGCCTTGTCGATGAAGATCGTTAGCGATGTCAGACCAAACACTTTTGAGTTTGAAACCTCGGCGCTGATCAAGCCGTCCGGGTTTCGCGAATATGATGCGCGCTGGTGGTTCGGCCATCCCGGCTCGAACGAGCCGCCGGAACTCAATCTGATCGGCGTCCAGGCGCTCGGCATGGGGCTCGGCACGCTGATCCGCCGCCTGGGTGCCGGACCCGACATCGTCACCGGTCACGATTTCCGCTCTTATTCGCTTGCCATCAAGCTGGCATTGGTTTCCGGGCTGATGGCGGCCGGCGCACGGGTCAAGGATGTCGGGCTTGCCCTGTCGCCGATGGCTTATTTCGCCCAGTTCGCGCTCGACACGCCCTCCGTCGCCATGGTCACTGCCTCGCACAACGAGAATGGCTGGACCGGCGTCAAGATGGGCGCGGCGCGCCCGCTGACTTTTGGTCCGGAGGAGATGAGCGCGTTGAAGGCGATAGTGCTCTCAGGCGATTTCGACCTTGTCGGTGGTGGCTCCTATGACTTCGTTGCGGATTTCCGCAAAACCTACCTTGACGATCTGACAGCGGGAAAGCGTATCTCGAGGAAGCTCAAGGTGGTGGCCGCCTGCGGCAACGGCACCGCCGGGGCTTTCGCTCCCGAGGCACTGGAAAGGATCGGCTGCGAGGTGATCCCGCTCGACGTCGAGCTCGATCATACGTTTCCCAATTACAATCCCAACCCCGAAGACATGCAGATGCTGCACGCCATTCGCGACAAGGTGCTGGAAACGGGCGCCGATGTCGGGCTCGGTTTCGACGGCGACGGCGATCGCTGCGGCGTGGTCGACAATGAAGGCAACGAGATCTTCGCCGACAAGGTCGGCGTCATGCTGGCGCGCGACATCTCGCACCTCTACCCAGGCTCGACTTTCGTCGTCGACGTCAAGTCGACCGGATTGTTCATGACTGACAAGGTGTTGCGGGAAAATGGCGCGGTCACCGACTATTGGAAAACCGGTCACTCCTATATCAAACGGCGCGTCGCCGAACTCGGCGCCGCCGCCGGTTTCGAAAAATCGGGCCATTTCTTCTTCAATCCGCCGATCGGCCGCGGCTATGACGATGGCCTGGTAACGGCCATCACCATATGCCAGATGCTGGATCGCAGCCCGCAAAGCAGCATGGCCGACCTCTATCGCGATCTGCCGCTAACCTTCGGCACGCCGACCATGTCGCCACACTGCGCCGACGAGCTCAAATACGGCGTCGTCGAGCGCGTCGTAGGCGACTTTCGCAAGATGAAGGACGAGGGCGCGGTCTTCGCCGGCCAGAAGATAGCCGAACTGATCACCGTCAACGGCGTCAGGGTCGTGGCGGAGGATAGTACCTGGGGGCTGGTGCGGGCATCATCGAACAAGCCGGAGCTTGTGGTGGTGGTCGAAAGCCCGGTATCGTCCGAGCGGCGGCGGCAGATGTTCGAAGCCGTCGACGCGGTGCTGCGCCGCAGCCCGGAAGTCGGCGCCTACAATCAGACCTTTTGAACGCGGGGCTTGTTTTCATGACCGAACGGATCGTCAGTTTTGTGATGAGCGGCGGCGTCGGCTCGCGGCTGTGGCCGCTGTCGCGCGAGGACAATCCCAAGCAGTTCCATGATTTCTCCGGCGACGGCTCGATGCTGGCCAAGACGCTGCGGCGGCTGACCGCGCGGCCGGAGGGCGAAACGCCGGTTTTCCTGATTGCGTCGGAAAGGCATGCCGACCGCGTTCATGCCGACATTGCTGGTCACGAGCTTTCCGGCGGCGGCCCGCTGTTCGAGCCGACCGGGCGCAACACTGCCGCGGCCGTCGCTTTGGCAAGCCTGCGCACCTTGTCGGAATTCGGCGACAGCCTGGTGCTGGTGGTGCCGTCCGACCATGAGATTGCGACCGCGCAGCAATTCTGGCGGAGCGTCGAGGCCGGCACGGCGGCGGCGCGCGAAGGCAGGCTGGTGGTGTTCGGCATCAAGCCCGCCCAACCCGAGACCGGGTATGGCTACATCGAGGTGGCCGGCGAGCGCGATGGTATCTGCGATGTCTCGCGTTTCGTCGAAAAACCCGATCTCGCCACCGCGCAGAGCTATCTCGAGGCCGGCAATTTCTACTGGAACACCGGCATCTTCCTGTTTCGCGCCAGTGCCATGCGCGACGCGTTCATGGCTTTCCAGCCAGACATCTGGAGCGCCACAGAGGCTGCCTACCAAGCTGCGACATCGGACCTTTCCGGCCTCTACATGCCTCTGGAGCTCTATGCCGCCATCCCATCGACATCGATCGACTATGCGATCATGGAGCGCGCCAGCGGCATCGCCATGGTGCCGGCCGGCTTTCGCTGGAACGATCTCGGCTCCTGGCAATCGCTGCTCGACGTCGGCCCCTCCGACACCCAGGGCAATGTCATCGTCGGCGACGTCGTCGCCATCGATTGCGAGAACTCCTATATCCGCAGCGACGGCCGCCTGCTGTCGGCCATAGGCCTGAAGGACGTCGCCATCGTGTCGACCGCCGACGCCACTTTCGTCGCTCCGGTCAGCCACAGCCAGAACGTCAAGAAGATCGTCGAGCAGCTCGAAAAGAGCGGTCGCCTGGAGACCAGGTTCACGCCCGCCGACGATCGAGTCATCGAAAGCGGCGCCTGGCAGCGCCGCGTTCACCATTGGCTGTTCGAGGAGACGGTGCCGTTATGGTCGACGGTCGGCGTCGACGAGCGCCATGGCGGGTTCCACGAGGCGCTCGGTTTCGATGCCGCCCCGCTGATGAAACCAAAACGCATGCGCACTCAGGCCAGGCAGATTTACGCCTTCGCGGTCGCCAAGGCGCGCGGCTGGAACGGCCCGGCCGATCGGCTGATCAGCCACGGCCTCGAATTCATGGCCAGGCACGGCCGCACCGACAATGGCGGCTGGGTACGCACGCTCAACATCGACGGCACTGTCGCCGACGCCGCCGAGGATGCCTATGACCATTCCTGCGTGCTCCTGGCGCTGGCGCATGCCCATATGTGCGGCAATCCCGATGCGTTGCGGCTTGGCGAGGAGACCTTTGCGTTCATCGACGCGCATCTCGAGGACGAACGCCTGACCGGCTTCCGCGAGACCTCGAGCGGCGAGGGCGAGCGCCGCTCCAACCCGCACATGCATCTGCTCGAGGCATTCCTGGCCTGGCATCAGGCGACGGGCGAGCGCGCCTATCTTCGCCGCGCCGCGCGCATCGTCGATCTGTTTCGCAGCCATTTCTTCGACCCGGAAAGCTGGACGCTGGGTGAGTATTTCGACAATGAATGGCGGCCGGCCCCTGGCGAGAAGGGCACGTGGACCGAACCCGGCCATCATTTCGAATGGGCCTCGCTGCTGGTCGACTTCGCCGGGCGCAGCGGCCAGAGCGGCTTGACCGGCCTTGCCCGGAAGCTTTACGCGTCGGCAATTGCCAATGGCCTCAACCGCGCCACAGGCCTCGCCTACGGCGCGGTCTCGCGGCAAGGGCTGCCGCTCGACCGCGTCTCGCGCAGTTGGCCGCAGGCCGAAGCGATCAAGGCGGCGATCGCGCTGGATGGTTCGGGCGGTCCCGACCTGAAGCCGGAAATCGAGGCGCGTGTCGGCCGGCTGTTCCGCTGGCACATCAATCCGGCACCGCTCGGCCTGTGGATCGACCGCATCGACGAGCGTGGCCGCTCGCTGGCAAGCGAGGTGCCGGCCAGCATCTTCTATCATCTCGTCTGCGCGCTGACGCAGTATCTGGACGGCACCGCCCGCAAGGATCAGTATGGGCTGGCGACGTCCCCCGTCTCGACATAGACCGACTTCAGCTGCGAATAGAGTGCCAGTGCCGCGAGCGAATTCTCGCGGCCGATGCCGGACTGCTTGAAGCCGCCAAAGGGGATTTCGACCGGCGTCAGATTGTAAGCGTTGATCCAGCAGGTACCGGCCTGCAATTCGGCGATGACGCGGTGGGCGCGCTGCAGGTCGCGCGTGAACACGCCGGCGGCGAGGCCGAATTCGGTGTCGTTGGCGCGCTCGACTACCTCGTCCTCGCTGTCGAATTTCAGCACGCTCATGACTGGCCCGAAAATCTCCTCGCGGGCGATGCGCATCGTGTCTGCGACACCGGTGAACACCGTCGGCTCGACGAAGAAGCCGCCCTGGAAGCCCTGCAACGCCGGCACGTTGCCGCCGCAGGCGAGCACCGCGCCATCCTGTTTGCCCGCTTCGATGTAAGAGACCACCTTGTCATGCTGCGCCTTGGAGACCAGCGGCCCCATCTGCGTGTCCGGATCGAGCGGATCGCCGATGCGGATTTTCTTGGTCCGCTCGGTCAGCCTCTCGACGAAACGGTCATGGATGCTGCTCTGCACGAACACCCGCGTGCCATTGGAGCAGATCTGGCCGGTCGAATAGAAATTGCCGAGCATCGCGCCGCCGATGGCGTTTTCGAGGTTGGCGTCTTCGAAGACGATCAGCGGCGACTTGCCGCCGAGCTCCATCGTCGCGTGCTTCATCTTCGAGCCGGCGAGCGACAGCACCTTGCGGCCGGTCGGCACGGAGCCGGTCACCGAGACCTTGGCGACGACCTCATGGCCGACAAGGCCGGCGCCGACATCGCCAAAACCTTGCACGACGTTGAACAGGCCGTCGGGCAGGCCGGCCTCGGTATAGATTTCGGCGAGCGCCAGTGCTGAAAGCGGCGTGTTTTCCGACGGCTTGAACACCATCGCATTGCCCATGGCGAGCGCCGGTGCGGATTTCCAGCCGGCGATCTGGATCGGGTAATTCCAGGCGCCGATGCCGACGCAGACGCCGAGCGCCTCGCGCCTGGTATAGGCAAAGGGTCCGCCGAGATCGACGGCCTCGCCATTAAAGGCGGCGACCGCGCCGCCGAAATATTCCAGGCAGTCGGCCGCCGACGGGGCGTCCGCAACCAGCGTCTCCTGGATAGGCTTACCGGTATCCAGCGTCTCGATGCGCGCCAGATCGGCATTGCGCGCGCGCAAGATGTCGGCGGCGCGGCGCAGGATGCGGCCGCGTTCGACCGGCTTCAGCCGCGCCCAGGCCGGTTGTGCCACACGCGCCGCCTCGATCGCGAGCTCCAGCACGTTCGGCGTCGCCGAGCGCAGCATGGCGATGGTCTCGCCGGTTGCAGGATAGATTACCTGCAGCGGCGCGCCGCGCTCGTCGTCGATATAGCGGCCGTTGACATAATGCGATGCCGTTGGCTGGGCGCGCATGACTGTTCTCCAAATCGTCTTTTCGCGGCATCGGAATATGCGTCCGCCGGATCATGGCCTATCTGTCCGACGCCTGCCAGCGCGGATTGATCCATGGTTCCTGGTTGGACGGTGGCAGCGGCGTACGCCCGAGAATGTGGTCGGCGGCCTTCTCGCCGGTCATGATCGACGGCGCGTTGAGATTGCCGTTGGTGACGCGTGGAAAGATCGAGGAATCGGCGACCCGCAGCCCTTCGACGCCAATGACGCGGCATTCCGGATCGACGACGCTCATCGCATCATCGGCACGGCCCATCTTGCAGGTGCCGCAAGGGTGGTAGGCGCTTTCGGCGTGGTCGCGAATGAAGGCGTCGAGCTCCTCATCCGATTGCACATGCGAGCCCGGCGACAGTTCCTTGCCGCGGTAGGGATCGAAGGCCGCTTGCCCGAAGATCTCGCGGGTCAGCCGGATGCAGTGGCGGAACTCCGTCCAGTCATCCGGATGCGACATGTAGTTGAAGCGGATCACCGGCTTCGACTTGGGATCGGGCGAGCGCAGCGTGACCGAACCGCGCGACTTCGACCGCATCGGCCCGACATGCGCCTGGAAACCATGCGCCTTGGCCGCCGCCTTGCCGTCATAGCGGACCGCGGCCGGGATGAAGTGATACTGGATATCGGGATAGTCGACGCCGGCGCCCGAGCGCACGAAGGCGGCCGCCTCGAAATGATTGGTGGCACCGAGGCCGGATTTGAAGAACAGCCATTGTGCCCCGATCAGCGCCTTCGAGAACGGGTTCAAGACGGAGTTCAGCGTGATCGGCTTTGTCGATTCCTGCTGGATGTAGAGTTCCATATGGTCCTGCAGATTGCGACCGACTCCAGGCCGGTCAGCGATCACCGGAATGCCGTTCTCCCTAAGGTGCTGGCCGGGGCCGATGCCGGACAGCATCAGGATCTTGGGCGAGTTGATCGAGGACGCGGCAACGATCACCTCGCGCCGCGCTCTGACCGCCTGAATCCGTTTGCGCACTTCGATCTCGACGCCGGTGGCGCGTTGATTCTCGATGATTACCCGCCGGGCGAAACCCTTGACCAGGCTGACATTTTTCCGCCTCAGCGCCGGCCTCAGATAGGCGCTCGCGGCCGACCAGCGACGGCCGCCGCGGATGGTCTGCTCCATCGGCCCAAAGCCTTCCTGCTTCGCGCCGTTATAGTCGTCGGTCAGCTCGAAGCCGGCCTGACGGCCTGCCTCGACGAAGGCGCCATAGAGTGGGTTCGTTCTCGAGCCGCGCTGCACAGTAAGCGGGCCGCCATGGCCGCGCCAGCCATCCTCGCCGCCTGCGCTGTCCTCCATGCGCTTGAAATAGGGGAGCACGTCGGCAAAGCCCCAGCCGGCCGCGCCCTGTTCGGCCCAGTGGTCGAAGTCGCGGGCATGGCCGCGCACATAGACCATGCCGTTGATCGACGACGAGCCGCCGATCACCTTGCCGCGCGGCGTCGCCAGCACGCGGCCGCCGAGGTGCGGCTCCGGCTCGCTGACAAAGCCCCAGTCGTAGAGGCTCATATTGAGCGGGATCGACAGCGCCGACGGCATCTGGATTAGCGGCCCGATATCGCTGCCGCCATATTCGATGACGATCACCGAATGCTTGCCGTCCTCCGACAGCCGGTAGGCCATGGCCGAACCGGCCGAGCCGGAGCCGATAATGACGAAATCCGCTTCAAGCATAGTTCATGCGCGTCCATGGTTCATATGGGCAATGAAATCGGCCAGCGAGACGTTGCCGCCGGTTGCCATTACGAGAACGGTCTTGCCGGTCACGTCGACCTTGCCGCCGAGCAACGCCGCCAGCGAAGCAGCGCCGGATGGTTCGAGCACCAGCTTCATCCGCTCGAAGGCGATGCGCATGGCGCGCCGCACCGAAGCATCGTCGACGGTGACGCCGCGAACGCCGGCGGCCTTCACCGCTGCGAACGGCGCGTCGCCGGGCCGCCGCGACATCAGCCCGTCGCAGATCGATTTCGGCCCGATCGGCATGGTTTCGATGGCGCCATGCGCCAACGACGAGCCCATGCCGTCAAAACCTTCCGGCTCCACGCCGATGATCTTCGTGGCTGGCGACAGGTAGTGGAAGGCCAGCGAAACACCGCCGATCAGGCCGCCGCCGCCGACCGAGCAGAACAAGAGATTGGCCTCGGCTTGCTTGGCGGCGAGCTGGTCGAGTGCCTCCAGCCCGGCACCGGCCTGGCCGGCGACGATCTCCGGATCGTCGAACGGGTGCAGCAGCGCCAGGCCTTCGCTCGCGGCGATCTCGCGCGCCTTCGCGGCAGCGACTTCCTCACGCGCGCGCTCGCCATGGTCGGTCAGCACGACACGGGCGCCGTAGCCCGACGTGGCATCGCGTTTGGCGGCAGGCGCGTCGATCGGCATGACGATGGTGACGGGAATGCCAAGCGCTTGGCCTGCCGCCGCCAGCCCTTGCGCGAAATTGCCGGAGGAATAGGCGACGACGCCCATTTTGGCTTCGTCGGGCGACAGCCGCTTCAGCCGCCAATAGGCGCCGCGCACCTTGAACGATCCGGCCCATTGCAGCGACTCGGCCTTGACGAAGACGCGTTCGGCGCCGGTCTCGCGGGCGAGTGCCGCCCATTCCAGCAGCGGCGTGATCTGCGTCGCCTTGGAGGTGACGGCATAGGCCTGCCTGAGATGGTCGACAGAGGGGACGAGACTGTCTGCCATCATTCGCCTCGGGGAAAGCGCTTCTGCTCTTCGAGCAGGTCGAGGTTCATGTGATTGCGCATGTAGCGTTCCGACGCCTTCTGCAGCGGCTGGAACTCCCAGGGATAATGGGTGCCGTTGCGCAGCGCCGGGTAGACCACCCAGCGGCGTGCCTGGCTGGCACGCACCGCGGCATCGAACGCCGCCATGTCCCAGCGCTCCCGCACCTTGTCGGTGAAAGCGGCCACCAAAGCCGCATTGGCCGGATCGGCGGCGAGGTTGGTCAATTCCCGCGGATCCGATTCAAGATCAAACAGTTGCGGCGGGTCGATCTCGCAATGGATGAATTTGTAGCGGCCCCCGCGCATCGCCACCATCGGCGCATTGGAGCCTTCGGCCGCATATTCCATCAGCACCGGCGCGGAGCGTTTCTTTCCGTTTAGCAGCGGCAGCAGCGACTGGCCGTCGGTCCACGGCGCAATCGCGCTGATGTCGATGCCGGCGAGATCGCAAAGCGTCGGCGTCACGTCGAGATTGGAAACCGGCGTCTCGATCAGCCCGGCGTGTATGCTCTTGCCGGCGATCATCAGCGGCACCCGCGCCGAACCCTCGAAAAAGCACATCTTGAACCACAGCCCGCGCTCGCCGAGCATGTCGCCATGGTCCGAGCAGAACAGGATGATCGTGTCGTCGAGCATGCGCGTGCGCTCGAGCACCGACAGCAGCTCGCCGAGCTTGTCGTCGAGATAGGAGACATTGGCGAAATAGCCGCGCCGCGCGCGGCGTATCTGCTCAGTGGTGATGTCGAACCTATCATAGTCGCTGGCGCGGTAGAGCCGCTGCGAATGCGGGTCCTGCCTGTCGTAAGGAATGAAGCCGACCTCAGGCTCGAGCGCCGGGCAATCCTCGTAGAGGTCCCAGTAGCGCCGGCGTGCGACGTAAGGATCGTGCGGATGGGTGAAGGAAACCGTCAAGCACCAGGGCCGATGTGCGGCATCGTCCGAGACGCGGGCAAAATCGTAAAGCTTCTGCACCGCATGGAAGGCGACCTCGTCGTCATATTCCAGCTGGTTCGTGATCTCGGCAGTACCGGCGCCGCTCACCGAGCCGAGATTGTGATACCACCAGTCGATCCGCTCGCCGGGCTTGCGATAGTCCGGCGTCCAGCCGAAATCGGCCGGATAGATGTCGGTGGTCAGCCGCTCCTCGAAACCGTGCAATTGGTCCGGGCCGACGAAATGCATCTTGCCGGAGAGGCAGGTGTGATAGCCGGCAGCGCGCAGATGATGGGCAAATGTCGGGATCGAAGACGCGAATTCGGCGGCGTTGTCGTAGACCCCGGTGCGTGACGGCAACTGGCCGCTCATGAATGCGGCGCGGCCCGGCGCGCAGAGCGGCGAGGCGGTGTAATTGTTGCAAAAACGCGCCGAACGTGTGGCCAGCGCCTTCAGATGCGGCGCGTGCAGGAAGTCCGCCAGCCCATCCGGAAACAGCGTTCCGTTGAGCTGATCGACCATCACGATCAGGATGTTGGGTCGCTTGGATGTCACTGCTTCTGCCGTCCGCTGAGCTTCGTTTCGAGATAGTCCTCGACCAGTGCAATCGCGGTCGCGGCATCGGGGACGCCGTCCTTCAGCGCGCGCCTGATATAGAGCCCGTCGATCAGCGCCGCCGTCGCTTCGGCGACCCGGTCCGCCTCGCTTCTGGGCAGGATGCCGGCCAGCCCGCTGAGCAGATTGGAATGCAGCCGCCGCGCATAGACCTTGAGCAGCCGGCGAAGTGCTGCCGATTTCTGCGCCTCGACGTAGAAGGCGAGCCAGGCGGCGATCGTTTCGGGCTGGAACTGGATGTCGGAGAAATTGACCGCGACCACTGCCGAGACGCGCTGGCGCGCCGTGCCGGCCGCGCGAAGTGCACGGCGTGTATCGGCGGTGAGCTCGCTCAGGATGTGCCGCATCGTCGCCAACAGCAATTCGTCCTTGGCGCCGAAATAATGGTGGGCAAGCGCCGAGGACACGCCGGCGCGCCCGGCGATTTCCGACATCGTCACATCAAGCGAACCGCGCTCGCCGATCGCCGAGATCGTTGCGTCGATGAGCGCCCTGCGGCGCAACGGCTCCATTCCGAGTTTCGGCATTCTTGCTCCGGTCTTGTCATGGCAAGATTATTTTTTATTGACGCATCAATCAACAAAAATCCAGCCTGATTTGCTGGCAAAAGCCAGGCACTATGACCAGATATCAAGATCAAGCGATTGTGCGGTTCTGGCCCCTTCACGACGCCGGGCGGAACGGTTCATGCTTGAACAATGCTGAGGCGCGCCGCAGTATCGCGTAGCCCAGGTCCACAGGATGGAGATCGCCATGACAGCATGCATCGTCGGTTGGGCGCATTCGCGCTTCGGCAAGCTCGAAGGCGAGACGCTGGAGGGCCTGATCACCAAGGTGGCAGTCGAGGCGCTCGACCATGCCGGCATCGGTCCAGATGACGTCGACGAGATCGTGCTCGGCCACTTCAACGCCGGGTTTTCCGCCCAGGATTTCACCGCGAGCCTGGTCCTCCAGGCCGACGACCGGCTGCGCTTCAAGCCGGCGACCCGCGTCGAGAACGCCTGCGCCACCGGCTCGGCGGCGGTCAGGCAAGGCATCCGCGCCATCGACGCCAATGCCGCCCGTATCGTGCTGGTGGTCGGCGCCGAGCAGATGACGACGACGCCCGGTCCCGAGATCGGCAAGAACCTGCTCAAGGCCTCATATCTGCCGGAGGACGGTGACACGCCGGCAGGCTTCGCCGGCGTCTTCGGCAAGATCGCCCAAGCCTATTTCCAGCGCTACGGCGACCAGTCGGATGCGCTGGCGACGATCGCCGCCAAGAACCACAAGAACGGCGTCGACAATCCCTACGCGCAGATGCGCAAGGATTTCGGCTACGAGTTCTGCCGGCAGGAAAGCGAAAAAAACCCCTTCGTCGCCGGTCCGCTGAAGCGCACAGACTGCTCGCTGGTGTCGGACGGCGCCGCCGCACTTGTCCTTGCCGATACGGCCACGGCGCTGAAGATGCGCCGCGCGGTCGCTTTCCGCGCCAATGAGCATGTGCAGGATTTCCTGCCGATGTCGAAGCGCGACATCCTCGCCTTCGAAGGCTGCGAGCAGGCCTGGAACCAGGCGTTGAAGAAGGCGGGCGTGACGCTCGGCGACCTGTCCTTCGTCGAGACGCACGACTGTTTCACCATCGCCGAACTGATCGAGTATGAGGCGATGGGCCTGGCAAAGCCGGGCGAGGGCGCCAAGCTGGCCTTGGATGGCGAGACGGCGAAAGATGGAAGGCTGCCGGTCAATCCGTCGGGCGGGCTGAAGGCCAAGGGCCATCCGATCGGCGCCACCGGTGTATCGATGCATGTGCTGAGCGCCATGCAGCTCGTCGGCGAGGCGGGCGGCATCCAGGTGCCGGGAGCAAAGCTCGGCGGCATCTTCAACATGGGCGGCGCCGCGGTCGCCAACTACGTTTCCATTCTCGACCGGATCAGATAAAAGCGGCCCCGCATTACAGCGCCGCGCGACCGTTCGGGAGCGCAAAGGACGCTGTAACACTTTGATTTTGCGCATGATCCTTTTCGAAATGGATTCCGATTTTCGAGATCATGCGCTAGCGGGGAATTCATGACAAATCCGGTTCTGGTCGAAGTCTTGCGCGGCGCAATCGTCGAGAGCGCGCATCGCGGCGCTGTTGCCGTCTTCGACGCTGACGGCAAGCCTGTCTGGGAGATCGGCGACACGGCACAGCCGGTGTTCCCGCGTTCGGCGGTCAAGGCGATCCAGGCGTTGCCGCTGGTCGAGAGCGGCGCTGCCGATGTCTACGGCTTCGGTGACCGGGAGCTGGCGCTGGCCTGCGCCTCGCATTCCGGCGAGCCGCCACATGTCGAGCTCGCGCGGGCCATGCTGGCGAAGGCCGGCCTGGACGAGGCGGCACTCGAATGCGGCGCGCATTGGCCGTCGAGCCATGGAGCGACGCTGGCGCTTGCCCGCGCCGGCAGCGTGCCGAACGCGCTGCACAACAATTGTTCCGGCAAGCACTCAGGCTTCCTATGCACCTGCGTTCACAGCGGCATCGCCCATCGTGGTTACGTCAAGGCTGGCCATGCTTCGCAGGAGATGGTGCGCGAAGCGATGGAGGCGGTGACCGGCGCTGCCCATGACGCCGATCACCGCGGCACCGACGGCTGCTCGATTCCGACCTATGCCGTGCCGTTGCGCAGCTTTGCCCTTAGCTTTGCCCGCATGGCGACAGGTGCCGGCTTCGAGCCGGTGCGCGCCCGGGCGGCGAAGCGGCTGCTTTCTGCCTGCATGGCCGAGCCGTTTTTCGTCGCCGGCACGGGCAGGTCCGACGTCGCGATGATGGAGGCCGCCCCGGGTCGGATTTTCGTCAAGGGAGGCGCCGAAGGTGTTTTTTGCGCCGCCGTTCCGGAGCTTGGCCTTGGCATCGCGCTGAAATGCGACGATGGCGCCGGCCGCGCCGCTGAAGTGATGGTCGCGGCTGTGCTGGCAAAGCTTTTGCACGCCGACCACGCGCTCGCTGCGAAACTGATCGAACAGGCAAATCCGCCTATCGAAAGCCGGATCGGCGCCAAAGTCGGCGCGCTCCGGCCGACGGCCACCCTCAACTGACGTGGTTGCGCTCGACGGTCAGATGCGCATAGCCGGCATTGCCTGACGCGGCGAGGTCGCCGGTCACCGGCTCGGCCCAGCGCTGGCCGACGATCGCGCCGTTCTGGACCCCGTCGATGACATTGTCGGAAATGATTGCCGTTCCGGCACCTTCGACCACGGTGACGACGATACCGGTCCCCGCCTTGCGGATGATGTTTCCCATGGCGACCACATTGCGCATGAACGGTCCCCAGCCGATCTGCATGCCGTAGAGCGGCGCATTCTCGACGACATTACCGGAAACGGTGCTGTCTGCCTCGACGCTGATGCCGACGCCGAAGCCGGGCGCGTCGGCAGGGTAGGGACCGCTGGTCGACAGATTGCGGACGATGTTGCCGGAGCAGACGCCCATGCGGCCGCCTTCGTTGAAATTGACGATCGAAATACCGTTCGCAGCGCCATCGACGATGTTATTGCCGATGACGGCACCTTCAAAGGAGAATTCGGAATACACGGCCGTTTCGCCCGAGCGCGAGCAGGTATTGCCGGTGATCTGCAAATTGCTGGCACTGTTGGCGCGGATCGCCGAAAACGCGCAGTCCGAAACAATATTGCCGGAGATGATGACATTGCCGGCGCGGAAGGCATTGATGCCATTGCCGTTCTGGCCGGTTCCGCCGCCGCGCGCCTGGATGCGTTCGATCCGGTTGCCGCTGACGATGGTGTTGTCTTCAGCCGCCTGCCAGCGGTGCACGAGGATGCCGCCATTGGCGCAGTCGGAGACGCTATTGCCTGATATTTCCAGGCCATCGGCCTCGACCGAATAGATGCCGGCATCGGCCGCACCGGATATCTCCGAGCGCTCGATGCGGCCCGAGGCGTGTTCGAGCGCCAGACCGTTCTTGCCGCTGTCGGTAAGCTGGCAGTTGTCGACGACCAGATGGGCGATGCGGCGCAGATCGAGCAGGCCATGCGTGTAGTCGCCCATCCAGCGGTTGCTGCCGTCGAACACCAGCCCGCTGAGTTCGATATGCTCGGCCTGTTCGGCCATGATGAGATGGCCATTGCCGCCGTAGACGATCCGCGATGCGCCCGGCACGCCGGACAGGCGCACGCGGCCGGGCAGCGACAGGTTGGAAACGATATAGATCCCCGGCGGCAGGAACACCGGCATGTCGCGGTCGTGCGCGTCGCGCAGCAGCTTGGTGAAGGCCTTGCTCTGGTCGTCAAGCGCGCCGGGCCGGACGCCGAGCTCGCTTGCGTTGATCGCGCTACGCATCGCGGCTTTCTCGATGCCGGGCAGGTTTTTCGCCGCTGCCTTGCCGAGCGAAAGCCCCATGACGGCAAAGCCGGCGGTCTGCGCAAGCAGCGTTCGTCTGTTCAACATCGGCACAGATTCCTTGCGTTCAACGGTCGCGCCGCAGGATTCGTGCCAGACAGGATCGGCCGGATCGGCCCCGACGTCGGTTCGCCGGCTACGGCTTGTGGAGTCGTCGCGTCAGGCATAAGTTCGATAAATGAGCAGGGCCTTCACCCGCGAGGAAGACAGCGAAAACGCCATCGCCGGCATCGGCGAGCGGCCGATCAGCCATCACCGCAATCTGGTGACGGAACGCGGCCTGGCGCTGATCGATGCGGAGGTGGCCGCTCTGCGCGACGAACTGGGCAGAGCCGAAAAGAGGGCCGACCGCGAGCGGATCGCGCTGGTGTCGCGCGATCTTCGCTATTGGACGGCAAGGCGGGAAAGCGCCGAGCTCTCCGTGCCGGAACCGGGTAGCGACCTGGTTCGTTTCGGCATGGGTGTCACCCTGGAAAGCGACGACGGCAAGAAGGTGCACTGGAAGATCGTCGGCGAGGATGAGGCAAATCCCGCCAAGGGGACAATTTCCCATATGTCGCCGATGGCGATGGCGCTGTTCGGCAAGAAGGTCGGCGAAATTGCCGCAGTCAACGGCAAGGAATGGGAGATCGTCAAGCTTTCCGACAGTTAGTCTTCGAGCTTCACCACATGATCGCGGAAGAACGCCGCGGCACCAGCCTCGTCGATTTCGCCGGCGGCGACCATCATGACCAGTTGAATAATGTCCGCCTGCTCGGCTTCGATGCTCAAGCCATTGAAATAAAGGAACAGATCGGCCGCCGCGAAAGCAGTACGCTTATTGCCGTCGACGAATGGATGGTTTTTGGCAATACCGAAAAGGTAGCCGGACGCCAACTCACAGAGATCGGGCTCGCCATAGATTTCCCTCTGCTGCGGCCTGTAGAGCGCCGACTCCAGCATTCCTTCGTCGCGGATGCCCGCTGCGCCGCCGTGGAGGCGCAACTGCTCGGCATGAAGCGCCTCCACGAACTCCCGCGAATGATGCTCGGTCATTTTGCGAGCGCGCGGTAAGCAACCTCGTACTTTTTCATCCGCTCGCGCGCGATCTTCATCTTGCGCTCGAATTCTTCGGCAGTGTCCTCGGTGCGGCGCAGGCGAAGCTCATCGCCTTCCTGAACGATGACGATGCTGTCGCCCGCCTTCAGATTCATGCGATCGAGAATTTCCTTCGGCAGGATCACGCCTTCGGAATTGCCGATCTTGCGAATGGTCGTGTTCATGGTGACATCCTGTTGCAACGCCGATTATAACTCAGCGTGTTTTCGTTGCAACAGACATTATAACAAAGCGTCAGCCCCCTGCAGCAGCCGGTCCATCAGCCGGTCCGCCGCTTCCGGGATGACCGTGCCGGGTGGGAATATTTCAGTGGCGCCTGCCTGCCGGACTGCATCGTAATCCTGCGGCGGGATGACGCCGCCGGCGACGATCAGCATGTCGTCGCGGCCGAGCTTCTTCAGTGCAAGCTTGAGTTCGGGAATGAGCGTCAAATGGCCTGCTGCCAGCGACGACGCGCCGACGACGTGCACGTCATGCTCGACCGCCAGCCTGGCGATCTCGTCCGGCGTCTGGAACATCGGCCCGACGGTGACGTCGAAGCCGAGGTCGGCAAAGGCGGTGGCGATCACTTTCTGGCCGCGATCATGGCCGTCTTGCCCCATCTTGGCGACCAGAATGCGCGGCTTGCCGCCGGACTTCTCCTCGAACGCTACGATCTTGTCCTGCAGCCGGTCGACCACTGGATTGTCGCCGAGCGCGTTGCGGTAGACGCCGGAGATCGTCTGCACCGAGGCGACATGGCGGCCGAAAACCTTTTCCAGCGCCAGCGAAATCTCGCCGACCGTGGCGTTGGCGCGTGCGGCCCGGATGGCGAATTCCAGCAGGTTTTCGTTACTCCCGGCAGCACGGGTCAGCGCATCGAGCGCGCTCTCGACGGCGGCGACGTCACGCGTGCCTTTCAGCCGCTGCAGCTTCGACAATTGCCGTGCCCTGACTTCGGCATTGTCGATCCTTAGTACGTCGACATCGATATCCGTCCCAGGCCGGTGGGCATTGACACCGACCACGATCTGTTCGCCTGAATCGATGCGCGCCTGGGTGCGCGCGGCAGCCTCTTCGATGCGCAGCTTCGGTAGGCCCTTTTCGATCGCCGCGGCCATGCCGCCGAGGCTCTCGACCTCCTCGATATGCGCAAGCGCACGCGCCGCCAGATCATGCGTCAGCCGTTCGAGATAGGCGGAGCCGCCCCACGGATCGATGATGCGCGTCGTGCCGGATTCCTTCTGCAGGATGAGCTGTGTGTTGCGGGCGATGCGGGCCGAATGGTCGGTCGGCAGCGCCATTGCCTCGTCGAAGGAATTGGTGTGCAGCGACTGCGTATGCCCTTGAGTCGCCGCCATCGCCTCGATCATGGTGCGGATGATGTTGTTGTAGGGATCCTGCGCCGTCAGCGACCAGCCCGAAGTCTGGCAATGGGTGCGCAGTGACAGCGAGCGCTCGTCCTTCGGCGAAAAGTTCTTCAGCATCAGGCTGGCCCACAAAAGGCGCGCTGCTCTCAGCTTCGCGACTTCCATGAAGAAATTCATGCCGATCGCCCAGAAGAAGGAAAGGCGCGGCGCGAAACGGTCGATGTCGAGGCCGGCCGCGACGCCGGCGCGGGCATATTCGATACCGTCGGCAATCGTGTAGGCGAGTTCAAGGTCCGCCGTCGCTCCCGCCTCCTGCATGTGGTAGCCGGAGATCGAGATCGAATTGAACTTCGGCATGTGCTTCGACGTGTAGGAAAAAATGTCCGACACGATCCGCATCGAAGGTTTTGGCGGATAGATGTAGGTGTTGCGCACCATGAACTCTTTCAGGATGTCGTTCTGAATGGTCCCAGTGAGGTCCTTCTGCGCAACGCCCTGTTCCTCCGCCGCGACGATATAGAGCGCCATGATCGGCAGCACCGCGCCGTTCATCGTCATCGATACCGTCATCTCGTTAAGCGGGATGCCATCGAACAGCTGGCGCATGTCGAGAATGGAATCGATGGCGACGCCGGCCATGCCGACATCGCCGGCGACGCGCGGATGGTCGCTGTCGTAGCCGCGATGCGTGGCGAGATCGAAGGCGACCGACAGGCCTTTCTGGCCGGCGGCAAGGTTGCGCCGGTAGAAGGCGTTGGATTCCTCTGCCGTCGAGAAGCCGGCATATTGCCGGATCGTCCAGGGTTGCTGGACATACATCGTCGGATAGGGGCCGCGCACGAAGGGCGGCAGGCCCGGATAGGTATCGAGATGCGGCAAGCCCTTGAGATCGCCCTGGTTGTAGAGATGCTTGACGGCGATGCCTTCCGGCGTCATCCGCTGACCTTTGACCTCGACCGGCACCCGCCGCGGCGGCGACCAGCCGATCTGGCTGAAATCCGGGATCATGGTACGGCTCCGATCGACTGATCGATGCGGATCGGAAACAGCGGCTCGCACACCGCAACGCCTTCGGTGAAGGCAGGCCGCCGCTCCGCCGCCAGCGTCTCGACAGGACGCTCGGTTTTCGAGGGGTGCAGCGTCGTGCCGACGATCGCCCGTTCGCCCGCCTGGTAGGCTGCGTTGCGGCGGGCGGAAGCTGCCTGGACGCGTCTCTGGATGTGGCCTTGTTCGAGGCTGGACAGCACGCCGCCTTCCGCCTCGATCTGCTGGAACTCCTGCCAGGCCGCCGCGCAGAGCTCCGCAGTCAGCGCTTCGACGGCGCCCGAACCGCAAGCCGGATCGGCGACGTGGTCGATGTGGCCCTCATTGGCCATGATCAGTTGCGCGTTGCGGGCAACGCGGCGGGCAAAACTCGCAGGCAGGCCGTGCGCGATCGTGTGCGGCAGGATGGCGATCGAATCCGCGCCGCCGGCGGCAGCCGCAAAAGCGGCAATGGTGGTGCGCAGGATGTTGGTTTCCGGGTCGGCCGCCGTCATCATCTGGAAGGAAGTTTCGGCATGGATGCTGGCGGTGGAGGGCGGTATCGAGCAGGCCTCCTGGACACGCGCCCACAGCCTGCGCAACGCCCTGACCTTGGCCATCGACACGAACTGGTCCTGGTCGACGCTCAGCGCAAAGCCGATATGCGGCGCCGCATAGACAAGCGGCTGGCGCGCCTTCTCGAACAGCCTCAGATAGGAGACGGCCGACGCGAGCATGGTGCCAAGCTCCTGCGCCTCGGTGGCGCCGGCATTGTGGAATACCCGCCCGTCCGCTTCCAGCAGGACACCGGGCACACCCATCGAAAAGAAATGCGCCAGCGACTGCGGCATCGAAGCCTGCAAAGCCTCGATCGACATGCGCAGCCTACCGGTCCCGGCAAAGATCGCCGCCGGATCGATGCCGAAGGAGAGATTGAGCTTTGCCGGGTCGGAGCGGCGCTTGGTCAAAAACGCCACCAGCCAGTCGGCCACGGCGCGGCTCCAGGGATGGGCGTCGATGCGGATCTGGATGCGGTTGAGCGGCACGCCGTCGAGTACACCCTCCAGCGCCTCCGCCGTCCTCGGCAAGCCGTAGCCGAAGGCGTTCGGCGCACCTTCGAAGACAAGCGACAGTCCGGTAGCACCCTGCGCGACGTCTTCCAGCGCCTGCGCACTGGCGCGGCCTATGTCCGGATCGTCGATACGCTGGCTGACGATCCACGGTGATTCCGGGTTGGCGCGCACGACAGGCTCGGCGGTTACCGAACGCTCGTAGAGCGGCTCGATGCGGATGGCGTCGTCCGTATGCGAGACGAGCTTTTCCTCGAAGGACCCGCCGGCCAGCGCCTTCTCTGCCAGCGCCAACCATCGTTGCCGGTCGACGTTCGGAAGTTCGGCATCCTGGGTCAAGGCACCGGCGCCCATCGGTTCTCCTCGTTCTAGCGGCCGCAGCGGCCGACTATGTCAGTCTACGGTCCCCGGCCCGATATCACAATGCAGCACACATGCCGTGCAACACGCCTTCCGTGATGGTGACCGTCAACCGATTGCCAAACATGGGCAGGTTCCGCAAGCTCCAAAAGCCATTTTCGACGACGCCCATTGTCGCTGTGCAATGGCCTCACTATACCTGCGGCGGGGCTCCCTTTTCTTCAAGGGATCAGGGCATTCAACCCTATAGGTTTGCGGAGACCGGACACATAGCCGACGACACCAGTATCTTCATAGGAGCCAGCCGCAAGCCGGACGACAGCTATCAGCGGCCCGAACGGCTTTTGCTGCAATATGGAAATCGTCACGGCCTGGTCACCGGCGCGACCGGCACCGGCAAGACGGTGACCCTGCAAATATTGGCCGAGGGTTTCTCCAATGCCGGCGTGCCGGTATTCTGCGCCGACATCAAGGGCGACCTGTCGGGTATCGCCATGATGGGCACAGCGCAGGATTTCCTGGTCAAGCGGGCCGAGCAGGTCAAGCTCGATCCCTATGAGTTCCAGGAATTCCCGGTCATCTTCTGGGATCTGTTCGGCGAGCAGGGCCACCCGATCCGCGCCACCATCTCGGAGATGGGGCCGCTGCTTCTGTCGCGGCTGATGAACCTTTCCGAGGCACAGGAAGGCATTATGAACATCGTCTTCCGCATCGCCGACGAGGAAGGCCTTTTGCTGCTCGACTTGAAGGACCTGCAGTCACTGCTTGCCAACATCGCCGACCGCGCCGAAGAGATCGGCGCCCGCTACGGCAATGTGACGAAACCTTCGGTCGGCGCCATCCAGCGCACGCTGCTGGTCCTGGAGCAGCAGGGCGCTGCCAATTTCTTCGGCGAGCCGGCATTGCGGATCGCCGACATCATGCGCACCACGCGCGATGGACGCGGCGCCATCAGCGTGCTCGCCGCCGACAAGCTGATGATGAATCCGCGGCTCTATGCGACGTTCCTTCTGTGGCTGATGTCGGAACTGTTCGAGGAACTGCCCGAGGTCGGCGACCCGGACAAGCCGAAGCTGGTCTTTTTCTTCGACGAGGCGCACCTTCTGTTCGACGACGCGCCGAAGGTGCTGGTCGACCGGGTCGAACAGGTGGTCCGGCTGATCCGCTCGAAGGGCGTCGGCGTTTATTTCGTCACGCAAAATCCGCTGGATATCCCTGAAACGGTGCTGGCCCAGTTGGGCAACCGCGTGCAGCACGCACTTCGTGCCTATACGCCGCGCGAACAGAAGGCCGTCAAGACAGCGGCCGAGACGTTCAGGCCCAATCCCGATTTCGACTGCGCAACCGTGATCACGCAGCTCGGCACCGGCGAGGCGCTGGTCTCGACGCTGGAAGCCAAGGGCGTGCCGTCCATGGTACAGCGGACGCTGATCCGCCCGCCATCGTCGCGCCTTGGCCCGATCACGCCCGAAGAGCGCCGCAAGCTGATCACTGAGAGCCCGGTTGCGGGACAATACGACCAGACCGTCGACCGCGAATCGGCTTTCGAGATGCTGCAGAAAAAGGCCAAGGACGCCCAGGAGGCGCAAGCGCAGCAGCAGGAGAGCGGCCGTTCGCGCTGGACCATTCCCGGCTTCGGCAACGACGATCCCCAGCCGACCGGCGGCCGCCGCGCGCCGCGGCCCTCCAACCGCCAGACGGTGGCGGAGGCGGCGATCAAATCCGTCGTGCGCTCGGTCGGCTCGTCGGTCGGACGAGCGATCGTGCGGGGTATTCTGGGGAGTTTGGCCAGGGGGCGATGAGGCAGGGCGAAGGTCAGCTTCGCGCCAGGAGCGGTCATTGCCGCGCAGATCACTCTAAATTCGCATTTGGGGCGAGACCAAAATGGCAGCTTTACATAAAAAAGGGAGAAGCAGACGCACGTCCATCATCTCACCATGACTTCCCGTACAAGAGCCCGGCGCGGTAGAAATGATTTGTTTGGTAGCAGGTCGCCTTCGACCTATCGCTGCCGCGCCGGAAGGCAGAAGCTCAGCTAGACAATCTGGTTGACCTTCCATCCGACGAGATAGAGAATGTCGAACGTCCCCTTGATCGCCTGCTGTCCGCCGACAACGACCTTGGCCGCCATTTTCAGAGTAGCCGAGATGCCGAGGCTGACCAGCTTCTCCAGTTCGGCCGAGCCCTTGAGTTCGCGCGCCAGATCGCCGGAAAGCTCGCCGCTTTCATTGACCTGGAGCGTGATCTCGATCGATTTCTTCTCGATCTCGGCGATCCCGCGAAGGCGGATGACGCTCGACCCTTGCGGGAATTTGAGGTCGTCCACATTCGAGTCCAGCTCCACGGGGAAATTGTTCGCAACCGAGCGCAGCGGGAGCTGGTAGGTCTTTTCCTTGAGCGCGAAGCCGTCGATGTCGAGTCCGGGGATGTTGACGGAAAATTGATCGGTGAACGGCTCGATCTCCGTCGCGATCATCGAGATGCCGACCGTTCGGCCCTGAGCACGATATTGTCCCATTTGACGATCTGGTTCGACGCGAACGGGGTTGGGTTGAGCAGCGTCGACTCCTCGCCCGCCACGAAGACCTCGCCCACATAGGACGCCTTCATCGGCTTCTTGGTGATCTCTTTGCCCTGCCATTCGGAGTTAAGCGATACGGTCCATTTCTTGCCCTTGGCCCAGTCATTCTCGATGACCTGCTTGCGGACGATGGCCTGCTGTGCCGGCGGCAGGAAGCCGGTCGCGGCCTTGAGCTTCTTGGTGCCGTTATCGATCTGATCGCTCTCCACTTGCTGGGGGGTGCGCGCGGGGGGTTCAGGACGAGGGGTAGGCTGGCTGGGCGGTGGCGCCGGCGGACCCGAAGGCGTCGCGCCCGCGCCTGGCGCTGCCCCGCCACCGCCTGGACCGCCTCCGCCCCCGACCGCCGCCTTTTGCGCCTGCACCGCCACCTCGGCGATCTTCACGCTGTTGTCGGACAGGGTCTTGAGGAGGTCGGCGACCTGCGCCTGGCCAGACATGTCGCGGAAGATGTTGGCGGTGGCGAGCACGCCCAGCGCCGCGCCGAGGCCGGCCGGATCGGGCGCAGGCGACGGATTGACGATGTTGACGAGCGACTGTGGAAAGGCGGTCGGCACCACGCCCGCGTCCTGCGGGCTTGGCGTGACGGGGGTGACCGGCGCTATCTCCGGCGCCTGGATCGGGATCGGGTGCTCGTCCCATTTCCAGAAGCGGGTGTTGTCGATCTCTTCCGAGACGTTGCAATGGCCCAGCTTGCCTTCGGCGAAGACTCCGCGGGTCGGCAGGGTGATCAGCCGCTCCGACTTGGCTGTGGCGAGCGGCAATCGCTCGATCACCGAAGCCCGGTCGGCATCGCTCATCGCGGCCAGCTGGTCCGCGGCGCGCTGGCGCTGCGCGGGGTCGGTGCCGTTCAGCGCCGCGGCGATATCGACCACCAGAGTGTCGTCGATGCCCGACAGGGGCTTGACCAGCGGATAGGCGACATAGCTGCCGAACACTTCGAGCGGGATCGGCTCGACGTGATCGTCCATCGTCGTGGGGGCCCAGGGCACGGCTTCGAACTGGCGGGCTATCGCGTTCACGTCGGTGCCGAGCTGCACGGCCGAGGCGTAGTGGTCGAGGTGCCCCACGACATGGTCCTTGAGCCGCTTGATCTGGTACGATTCCTCCAGCGACAAGCTGCGGTCGGGTGACAGGACGGGACCGATCGGCGGGGGCGGTGGACCTGGGCGCTTGATATCGGAAAAGGCCTGGGACCCGGGTTCGGAATCGTCGATGAACAGGTTTACATCGTTCTTCCCGGGGGGCGTCAGGTCCACGACAAAGCCGAAGCGGTCCCATGCCCTGATCGAGAGGGCGTCAATCCGCCATGAACTGTCATCTCCCCACTTCTCGAATTGAAAACCGATCACCTGCGCCCACGGGATTCGAAGCGAAGGCCCGTCCACGGCCTGGCCGGCCAGCTTGAGGAACGTGAACTGTTCCTGGTCGGTGTCCATACGCTCGCCGCTGTTGATGTTGTGCGCGGCATAGTCCGGCCCGGCGTCGCTCGATCCCTTGTAGACGTAGTGCAGCTCGTGCAGCTTGCTGCGCGCATGGTCGTCGGCCGTGATCACGTAGACGGTGATGTTCTCGGTAGCTTGTTCGCTGGACCAGATGCCGATCTGGAACAGCTCCAGCTCGACGTTCCCCTCCCACCACGGATCGGGCGGATCGAAGTTGGGATCGATCTTCTGGACGACTTGGTGGTTGGCGATCGCATCGCGTTTCTCGATCGCGTCGAACCCGGCCTTCAGGGTCGGATCGAGCAGCGCCGGTTCGAGCAGGTGGCGATGCTTGACCAGGGCCGCCTCGTCCAGCGCCGCCAACCGCTCGGGAAGCTTGGCCAGCACGGCCGGACGCCGCCGCACCCATTCCACTGTCACCCGGTAGTGTCGGAGCACTTCGTAGTAGAGCACGGTCAGCGTGTGGCTGTGGTTGTAATTGGAGAAGGTGCGGGTCTGGATGCTCTCCTTCTCCTCCTGCCGCGCCTGGATCACCACGGTCGAATTGAGCTCGCGTTGGGCCGAGCTGGCCTGGGTGAAACTGTCATTGACCCGCTGGACGTTCTCCGCGGCCAGATCGCGGCTGCCCGAGCTGGTCGCGGTCGATCCGCCCAGACTCCAGGTATTACCCACCGCCGCGCCAAGCCCCAGCCCGCCGGTGCCCGCGCCACCGCTGGCGCCCGAGGACCCCGCCGCGCCGCCCATGAAGGAGGAGCCTTTCTGGAGTTCCTTCAGCCCGGCCTTGACCGTTTCCGTGATTGTTCGGTCGCGGTGCGTCTGGTGTAGCACTTCTTCGGTGAGGCTGGTGGTCTCGTCGCGCTTGGCGAGGCTGTCCCATGACCAGTCGAGAACCGCGAGCCGGACCGTCTCGCCCGGCGCCAGTGGCAGGCTGTAGAGAATCTCGCCGAGCGAATGGCCGAGCGCGTACCAGGAGACCTTATACTCATCGACATAAGCGGCCCGATACCCCGCCTGGGCCGGCAGTCCGAACCCGGCCGGCGCGTCGGTGAGGCGCACCACCTGGCCCAGCACGAATTGCTGGAGCGCGAGGCTGGCCGGAAACAACTCCTCGCATCCGCCTTCGCCGACCAGCGACTTGGGGCTGGCAGCGAACGAAGCGGGCGACAGCCGCCAATCTGTCAGACCCGGATTCTGGAGCGCGCGCGGGCCCATATTGGCGATGGCAGGCGGGAGCGTGTGCCACACCATGGTGATGCGGGCGACGATCGCGTCGAGAGCGAACCGCGCCTGCGCCAGCACTTCGTGGCGGCCGGACTCGCCATAGGGGTAGACCCAGACTGCGAGCTTGAGGACCGCATCGGGATCGTCCCGCCGCGCCGCGATCGCCTCGGCCAGCAGCAGCTTCACTTGGGGCCGCAGCCGGGTGAGGTCGAACGAAGCATAGCCGACATGATCGGTGGTGAGCACGCCGAGCGGCTCGGCCCAGATCGGGGCGGTTTCTTTGGGACTATCTGCCAGCGCGAGATCGAAGCGCGGCGCGAACTCGCGGATCGATGCGAGCAGCAGCCCGGGCAACCGCGCCGGATCGATAGCGGCCATGTTCGCGGCGCTGTCATCGCGCAGCACGTCCTTGAAGACCTGCTCGAACAGCTCCCGGGTCTTTTCGAGGTCGAATAGAGACGCCAGGCTGGCATCGGTTAGCGCCTGGCCGAGCGCGGAGAGGGCGGCGGCCTCGACCCGGTCCCGGACCGCGCCGGTCGCGCTCGGATCGGTAGCGTTCAGGGCCGCGCGGATCGGTTCCCGCAGCCTTTCGTCGGCTGGCGCGCGCGGCGGCAAGATACGTGGCACCGCGATCTCGGCATAGAGAGGCAGTCGCTGGACTGGATTCCCGTTCTCCGGGTCAGTGACGAAAATGGCGAGATGGGTCGGTGGTAACGGCGCAAGCGACGGCATCGGATAATCCCCCTCAGTGATTTCCGCTCGCGAGACGTACCACATCTGGCGACGTGCTCACATTGCAAAAAGACGCAGTGCAGCAAATAAATCAGCCCTGAAAATAGTTATATCGGTCGCCGTATTCTAAAACTGGGGATGGGTTCTCTACTTGGTATTCGTGCCATTCCGATGGTCGCGCCAGTAACGAGCCGCCCTAGACGCGTGGCTGGTCGTGTGTAAGGTACGTTCCTGTCGGAGTGTTTCTTGAATCGAAGGCGGTCCGCGACCGAATCTTTGAAACCGCGAACGAGACCGGCCGCTTTCCGGCAATCGCCTTTGGCCCCTATGTCGGAGCGATTGCGGCGCAGATCTGCCGTTGGCACGCTGACGGTGGACGTCGCGTTCGGTCATAGATTACCGCATAGCGCAAAAGGTTCTTGGTTAGGCAGCTATCTGACCGGAAGCCAGCCAGAGCGGCGAAAGCCCGCCGCCCCTGCGCTTTCGACCAGCTCAGAAGATCGAATTTGTGATCGATTTTATCGGGCCGAGCAGGATCGATCCTTCCGGCACGCCGGCGTCGATCGGAATGGCTTTGCGGTTTGCTGTCGCCACCATCGGCTGGCCGATATCGGCCGTCACCACGACCGGGGTCTTGTTCGGCACACGATCGTAGAGATCGATAATGTCCTGGTTCATCAGGCGAACACAGCCGGACGACACCGACTTGCCGATCGACCTCCATTCCGGCGAACCATGCAAGCGGTAGAGCGTGTCCTGGTTGCCCTGGAAGAGATAGAGCGCCCGCGCGCCTAGCGGGTTCTTGAGCCCCCCCGGCATGCCGCCATTATCGGCGCTGTACGGCTTCAACTCCGGCTGCCGCGCTATCATTTCGTCTGGCGGCGTCCATTTCGGCCATTTCTGCTTCCATTGGACCACGGCATCGCCCGACCATTCGAAGCCGGCGCGGCCGAGCCCAACGCCATAGCGGATCGCCTGGCCGCCCGGGCGCACCAGATAGAGGAAGTGATTGGTCGTGTCGACGACGATGGTGCCCGGCTGCTGGCCGGTCGGATCGTCAACGATCTGGCGCAGGAACTGCGGGTCGATCTTGTCGACCGGTATGGCCGGCAGCTCGAAGCCGCCATCCGACATCGGCCCATACATCGTCAGATAGTCGCCGAGCGCCGGCTCGACATAGGTCGGCGGCGGTGGCTCGGCCGGCTGTTGCGACAGCGTAGTGCAACTGGAGACCGCGACCGAGGCGGCGCCAAGGGCTGCGGCGTTGAGGAAACCGCGACGGCTCAGGCGCAGAGAGGACGATGGGGGTGTGAACATGATTGCCTTTTTTAAGTCTCAAATCGCAACAAAGCATAAATGCGTCCGGTTGCGCGCAGGTGCTCGAGCACTGCCCGGCGCGATAGGCGGTTCCAATTCTGGCCGCAGGGTGGACAAACAAAGGCAAAGCTGTGACTGGATCGTCACTGTTGCGCCGAGGCAACATGTCCGGCATCAAACCCCGGAGATCAGACCTTCGAGTGACGGCAGGATCAGGGCCGGTGGAAAATCCCGGTATTCCTCTGGCTGGTTCGTGCGGTTGATCCACACCGTCCGGAAGCCGAATTTGGTGGCGCCGGCGACGTCCCAGCGGTTGGAGGACTGGAAAGAGACAGCGCCTGGATAGAGGCGCCAGCCCGTGGTGACCATATCGTAGACCGACGGATCGGTCTTGAAGCGCCTGACGCTGTCGACGGAAAAGACGTCGTCCAGGACCTGGTCGAGCGCGGCGGACTTGACGGCCGCCTCCAGCATTTCAGGCGAACCGTTGGATAGGATCGCCAGCCTTGCTCCCGATGCCTTGAGCGCTTTGAGCACGGCCGGCACCTCCGGATAGCAGTCCAGCCGCCAATAGGCTTCGAGCAGCTTCGCCTTCAGCCCGGCATCCGCGGATGGAACCTTGCGCAGGGCGAAATCGAGAGCCTGCTCGGTGAGCTGCCAAAAATCGGCATAGGCTCCCATCAGCGTCCTGACCCAGGAATATTCCAGCTGCTTGGCGCGCCATATCTCGGACAGTAACTGGCCGTCCGGCCCGATCTGGTCGGCGTGACGGCGCACGGCCGCGTGCACGTCGAACAGGGTGCCATAGGCATCGAAAACGTAAGCCGCATGGTGCATGCAACAGTTTTGAGGCTGCGCAAGGCAAGGCGCAAGCGCTGATTGCAGTCCGCCAGCCCGCTGGCCTCAACAAATCTCAGCCAAGCCGGTTGACGGCGGCCGCCAAAGCATCTTCCAATGCGCCGCAACAAGCATCGAACGGAACCTGGCAATGACACTGGCGACTGCGGCGCAATCCGCGACATGGACCTTCGTCGACGGCGACTGGTACGAGGGCAACGTTGCCATCCTAGGGCCGCGCAGCCACGCCATGTGGCTCGGCACCAGCGTATTCGACGGCGCCCGCTGGTTCGAGGGCGTCGCCCCCGATCTCGATCGCCATGCAGCAAGGGTGAACGCCTCGGCGATCGCGCTCGGCCTGAAGCCGACGATGAGCACCGACAAGATCGTCGGCCTGACCTGGGATGGGCTGAAGAAGTTCGACGGCAAGACGGCGGTCTACATCAGGCCAATGTATTGGGCCGAGCATGGCGGCTATATGGGCGTGCCGGCCGACCCGGCCTCGACGCGTTTCTGCCTTTGCCTCTACGAATCGCCGATGATCTCGCCGGCGGGGTTTTCGGTGACGGTGTCGCCGTTCCGGCGCCCGACCATCGAAACCATGCCGACCAACGCCAAGGCCGGCTGCCTTTATCCCAACAACGGCCGGGCCATCCTCGAAGCCAAGATGCGCGGCTTCGACAATGCGCTCGTGCTCGATATGCTGGGCAATGTCGCCGAGACCGGCACCTCGAATATTTTCCTGGTCAAGGACGGCCATGTCCTGACGCCGGCGCCGAACGGCACCTTCCTGTCCGGCATTACCCGCGCGCGCACCATGGCCCTGCTTGGCGAATATGGGTTCACGACGACGGAAAAGACGCTGTCGATCCGCGATTTCCTGGAGGCGGACGAAATCTTCTCGACCGGAAACCACTCGAAAGTGGTGCCGGTCACCCGTATCGAGGATCGCAATCTGCAGCCCGGACCGGTGGCCAAGAAGGCGCGCGAACTCTATTGGGAATGGGCGCATTCGACTTCGCCCGGCTGACCCGCTAAAAAGCGGCCGACGCTTCGTTTCCGGAGTTGTTCCAGACCAATCCAGTCCTATGTTAGTCCGGTATCGACACCGGATTTTTTCACGAGGGAGTACGACCGATGGCTTTTGAATTGCCCGCTTTGCCCTATGACTACGAGGCCTTGCAGCCTTACATGTCCAAGGAAACGCTGGAATATCACCACGACAAGCACCACAAGGCCTATGTCGACAACGGCAACAAGCTGGCCGCCGAAGCGGGCATGGGCGATTTGTCGGTCGAAGAGGCAGTCAAACAGTCCTTCGGCAAGAATGCGGGCCTCTTCAACAATGCCGCCCAGCACTACAATCACATCCATTTCTGGAAATGGATGAAGAAGGGCGGCGGCGGCAACAAGCTGCCGGGCGCCTTGCAAAAGGCGATCGACAGCGATCTTGGCGGCTACGACAAGTTCAAGGCCGACTTCATCGCCGCCGGCACCACCCAGTTCGGTTCGGGCTGGGCCTGGGTCTCGGTCAAGGACGGCAAGCTGGCGATCTCGAAGACGCCGAATGGCGAGAACCCGCTCGTCCATGGCGCGACGCCGATCCTCGGCGTCGATGTCTGGGAACATTCCTACTACATTGATTATCGCAACGCCCGGCCGAAATATCTCGAAGCCTTCGTCGACAGTCTCATCAACTGGGACTATGTGCTCGAACTCTACGAAAAGGCCTGATCCGTTCCAGAAAGCCCCGGCAGAACCGGGGCTTTTCTTTTTCAGCATCAGAACGACAGCTGCAAAAATTTCACGCAAGCGTGAGGCGAAGCGTCGGAATTTTTTAGCCATCCTTGCCGTTTGTCATCGGGGTGGGACCGCATCCTGAATTGCCTTCAACATGGAGCCAAGTGAATGAGAAAGCTTATCCTCGCCATCTCGATGCTCGCCTTCGCCGGTTCGGCGGCATTTGCCGACCCGGTCGCTGACCGGCAGGCCCTGATGAAGGAACGTGGCAAGATCGCCGCCGGCTTGTCGAAAGTGGTCAAGGGCGAGACGCCCTACGACGCAGCTTCGGTGCTGACGGCGTTGCAGGCACTGCAGGCCAATGCCGAGAAATTCCATGCCGGCGTCGACACGCTTTTCCCGGCCGGCAGCAACACCGGCGACACCACGGCGTCCCCAAAAATCTGGCAGGACATGGCCGGTTTCAAGACGGCTGAAGGCAAGTACCTCGCCGACGTCAAGGCGGCGGTCGCCGCAGCACCGGCGGATGCCGAGGCGTTGAAGGCACAGTTCAACACCATCGGCGGCGACTGCGGCACCTGCCATAAGGGCTACAGGGTGAAAAAAGGCTAATCCCGGCCGATGCCCTTGCTGAAGGAGCTCGTCGGCGCCGCCCTCGTTCTGGGCGGCGTCGCCGCGATTGCCGGCTGGTTCCTGTCGGCTCCGGTCAGGCTCGATGCCGCAACGCTGGCTGAGCTTGGTCCTGGCGACGCCACCAGGGGCAAGCGCATCTTCTACGCCGGCGGCTGCACATCATGTCATGCCAAGCCCGCCTCGCAAGGTGACGCCCGCCTTCAGCTGGTCGGCGGCCTTGAACTCAAGACGCCATTCGGCACCTTCGTTCCGCCGAACATCTCGCAAGATACCAGGGATGGCATCGGCGCCTGGTCGGTCGAGGACTTTGCCAACGCCATGCTGAAGGGCGTGTCACCGTCGGGCGAGCATCTCTATCCGGCATTTCCCTATACTTCCTACGCGCGCATGAAGCCGGCCGACATTGCCGATCTCTATGCATTCCTGAAGACGTTACCCGCGGTCGCCGGCAAGGCGCCCGCCAATTCGCTGGGATTTCCGTTCAATGTCCGACGCGGTCTTGGCTTGTGGAAGCTGCTCTATCTGAGCGACCAGCCGGTCGTTTCCTTTCCCGACGGCACATCGGATCCGGTGTTGACAGGCCGCTACCTAGTCGAAGGCCCCGGCCATTGCGGCGAATGCCACACGCCGCGGGACCTTACCGGCGGCACCAGGAAGAGCCAATGGCTGGCAGGTGCCGCCGCCGCCGAAGGCAGCGGCATCGTGCCGAACGTCACGTCGGGCGAGGGCGGCATCGCCGACTGGTCCGAAGCCGACATCGCCAACTATCTCGAAACCGGCTTCACGCCGGACTTCGATACGGTCGGCGGCGCAATGGTCGATGTGCAACGGAACATGGCCGTGCTGACCCCGGAGGACCGCTCGGCGATCGCCGCCTATCTGAAAGCCGTGCCGCCGCATCCCAACGGCTATCCGGCTCGCAAGAAGCCGTCGAGCTGATCCGGGAACCCTGGGAGTCACGAGGCGCATTGCAAACGTCTGCGTATTAGGTGACTTGAATACTCAAGTATCATAGGCGCTTCGGCTGGTTTTCTGGTGGTCCGAAGCTTCTCATGCCCTCTATCGACCTTGTGCCCGAAATCGCCCGTGGCGAGAGTCGCACGGCGCTTCTGTTTGCCGACGGGCGAGCGCTCTCTTATGCGGAACTCAACAGCCGTACGCTGCGCTTCGCCACGCAGCTGGGACAAGGAGAAAAGCTGCTCGTTGCCATCTCGGCCGAAGCCTCGGAGCATGTGGTTGTCGCTTATCTCGGGGCCCTGCGGGCGGGCCACGCGGTGGCCATGATGCCGCCTTGCGACGAGAGGCTGTGGAATGATTTTCTAGCGGCCTTCCAGCCGGATTTCACTTTCCGGCCAGCCGATGGCCGCTGGCGTCTCATCAAAGAGACTCGTCCCAGGAGGGACGCGCAGCCGTTGCACCCCGATCTCGCGCTGCTGCTTATGACATCCGGTAGCTCGGGCGCTGCCAAGGCGGTACGGCTTTCCTACGGCAATCTCGAAGCCAATGCGCGCTCGATCGCAGCCTATCTCGAACTATCGTCCGCCGACCGGGCCGCTTTGGTCCTGCCACTCCATTATTCCTATGGGCTGTCGGTCCTCAATTCCCATCTGATTGCCGGCGGCAGCGTGCTCTTTCCTGGCGTGTCGGTCATGAACGGCGATTTCCTCGGGGTGATCGGCGACGCCGGCTGCACAAATTTTTCCGGCGTACCGTACTCCTACGAACTCCTGGAGAGGGCGCGCTTCCGCGCCGCCGAGCTCAAGGCGCTACGCATGATGACAGTGGCGGGCGGACAACTCAGATCCGACCTTGTCCGCCTCTACCGAGACCACATGCACGCCAAGAGCGGCCGCTTCTTCGTCATGTATGGCCAGACCGAGGCGACGGCGCGCATTGCTTTCGTCCCGCCGGAAAGCCTTTCCGACAGCGAGGAGCGGATCGGCATAGCCATCCCCGGAGGCAGCCTTGGCCTTGTCGATGCCGAAGGAAAGCCGATTAGCCAATCGGGCACTCCTGGGGAACTTGTCTATCGCGGCCCAAACGTGATGATGGGGTATGGCGATCGGCGCTGTGACCTCGCACGCGGCGCCGAGCTCGAGGCACTGAATACTGGCGATATTGCCATGCGGGACGAACAGGGTTTCTTCCGCATCGTCGGGCGCAAGAGCCGCTTCGCCAAGGTTGCAGGCCTCAGGATCGGCTTCGACATCATGGAGCAGGCGCTGGGGCGGGCGGGTATCGCTGCCGCGGTCCTCGGTGACGATGATGGGCTGCAGGCCTATGTGATCGACGTAGACACGACCGGAAGGGCGCAGTGCATCCTCGCCGAGGCCAGTCGTCTCCCGGCCAACCTGGTTTGCGTTGCTGCGCGCGAGAACTTTCCCAGGCTTGCTTCGGGCAAGATTGACTATGCATGCCTTGAGCAGGAGAGGCTGAAAAGGCGGACGGAGGTCCGCTCAGAGACGGGCAGCGTGCTTGGTGCTTATAGCCGCGTATTCTATCCACTGACCGTTGGCTGCAACGACAGTTTCGTCACGCTCGGCGGGGATTCCCTCCGCTTCCTGCAGTTGATCATGGAACTCGAACGCCTTGATGTTCACTTGCCGGACGGCTGGGAACACCTGAGCATCGCCGAACTTGGCAACCGCAGTGGGAGATGGCCCTTCAAGCGCAAAGAGGCACGCGGATTGCCGACCGAGTTGGTGCTAAGGGTGATGGCAATCCTGCTGGTGGTGGTACATCACGAGACGCTCTGGCCTATTCCCGGCGGCTCCGGCGTTATGATGCTGCTCGCCGGCTTCAGCCTGGCCCGCTTCCAGTCAACCCATTTCCTAACCGGTCGATTCCGACACGCGCTAAGGCCTGCGATCGACGTCCTGATCCCCTATTTCCTCATTGTCGCGGCCTATGCAGTCGCCTGGCAGGCGGTTCCTTGGGCCTCGATGACGCTTACAGGTAATTTCGGCTATGCCGAGCCGGAGCGCCACGAGATGATTCCCTATCTTTACTGGTTCATCGAGGCCTATGCGCAGACCCTTCTCGTCTTCTCCCTCATCTTCGCGGTGCCGGCCGCGCGCAGGTTGGCGCAGGTGCGACCCTTCGCCTTCTCGCTCGGCCTGCTGGGGCTTGCCGTCGCTGCGCGTTTTTCCATCCCCCCGTTCGTCGACATCGGCAACCGCCAGATCTTTACGATCTACTGGGTCTTCCACCTCGCCGTCTTCGGTTGGTGTGCCGGTTTTGCCGACAATCCGGCAAGAAGGCTCATTTTGACGGCGTTCGCCGCGGCAGTGCTGGGCTATCTCGCTCTCTGGGAGACAGTTTGGCTCGGCACAACGGTCAAGTATCTAACCATTTTCGCGGCGCTTCTGGCTGTTCTTTACGTGCCGCGTGTTCGCTTGCCGGGCGGGGTGGGCCGTGTGGTGACGCTGATTGCTGTCTCTGCCTTTCCTATCTATCTGTCGCACCGCTTCGTGCTGGCGCCCGTGGCAAGCACGCTACCCGCTCCGTTCTTTCATCTGCTGGCGATTACGGGCGGCATTGGCATCGGTATCGTCGCCGGCAAGGCCTGGGCAAGTCTTCGTAACCTGCTCAGCAGATCTGCGATGGGACGCCAGCCGGAATTGCACTCGGTCTAGCGGTCGCCGAGGAAGTCGAAGCCGGTTTCGAAGAAGTGATTGTAATCGCAGGTCATTTCCTCGCCGGGCGCAATGTCGCGCAAGGCATAGGTCTCCTCCGGCTGCGAGACGTCGCAATTCGGGTCGTCGGCATGGTTCATGTAGCGCGCATCGTCGGCCTCGAAGACGATGTAGTTCGGGTCGCGCCGGTCCGGGTAGGCGTAGCGGTCGAGATAGGTTTTCACCGGCCCGGTTTCCCGTTCGTAGGCCGCCACCTCGATGCGGCGGTCGTATTTCGGGTCGAGCTTCCAGACCAGCGTGCCGCGGAGAATATGGTTCTTGGCAAAGACGCCGATGCCCTGGATGGGCGATTTGTCGAGATAGACATCGACGAGCAACATAGCAGATCCCTGGGTGATTGAGTGTTGGCGGCGGCTTTGAACAGGCCGCGCACTGGGTAGCGCGCGGCCTTTGCAATTGCGAGCGGAAAATCAGGCGTCGGGCCGGGCTGCAGCGGCAAGCTCGGCCTTGCCTGTCACCTTGAGCGCGAA
Organism: Mesorhizobium sp. M1328; assembly: GCF_040318075.1. Taxonomy (NCBI): domain Bacteria; kingdom Pseudomonadati; phylum Pseudomonadota; class Alphaproteobacteria; order Hyphomicrobiales; family Phyllobacteriaceae; genus Mesorhizobium; species Mesorhizobium sp. M1328. The sequence goes on along the minus strand of NZ_JAMYLO010000007.1, from coordinate 68,348 downwards.
GGCGTAGGTGAAGGCGATTTCCTCCAGCCTGGAAAACCGGCCGGAGGCGCCGGCATGGCCCGAATCCATGTTGATCTTGAACAGCACCGGATTCTCACCTGTCTTGCGGTCGCGCAACCGTGCCACCCATTTGGCCGGCTCCCAGTAGGTGACGCGCGGGTCGGTCAGGCCAGCCAGCGCCAGGATCGGCGGATAGTCGAGTGCGGCGACATTGTCGTAGGGCGAATAGGCGGCGATGGTCCGGTAATCCTCCGCCGAGGCGATCGGATTGCCCCATTCCGGCCATTCCGGCGGCGTCAGCGGCAGGCTGGCGTCGAGCATGGTGGTGAGCACGTCGACGAAGGGAACCTCGGCGACGATGCCGCCGAAGCATTGCGGCGCCATGTTGGCGACCGCGCCCATCAGCATGCCGCCGGCCGAACCGCCTTGCGCGACGATGCGATCATGCGCGGTGTAGCGTTCAACGACGAGGTGCTGGGCGACCGCGATGAAATCGGTGAACGTGTTCATCTTGTTCGCCCGCTTGCCGTCGTCGTACCAGCCATAGCCCTTGTCCTTGCCGCCGCGAACATGGGCTATCGCGTAGACAAAGCCGCGGTCGACCAGCGAAAACAGATTGGTGTTGAACGCGGCCGGCACGGTGATGCCATACGAGCCGTAGCCGTAAAGCAGGCAAGGTGCCGACCCGTCGAGCGGTGTGTCGCGGTGGTGGAGGAGCGAGATCGGCACCAGTTCGCCGTCGGCGGCAGGCGCCATCAGCCGGCGCGTGACATAGTGCTCGGGGTCGTGGCCGGACGGCACTTCCTGGGTCTTGAGCAGCACCCGCTCGCGGGTGCGCATGTTGTAATCGAAGACCTGCGCCGGGGTCGTCATCGACGAATAGGAAAAGCGCATGATCTCGGTGTCGTATTCGTAGGAGCCGGACAGGCCGAGCGAGAAGGCTTCTTCGTCGAAGGAGATCAGGTGCTCCTCGCCGCTCTTGCGGTCGCGTACGACGATGCGTGGCAGGCCTTCCTTGCGCTCGAGCCGGACCATGTGGTCCTTGAAGCCGATCACCGAAAGGATCAGCCGGCCCGCTTCGTGCGGCACCAGTTCCTGCCAGTTGGCGCGCACCGGATCATGGGCCGGCGCCGTCATGATCTTGAAGTCCTTGGCGCCGTCGGCATTGGTGAGGATGAAGAAGATGTCGCCGCCTTCCTCGAGCTCGTACTGCAGGCCGGTCTGGCGCGCCGCAACCAGCTTCGGCTCTGCGAACGGGTCGTTGGCGTTCATGATGCGGTATTCCGACGTCTCATGGTCGTTGATGCCGATCATGATCCACTCGTTGGAGCGTGTGCCGCCGACATCCATGAAGAAGCCCGGATCGGTTTCCTCGTAGATCAGCCGGTCGTTTTCAGGACTGTCGCCAAGCGCATGGAACAGCACTTTGGAAGGACGGTGGTTGGGGTCGAGGCGGGTGTAGAAAAAGCCGTCATTGCCGGCATCCCACACACCGCCGCCGCCGGTGTCCGGGACCCTGTCCGCCAGATCGTTGCCGCCGGCGAGATCGCGGACGCGCAGCGTGTAGAATTCGGAACCCTTGTCGTCGAAGGCCCAGAGCAGCTTGCTGTGGTCGTCCGAATGATCGACGCCGCCCAGGCGGAAATAGGGCTTGCCCTCGGCCTCGGCATCGCCGTCGAGCAAGATCTGCTTGTCGCCGCCGTCGCGCGCCGTGCGGAAATAACGCGGCTGCTGGCCGCCAAGCTTGAAGGAGGAGCCGTAGGCGTAGGGCCCATCCGTCATCGGCACGGAAGAATCGTCTTCCTTGATGCGTCCCTTCATTTCCGCGAAAAGCTGCTTCTGCATTTGGACCGTATCGGCCATCAGCGCCGCCTGGTAAGCATTCTCGGCTTCGAGGTGGGCGCGGATTTGGCCGTCGAGCAGGGACGGATCCCTGAACATCTCTTGCCAATTGGTGGCCCTCAGCCAGGCATAATCGCCCGTCCGCGTCATGCCGTGATGCGTGTCGAAGATCGGCCGCTTCTCCGGCTGCGGTGGGGTGGCGGTCGGAAACACTGGGGTTTTGGTCATTACGTCTCGCTATGGAAGTTACTTGAATGGCGAATGAACACGCCGATCAGCGCGGGTTCAAGGGCTACGATCTATTGTCGTGGTGCCTTCAGAAGATGGGCGGAGGAGAGGACAATGAATATTTTTTCTCGGACTGCCGCAGCCCTCGCCGTCGCTGCGATGACCCTGGCCAATGCCGGTCAATCACATGCAACTGCCTTTGCGGCTTGGCAAGTGGCCAATGTGCCGTTCGGCGACACGCTCAACGTGCGCAAATATCCTTCAGGAACCTCGCAGAAGCAGGCCGCCTATCCCAACGGGACGGTGCTGCAGATGACCGGCAAATGCACCGGTGGGATAAACCTGCTCGATCTCGCCCACCATTCGTACTGGCAGCAGAAACAGAAGATCCGCCATCACTGGTGCCAAGTCTGGCACGATCCGGCACAGAACGGCCAGTTCGTCACCGGCTGGGTCTACGGGAAATACATCACCCCGTTTCAGTGACGCAGCACGCCGCTCCGGCCGAAGGCTCACGAGCAACAGTAACGCTTCTCAACCTATGATTTTACTGAATCCGCCGATTGGCCAGGCTGTAATGCTGCCGGCAGGATCAAGCATTGAGCTCTATTTACCTGCTGCCGTCTGTGTAATGGCTGCTTGCCGCGGCGTCAGTCGATGCTGGTCTGACCAGAAAAAACGGCAAAGTTACACTCTGCACGAAAGAGTGAAGCTGAATATGAAAGATTTGACTTGCATCGCTGAATAGACCGCAAGAAGCGAATTGACTTACTTGGCGCCCAGGCCCATTAAGATACCGCGACGCGAATCGCGGAGGCTTTTTCCTGCACAAGTTCGCGCGATGCCCAGCCTATCAGAACGGGCGCAAACAGAAACAATTCTCGTTGGGGCCTGAACGCCATGGATATTACCGAAACACCTTCCAGAAACAGTGACGCGCTGATCGAGCTCACCGCCGACGTGGTGGCCGCCTATGTCAGCAATAATCCCGTGCCGGTCGGCGAATTGCCGAACCTCATCGCCGATGTCCATGCCGCTCTCGGGCGCGTCGGCGGGGCCGCCGAGCAGCCGCCTGCTGACAAGCAGAAGCCGGCGGTAAATCCGAAGCGTTCGGTGCATGACGACTACATTATCTGTCTCGAAGACGGCAAGAAGTTCAAGTCGCTCAAGCGTCACTTGATGACCCACTATGATCTGACGCCGGACCAGTATCGCGAAAAGTGGAACCTGGACCCGAGCTATCCGATGGTTGCGCCCAATTATGCGGCCGCCCGTTCGCAGCTCGCCAAGAAGATGGGTCTCGGCCGCAAGCGCAAGGGACGCTGACAAGCGGCTCTTCCGGTTTGACACTCAAACGGCGCCCGCGGGCGCCGTTTTGTATTATGGGGTCAAGGTCGAACCCGCCACGCTGCCGGCAACTGCCGTCCGGTCAGGCGGTCTGCTTCAGCGCTGCCTCGGCGTCACGCTTGATGCGCTTGACCATCGAGCGAAGACCATTGGCGCGCTGCGGCGACAGGTGCTCGTCAAGTCCGAGCGCCTTTAGCGTTGCCTCTGCGTCAGTCCTCTGGATTTCGCTGGCCGGCCGTCTCGAAAACAGCGCCAGCATGATGGCGACCAGGCCGCGCACGATATGGGCGTCGGAATCCCCCTTGAAGGTGATAACGGGATCGCCGCCTTCGCCCTGTTCGGTGGTCAACCAGACCTGGCTGACGCAGCCGGGCACCTTGTTGGCCGGTATGCGTTGCTCGTCGGGAAACGGCGGCAGCGCTTCACCCAGTTCAATCACATAGCGATAGCGGTCTTCCCACTCGTCGAGCAGGGAAAAGTCGTCGCGGATGGTCTGGATCGTCGTCGTCATTCCCCGGATATAGTCATCCGGCGCTGCCACGTCACGGAAAAAGAGGAGAAACGCCGCAGGTGCCGGGCGCGGGGAGCTTTACGGTTTGGCGATGAATTCGGCCGAAACAGTCTCAGTTCTTTGCCGGCAAGTGCACTTTCAGCGGCAAATCGACTTTCGCCGGCAAGACGATTTCCTCGGGCACGCTGCCGGTGGTCGTCACCGTATCGGGTTCAGCGGCCTTGTCGTCCAGCATGGCGGCCGCGATCTTGGCGGTCTCCTTTGCCCGGGCGGTGATGGTGTGCATTGCCGATTTGCCGGTCTCGCAAACGTCCGGCTTGCGCTCGCAGATGCCGGCGATGTCGCCGACGGCTTCGCGCGCGGCAAACAGCGCCTGGAGCGGCCCGACGCTTTCGCGGCCCGCATCATCGGAGCCGACACCCAGCGGCAGCGCCAAAAGCACCAGCGAAAACCAGAAAGCAGCTCTTATCAGAAAGCCCATCTGTCTGTCCTTTATGACGGTCATGCATTCGAACCGCACGACCCTTGTACCGCGATATTGGCACAGACGCGCAAAGGACGGCTTGTCTCGAAAGCAACAGTTTTCCTCAAATTTTAGGCAGATTCGAAACGAAGCGTTTTGAAGTTCATTAGCCTCGAAAGGCTCAGATTTTATTCAGCAAATGATAACCATCCAACCGCTTGTTTTTCCTCGTTATTTTTTGCATTGGTGACAGTTTGATGCCATCGGCCGCAACGTCAGGCGCGGGCGGTCCGGATAACGCTCCGTTTACTATGGCGGCAATTGCCCCGGTTTTTCCCCGCCGGTATCCCGATATTTGCAGCCTGCCGGGGGACGATCGGCCCAGCCTTATCCATTCCTTAAACGCTGGATGCGAGTTTCGGATCGACAAAAGCCGCCTGCAAAGCAGGGCCGTTCACGACCGGGTGCGTTGAGTTGAGTGCGATCAAGGCCAGATACGCCGAGTTGCCAGGCGCGATAGCCGCCGGTTGCGAACGGATGGTTCATCCGTCCGTCCTCGGTCAGAGCGATCGTCGCCACCACAGCCGGTTCATTGGCGTCATGCTGGCGGCTCCTTTCTTCAGCGCGGGTGCAGCGGTGACGCTGGTCACGTCGGGCATGGGGGCGGCCGTTACTGTTGCTGCGATCTTTGCGGCGTTCGGCCTTTGCTGGTTCGCCGCCCTGCTGGTGGCTGCATCGGGCAAGATGACCCTGGCCGGCCAACTCGCCGTGGTCGTCGGCAGCGTTGCGCTCGGTGCCCTTATCGCTGCTGCCGGCGGTCTGGCATCGCCGGTTGCCGTGCTCGCGGTGGCGCTGCCGTTTGAAGCCTGGTGGATCGGCCAGTCGCGCCGGGCCGTGATCTGGGGTGCCATATCGGCCCTTGTCGCAGTCCTGCTGCAGCCTTTCGCCGGTTCCGTCTTGCCGCTCGGCCAGACCGAAATCGCCGTATGGCACTGGCTGGTACCACTGGCCTGGGCGCTGACGCTCATTCCGCGTATCGCTCCGCTTCGTGGCGCTGCCAACGCACAGCTCGATCCGGCCGGCAGCGACCGGCTCGAAGACCTGATCGATGCCGTCGTGCTGCGAATCGCGGCGCATGGCGAGGTTCTGGACGCCTCGGCCAAGGCACGCACTATGCTGAGGCTGCCGCCGGAGCTGCTTTTCGGCACCGGACTTTTCGATCGCGTCCATCTGTCTGATCGCGTCCCGTACCTCAGTGCGCTGGCCGATATGCGCGATGGCGCCCTGTCGCGCCGGCTCGACCTTCGCGTCCGGCTGCCGCAGAACAGCGGCGTGACAGCCGACAATTACCAGCCATTCTCGCTCGAGATGATGCGCGCGCCGGGGCAGGAGACTGTCTTCACGCTCGTTCTGCGCGAAAACGATGAAGTGGCCGGACTGCGCCAGGAGCTTGCCGCAGCCAATGAGGCGGCTGCCTCCGCCGAGGTGGCGAAAGGACGCTTCCTTGCCGTCGTCAGCCACGAGCTGCGCACCCCGCTCAATGCCATTATCGGTTTTTCCGACATGCTGCTGCACGAGATGTTCGGCAGCTTCAAGGATCCTCGCCAGAAGGAATATGTCGGCTTGGTCAGGGATTCGGGCCAGCACCTGCTTGCCGTCGTCACCTCGATACTCGACGTATCGCGGATCGAATCGGGCGCCTACGCGACCGAACCGGAACCGTTCCGCTTCCGCGAAGCAGTCGAGATGTGCCAGTCGATGATGCGCCTGCAAGCCGAGGCAAAGACCATCGATCTGCAGGCCCAGATTGCGCCGGACGCAGGCGAAATAAATGCCGACCGGCGCGCAGTGCAGCAGATCCTGATCAATCTCGTCTCCAACGCGATCAAGTTCACGCCCGAAGGCGGCAATGTCGTCATCGGCGCCAAGCGGATCGGCTCGCGGCTGCATTTCTGGGTCCGGGACACCGGCATCGGCATCGCCGAGGAAGATTTCGCCAATCTCGGCAAGCCGTTCATGCAGATCCAGAACGACTATACCCGCCGTTTCGAAGGCACAGGGCTCGGGCTTTCGCTGGTGAAGGGGCTGGTGGCGCTGCACGAGGGCACCATGTCGATCGAAAGCATGCCGGGCGAGGGCACCACGGTGACGATCAGCCTTCCCGTGAGCGGCCCGACGGGCCGCTCGACGGAGAAGACTGGCGTGGTGCCGATGTCCGCAGCCAAAGCCAGAGCGGACGGTGGCAAAGGGGAGAGCAATGGGTCGCTCCGCAAAACAGCCTAAGGCGGTCAAACGCCGCGGCAATGCCTTCGAGCACGGAGCGATGGCGCTGGGCAGCCTGATCTCGCGCAATCCTGTTGTGGTCGGCGGCTCCACCGCATTCCTGGTGACGCTGTTCTACGTCTCGGCGAACGCTCTTTGGTACCAGCCCTTTCCCCATGCCGGCGCGTTTTTCGTCACCAGGAGCATCGAGCGCTTTCCCCGGGCGGAGAGCGACGAGCCCGAAACAACCATCAATATCGTGCGTCCGGCCGCTGCGCCGATCAAGAGCGACCCGGTCGTCGAACAGGTCCAGGGCATCTTGAAGGATCTCGATTTCTATTCCGGCACCGTCGACGGCATTCCCGGACCGAATACGCGCAAGGCCATCCAGGCCTATCAGCAGAAGGTCGGATTGAATGCCTCCGGCGAGATCGACGGCGTCCTGCTGGATCAACTGGGCGCCACGCCAAAGACCGCGGCCGTGGTTCCGCGTCCGGTGCCGCGGCCGGTCGAAACGGCCGCTGCTCCGGCCGCCATTCCGGTATCCGCACCGGCAAATGCGGCAGCGCAAACGCCTGATCCCCGCATCGTCAAGATCCAGGCCGGACTGAAAGCGTTCGGCAATGACGACATGCAATTGGATGGCGTCGTAGGCGCGCGCACCAAGGCCGCGATCAAGGAATTCCAGGCGCTGTTCGGCCTGCCCGAGACCGGCGAGCCCGACGAGATCGTCTACGTCAAGATGCGCGAGATCGGCCTGACCAACTGAGGGTCGTGACGGCCGCTTGGCGGTCGGCTCGGCAAAGACCGTTTACGGTCTTCCGGCCGATGCTGTAAGGACCGCCGCATGTCCAGGAATTTTTTATGCGCGTAACCACCGATCTGTGGGTGTCGGCGCTGTTGCGCCGGGTTTTCAGTGCCGGCGGCTTTGCCGCCGTGGTCAAGCGCGGCGCGACGGAAGCCGGCGCGGTTTTCGTGCTGGCGCGTGGCAGGCTGGGGGAGATGGCGCTGTTCGGGCCGGCGCCGCAGACGAGCTACGATTCGGCCAGGCCGGACGACCGCTTTTTCAGCCTGCTCGGCGAAGGCGACGATGCCGCCATCTTCGACGCGCGGCTGGAGCGCGAGAATAGATTCGATCCGGATATCTGGGTGGTCGAAATCGAGGCGGGCGCCATTCCCGTTGAGGAGCTTATCTCGGTCAAGACGTCGTAACGGCAAGCCTTCAGACGCGACGCGCCTTTGGGGTGGCGGTTATATCGGCGCTGTTCGGCTTGCGCAGGTCGGCATTTGCGGCGACGCGCCCAGGCTTGCGAACTATTTTCGACACGGTGTCGGCCTTCCAGCCGCGGAGCCTGTCCAACGCCGCGTCGCGGTGCAGCAGGCGGTAGCGGTCGAGGAAGATGCGGATCGCCTGCGGGTGCGGAAACTCGGTCGGATAGATGGCCGCCGTGATCAGGAACGCCTTGTCTTCACTAAGGTCGAGCGCGCGCAAGGCGGCCAGCAGCGGCGTGTAGTTGTGACTCGCAGTGAGCGTTCGCGCCGTTGAGAAATCGACTTCGAGCGCATCGGCGAGCGCTGTCTGGAAGAACGCCGCATTGCCGGTCAGCGCGGTCTCGCGCAGCTTGACGTAGGTTTGCGGCTCGACGAACGAACCGATGGCGGTGCCGCTCTCGGCGCGCATCATGGATCGCAGCCGGCGGCGTACAGTTTCGGCGGCGGCATCGGAAGCCTCCTGCCTGCTGGCATCGGCCGCAACCACTTCGGCATTTTCAGACGCGGCGTTGGCAGTCGCCTCGGGCTGTTGCGACCGTACCAGCGTCGGCCTTTCGAGCACTTTGATGAGATCCGCGATCGTTTGATTGAGATCCTTGCGGCGGGCAATGGCACGGGCATGCGGCAGGCCGTGACGCCCGATCAGCGCGATCAGGTCGACGTCGCTGAGGGCGCGCGAGCGGATGAGCAGCGGAGCGGCGATGTCGACCCGCTCCTGGCAAAGCCGCCGCACCAGCGCGGCGGGTGCATATTCGCATTCGGAAAGGGCTGCCGCGACGTAGCGGCGCGATTCAACCGAGACATTGTCGAAAAGCGGCAGCGTCAGGTCTTCGAGCTGCGCGATCTCCCGGCGCGAAGGGCGGGTGAGCGAACAGAATGCCGACACGGCGGCGCGGAACAGCCTTTCGGCCTTTCCCGATTCAGCTCCTGCTGCGATTTGCCTGAAATCCGAAGCTGACACGAAGGATACGCCCGACACTCGACACGATCTGGAGGGCGCTCTGCCGGGCTGTACCGGTTTCGCGTTTCCCAAGAACAAAGATCAATTTAGCGGCGATCCGTTAGCGCTCCGTTAACCTACTGCCTTCTTAATCGACTGTGGAGGCGTTGCGTTGTGCTCCGGGGCAACCGAGAGGAATACGCGAACCATGGGCATGGTACTGTCTTTCGTGCCGCGAACGGCGGCAACCAATCGAGCACAACAAACCGCGCCGGCGGCAGTGATCATCTTTCCCGGGGTGCGCTACGAGCAGCGGCCGCTGACGGGCGAAACGCGGCCGGCCGGCCCCGACAAGCCGGGACCTTCGGGGACATTGCCGGTACCGCATCACTAAGCATCGGAACCGGCTTAAAAATCCTGCAGCTCGCAGGAACTCTGTTCGAGAAACCGCGAGACGATCGGCTTCCAGCTGTCGTCGGGCACGAACGAACGGATGACGAACACGCCTTCCTCTATCGGCGCCTCGACGAAGATGGCCCCTTGCAGTTCCTCGGGAAGATCCTTGCGGACCTCGATCATCTGGGCCGGCGTCAGCACAACGGTGTCGAGCACGCCTGCGGTCGCGCTGTGGTCGTTGAACGAGTAGATGTTGTGGCCGCCGCGGTCATAGACCGATATTGACCAGAACGGCACCTTTCCCGGCGCCTTGACCCGCACCATCCCCTCGGCAAGGTCGAAGCGGCAAGCCGCCGCATAAAACAGCGGATCGACCGATTTCACCACCGGCGCGCCGCCGGCTTCCGCGTCGAGCCTGGTCATCTTGTAGAGATCCGAAGCCATGGCCAATCGCGACCAGGCGTCGCGTTCGGAAAACTCGGGGACGAGCAGCAGCACGATGATGTGCACGATGCCGGCGCCGAGCAGGCCGAGCAGCACGGCATGCAGCAGGCTACGCATTGCAGCCGACCTTTTGGATCTGCGGCAGCGTGACGTCCGAGAGACCGGTGCTGCTGGCGATCGGCGTGTCGTAGAACGTAAGCACCAAGTACATCTTGCCGGCGCCGCTGGTCAGCAGCCAGTTGCCGGGCGCAGGGCGGCTGCCGACGGAAATGACCACCGAATTGTCGGCCTGGCGCAGCACTTGATAGGACTGCAGCGCAGCCGGCCTCGGCTTGCCGGTCTCGACCACGCCAAGCGACTGGTCGGCGGCATAAAGCGTCCAGAACCGGGCGGTGGGAAAGCCGCCCGCAATCTTGTAGGCACATTGCCGCTTGAGCTGTTCGCCGCCGGAATCGCGCTCGGCTATGAAGGACAGTCCTTCCGCCTGTCCGAGCGCCAGCACGCCTTCGCGAGCCACGCGGGCCTTCGAATAGGGATCCGCCGTCGGCGTGCCGATATCGGGGAAGGCGGTCCATTGGCCGATCCTGATCGCGCCGACGCCGTCCTGCAGCTTCAGTGCATACCAGACGCTGCCGCCACCGCCGACGACGGCGATGGCAAGCGAAAGCAGTGTCAGGAAGGCGTTCTTGAGCATGAGGAGGCAGGGAACCGAAGGCCGGGGACTGAAAGATTGCCGCCCGGGGATATCTCGGCGCAGGGCCTTGTGGCAAGCGGCCCCGCGGAATTGGCCGTCACAGCGCCGACAGGGTCTCCGGTGCAGCGGGCGCATCGAGCACGGGTGCCGCCTGGAACAGCTTGGTCAATTCCTTCAAGGTCTGGGTGGTCCGGCTGGACAGCACCGGCGGACGCTCGGCGGCGGCATCGGCTGCTGCCTGATCGGCGTTCTTCTTTTCCGCTTCCTCGGCCTTGGCGGCAATTTCGGCATCAAAGAAGGGGTGATCGAGGCCGGGGATCGGTCTGAGGTCGATATTCTGGTGCGCATAGAGCATCAGGCGCTGCCACACCATGGCCGGCAGCGTGCCGCCGGTCATCTTGTTGGTCGCGGTGAAGTCGTCATTGCCGAGCCAGACGGCGGCCGTGTAGTTGCCGGTAAAGCCGACAAACCAGGCATCGCGGTAGGACTGGGTCGTGCCGGTCTTGCCGGCGACGACGATGTTTGGAAGGGCTGCGCGCCGGGCAGTGCCGATCACCGGCACCGCCGCCAGCATGGTGTTCATGTATTTGAGCGCCTGCTCCGACAGCACCCGGTGCGGCGGCGGCGCATCCTTGGCGAAGTCGTAGACCACCTCGCCGGTACGGGTGAAGAGTTGGCTGACGCCGTGCCGGGTTCCGGCAAAGCCGTTCTGGGCGAACACGCTGTAGCCCGTCGCCTGGTCCATTACGGTCATGCCCGACGTGCCGAGCACCATGGTCTTGTGCGATTCCAGCGGCGACTCGACGCCCATCGCCTCGGCCATCGCCTTGATCGGCTTGATGCCGAGATAATCCTTGGCCAGCCGCACCGGCACCGTGTTGATCGATTTGGCCATCGCCGTGATCAGCGTCACCTTGCCGGCCGACCCGCCATTGTAATTGTGGGGCGACCAGCTGCCCCAGGAGATCGGTCCGCCGGAAACCACCGAATCCGGCGTGAAGCCATGCTCCATCGCCGTCGCATAGACATAGGGCTTGAACGAGGAGCCGGTCTGGCGAAGTGCCTTGGTGGCGCGGTTGAACTGGCTGGCGCCGTAGTCGCGGCCGCCGACGATCGCCCTGACCGCGCCATTGGTCTCGATGACGACGATGGCGCCCTCGGTGACGTTGTATTCCTTGCCGAACTGGCGGAGGTGGAACTCCATCGATTCTTCGGCCGCCTTCTGGATGTTGGCGTCGAAGGTGGTGTGGGCGACGAGCGAGTGCGGGCCGCCTTTGGCGGCGATCTTCTTGACCTCGTCGAAGGCCCAGTCGAGGTAATAGTCGGGGCTCTTCTGCTCGCCGCGGTCGACGATTTCGGCCGGGTGCAATCTTGCCTGCAGCACCTGGCCTTCGGTCATGAAGCCGGAATCGACCAGGTTGGACAGCACCACATTGGCCCGCGCCCGGGCGGCGGGCAGGTTTATGTGCGGCGCATATTTGGTCGGCGCCTTGAACAGGCCGGCCAGCATCGCCGCCTCGGCGAGGTTCAGGTCCTTGACGCTCTTGCCGAAATAGAAATCGGCTGCCGCCTCGATGCCGAAGGTGCCGCCGCCCATATAGGCGCGGTCGAGGTAAAGCTGCAGGATTTCCTTCTTCGACAGATTGGCTTCGAGCCACAGCGACAGGAAGGCTTCCTTGATCTTGCGCTCGAACGTCCGTTCATTGGTCAGGAACAGGTTCTTGGCCAGCTGCTGGGTGATGCTCGAGCCACCCTGGACGACGGAATTGGCCCGCACATTCTCGAATATGGCGCGCGACAGGCCGAGCACATCGATGCCGTAATGGTCGAAGAAACGGCGGTCCTCGGTGGCCAGCACCGCCTTGATGACATGGTCGGGCATCTCGTCGACCGGCACCGAATCGCGCTGGATGATGCCGCGTTGGCCGATCTCGTTGCCGTAGCGGTCGAGGAAGGTGACGGCGAAGTCGCCTTGCGTGCGCCAGTCGCCGGCGGTTATCTGGAAGGCCGGCAAGGCCAGCGCCAAAAGCACGACGATGCCGCCGGCACCGAGCGTAAAGCCTTCACTCAACAGTTCGATCAGGCCGCGGCGCCAGCCGCCGACGCGGAAACGCCGCGAGAAGATGGTCGCCGTCTCCCAGAACTGGCGTGCCCTGAAGCCGATTTCGTAGACCGAGGAATCGATCCACGCATCCACCGCCAGCAGCCTTGCGGCGATCGGACCTCTTCTCTTGCGTGGTTGCAAAGGACTGGCCATTCCAGGATCCGGCTGCGGCGATGCCGCCAACTGAGAAACCGCATGCCGGCAATTTCACGGCGGCGCGCCGCTATGACTATTCGTCCATTTTGGCGCTGCCTACAAGGGCGATGAAGATAAGGGCGATGAAGATACAGCGGGAGGTTTGTCGAGGGGAAGACGGCTCCCGCGAGGCGTCAGCGAAGGATGCTGACCGCCCTGCGCGAGTAGGTGGTGTCGTTAATCTGGGCGAGCATGAAGGCCGCTACGTCGGCCCGCGCCAGTGTCGGCAGCAGCGACGCCGCCCGGATGCCATTGCCATGGCGGAATTCACCCGTTGCCGCTCCATTGCTCAGCTTGGGCGGCCGCACGATGGTCCAGTCGAGACTGGATTGAACGATCAGGCTTTCCTTCATCTCATGGTCCTTCACCTCATTGCGCAGCACCAATGGCACGATGATGTTGCCGAACAGGGGGCCTTGTTGCCACCGGCCGTCGCGAACCCCCAGGAATGAAAGATAGATCAGCCGTTCTGGGCCGGCCTGCTGCATGGCCGCGACGATGAAGCCGATGCCCGCAACCACGGCCGGGTCGCGTCTCAGCGGCACGCCGCCCCCGAGGCAGCTGAAGACCGCATCATGTCCGACAACGGTGCGTTCGACCGCCTGTCGATCGGCGACATTTCCGACAATCACCCTCAGATTTTCGTGGCTGATGGCAAGCTTGCCGGGCGTGCGGACGAAGGCGGTCACCGCATGGTCCTTTGCCAACGCCGCTGAGACGAGCTCACGACCTGTCGCGCCGGAAGCACCAAAGATCAGCAGCTTCATTGTCCGCTCCCTGCAAACCGTTAGCCTGGCTTGCGCCCGGCGACGAAGGCGACCGGCGCTCCGGTTGGACCGGACAGCAGCCGGCTATCGGCATAGCCGCTCTGATCGACCAGCTCCTGGGCTGCGCCTTTTTCGAAGACCGTGCCGCCCCACATTGTGGTGCGGAAGCGGGCGAGGGCGTCCCCCAGTGCGTCGGGTCCGGGATTGATCATTGCCAGCAGCAGCCAGCCGCCGGGCCGCAATGCGGCGTGGCTGCGCCTGACGATGAGCCTGACATCCGGCTCGGGGATGAAGGCGCTTGGCACGAAGACCAGATCGAACGCGTTCATGTCCGCGATATCCTGCCCGAGGCCGGTGCGCAGTTCGATGCGATGTTCGAGCGCGGCCGCCCGGACGTTGGCGGCGGCCTGTGCGATGGCTTCGGGCAGGGGATCGATGCCAACCGCCTTCAGGCCGGGCCATTGCCGAAGCATCGACACCGACAATGCGCCGACGCCGACGCCGATATCCAGGAACGCTGCGCCCGGTGCAGCGAGCCTCTCCGGCAAATCGGCAAGTTGTGGCGCGATCATCCGCTTCAGCAGCGCCGGGAAGCCAGACGAAACATCGCCGAAGGCCTGCCGCAAACCGGCTTCCAGGCCCTCCGCGCTTTCGGAGGAGCCCGACAGCAGCTTGCCACCTGAAAGCAGGTCGACCCGGATGCTGGCCAGCACCGGCGCAAGTTCGATGACGCCAGCACTTGCCACGACATCGGCGGCGCCGAGTTCGGCGAGCACGGCTTCTGTGCGCCGGGCGGCACTGCCATCGAGTGGCGTGCCGGAAATACGCGCCTCCATCGCCAAACCGAGCGCCACCAGCGCATTGGCCGACGTCGCGAGCCGCGCCACCATCGTTCGCAAACCTTCGATGTCCATCGATCGCTTCCCTGAATTGGATCTGGCCTATTCTCGCGCGGACGACATATTCGGGGACATTTGCAATTTCCGGACATCTTTGTGCAAAACTGCACAGGTGCGCGGCTGGGAATTGATCTAGAATGGGTTCGTGATCAGAACCGGCGAACCGGACTGGAATGATTTGCGCTATTTTCTCGCTGCCGCCCGCGCGGGAACGTTGTCGGGAGCGGCGCGCGCACTCGGCGTGCGTCACACGACGATCAGCCGGCGCCTCGCTGCTCTTGAAGGAGCGCTCGGGGTTTCGCTTGTCGTGCGAACGCGGCAGGGCATCGAGATCACGCCGCTTGGCCGGACATTGCTGCCGCTCGGCGATGATCTTGAACGTATCATGGAAGCACTGACGACCCTCGTGCGTTCGGGCAAGAATAGCGTTCGGCTTGCACTGCCGTCCGGGTTCAGCCCTCTTTTTGCAGAGCGTATAGCTGCATTCCACAAGGGCCATCCGGATATCAATCTTGAACTGACGAGCGGCAGCAGGCCTGTGGACGTGCAGCACGGCGAGGCCGATCTCGCGGTCAGGATCGGCACCGTGGCCGACGACGATTTGATTGCGCAGAAGCTTTGCGTTGCGGGCTGGTCAATTTATGCGTCCCAGCGCTATCTCGATCGCCATCCAATGCCCATCGATCCTCGCAATCTGGCTGGACACGAGATCATTGGATTTCACGCAAGCCTCGCCGGCGTACCCGGCGCCAAGTGGATAGAGGCGCACGGCGCCGGCGCGACAATAGTCTTTCGTGTCGCCGAAATGACCGAAATGCTGGCAGCGGCTCTGAGTGGCGCCGGTCTGGCGGTAATGCCCTGCATGTTGGCCGAAGCCGAACCGCGGATGGTGCGCCTTGCCCCCGACATTCTCGGCAACCATCCGGTGTCGCTCGTCTATCGCCGCGAAATCGGGGCGGAGGCGCCGGTGCGCGCCGTCATCCGCTTCGTTGCTACGGTCATCAAGGACCATGCCGTGCTGATCAGCGGCGAGACGCGGTAGGGGTCTGGTTCCGCGCTTGCGCGAGGTGCCGAGGATTGGCAGTCGTCACATGGGACGCTTGTCCGCGATCTTTTTCGGGTCGCGGCCTATCGTGCCGGCGTCGGCTTTCCTGTGCTTGTCGGCAAGCCTGCGAATGCGATCGAAGCGGCTTTCCTCGGCCACTTTGGTCTTCGCCGCCGCATTTGGCTTCGGGACGAATGCGATCATGGATCGATCTCCTTGCCGATGGTGCGCGCCGGGGAAGATACCCCGGCGGCTGTCTTTCAGGCTTGTTTCCGGCAGCGGCTGGTCAATAGCCCATGGCGCCGGTCGAAGCAGCGGCTTCCTTGGCCGAAACGTCGGTGATCATGGCTTCAGCAGTGATCAGGAGCGCGGCAATGGAGCCCGCGTCCTGCAGCGCCGTCCGCACCACCTTAGCGGGGTCGACGATGCCGGCCTTGATCATGTCGACATAGACCTCGTTCTGGGCATCGAAGCCCTGATTGTGGTCCTTGCTGCCGGCGAGCTTGCCGACGACGATCGAACCTTCGACGCCGGAATTCTCGGCAATCTGCCGGATCGGCGCTTCGAGCGCCCTCGACACGATCGAAATGCCCGCCGTCACATCGGCATTGGCTCCGGTCAGCCCGTTCAGCACAGCCTTGGCGCGCAGCAACGCGACGCCGCCGCCGGGAACGATGCCTTCTTCCACGGCGGCGCGCGTGGCATTCAGCGCATCGTCGATGCGGTCCTTCTTTTCCTTGACCTCGGATTCGGTGGCGCCGCCGACGCGGATGACGGCAACGCCGCCCGCCAGCTTGGCGAGACGTTCCTGCAGCTTCTCCTTGTCATAGTCGGAAGTGGTTTCCTCGATTTGCCCCTTGATCTGCTGGACGCGCGCCTGGATGGTGGTCTTCTCGCCGGCGCCGTCGATGATCGTGGTGGTGTCCTTCTCGATCAGCACGCGCTTGGCGCGGCCGAGCATGTCTATGGTGATGTTCTCCAGCTTGATGCCGAGATCCTCGGAAATCATCTGTCCGGCGGTGAGCACGGCGATGTCTTCCAGCATCGCCTTGCGGCGGTCACCGAAGCCAGGAGCCTTGACGGCCGCGACCTTGAGGCCGCCGCGCAGCTTGTTGACGACCAGCGTCGCCAGCGCTTCGCCCTCGACGTCCTCGGAGATGATCAACAGCGGCCTTCCGCTTTGCACCACGGCTTCGAGGATGGGCAGCAGCGCCTGCAGATTGCCGAGCTTCTTTTCGTGGATGAGCACGTAGGGGTCTTCCAGCTCGGCGCGCATTTTTTCGGCATTGGTGACGAAATAGGGCGAGAGATAGCCTCGGTCGAACTGCATGCCTTCGACGACGTCGAGTTCGGTTTCGGCGGTCTTGGCTTCCTCAACGGTGATGACGCCGTCATTGCCGACCTTGTCCATCGCCTTGGCGATCATGGCACCGACGCTGGTGTCGCCATTGGCGGCAATGGTGCCGACCTGCGCGATCTCGCCTGAGGACTTGACCTTCTTGGCGCGGGCCTGGATTTCCTTGACGACGGCGCTGACGGCAAGGTCGATGCCGCGCTTGAGGTCCATCGGGTTCATGCCGGCGGCGACGAATTTGGCGCCCTCGCGCAGGATGGAAGCGGCAAGCACTGTGGCGGTGGTGGTGCCGTCGCCGGCGAGGTCGTTGGTCTTCGAGGCCACTTCGCGCACCATCTGTGCGCCCATGTTCTCGAACTTGTCGGAAAGTTCGATTTCCTTGGCCACCGTCACCCCGTCCTTGGTGATGCGCGGCGCGCCATAGGCCTTGTCGATGATGACGTTGCGGCCTTTGGGGCCGAGTGTCACCTTGACGGCGTTGTTGAGGATTTCGACACCGCGCAGCATGCGGTCACGCGCGTCGGTGGAGAATTTGATTTCCTTGGCAGACATGATTTTTTTCCAGTTCGGTTGGTCGTGGCAAGACGCTTGCAGCGCGCCTGAATCAAAGCTTGGAGCATCCTTTGCGCGCCCGGCAGGGCGCGCGGCATTCCAATCAGGCGGCCTTCTTGGCAGCCACGGTCTTGTCGATGCCCATCTCGCTCTTGTCGATGATGCCCATGATGTCGGCCTCCTTCATGATCAGAAGGTCCTCGCCGTCTATCTTGACCTCGGTGCCGGACCATTTGCCGAACAGGATGAGGTCGCCGGCCTTGACGTCGAGCGCCATCAGCACGCCGCTTTCGTCCCGCGCGCCCGGCCCGACGGCGATCACTTCGCCTTCCTGCGGTTTCTCCTTGGCATTGTCGGGGATGATGATGCCGCCCTTGGATTTGGTGTCGCTTTCGGCGCGCCGAATGACGACGCGATCGTGGAGTGGCCGGAATTTCATGGGGACTCTTTCTGGGGCCGGCTTAGGCGGCCGCCCCTCTCTATAGGCGCTCTGGCACTCGATTGATAGGAGTGCCAAAAAATATTCATACGGCATGTCAAATATTGAATGTATTATTTTGCTAGGCCATCCCCCGGTGTTCGGGGCCTTGCCGAATATTAATGAAATTGAATTTCTGTCCTTGAACACCTATTTTACGGTGAAGCTCACATTCACGACTTTCGCTGCAAGGGAGATTTTACCGATGGCCGAAGGCAATCAGAACATCATGGAAAAAGCTCAGGCTCGCTTCATGGAAAATCAAAAGAAAACAGCGGAGCGGAACAAAGCAACTGCCGAATATCTCTCGGAGGCGAAGGCCAGGATGATCAAGACGGCGAAGCTGAGGGAATTGCGACTGGCCAAGGAAGAGGCGGATCGCGCGGCGGCAGCTCTGAATCCGGTCGCCCCAAAGAAGAAGCGGGCGGCGCGGACAGTCAAGCAGGCCGTATCCGCATCGACGGAGGCCAAATCATGAGCCTGACATTTCCCAATCCCAGCCGCAGCTACGACGAGGCAAGCAAACGCATCCGCTTCGTCGGCCATGACGGCATGTTCCAGATTTCGTTCTCTGTCGCAACCGATGCCATCTCCAAAGTGCAGCCGGGAACGGCGGCCTCGGAAGCTACCTATCTGGCGGCCTTCGACACGGCTTCCAGCTCAATCCACGATGTCGCCAGGAATGCCTATGCCCGCACCCGCAGGAGCATATATGTGCTGACTGCGGCCGATTTTCGCTAGATCCGTAGCGATCCGTTCACAAGACGCTTTCTTGGGGCTTCCGGTCCGCCTTCGCCCGCCGCGATGTCACGACTGTTCAGCCGATCGACCATCGCGCCCGCATCGCGCGTGTTCATGCCGACCATGGGTTGCTGCTTGAGCTCGACCCGCTGGCCGGTGAAGACGTCGAAGACGGTCCAGCTGTGAGGACGTTCCATACGCAGCGCGTAGCGGTTTGCCATCTTGGCGTCCTTTAGTTTCCGCCCGATCGATGAATGTCGCTCGGTCAGGCTTGGGCGACGAAGAATACTGCCGCCAGGACAAGCACCGTCCACAAAACGACGGACAGCTTCAGGGCCAGGCTACCGTGCGCCGAGAGCAGCTCCCGAGTGCGGTTGACCAAATTCTTGATGGTCATCGACATGGTCGGCGCCGCGATCGCGACCGGCCGCGCCCTGGCTCCAAGCTTTCCGAAAACAGGCAGCAGCGATGGCTCGCGCACGAAAACGACCTCGAATGTTTGGAAACCAGACATCTTCATAGCATCGTTCTTCGAACTCCCTGCATGCCAAATGAATTCGCCAGTTGGCATTGCCCTCAAGGGCGTTCGTGACGCGAAACGTCGCGGGTTGCAGGAGCAGGGCTTATTTCCGAGATCATGAAGGTTCATAATCCGCATGAGACGCGCTGATTCGCGCTTTGCCGGGATGCCGTCATGCAACGCAGCTACGCAGCCGGGAGGTCGACGCGACGGGCGAGGGGCAAGACAATGACCGCGCCGGCCGTCGAATTGCAGAGGGCCATATTCGAGGCAGTGAACGGCGATCCCGACCTGTCGGCGGCACTGGGCGATGCAAGATTGTTCGACCATGCGCCGGAAAATGTTGCGTTACCCCACATGACCTTCGGTCGCACCAGCGTCTACGACTGGGCGACGGGGATGGAGAACGACGCCGAACAGTTGCTGACGTTGCATGTCTGGTCGAAATCCGAGGCCAGCAACGAAACCAACGACATCATGGACCTGGTCAGCACCCGCCTACGAGATGCGGCGCTCTCGCTTGGCGAGCATCGCCGCGTCCATCTCAAGCTCGAATTCGCCGAAGCCCGCTACGACGAGGACCTTTCGGCCCATCACGGGCTGCTGCGCTTCCGCGCCGAGATCAAGGACGAGGGCTGACCACCGGGCACTTTCCGCAAAATCGGGCAATTTTGTTCTTGCTTTGTGCCGGCAGCTATGCTACTAATTTGGATATGGTGCTGATTGGCCCCAGCGACCCGCCCCGAGGCGGGTTTTTTGTTTTCAGGTTCGGTTCGCCTGAACTGCCATCGGTTGCCTTGGGCCGGATGCTTCGTCCTCCCAAATGATCCTGCCCGCCAGATGATGCCGGTTGTCGGCGAAGGATTGGAGGGCTAGGTTAAACATTGGCGATTTCGCGGGCCGGGCGGCGAAATGGCAATCCGGTAATCTCGCGCTTCAGGGGTGTGGCGGGCATGCATTCAAGCGTTCACCGTTCATATCACGTTCAGCACCGGCGCGTTAGAACGCTGGCCATGAAAACCCTTCGCTCCCACTTCCGGACCGCGGCACTGGCGCTCTCAGTCGCCGGTCTGCTTGCGTCGCAAGCGATGGCGATCCCCGCTGTCGCGCCCGAGCAGCCCCAGCCGGTCGTCCTCGCCGCGTCCGACTGCTACGCGATCGGCCAGCAGGTGGCAGAGCAGAATGGCGGCACCTTGGCCAAGGCCTCGCAGTCGACACGCGGCGGCCAGCCGGTCTGCGTCATCGTCGTGCTCGTTCCGGGCAAGGACGGGCAGCGTCCCCGTCGCTCGGAGATCGTCGTTCCGCTGAACTGAACCGTGCCGTTTCCCAGTCTGCCGGAATCGGCCTATATCTGAACAGCTTCAACAGGCCTTCCGCATGCGCGTACTCGTCGTCGAAGATGACAAGGATCTCAACCGGCAGATCGGCGACGCGCTGGTCGATGCCGGCTATGTCGTCGACCGCGCTTTCGACGGCGAGGAAGGGCACTTTCTCGGCGACACCGAGCCCTACGATGCCGTAGTGCTCGACATCGGCCTGCCGCAGATGGACGGCATCAGCGTGGTCGAGCGCTGGCGGCGCGGCGGCCGCAAGATGCCGGTACTGATCCTGACGGCACGCGACCGCTGGAGCGACAAGGTTGCCGGCATCGACGCCGGCGCCGACGACTACGTCACCAAACCTTTCCACATCGAGGAAATCCTGGCCAGAGTACGGGCCTTGATCCGGCGTGCCGCCGGGCATGCCTCGTCCGAGCTGACCTGCGGGCCGCTGCGTCTCGACACCAAGGCCTCCAAGGCCGACGTCGACGGCGTGCCGCTGAAGCTGACCTCGCACGAATTCCGCTTGCTTGCCTACCTCATGCACCATATGGGCGAGGTGGTGTCCCGGACCGAACTGGTCGAGCATCTCTACGACCAGGATTTCGACCGCGATTCCAACACGATCGAGGTCTTTGTCGGACGGCTTCGCAAGAAGATGGGCATCGACATGATCGAAACCGTTCGCGGCATGGGCTACCGCATGCGTAAGCCGGAGGCGTAACGCGGAACCGCTGCCTACAAAACCCGCCGTCTCGAACACGCCGTCGCTGCGGTCATGGCCGCGTTCGGTGGCGTTTCGCGTCATCGCCTTTTCCACGGTCTGGGCGATCCTCACTCTGGTCGTCATCTTCACCTTGATCACCACGCTCTATCGCCAGGCCAGCGAGCGCGGTTTCGACAGCCTGCTTTCGGCGCATCTGTTCAACCTGATCGGCTCGGTCGGCGTTTCCGAAAGCGGCCAGTTGACGGGCGCCCCCGACCTTGGCGATTTGCGGTTCTCGGAGCCGAATTCCGGCTGGTACTGGTCGGTCGAGCCTGCCTCGGAAGGCGTGCACGGCGATCTCCATTCGTCGTCGATGACCAAGGTGATCCCGTCGCCAAGCGTTGCCGAGGTGCCCTTCAATGCCAGCTTCCAGCGTAGCTATTCAGCGGACGGCATCGAAGGCGAACAACTCGAGGTGTTCGAGAGCGAGTTCGTCCTCGATGCGAAAAACCGCGCCGCGCGCTTCCGCGTCATGGGCAACCAGACCGAGCTCGAGCAGGAAATCGCCACCTTCCAGCGGCGCCTTTTGACCTATCTGTCGCTGTTCGGCGTCGGCATGATCGCCATCAATGCGATTGCCATCCTGCTCGGCCTGCAGCCATTGCGCCGGGTCAGGAATGCGCTTGCCATGGTGCGCGAAGGAACCGCGCAACGCCTCGACGGCCGTTTCCCGGCCGAGATCGAACCGCTCGCCAACGAGACCAATGCGCTGATCGAGAACAACAGGCGTATCGTCGAGCGGTCGCGCACGCAGGTCGGCAACCTGGCGCACTCGCTGAAGACGCCGCTTGCCGTGCTGCTCAACGAGGGGCGGGCGCTGGGTGGCGCCAAAGGCCAGCTGATCGCCGAGCAGGCCGCTTCCATGCAGAAGCAGGTGGATCACTATCTGCAACGTGCCCGCGTCGCTGCGCAGCGCGACAGCGTCGTCTACCGTACGCCGGTGACACCGCTGGTCCAGCGCATGGTGCGGGTGCTGCAGAAGCTCAACCCGCAGACGACGCTTTCGCTCTCACTGCCGGCCACCGACATCGTTTTTGCCGGCGAACGCGAGGATCTGGAGGAGCTGCTCGGCAATCTGCTCGACAATGCGATGAAATGGGCAAGGAGCGCGGTCGCCGTTTCCGTCAAGCCCGTTGCCGGCGAGGAAGGTGCGGCCAGTCTGTTCGAGATTAGCATCGAGGATGACGGCCCCGGCATTCCCGACGACAAGGCGCGCGAGGTATTGCAGCGCGGACGGCGTCTCGACGAGACAAAACCGGGCAGCGGGCTCGGACTTGCCATTGTCGCCGACCTTATCAACGAGTATGGAGGCGTTCTGGCGCTGGAACGATCCGTCATGGGTGGATTGAAGGCGATGGTTCGGTTGCGGAGCCTTCAGTAATGCTTCTCCAGGTGGCCGGCTGCGGCCAAATTTCCGACAAACATCGACATTATGGCCGCGTCAGCCTGCTGACAGCGCGGCGGTCCAGCTCAAGAAAGCCGGTATTGGCATGAAGATTCGCGTCGCGCTCGTTTCCGCCCTGCTCGCCGTTTCCGGCTGTACGACGCTCGGCAAGGGCCAGGCCGTTACGGTGACGCCGGCCGCCACGCCTCCCAGCGGCGCCAAGGTGGCGACGACGATCATCTCCGCCATGGGCGGCGGCCTCGTCGGCGGCTCTATCGGCGCCGGCCTGAGCGAGACCGAGAAGCGCAGCGCGCTCGAGGCGGAATACAAGGCGCTTGAATACACGGCGAGCGGCCAGAAAGTGGCTTGGAAGAGCGACAGTTCGGCCCATCGCGGCGAAGTGGTCGCCGCCCAGCCCTATCGCGTCGGCTCACAGGACTGCCGGCAATACACCCATACGGTGTTTACCGGCACCGCCGGCGCCACCGCGCGCGGGACGGCCTGCCGCAATGCCGACGGCAGCTGGACGCCGCTGACGTAGCTGGCCCGGCCGTCGATCCGCCGATTCCGGTCCGGCACTAAAGCGCGTCGCGTTCGACCGGCCTCATGCGACGCGCTTTAGGTTCTTGTTTTGATGCATGGTCGTTATCGCAAAACCGCTGCACACTTTTGCGCGACATGCATTATCGATCGGAGCGGCCCCGCCAAAGCGTCGCAGCACGCTTGTGTTGGCAGGGCAAGGGTCTCGTTCTATTGGAAGAGCCATGCTGTTCTGGGTCATAGCCGCAATCCTGACGCTGGGCGCAAGCCTGGCGGTGCTGCTGCCGTTGGCCGGCGGCTCGAAGAACGCGTCCGCTGCTAGCGATCACGACCTTGAAGTCTATCGCGACCAGCTGGCCGAGCTTGACCGCGATATGGCGCGTGGCCTGATCCAGCCAATGGAGGCCGAAGAGGCGCGCGCCGAAATCGCCCGCCGCATCCTTCGCCTGAGCGATGCCGGCCAGGCCGACGAGACGGCGACGCAGCCGTCGCGGTCGACAAGGCTGGTGGCGACGGCTGCCGTGCTGGTTGTTCCGCTGGTCAGCTGGGGCCTCTATGGCCAGCTCGGGTCACCCGACCTGCCGTCGCAGCCACTCAGCGAACGCCTGGCCAAGAACCCCGCCGACAGCTCGGTCGACGAGCTGATAGCCCGCGCCGAAGCGCACCTGGCGGCCAACCCATCCGATGGCCGTGGCTGGGACGTGCTGGCGCCGGTCTATCAGCGCATGCAGCGATACGCCGATGCGGTGACCGCTTATCGCAACGCCATCCGCCTCGACGGCGACAGCGCTGCCCGTCAGGCGGGTCTTGGCGAGGCGATCGCCAATGCGGCCGGCGGCATTGTCTCGGCCGAAGCGCAGGCGGCTTTCGAGGCGGCGTTGAAGCTTGATCCGGCCAATCCGAAGGCCTCGTTCTATCTCGCCATGGGCATGGCACAGGAAGGCCGCATAGCTGAAGCCACGGCGGCCTGGCAAAAGATGCTTGCCGCCTTGCAGCAGGGCTCGCCGTGGCGCGGCGCCGTCGAGCAGGCGCTGGCCGAATCCGCCGCCCGCAGCGTCGCTTCGGAAACGCCTGCGAAAGGGCCGAGCGCCGAGGATATCGATGCTGCTTCCTCGATGTCGCCGCAGGACCGGCAAGCCATGATCAGCACCATGGTTGCCGGCCTCGACGAAAAGCTTCGGCAAAATCCGCGCGACGAGGAAGGGTGGATGCAGCTCGTTCGTTCCTATGCCGTGCTGGGCAAGACAGATCAGGCGCGTGACGCGCTCAATCGCGGTATCGCCGTCTTTGGCGCGGACAGTGACCAGGCCAGGAAATTCACCGCCTTTGCTGCCTCGCTCGGCGTGACGGCGACGGAGTAGACGATGACGCGCAAGCAGAAACGACTGTCGGTGATCGCCGCAGGGCTGGCGTTTCTCGGTGTTGCAACCGGGCTGACGTTCTATGCGCTTGGCCAGAAGGCCTCCTATTTCTACATGCCGGCCGATCTGGCCACCGCCAGCCTTCAGCCGGGCCAGCGCATCAGGCTCGGCGGACTCGTCGAAAAAGGCACAGTAGAGCGTAGCCAAGGCGCCACCGTCGCCTTTTCGGTGACCGACAACCAGGAGGACGTCAAGGTTACCTATACCGGCATTCTTCCCGACCTTTTCCGGGAAGGGCAGGGCGTGATCACCGAAGGCTCGTTCGGCCCTGACGGGGTCTTTGTCGCCGACAGCGTGCTGGCCAAGCATGACGAGACCTATATGCCCAAGGAAGTGGCCGACGGCCTCAAGGCCAAGGGCGTATGGAAGGAGAGCAAGAGTGAGTAGAAAGGTTCCGCAAAAGTGTTCCACGGTTTTGCGGCAAGAACCTGCGGCAAAACCTAGCGAGCGCGGCTACAATGGTTGAAACCGGACATTTCGCCCTGGTCCTGGCGTTTGCGCTGGCCCTGGTGCAGACGATGGTGCCGCTGTTTGGTGCGCGCACCGGCAACCATAAGATGATGGCCGTCGGCGCACCGGCCGCGCTGACCGGCTTTGCCTTGACGGCGCTGTCTTTCGTGGCGCTGGCAACCGCCTATGCAGGCTCCGATTTTTCGGTTGAGAGCGTCTGGGAGAACTCGCATTCGCTGCAGCCGCTGATCTACAAGATCACAGGAACCTGGGGCAATCATGAAGGCTCGATGCTGCTCTGGGTGCTGATCCTGACCTTCTTCGGCGCGCTCGTCGCCGTCTTCGGCGGCAATCTTCCGGCGACGCTCCGGGCCAATGTGCTTGCCGTGCAGGGAGCGATCGGCGCCACTTTCTTCCTGTTCATCCTGACGACGTCGAACCCGTTCGTCAGGCTCAATCCGGCGCCTATCGAGGGACGCGACCTCAACCCGATCCTGCAGGACCTCGGCCTCGCCATCCATCCGCCGCTGCTCTATCTCGGCTATGTCGGTTTCTCGATCTGCTTTTCCTTCTCGGTCGCTGCCCTCATCGAGGGCCGCATCGACGCTTCGTGGGCGCGCTGGGTAAGGCCGTGGACATTGGTTGCCTGGATGTTCCTCACCGGCGGCATCGCCATGGGCTCCTACTGGGCCTACTACGAGCTCGGCTGGGGCGGCTTCTGGTTCTGGGACCCGGTCGAGAACGCATCCTTCATGCCGTGGCTGGCGGGCACGGCGCTGCTGCATTCGGCGATCGTCATGGAAAAGCGTTCGGCGCTGAAGATCTGGACGCTGCTTCTGGCGATCCTGACGTTCTCGCTGTCGCTGCTCGGCACCTTCCTGGTGCGTTCCGGCGTGCTGACCTCGGTGCACGCATTCGCCACCGATCCGACGCGTGGCGTTTTCATCCTCTGCATCCTGACGCTGTTCATCGGCGGCTCGCTGGCGCTGTTTGCCTTGCGCGCCTCCCGGCTGACGGCCGGCGGCCTGTTTCACCCGATCTCGCGCGAAGGCGCGCTGGTCCTCAACAATCTGTTCCTGACCACCGCCACTGCCACCGTGCTGGTCGGCACGCTCTACCCGCTCGTCGTTGAAGCCCTGTCTGCCGACAAGATCTCGGTCGGCGCGCCGTTCTTCAACCTGACATTCGGCCCGCTGATGGTGCCGCTGCTGGTCGTCGTGCCGTTCGGGCCGCTGCTCGCCTGGAAGCGCGGCGACATTTTCGCGGTCGCCCAGCGCCTGATGGCGGCTTTCGCGGCGGCGCTGCTCGTCGTGCTGGTGACGGCCCTGTTCATCGATGGCGCTTCGGTGTTGGCGGCACTCGGTGTCGGCCTTGCCTTCTGGCTGATCTGCGGCGCGCTCACCGATCTCGCCGTCAAATCCGGCTTCGGCACTGTCGCGCCCGCCACCATGCTCAGGCGCTTCGCCGGCCTGCCGCGCTCGGTCTTCGGCACAGCACTTGCGCATCTCGGCCTCGGCCTGACGACGCTCGGCATTGTCGGCACGCTTTGCTTCGGCACCGAAAAAATCCTGTCGATGCAGGCCGGCGAGACCGTCGAACTGTCCGGCCACAAGCTGCGCTTCGAGGGGCTCTACCCGGCCCAGGGGCCTAACTACAGCGAGGATCGCGGCCGCTTCGCCCTGCTTGGCGCCGACGGCAGCGTCGACGGCGAGATCACCTCGGCCAAGCGCTCATATCCGGTGCGCCAGATGACCACGACCGAATCCGGCATCAGGACGATCGGCTTCAGCCAGCTCTATCTCTCGCTTGGCGACGAGGGCAGCGATGGCTCCGTCGTCGTTCGTCTGTGGTGGAAGCCGCTGGTTACGCTGATCTGGGGCGGCGGACTGGTGATGATGGCGGGGGCGGCGATGTCGCTGCTCGACCGCCGCCTGCGCGTCGGCGCGCCGTCACGCCGCAAGCCGGCGGCCGCCGTGCCATCGGCGAGCCCGCCATGAGCCAAAGGGTCACGCTGGCCTCGCTGGTCCTGCTGCTGGCACTGGTGTTCGCCGGCGCCGCGCAGGCGGTCAAGCCCGACGAGGTGCTCGCCGACCCGGCGCTCGAGGCACGGGCGCGCGCTTTGTCGGAAGGCCTGCGCTGTATGGTCTGCCAGAACCAGTCGATCGACGAGTCCGATGCCGACCTCGCCCGTGACCTGCGCATCCTTGTGCGCCAGCGCCTCGTCGCCGGCGACACCGACCGGCAGGTGATGGACTATGTCGTTTCGCGCTACGGCGAATTTGTGCTGCTGAAGCCACGCTTCAATCTGCGCAATGTCTTGCTCTGGGGGACGCCAGTTCTTCTACTGCTCGTTGGCGGGACATTCATCCTGCTGGCCGCCCGCTCGCGCCGCTCGACCGCGACCGCTGCATTAACTGCCGAGGAACAGGCGGCGCTGGACAAGATGCTCCGCCGCGATTGATCGATACATTACGAAAGTTTCATGTACCGGAAATGGCGCCGTAATGTGCGGCTCTCTATTTCCTTTGTCGAGGATGCCAATCAAGGGGCGTCCCTTGAAAAGAGGATACGAGAACCATGAATGTTGCCCCCAATTCATATCTTCGCACGCGCAAACGCCTGCTGGCCGCGGCCGCATCCCTGGCCATTGCCGGCGCGATCGGCTTCGGTGCTGTTGCCACCGGGACAGCCCCGGTTCTGGCCGACGCCGTGCGTGTCGAGGCACCGCAGGTCCCGAGCTTCGCCGATGTGGTCGAGCGTGTTTCGCCGGCGGTCGTCAGCGTGCGCGTCAAGGCCAAGATCCAGTCGACGGCCGATGACGGTTCCGGCCAGATGGACGACGAGGACGGCCTAGGCAATCTTCCCGACAATCCGCAGCTGCGCCGGTTCTTCCGCGAATTCCGCGGCTTTGGCGATCAGGGCGGCGATCAGGGTCCGAACGGAATGCGCCGTTTTGGACACCGTGACCGCAACAACGACCAGCCGCGGCCGGTGGCGCAAGGGTCGGGCTTCTTCATCTCCGATGACGGCTATCTCGTCACCAACAACCATGTCGTCGAGGAGGGCACCGCCTTCACTGTGGTGACCAATGACGGCAAGGAACTCGACGCCAAGCTGATCGGCACCGATCCGCGCACCGATCTTGCCGTGCTCAAGGTCGATGACGGCAGCAAGTTCACCTATGTCGACTTCGCCGATGATTCCAAGGTTCGCGTCGGCGACTGGGTGGTGGCTGTCGGCAATCCGTTCGGCCTCGGCGGCACGGTTACCGCAGGCATCGTTTCGGCCCGCGGCCGCGATATCGGCGCCGGTCCCTATGACGACTTCATCCAGATCGATGCCTCGGTGAACCGCGGCAATTCGGGCGGCCCGACCTTCAACCTCAACGGCCAGGTCGTCGGCATCAACACCGCGATCTTCTCGCCGTCGGGCGGCAGCGTCGGCATTGCCTTCGACATTCCCGCTTCGACCGCCAAGCAGGTCGTACAGGATCTGATGAAGAACGGCACCGTGCAACGCGGCTGGCTCGGCGTCGAAATCCAGCCGGTCACCTCCGAAATCGCCGAATCGCTTGGCCTTGGATCCGGCAAGGGCGCGCTCGTTGCCAGCGCGCAGGACAACGGTCCCGGCAAGAAGGCCGGCATTACCGCCGGTGACGTGATCACCCAGGTGGACGGCAAGGACGTTGCTTCGCCGAAGGAGCTCGCCCGTCTGATCGGCGCTTACCCGCCCGGCAAATCGGTCGACGTCACGGTGTGGCGCAACGGCAAGAGCGAGGCGGTCAAGGTCGATCTCGGCAAGCTGCCGTCGAGCGACAACCAGGCCTCGGCCGACCAGCAGCCTGCCCCCGCGCCGAAGACCGACACGCTCGCCGATCTCGGCCTGACCGTCACCAAGTCCGACAATGGCAAGGGCCTTGTGGTGACCGATGTCGACCCCGACAGCGATGCCGCCGATCGCGGCATCCAGCCCGGCGACGTCATCACCTCCGTCAATTCGACGGAAGTGAGCGGCACCGGCGACGTCGACAAGGCGATGGCCGACGCGGTGAAGTCCGGCCGCAAGGCGGTGCTGATGCAGATCACCCGCGACGACAGCAACCGCTTCGTCGCACTGCCTGTCGCCAAGGGCTGACGACCGCTTCGACTTTTCCGGTGCGGCGGTTTTCAATACCCCCGAGCCGCCGCACGGGAAAGCACGGGGCCTGAATACGTTTAGTCAGTCATCGTGTTCCGCCCCAGCGGCAGCGGGCTTCCCATCGCCCGCTGCCGCTCGAACATGCCGCTCAAAGCGTGAAGCGGCTTTAGGCTACGGCATGCTAAAACAAAGACTTAGCGGGTATCCCTGAATCACTTTGTTCGCGATACGTCATGGAGGAGGCCACGATGCATATGCCGGCCACTCAATCTTCCAGCGAAATCGCGTATAACGGTTCTATGAAGATTCTCGTCATAGAAGACGATCGCGAGGCAGCCGACTACCTGCAGAAGGCGTTCGCCGAGGCCGGCCATACCGCCCATGTCGCCGGCGACGGCGAAACCGGCTTCGCGCTCGCCGATTCCGGCGACTATGACGTCATGGTCGTCGACCGCATGATGCCGCGCCGCGACGGCCTGTCCGTCATTGCCGGGCTCAGGTCCCGGGGCAATACGACGCCCGTGCTGATCCTGTCGGCGCTCGGCGAAGTCGACGACCGGGTCACCGGTCTGCGCGCCGGCGGCGACGACTATCTGACCAAACCCTACGCCTTTTCCGAACTGCTCGCCCGCGTCGAGGTGCTGAACCGCCGCGCCAGCGCCAGGGAGGCCGAAACCGTCTACCGGGTCGGCGATCTCGAACTCGACCGGCTGTCGCACTCGGTGCGGCGCGCCGGGCGTGAGATAACGCTGCAGCCGCGTGAGTTCCGCCTGCTCGAATATTTGATGCGCCATGCCGGCCAGGTGGTGACGCGCACCATGCTGCTCGAGAACGTCTGGGACTACCATTTCGATCCGCAGACCAACGTCATCGACGTTCATATCTCGCGGCTGCGAGGCAAGATCGAGAAGGGCTTCGACAAGCCGATCCTGCACACGGTTCGCGGCGCCGGCTATATGCTGAAAAGCGGCTAGAACCCCATGGCTCTTTCCGTGCCGGCCATCATGAGGACGACGGCAGCGCGGCTTTCAGCGCTTTATCTTCTGCTTTTTGCGCTGTGTGCGGTGTTGCTGGTCTTGTACATGACCTCGCTCTCGGCGCGCATGCTGACTGCCCAGACGCAGGAGACGATCAACGACGAGGTGCTCGGCCTGGCCCGAGCCTATCAGCGCGGCGGCCTGCCGGTGCTCGTCCGCGTCGTCGAGCAGCGCTCCCGCCAGCCCGGCGCCAATCTCTATCTGATCGCCGATGCCAACGGCCAGATCCTGACCGGCAACGTGCAGAGCCTCCAGCCGGGCGTGATCGAGGCCGAGGGCTGGACCACCGAACCGTTCTCCTACCGCCGCTTCGGCGAGGGCGAGCTCGAGCGGCAGCGCAACCCGGTCTCCGACCCGAACGAGCCCGCCCAGAGCGAAGTACAGGCCGAAGGCGAGAAGGGCCATAACGCCATTGCCCTGGTGCTGCGCCTGCCCAACCAGATGATCATGCTGGTCGGCCGCGACCTCGGCGAGCCGGAGCGCTTCCGCGCCGTCATTCGCCGCGCTCTGATGCTGGCGCTCGGCATGATGGGCGTCGGCGGGCTGCTGATCTGGTTCTTCGTCGGGCGCGCGGCGCTGAAGCGCATCGACAGCGTGTCGGAGGCGAGCCGCCGCATCATGGGTGGCGATCTTTCCGGCCGGCTGCCGGTCACCGGCGCCGGCGACGAGTTCGACCGGCTATCGGAAAACCTCAATTCCATGCTGGCCCGGATCGCCACGCTGAACGAGGGCCTGAAGCAGGTCTCCGACAACATCGCCCACGACCTGAAAACGCCGCTGACCAGGCTGCGCAATCGCGCCGAGGCGACGCTTTCCGGCAAGCACAATACCAGCGACTACGGGCAGGCGCTGGAAGGAACGATCGCCGAATCCGATCAGCTGATAAAGACCTTCAACGCCATCCTGATGATCTCGCGGCTGGAGGCCGGCTATTCCTCCGAAAGCACCACCAGGGTCGATCTGGCCGCTGCCGTGCACGACGTTGTCGAACTCTACGAGCCGGTGGCGGAGGAGGCGGGCGTGACGCTCGAAACTTCGGTGCAAGGTTCCTTCGTCGTCAACGGCAATCGCGAGCTGATCGGCCAGGCGTTGTCCAACATCGTCGACAACGCGATCAAATATTCGACCGACTCGACCTCCAGGCCTACGGTTCGCGTGACGCTGGAGCGTGTCGGTAGCGAGATCAGGCTTGCCGTGTCCGACAACGGCCAGGGTATTCCCGACGATGTCGACCGCGCCAGGGTGACCGAGCGTTTCGTGCGGCTGGAAAAGAGCCGCTCGCAGCCGGGTTCCGGCCTTGGCTTGAGCCTCACCAAGGCGATCATGACATTCCACAATGGACGGCTTGAGCTTCTGCCCGGCAATCCCGGATTGTCGGTCGTCATGAGTTTTCCCGGGCGGGAGGATCGCTGATGGTAGCGAGGATGGCAGTGCGACGCCTCGAAACGGACTGGTTGTTGAAGCCGGCGATAAAGCTCGTTCCGCTGGATGCAAGCCGCGCCAGGCAGGAATTGTCGGAGATCGCCGACGCCGCGCGGCAAAAAGAACTGCCGCGACTGGCGAAATTTCTCGCCGGCAAGGGGGTCGTCCAGGATTTCCTCGCCGCCGTGTTCGACCTATCGCCGTTCCTGCGCGATACCGCGCGCCGCCGGCCGCGGATACTCGATGCGCTTTTCGACGGGACCATCGAGGCGCGGCTGTCATCGATCGGCGCCGCGGTCGACAAGGCAGCACGCGTAGAGGCCGTCTCCGAAAGCAGCCTGATGATGGAGCTGCGCCAATGCAAGGCGGAGGCGCATTTCCTGATCGCCTTGGCCGATCTCGCCGGCGAGGCCGAGACCTCGCTGACGGTGAGGCGACTGAGCGACCTTGCCGACGCCTGCACGCGTGCGGCCGTCGATTTCCTGCTCCGCGACGCGCATGAGCAAGGCAAGCTCCGATTGCCGGATGCCAAAAATCCGGCGCGACGCTCGGGCTGGATCCTGCTCGGCATGGGCAAGCTCGGCGCGCATGAGCTGAACTTTTCCTCCGACATCGACCTCGTCGTCTTCTTCGACCCCGATGCGCCAGCTCTCGTCGATCCGCTCGATGCAACCGAGCTGTTTTCGCGCCTGACCCGCCGGCTGGTCCGCATTCTCCAGGACCGCACCGAGCACGGTTACGTCTTCCGCACCGATCTCAGGCTTCGTCCCGACCCCGGCTCGACGCCGCTGGCGATCCCGGTCGAGGCGGCGCTGCGCTACTATGAGGCGCGCGGCCAGAACTGGGAGCGCGCCGCCATGATCAAGGCGCGCCCGGTGGCCGGCGATGTTGCCGCCGGCGCCGTGTTCCTAAAGGAACTGCAGCCCTATATCTGGCGCAAATACATGGACTATGCGGCGATTGCCGACGTCCATTCGATCAAGCGGCAGATCCACGCCCACAAGGGCCATGGCGAGGTCGCGGTCAAAGGCCACAACGTCAAGCTCGGTCGCGGCGGCATCCGCGAGATCGAGTTCTTCGTCCAGACCCAGCAGCTCATCGCCGGCGGCCGCTTTCCCGAACTGCGCGGCCGCGAGACCGTGCCGATGCTCGGCGAGCTCGCCGCGCGCGGCTGGATCACCGCCGACGCGCGCGATGCGCTCACCAGGCAATACTGGTTCCTGCGCCGCGTCGAACACGCCATCCAGATGGTTGCCGACCAGCAGACGCATATCCTGCCGGAGGACGAAGAGGGGCTGGAGCGCGTCGCCCGCATGCTAGGCTTTGCCGATGCGGTAGGCTTTGCCGAAACGTTCCGCGCGGCGCTGCACCAGGTCGAGCGCCACTATGCAGCGCTGTTCGAGACCGCGCCGGAGCTTTCGGCCGGCATCGGCAATCTGGTCTTTACCGGCGACGTCGACGATCCCGATACCCTGCAGACCTTGCAGCGGCTCGGCTTCCAGCGGCCGAGCGACATCTGCCGGGTTATCCGCGGCTGGCACTTCGGCCGCTACCGCGTCACCCGGTCGGCGGAGGCGCGCGAGCGGCTGACGGAACTGACGCCGGCGCTGCTGCAAGCCTTCGGCCAGACGCGGCGGGCGGACGAGGCGGTGATCCGCTTCGACGAATTCCTTGCCGGCCTGCCTGCCGGCATCCAGCTGTTTTCGCTGCTGCAGTCGAATCCGGCTTTGCTGAAGCTGATGGCGACTATCATGGGCGCGGCACCGCGGCTGGCCGCCATCATCACGCGCCGGCCGCATGTCTTCGATGGGCTGCTCGATCCGGCGCTGCTGAGCGAACTGCCAAACCGCGCCTATCTGTCGGCGCGCCTTGCCGCCTTCCTCGAAGGCGACAGAGCCTATGAAGACGTGCTCGACCGGCTGCGCATCTTTGCTTCGGAGCAAAAATTCCTGATCGGCGTCAGGCTGCTTGCCGGGTCGATCGACCCGCCGCGCGCCGGCCGCGCTTTTTCCGATCTCGCCGATCTGACCATCGAGGCGGCATTGCAGGCGGTGATGGCGGAATTCGCTTTGCGTCATGGCTATATTGCCGGCGGCCGGGTCGCGCTGCTCGGCATGGGCAAGCTCGGCAGCCGCGAACTGACGGCGGGCTCCGACGTCGACCTCATCCTGCTCTACGATCACGACGCCGATGCGGAGGAGTCCGACGGCGACAAGCCGCTTGCCCCGTCGCATTACTACAGCCGGCTGACGCAGCGGCTGATCGCCGCCGTTTCCGCGCCGACCGCCGAGGGCGTGCTCTACGAGCTCGACCTTCGCCTGCGGCCGTCCGGCAACAAGGGGCCGGTGGCCACGCATGTCGACGCCTTCAAGAAGTATCAGCGCCAGGACGCCTGGACATGGGAGCACATGGCGCTGGCGCGCGCCCGCACGATCGGCGGCGATGCCGAGCTCTGCCGCGAGGTCGAGGGAGAGGTTGCCGCAGTGCTCGCTCTGCCGCGCGATCCAGCCAAGGTGATGGCCGAGGCATCCGAGATGCGCGCCATGGTCGACAAGGAGAAGCCGCCGCGCGATCCCTGGGACATCAAGCTGATCCCGGGCGGCCTCATCGATCTCGAATTCATTGCCCAGGTTGCTCTGATCACGGGAAAGATCGAGGCAGGCCGCAGGGCCACCGGCACGGCTGAGGTCCTGTCGCGCCTGGCGCCGGATTTCGCCAGCGCCCAGGTCAGGCAGGAATTGGTGGATGCCTATTCGCTCTATCTGGCGCTGACCCAGATGATACGGCTTTGCCTCACCGGCGCGTTCGAACGCGACGACGTTCCGCCAGGGCTTTCGGATCTGCTTCTGGCGGTCACCGACCTGCCGGATTTCGGGGTCCTTGAAGCGCATCTCAACGAGACGTCGCAGAAGGCCAGAAAGGATTTCGACCTTCTGCTTCGTGCCAAACAACCGTGACGGCAACCAGCCGTACGGGCGAGAGCATCGGACCCCAAATTGCGACCTGTTTTTGGGAGGTTCCGATGTTCAATCAAAGAGGTAGAGCGGGGGATTGAAGGTCCGCCGCTCTAGCATCGGGGTGACGATGCAACAGGAGAAGACCATGAGAAAGACAACCAGACTTGCACTCGTATTCGCAGCCCTGGCCGGCGCCGTCGGCACCGCAGCCTATGCAGACGAGCAGTCCGGCGCCGGGCCGCGCGACGGCATGATGATGCGCCTCGGCAAGGTCATGAAGGACAATGACGGCACCATCACCTTCGACCAATTCTCCGACGCCATGAACGTGCGGCTGAAGAAGATGGTCGCCGACAATGGCGGCAAGCTGACCGTGGCACAGCTCGCCGACGCACTGGAGAAGGCGCGCTTCGAGCAGATGGCCAGGCGCATCATCGCCCGTTACGACACCAAGGGCGACGGCACGCTGACCGCCGACGACATCGCCAGCCGTCAGAAGAAGGTCTTCGCCATGCTCGACCGCGACAATGACGGTAAGATCGAGAAGAACGAACTGCCGAAGGTTCCCGGCCGTCACCGCCAATGGGACGGCGAGGGCAATGATGGCGCTGACGGCATGCAGTGAGAATTTGAAAACTGCTCCGGCGCCGCGAGCCGCCGGAGACTTATTTTGTCGTTCAGGCAGCGGCCCTGACCGCCTGCGCGGCTTTCTTGATCGGGATGCGTACCGAGACGATCGTGCCGACGCTTTCGGTCGAGCGGATCTTCAACGCGCCACCCTGAAGCTCGGCCAGCGAGCGCGAGATGGCGAGTCCGAGGCCGGAGCCGGCATGGCTCTTGGAGAACTGGTTTTGCACCTGTTCGAATGGCCGCCCGAGCTTGCTCAGCGCCGCCTTCGGGATGCCGCAGCCATTGTCCTCGATCGTCAGGATCAGCGCTTTGGAAATGCTGCGGGCTCTGACCGAAATGTGGCCGCCTTGCCCGGTGAACTTCACCGCATTGGACAGAAGGTTGATGAGGATCTGCTTGATCGCCCTGCGGTCGGCGAACAGCGTCAGCGAATCGGCGATGCGGGTTTCGACGGTGATCGACTTTTCCGCCGCCTGCAGAGAAACGACGCGAACCGTCTCCCTGATAAGCGGGCAGAGATCGATTTCTTCCTGATCCAGCGCGAACTGGCCGGCCTCGATCTTCGACATGTCGAGGATGTCGTTGATGACGCCGAGAAGATATTTGCCGCTGCCGTTGATGTCGGTGGCATACTCTTCGTAACGCGGCGAACCCAGCGGCCCGAACAGTCGCCGTTCCATCAGTTCCGAGAAGCCGATGATCGCGTTGAGCGGGGTGCGCAACTCGTGCGACATGTTGGCCAGGAATTCGGATTTGGCCCGGTTTGCCGCTTCGGCCCGTTCGGTTTCCTTCATGTATTTGCGATTGAGCTCGACGAGCTCACGAGCCCGTTCCTCTTCCGCGCGGCGG
Source organism: Mesorhizobium sp. M1328 (assembly GCF_040318075.1). NCBI lineage: Bacteria > Pseudomonadati > Pseudomonadota > Alphaproteobacteria > Hyphomicrobiales > Phyllobacteriaceae > Mesorhizobium > Mesorhizobium sp. M1328. The sequence continues at coordinate 32,382 of NZ_JAMYLO010000007.1, read as the reverse complement.
GCAAGGCTGAGGTCATGGATTGTCGCCATCAGCCGGCGCTCGCTGTCGACCAGCTTCTCCTGGTGCAGCTTGATCTGGGTGATGTCGGAGCCGACCGAGACGGTGCCGCCGTCCCTTGTCCTTAACTCGTTCACCTGCAGCCAACGGCCGTCGGCAAGCTGGCGCTCGAAGGTCACGCCACCCTGCGGTCCATTGGTATTGGCAAGCCGCCGCTCCGAGGCGAAGGCCAGCATGCGTTCTTCCAGCACGGCGCGTGGGGCGCCCGGCATCACGTCGCGGTCCGACAGGCCGTTGTCCTGCTGGTATTTGGAATTGCACATGATCAGACGCTCGGACGAATCCCACAAGACGAAGGATTCGTTGATGTTTTCGATGGCCGTCCTCAGGCGCAGGTCCGCGGCTTCGGAGCGCAGCGCCAGGTGCCGCTGCTCGGTGACGTCGACGGCGATGCCGATCAGCTGGATCTCCGGCGCTTCCGGATCGATAACCTGTGCTCTTGCGCGCATCCAAACCCATTGCCCGTCGGCATGGCGCATCCGGAACACCTGGTCGATATGGTCGATCTCGCGTGCGACGATCCTGCTGGCGAGTTCGAACAAATCGCCGTCCTCGGGATGAATGATTTCGTCGACTTCGCCGAACGACAGCATCGTGTCGCAAGGCTCGTAGCCCAGCATGTCGTACATCGAGCGCGACCAGTACATCTTGCCGCGCACCATGTCCCAATCCCACAGACCGCAGCGGCCGCGTACCAGCGCCATGTCGATGCGCTGGTGGGCTTCGAGATAGATGCGGTCGGCGGTCTGGGCACGCGCCGCCTGGCCGAAATAGGCGTAGAGGATGATGATCAGCACGCCGGCCGTCAGCACGAACAGCGTGACGTTGAGCGAGACCGTCTTGCGCCAGGCGTCAAAGACTGCCTCCTGCGGCACAAACGCTGCTGCGGCACCCCTTCGGCCATTCGCCAGGCTCACTGCCGCGTACCAGTCCTGTCCGCCGATGCTGACCTCCATCACCCCGGCGCGGTTGCCGAACATGAACAGCGGCTGCCCGCCCTGGACGACTCCATCGAGCGATCGCCCCTCCCAGCGCATCGACTGCGGCGATACGGCAATAATCTTGAAAGCGCTGTCGGTGATCGCCAGTACGTGGCTTCGCCCCATCGCGCCCTGACGACCGGTGCTCTCCAACAGGTCCTGGATTGCGCCGGGCGCGGAAACCACCGTCGCGTCGGCGGCGATCGAACTGGCCAGTTGGCCGGCGGCCAGCGCAAGGATCGCCTTGGCGTCGCGCTCGATCTCGTCGCGCTCGTTCATCAGCGACAGAAAGCGCAGCACTGCGATGATCAACAGAAAGATGATGATGAGGGCCGGTATCGATCGCCGCAACAGCGGCTCGGCTGCCAGCAGCCGTCGGTAGGCAGGTTCGGCGATGAGCCGCGTATTGCCTGCGAGACCGTCGCTTCGCGCCTCGCGTCGCTCAAACGCCGTCCCACCGGGCGCGCCCCACGCGTCCGCCTTCGCCATAAATGGCACTCCCCGATTTTCAATCTGCTTGGCGATCCGGCAACGCCGCACTTCCGAATCGTCAGTAAAGAATCAAACGTGATTCGTCTTGTCCAGAGGCGCGGCGAAAAAAGATTAAAAATCGACTAAAATAACGGGGTTTTCGGGCGGGATGGCATTGTGGTGGTGAGTTGGCGCGTTGTCAGGCGAGGGTGCGCTCGACGATGTCTCGCAAATCGGCCGACAGCTTCTCGGTATTGGCGATCGAAAGCAACGCCTCCCTTGCCTTGGCCTGCCGCACCGGTTCGAGCGAGCGCCACGACCTGAGCGCCGTCGCCAGCCTGGCAGCCACCTGCGGGTTGCGTTTTTCGACCTGCAGCACCGTTTCGACGAAAAGCCGGTAGCCCTCGCCGTCGGCGCTATGGAAGCCGGTCTGGTTGGCACTGCAGAACGTGCCGATGAGCGCGCGTACCCGGTTCGGGTTGGCCATCGAGAACGCCGGATGGCTGGTCAAGGCGCGCACCGCGTCGACGGTTTGCGGGCCGGGCACGCTGGCCTGGATCTGGAACCATTTGTCCATGACCAGCGGATCGGTTGCATATTTCGCCTCGAAATCGGCCAGCGCCTTTGTCGCCTCAGGTGAGCCGTGGTGACGGTGCGCAAGCACGGTCAATGCCGCGGCCCGATCCGTCATGTTGGTCGCCGATTGGAAGTGCCGGGCAGCGAGTTCCGCACCTCCCGGCAACAAGGAGAGATAATCCAGCAGGACATTGCGCAGCGCCCGCCGCCCGGCACTGGCCGCATCCGGGCTGAACGGACCATTGTCGGCGAGCCGATCGTAAAGTTTGGAGAATATCTCGCTGTTGGCCTCGGCGATCGCAACCGTCAGCGCCTCGCGCGCCGTGAAAATGGCGTCAGGGTCGATGTTCTTGCCGATGTCGCGGGCGATATCGGCCTCGCCGGGCAGCGCCAGCGCCAGTGCCCGATAGGCCGGTTCGAGCGCTTCGTCGCCGGCTATCTTGCCGGCAAGCTCGGTCAGCCGGGCGCTGAACTCGGGTTGCCTGCGGTCCAGGACCTGACGGAAGGCTGCAATCAGCGCATCGGTCAAAAGCGTGTTGAACGACTGCCAGCGCGAGAAGGCGTCGCTGTCGTGGCCAGCCAGAAAAAACTGGTCGTCGGGCCGCTGCTCGACCGAAAGCGTCACCGGCGCCGAAAAGCCACGGTTGAGCGACATGGCCGGACGCTCGGCAATCTCGGAAAACCTGACGACATGGCGGCGCTTGCGGATATGGATGACGCCGTCCTCGACATTCGCCCCTTCGACGCCGCTATGGGCTATCGCCTCGCCACCGGCGCCAACCAGGCCGAAGGCAAGCGGAATGTGCATCAGCCGCTTGCGGCTTTCCGACGGTGTTGACGGCACTGACTGCTCGATTTCGAGCGTGAATTCCCGCGCCGCCGGATTATACGCCGAACTGACGGTCAGGTTCGGCGTACCGGCCTGATGATACCACAGCGAAAACTGCGACAGGTCGCGACCCGAGACGTCTTCGAACACTTTGATGAAGTCTTCGATCGTCGCCGCCTGGCCGTCGTGACGCTCGAAGTAGAGGTCCATGCCGGCGCGGAACGTCTCGGCGCCGAGGATAGTATGGATCATGCGCACGACTTCCGAGCCCTTTTCGTAGACCGTCGCCGTATAGAAATTGTTGATCTCGCGGTAGCGGCGCGGCCGCACCGGATGCGCCAGTGGCCCTTGGTCCTCGGGAAACTGATGGGCGCGTAGCGTACGAACCTCGGCTATGCGCTTGACGGCGCGCGAGCGCTGATCGGCGGAGAATTCGTGGTCGCGGAAAACCGTCAGGCCTTCCTTCAGGCAAAGCTGGAACCAGTCGCGGCAAGTGATTCTATTGCCTGTCCAATTGTGGAAGTACTCATGCGCGATGATGGCCTCGATATTGGCGAAATCGGTGTCGGTCGCGGTTTCCTGGTCGGCCAGCACATACTTGTCGTTGAAGATGTTGAGACCCTTGTTCTCCATCGCGCCCATATTGAAGTCGGACACGGCGACGATGTTGAAGACATCGAGGTCGTATTCGCGGCCGAATGCCTCCTCGTCCCATTTCATTGACCGTTTCAAAGCGTCCATGGCGTAGCCGGCGAGCCTCTCTTTGCCCGGTTCGACATAGATTCCGAGCTCGACCTTGCGACCAGACAGGGTAACGAAACTGTCCGAGATCTTGCCGAGGTCGCCCGCCACCAGCGCAAACAAATAGGACGGCTTGGGGAACGGATCGTGCCAGACCGCATAGTGCCAGCCGGCGGCAAGCTCGCCGCCGTCGACCGGGTTGCCGTTGGACAAAAGCAACGGCGCCTCACGGCGCTGAGCTTCGATGCGCACCGTGTAGACCGACAGGATGTCGGGACGGTCGAGGAAATAAGTGATGCGGCGAAAGCCTTCGGCCTCGCATTGCGTGCAATAGACGTCGCTGGAGCGATAGAGGCCCATCAGCGCTTCGTTCTGCGCCGGCGCCAACACGGTTTCAATTCTCAGCTGGAAGCGCCTTGCCGCAGGGGGGCTGATGATTGTCAGTTGATCGGGCGTGGCGAGAAAATCCGCAGGGCTCGGTTCGTGGCCGTCGATGGCGATGCTGCGCAGCGTCAGCCCGTCGCCATCCAGCACCAGTGGCACCGACGCCGCAATCCCGTCGCGACGTTCGACCGTCAGCACGGCGGTGACATGTGCTGCTTCAGGCGAAAGGCGGAAAGTCAGGCTGGTTTCCGGAATGAGATAATCACTGGGGCGATAGTCTTCGAGCTTGAAGACCTGGCCGGTATCTGTGCGCATTCCTTGATTTTTCCTGTCGATCCGGGAGCGGCGGGCGGGTCCGCTGGTCCAAATAATTTGAAGTCTGCGCTCTTTACACGAAACGCTCCCTCGACAAAACTGCAGCGACGTCTATTTCAGGCGATCATTTCCCAAGCATCATCGCGAGGCTTCCATGACCGTCGTCACGCCGAAATTCGGGATGAGCGCCTCTGTGTTGCGTCGCGAGGATCAGGCCTTCCTCAAAGGCGCCGGGAAGGCGGGTACGATCGGGTCGACGCATGCCGCGCTCAATGCGGTGACCGACGCGCTCTACCGCGCCTACGGCATCAGGCATATCGACATGCCGGCAACGCCGGCGCGCATATGGGCGGCGATCGAGGAAGCAAAAGGGGCGTGACAGCCGAACCGGACTTGCCAGTGCTTGCTGCCGGCGACCACGCCGGCGAACACAGCACGCTGACCGGGATCGTGCTCAAGATCGTATCGGTGGCGGTCTTCGTCGGCATGTCGTCCTGCATCAAGGCGGCAGGCACCGTGCCGGCGGGCCAGATCGTCTTCTTCCGCTCCTTCTTTGCCATCTTTCCGATCATCGCCTTCCTCGCCTTCCAGGGAAAACTCGGAACGGCCTTTTCGACAAAGCGCCCGCTCAACCACATTGCGCGCGGCGTCGTCGGTGTCTGTGCCATGGGGCTCGGCTTCTTCGCGCTGACGCGGCTGCCGCTGCCGGAGGCGATCACGCTGAACTACGCGCAGCCGCTGCTGGTCGTGGTGTTCAGTTCGATCTTCCTCGGCGAAGCCATCCGCATCTATCGCTGGAGTGCGGTTGCCGTCGGCCTGGTCGGGGTGCTGATCATCTCGTGGCCGGAACTGACGCTGCTCAGTTCGGGCGCTGCCCTTGGCGATCAGGAGGTGCTCGGCGTCATCGCCGCCCTAATAGCCGCGGCGATCTCGGCCATCGCCATGCTCCTGGTTCGCAACCTCGTCCAGAGCGAGCGGACGGCGACCATCGTGCTGTGGTTTTCGGTAACTGCGAGCGTCATGGCGCTGCTTTCGCTGCCATTTGGCTGGCAGGCGCTGACGCCAGCACAGGCGGGGCTTCTGATTGCCGCGGGTTTTTGCGGCGGGCTTGGGCAGATCCTGATGACCTCGGCCTATCGCCATGCCGAGGCTTCCGTCGTGGCACCTTTCGAATACACTTCGATGATCCTCGGCGTCGTCGTCGGCTATCTGGTCTTTGGCGACGTCGCAACGATCAACATGCTGGTCGGCGGCATGATCGTGGTTGCGGCGGGGATTTTCATCATCTGGCGCGAGCGCCAGCTGGGTCTCGAACGCACCCGCACCCGCAAGGCCGTCGCGCCGGAAGGGTGATCAGCCCTTCGCTGCGTCGGTCCGCTCTTTCGCCAGCCGCATCAGCACCGCCCGCGTCTGCTCGTCGGCGGGGAAAAAAGATTCGATCGCCAGCTCCGACAGCGTTACGTCGAGCGGCGTGCCGAACACGGTGATGGTGCTGATGAAGGACAGCACCGCGTCGCCATGGGCAAGCTTGAGCGGATGGACAATCGCGTTCGGTTCGACCGGCGCCGGCCGGCTGCCTTTAAGGCCGGACGGATAGGCCCGAAGCTCGCGCTCGAGCTCGACCAGAACCGGATCGGCGGTAGCGTCGTTCTGCCGCTTCAGCCGCTCCAGAAGATGCGTCCGCCATTCCGCAAGGTTGACGATGCGCGGTGCGATGCCGCCGGGATGCAGGCTGAGGCGCAACACGTTGACCGGCGGCTTCAGCAGGGAGGCATCGGCGACATTGGCGAGGAACGGGCCGATGGCGGCGTTCGCCGACACCAGGTTCCAATGCCGGTCGACGGCAAGCGCCGGGAAAGGCTCGTGCGCCTTGAGCACGGTCTCGACCGCCGCCATCGCCGGTGCCATCGAGGCATCGTCAAGTGGTCGTTCGCTGAAGCTCGGGGCAAAGCCGGCGGCCAGCAGCAGCTGGTTGCGCTGCCTGAGCGGGATCGAAAGCTGCTCCGCCAGATGCAGCACCATATCACGCGAGGGTGCGGCGCGGCCGCTTTCCACGAAACTCAAATGCCGCTGAGAGATCTCGGCCTCCATAGCAAGGCCGAGCTGGCTCATGCGCCGGCGTGTACGCCATTCGCGAATGAGACTGCCGGCGGAAATCTGGGCTGCTGTCATGACGAGATGACTAGGTCGGCAGTGGGCGCATTTCAATTACCTGCGAGGTCATGATGCCGCCCTTCCTTCCTCGCAAGAGGAGAACGGAAGACGCGCTCGGCAATCTTACCCAAGCGCCCGCAACTTCGCCCTCACTTCGAGGAAATCCCGCCATGCCAGCTTCTTGTGCGCCGGCGTTCTCAACAAATAGGCCGGATGCAGGGTCGGCATGGCCGGAATGGCGACGCCGGACGGGGTCGTGTGGACGCGCCAGTTGCCGCGCAGCCGTAATATGCCTTCGGAGGTGTTGAGCAGGGTCTTTGCCGACGGGCCGCCGAGGTTGACCAGCACCTTCGGATTGACCAGTTCGATCTGCCGCTCGATGAACGGCCGGCAGATCTCGGTCTCGTGCGGCGTCGGCGTGCGGTTGCCCGGCGGCCGCCAGGGAATCACGTTGGCAATGTAGGCAGATGTCCGGTCAAGACCGATCGCGGCCAGCATGCGGTCGAGCAGCCGGCCCGAGCGGCCGACGAACGGCAAGCCCTCTATGTCCTCGTCGCGCCCCGGCGCTTCGCCGACCAGCATCACCTCGGCAGTCGGATTGCCGTCGGCGAACACCAGGTTCTTGGCGGTGAATTTGAGATTGCAGCCGTCGAATGCCGCCATGTGCTGGCGAAGCTCGTCGAGGCTTGCCGCTGATCTCGCCAGTTGCCGCGCCAATGCCGCTTGCGCCTCGTCGGGCACCGTTGACATGGCCGGGGACGTTCGCACTGCCGGTGCTGTATTCGGTCTCTCGCCCATTTCGGCGCGCGACACGCTCGTCGAGCGTTGTGGCGCCGCATTTTCACCGGCCGGCATAGCGGCCGCCGCAGGCACCCGCACCGGTGGCCTGGCTTCTGCAAACCTGTTCACCGGCTGTTCTTCAAGTGCCTCGTCGACGCCGGCGCTGGCGTAGAAGGCCAGCAGCTCGGCGAGATCGGCTCGGCTATTGTGGGGGGCGGCAGTCATGGTTTCACATTCGGCCGCGGCGCTTGAATTTGCAAGTTCAGCTCGACGGTATGCGCGGATCCTGCACCAGATAGAACGTCCAGCGCGGCGTGTAGTCGGTGATCAGGAAATAGAAGCTGGCGGTCTTCAGCGGGTCGATCTTGCCGTTCTTGAACAGCAGGCGGTCATAGGGTTCGAAATTGCGGTCGAAATCGGCGTAGCTGCTCGACCAGATATTTTCGGGGGTTTTGTTACGCTGGTCGAACGACAGGCCGTCGCCGAACACGCTCGGCTGGTCGAGGATCTCCTGGAGTTCGAACTGGAACTCGACCCAGGCCTGGCCGCTATTGTTGAGCACGTCGATGCGCATATACATGAGACCATTGGCGAAGTCTCCCGCCTTGCCGAACGGCTGGATCGGCTTTGTCGTGCGAATGGCCAGCGTTACCGGCGTCGCTGAATTCAGCTCTTCGGTGATGACCAGCGGATCCTCCTTCGTGCCGATGCCGGAAGCCCCGGTGATGCGGAAGCCGCCGCGCTCGTCGGAAAAGGAATAGGCGCCGGTCGCCCAGACCAGTTGCTGCTCGGCATGGGCATCGAGGGCCGTCAGCGACAGAAGCGCCAAGAGTGCCGCACGGCAAATCCGGCCGGGCGTGAAAAAAAAGCGCGTCGATGAAAAGCCAGCCGGCCCGAATATGCGCATGGCGGGAAGTATGGCCGATAAGCAAGCTGTCGAACAATTAAAAAAGGTCGGTGCGACATATCTCTGCAAACGGAATAGGATTGAAGATTGATGCTCGACAAGGCGAATCTGTGCGGCAGGACGTGACTTTTTGACGAAATCGGTATTGTCACGTCCGCGCCGGTTTCCCGTCGCTATTTGATGCGCTATGCAGCGCGTGAGCCAGCAAGATGCCGGGACTAGCGAGCCAGTGAGGGGTCGATGAGCGATATCGAACGCGAAAGCATGGAATTCGACGTGGTCATCGTCGGCGCCGGCCCGGCCGGCCTTGCCGCCGCGATCCGTCTCAAGCAGGTCAATCCCGAGCTTTCCGTCGTCGTGCTGGAAAAGGGCGGCGAAGTCGGCGCGCACATCCTGTCCGGCGCCGTCGTCGATCCGATCGGCATCGACCGGCTGCTGCCCGGCTGGCGCGAAGAGGAGGGTCATCCCTTCAGGACACCGGTCACCGACGACCATTTCCTGGTTCTCGGCCCCGCCGGTTCGTTCCGTCTGCCCAATATCCTGATGCCGCCGCTGATGAACAATCACGGCAACTATGTCGTCTCGCTCGGCAATGTCTGCCGCTGGCTGGCGACAAAGGCCGAAGCGCTGGGCGTCGAGATCTATCCGGGCTTCGCCGCGGTCGGCCTGCTCTACAACGAGGCCGGTGCGGTCACCGGCGTCGTCACCGGCGACATGGGCGTCGAGAAGGACGGCACGCACGGTCCGGGCTTTGCGCCGGGCATGGCGCTGATGGGCAAATATGTCTTGATCGGTGAGGGCGCGCGTGGCTCGCTCGCCAAACAGCTGATCGCCAAATACCGCCTTTCCGACGGCCGCGAGCCCGGAAAATACGGCATCGGCCTCAAGGAACTCTGGCAGGTCAAACCGGAAAACCACCGGCCGGGCCTTGTCCAGCATTCCTTTGGCTGGCCGCTCGATATGAAGACCGGCGGCGGCTCCTTCCTCTACCATCTCGAGGACAACCAGGTGGCAGTCGGCTTCGTCGTTCACCTGAACTACAAGAACCCCTATCTGTCGCCCTTCGACGAGTTCCAGCGCTTCAAGACCCACCCGGCGATCCGCGGCACCTTCGAAGGTGCCAAGCGGCTGGGCTATGGTGCCCGCGCCATCACCGAAGGCGGCTGGCAGTCGGTGCCGAAACTGTCCTTCCCCGGCGGTGCGCTGATCGGCTGCGCGGCCGGCTTCGTCAACGTGCCGCGCATCAAGGGCTCGCACAATGCCGTGCTCTCCGGAATGCTGGCGGCCGAGCATGTCTGTGATGCGATAGCCGCCGGCCGCGCCAATGACGAGCTGGCCTCCTACGAGGCCGCCTGGCGCGCCACCGATATCGGCAAGGACCTGAAGAAAGTGCGCAACGTCAAGCCGCTATGGTCGCGCTTCGGCACCATTGTCGGCGTCGGCCTTGGCGGCCTCGACATGTGGCTGAACACGCTGTTCGGCTTCTCGCCCTTCGGCACGATGAAGCACGGCAGGGCCGACTACGCCACGCTGGAACCGGCCGCCGCGCACCAGAAGATCGCCTACCCGAAGCCGGACGGGGTGCTGACCTTCGACCGGCTGTCGTCGGTGTTCCTGTCCAACACCAACCACGAGGAAAACGAGCCGGTGCATCTGCTCGTCGCCGACATGGACCTGCAGAAGCGCTCCGAGCATGACGTCTATGCCGGGCCCTCGACGCGTTACTGCCCGGCCAGCGTCTACGAATGGGTCGACAAGGACGGCAATGCCGCCGCCGATCCTGCCGCCAAGGATGTGCGCTTCGTCATCAACGCGCAGAACTGCGTGCACTGCAAGACTTGCGATATCAAGGACCCGAACCAGAACATAAATTGGGTGCCGCCACAGGGCGGCGAGGGCCCGGTCTACCAGAACATGTAAGTCACAAGGTTTGCTCCGGACCAAACAAGATGAGGAGCAGCGCAACCGTAGGATTGTTGAATAGACCGCCTGCCTGTGTTTCCTTTCTGTGACGACAGGGAGGAAGGAAAATGCGTCTGGCAGTTCTGACGAGCGTTGTGGCGATCGGGGCGTTGTGCACCCCTTCAGCCTTGGCCGACACTAAAGTATTGGTCAAGACACGAACTTACAACATTGCCGGAACCACCGGCGCGGCACTGATCGAGGCCATGGATCGCCGGGGGCCGAAGCACGGCTTCATGACCCACGCCATCGCGCAGACCGGCTACAGCGTCGATGATTGGACCTTCGACGCCCATCGGGAAAACGGCGTCTGCCGCCTGCGCCGGGCCAACGGGACGCTCAATCTCTTCTATACCTATCCCCGACTAGTCTCAGCCACGTCGCCTGCGCTGCAGAAGCGCTGGAAGCGGTTCTTCGCTGGCGTCCGCGCCCATGAAGAGACCCATGGCCGCATCGCCAGACAGATGATGCGGGCCACCGAAAAGTCGGTTCGGGGGCTGACAGTCGGTGATGACCCGCACTGTTTCGAGGCACGTCGCGAGGCGAAGCGCCGGATCAATGCCATCTATGCCGAATACGAGGCAAAGCAGATCGCCTTCGATGCGCACGAGCATCGCGACGGCGGCCCTGTCGAGCACCTCATCCGCGCTTTTGTGGGCCAGTAATAAGCCAGGTCGAGATTGGACTGCGGATTTTCAGCTTCGCGTCCCGCCAGGCAGCGCCGCAAGCGCGGTCGCCGTCTGGTGCTCGTCGAGCGGCTTTTGTTCATCCGACCGTAGCGAAAACTCCACCAGCACCGGCAGATGGTCTGAGCCGGTGTCTTCCAGCTTCGACGCCGAACGGATGATGATAGCGCCCTTGCTGAAAACCTGGTCGATCGGCAGTCCGGCGAAGCGCAGGAAATCCGGCAGCCTTCTGTAGAGCCAGGTCGGCCCGACCGACGGCATTACAGTCAGCTTGCCAAGCGATGCGACGCGCCGGACGGCGGCGCTCCATGGTGCTGCGTTGCAGTCGCCCGCCAGGATCGACGTCTCGCCAAGCGAGGCGATTTCGTCAGACAACCCTCCAATCTGCCGTGATTGGTTGTGCGGCCATGGCCAAGTGAGGTGGATGGCGGCGACATCGACGTCGGTTCCGCCGAAATCGACCGTGGCGATCGCCATCGCGCCGCGGCTGTCGCAGTGCGGCTCCGTGCCTATGGCAAACGGTCGTCTGGACAGCAGCGCAACGCCGAACACGCCATTGGGATATGGGCAGAGGATCCGGTGGGGATAGGCGCCGGACAGCAGTCCAAGCTTTGCCTTCCACATCTCGGACACCTCGTCGAGGGTGATCACATCAGGCTGGGTCCGGCCGATCAGCGACAGCACCTTCTCAGGCGTTGGATTGTTGAACCTGAGGTTCATCTGCAGCAGGCGGTAGACTGGCTCGTCACCGGGTTTGGCTTCGTAGGCCGCCTGCACCTGCCATAGCCGCGAAAGCGGCAAGGCATTCGACGTGGTGGCAAAGGAGGCTACCGCAAACAGCAATGCGGCCGCCGCCTGCAGGCGAAACGAGGTGGCGAGCAGCGGCAGCGCGCAAAGCGCCATCAGCACGGAAAAATGGACGCGGAAATGAGCAAAGGAATCGAGGGCCGGATGCAGCGATCCGAAGAACCCGGCCACCAGCGCGGCCGAGAGTGCAAGCATTGCGACGAATGCCAGCGCAACCGTCATGTCCAGAACACGTGCCATCGCTTTGTCTATCGGCAGAAATGCGGCTCAATCAAGATGACGAAATGTCCTGACCTGGACCGACACATGCGATTCGGCATCTACTGGAAGGCAGTTTCCGAAAAGCTCCTGAGCTTGCGCGAATGCAGTCGCTCCATCGGCATTCCAGCCAGCTTCTCCATCGCCCTGATGCCGATGGTCAGGTGCTGCGCTACTTGCCGCTTGTAGAACTCGGTCGCCATGCCGGGCAACTTCAATTCGCCATGCAGCGGCTTGTCGGATACGCAAAGCAGCGTGCCATAGGGCACCCGGAAGCGGAAGCCATTGGCGGCGATCGTCGCCGATTCCATATCGAGCGCGATCGCCCGCGACTGCGACAGCCGCTGCACCGGCCCGCGCTGGTCGCGCAGCTCCCAATTGCGGTTGTCGATAGTGGCGACGGTGCCGGTACGCATGATGCGCTTGAGGTCGTAGCCGGAAAGCCCGGTGACCTCGGCGACCGCTTCCTGCAGCGCCACCTGGATTTCGGCCAGCGGCGGAATCGGCACCCAGACCGGAAGATCGTCGTCGAGGACATGGTCTTCCCGCACATAAGCATGCGCCAGCACATAATCCCCCAGCGCCTGGGTGTTGCGCAGGCCGGCGCAATGGCCGAGCATCACCCAGGCATGCGGCCGGAGCACCGCGATGTGGTCGGTGATCGTCTTGGCGTTGGAAGGTCCAACGCCAATATTGACCATGGTGATGCCGCCATGGTTCGGCTTCTTCAGATGATAGGCCGGCATCTGCGGCAGGCGAGGCGGCGCGGCACCCTCACCGGGCGCGCTGTCCCCGACTTTGGTCACGATATTGCCCGGCTCGACGAACTCGACGTATCCGTCACCGCCATTGGCCATCAAATCGCGTGCACGGGCGACGAATTCGTCGATGTAGAACTGGTAGTTGGTGAACAGCACGAAGTTCTGGAAATGCTGGGGACTGGTCGCCGTATAATGCGACATCCGGTGCAGCGAATAGTCGATCCGTTGCGCGGTGAACGGTGCCAGCGGCCGTGCCTCGCCCAATGCCACTTCGAACGTGCCGTTGGCGATCTGGTCGTCGGTGCCGTCGAGATCCGGCACGTCGAACAGGTCACGGATCGGCCGTTTGATGCGTTCCGCGGCAGTGCCGTCGACATGAGTGCCCTCGAGAAAGGCGAAATGCAGCGGGATGGGAGTGGTCGATTCCGAGACCGTGACCGGAACGCCGTGGTTGCGCATGATCAGGCGAAGCTGTTCGGTGAGATAACTCTCGAAAAGAGCCGGCTGGGTGACGGTGGTCGAGAAATGCCCCGGCGTCGGCATGTGGCCATAGGCCTGCCGCGAGTCGATCTGGGTGAATGAACTCGTGGTGACGCCGATCTCCGGATAGAAGGCCCGGTAGCGTTTGTTGTTGTCACCGCCCGCGGCGAGAGCGGTAAATGAATCGCGCAGGAATTTGGTATTGCGATCGTAAAGCACCTGGAGGGCTGCAACCGCCTTCTTGGCGTCGTCGAAGCTCTTTCGGCCAAACGGCTCCGGCGTGACGACTGATTCAATGGCTTGGGGATAGATTCGCTTTTCCATGACCCAATATAGAGAGTTGGGCGCGCAGTTGGGAGGGGGTAAGGTGATCTCAGAACGCCTGTTGGCGTTTTCTTTCCAGCGGCCTTAAGCGCGTCGCGTTCGTCCGGCCTCATGCGACACGCTTTAGGTTCTTGCTTTTATGCATGCCGTTGTCGCAAAACCGCTGCACACTTTTGCGCGACATGCATTAGCCGCGCCGCAAGCTTACCAGCAGCACAAAGCCGATGCCGGACTTCCTCGGCGCAGGCGCCTCGATGGTCGAACCAGCATCGGCGCGCATCGTCGGCACGGCCAGGACCGGGGCCGCCAGGAGCATCAGGATGAGCGCCGTCCGCGGCAGAAGCCGAAGGGTCTTGACGATGTTGGCGGTGAGGCGGGTCATGGCGTGGGTTTCAATATCTCGCTGTCGGGTTCAGTGGCGAAGCTGGTTCGGGCAACCGAGCCGGCAGGAAATGGCGACGTCCCAGGCGCGGGCCGGCCGGCCGGCTTGGGCGACAAGGACGGCGAACAACATGCCGAACAGGCTCATCAGCAGGCAGACGATGGTGAAGCGGCGGGCAAGCATTGCGCGGTGTCTCCTTCAACACGCATGACAATGCCTTGCCCAGGCTGAACCGGCTCTGATGCCGCCGTTCATCTGGGGTTCAAAATGGTTGATGATCTCTGGGCGGGCCGCCTTGAAAGCAGCGACCTATGGCGACGCCGTGGCTGCCAGACCGACAACATGAAAACGGGGCCGACTGGCCCCGCTCACCACGGCAGGAAGGGCTCGATCAGAGCTTGTGCCAGGTCTGGCTTTTGCAGATCAGCCCGCCGAAAACGCAGCCGCTCATCTTGAGTGAACTGCCGGAAAGGGAAGCCTTGCCCGAATAGGTCTTGTCGGTTTCCGGGTCGGTTATGGTGCCGGCATATTTGTTGGCGCCGGCCACCTTCAGTGAACCGATGTTCTTGCCGGCAAATTTGCCGGATTTGAGCGTAATCGAAAATGCCCCGCCGCCACCCGAAATGGCGGCAGTCGATCCGGCTTGCGTTTTCCAATTGCCTTCGATCGGATCGGCCAATGCCGCGCCGGTCATCATTATTGCGGCCGCGAGGGCCAGGCTCACTTGTCGAAACATGTCTCTCCTCCCTCAGGCAAGTCCAATCGGGCTCCGTCCCGGCTGTCTGCCCCTTACGCAAACGTAAGCTAGTCCAGCTCCCGGAAAAACAAAAGCGGTGCCGCGACGGAAGGGTTGCGGGTTTTTGCCCGCTCCCGAACGGCCGCGCTGGCGAAAAATGAAACGGGCCGCACACGTCTTTGTCTTCTGTGGTTAGCGGAGTCTTGATCCGCGCCTCGCAAGTTTTCTTCAAATTTTGTGCAAACCGGCGCGATTGCTGGCTTTGTATCCTTAACGAATTTTCGCGTTTACCTCTTGTTTTAGCTTTGTTTTCTTCAAATTAAGCACGCCATTTAACGACGGATTCAAGCCTCCGCGGCATTCTCGAAAGCATCGAAAGAGCGGCCGCCCCCGAAGGTAATCAAGGACACCGAGGGACAGACGGAGACAGCTCTCGGGAGCCAGAACAGGGGATTTGAAATGGCACGTTTTGAAATGCTTGAAGCCGGCTTCGGCGCCATGGGGGCAACTGCCCAGGCCGATATTCTTTTCGAGTTGGGCATGATGTATGCGACCGGCCGCGATTGCGAGACCGATGTCGTCGCGGCCCACAAATGGTTCAACATCGCCGCGATCAAGGGTTCGGCCCGCGCCGCGGAACTGCGCTCTGAATTGTCGGCCGCCATGTCGAAGGGGGAGATCGCCAAGGCGCTGCGCGAAGCCCGCGAATGGATGACGATGCACTGAATTCGCCGGCATCGACTTCACAGGGGTACTGACCTCACGACAGGGACGCTTCGGATCAAAGCCGCGCAGACGGCTGGACCCGAAAATCAAGGCCGCGCAAGACGGCTGGGCCAACAAGAACACGGCAGGCGGACGAGCCGTGCAATAAACCCTACAAAACAGGGAAGGCGAGCGGATCCCGGTGCTGATACCTCGGGAAGCTCGATGAGAAAAGCTGCGACCGGCCGGAACAAGGCTGGCGCGGCTTTGTCTTTGGGACAGCGTGTTGCAGGCCCAATCGAGTGCCGCCGATGCGTCTAGACAGGCTTGGCGAAGGGTGAAATTCTCCCGCCCACTCTGGAAGAGGCGCGGCCGGGCGGCCGCGCGAGAGTGGAGGAGTGTATCACCATGAAAAAGTTGGGTATTTTGAGCGCGGCCATAGTGGGCCTGATGATGAGTGCGCCGATTGCCTTCGCCGACGACATCACCTTTTCGGTGGTCGGACCGATGACCGGTCAGCTTGCCACCATCGGCGACCAATTCAAGCAAGGCGCGCAAGCCGCCGCCGACGCGATCAACGCGGCCGGCGGCGTCGATGGCCGCCAGATCAAGCTCGACGTCCAGGATGACCAGTGTGATCCGAAACAGGCGGTTTCGGTCGCCAACCGCGTCGTTGCCAACGGCGTCAAGTTCGTCGATGGCCATGCCTGTTCGGGCTCGAGCATCCCGGCCTCCGCGGTCTATGCCGAAGCCGGCGCGCTGATGATGAGCCCGGCTTCGTCGAACCCGGTGCTGACTGACGCAGCGGCGAAAGCCGGCTGGCCGACGATCATGCGTCTCTATACGCGCGACGACGCGCAGGGCGCTTTCATCGGTCCATGGATCGCCAAGAAATATGCCGGCAAGAACGTCGTCATCCTGCACGACAAGAGCGCCTATGGGCAGGGCGTCGCCGATGTCGTCAAGGCAACGATGAACCAGAACGGTCTCAACGAGATCCTCTACGAGGGCATCAACGCCGGTGAAAAGGACTACGCGGCGCTTGTCACCAAGCTCAAGGACCTGAAGGCTGACGTCGTCTATTTCGGCGGCTACCACCCCGAAGCCGGCCTCATCCTGCGCCAGTCGGCGGAACAGAACCTGAAATTCCAGCTGATCATGCCGGACTCGATTGCCACGCCGGAATTCTGGCAGGTTTCCGGCCCGGCCGGCGAAGGCACCATGTTCGTCTTCCCGTCGGATCCGCAGGCGAAGCCCGAAGCCAAAGAAGCCATCGCCAAGATCAAAGCCGGCGGCTTCGTGCCGGAGGGCTTCACGCTGTTTTCCTATGCGGTGATCCAGGCCTTCGCCGAGGGCATCAAGCGCGCCGGCAGCGACGACCCGGCCAAGGTTGCCGAAGCTTTGAAGAGCGGCGAGCCGATCAGCACCGTCGTCGGCGCGGTCACTTTCGACGAAAAGGGCGACCTCAAGAACGTCAGCTACGACATCAACCAGTGGCACGACGGCAAATACGCGCCGATCCAGCCGTAATGGCCGCGGCGCCGCAAGACGCGCTGCTGTAATCGAACATGGCCGGGGTCAAACCCGGCCATGTTGTTTTTGGCGACGCCTTTGTGACGCGTTCGAGATCACTTCGTGGATAGGGAAACAGCAGTCAACTGGGGTTCCTCGGCAAAGCGAACCAGCACGGTCCCGTCGGTGACCTGCGCGCCTTCGGCAGCAATCTCGGCGATAACCCCGTCATGGGGCGCGGCAATGGTGTGCTCCATCTTCATCGCCTCCAGGATCAGCAGCGGCTGGCCCTTGATCACGGACTCGCCTCTGGCTGCACGCACCAATTTGACCAGGCCGGGCATTGGTGCGCGCAGGCTGCCGGAAGCGGCGGCGGCTTCGTCGGCTCGCGCCAGCGGATCCGGCACGGCAAAACCGTAGCCGATTGCGCCATCGAAGACCGTGACGTGGCCCGGCCAGCGGGCGAGGCGAGGCGCCGCGCGAAGATCATGCGAATTGACACGCTCATAGGGCGCATCCAGCACCACCTCGAACCGTCCGTCCGGCCGCACCGACACGCGCGCGACGATCTCCTGCTCGCCAAATTTCAGCAGGGTGCGCCGCGCTACAGCGTGGAAATGCGCATAGCCGGCCAGTGACGACCAGGGATCGTCCGAGGACGGCAAGTCGCCCGCACCAGACGCGGCAAGTGCCGCGGCGGCAATTGTCTCACCGCTCGGCGGCGGGACCGCCGTCAACGCCTGCTGATGCCTGGCGATCAGGCCGGTATCGACATCGCCCGCCGCAAAATCCGCATCAGCGGCCAGCGCGGCAAGAAAGCCAGTGTTGACCGTTGAGCCGGCGATTTCTGTCTGCGACAGCGCCGCGCCAAGTGCTGTGAGCGCCGCCCGTCTGTCCTTGCCATGAACGATCAGCTTGGCGATCATCGGGTCGTAAAACGGCGAAATCGCATCGCCGGCGCGCACACCGGTTTCGATGCGCATGGTTGCACCCTCCGGTGCCGGCTGCGGAAATTTCAAATGGTGCAAGGTGCCAGTCGCCGGCAAAAACCCCCTTGCCGCGTCCTCGGCATAGATACGCGCCTCGAAGGCGTGGCCGGAGAGCGCGATCTCGCTCTGCGTCTTCGGCAGTTTTTCGCCGGAGGCTACCCGCAACTGCCACTCGACCAGGTCGATGCCGGTGACCATTTCGGTGACGGGGTGCTCGACCTGCAGGCGGGTGTTCATTTCCATGAACCAGAAACGGTCGGCCTTCAGACCTTGCGAGGCATCGACGATGAACTCGATGGTACCGGCGCCGGAATAGTGGATTGCCTTGGCGGCTTTCACCGCCGCCTCGGTCATCGCCTTGCGCAGTGCCGGCGTCATGCCCGGGGCAGGCGCCTCCTCGATCACCTTCTGGTGGCGGCGCTGCGCCGAGCAGTCACGTTCGTGAAGATGTACGGCGTTGCCGAAATTGTCACCAAACACCTGCACTTCGATGTGGCGCGGCTTGTCGACATATTTTTCCACCAAGACGCGGTCGTCACCGAACGCGGCTTTCGCCTCGCGCCGCGCGCCCGACAATGCTTCCGAAAAATCATCGGGATGCTCGACACGCCGCATGCCCTTGCCGCCGCCGCCGGCGCGCGCCTTGATCAGTACGGGGTAGCCGATCTCGCGCGCCTTGGAGGCGAGCAACACGATCTCCTGCGCTTCGCCATGGTAGCCCGGAACGACAGGCACGCCGGCCTTTTCCATCAGCCGCTTGGCCGCGTCCTTCAGTCCCATGGCACGGATCGAGGCCGCCGACGGCCCAATGAAGATCAGCCCAGCCGCCGCGACCTGGTCGACGAATTCGGGGTTTTCCGAAAGAAAGCCGTAGCCCGGATGGATGGCCTCGGCACCTGTGGCCAAGGCCGCCGCGATGATCTTGTCGCCGCGCAGATAGCTTTCGTTGGCGGGAGAGGCGCCGATATGCACCGCTTCGTCGGCCATTTCGACATGCAAGGCGTGAGCATCGGCGTCGGAATAGACGGCGACGCTGCGCACACCCATCCTGCGTGCCGTGCGGATCACCCGGCAGGCGATCTCGCCACGGTTGGCGATCAGGATCTTGGCGAACATCGGGCCTCCACAGGCAGAGCTTGCCGCTAACGGCGCGAATTCTCTCTACGCGAGCTGCGGCGATGTCCTGCTTTGTAGTCTGGCGGTCAAAGGGTAGGCAAGCGAGGCCTGCCTACTTTGAGGCCGCGATTTCGCAAGCTCCCCCGGTTGTGACCTTGTAACGGTTGCGGGTGGCCTGGCAGGATTTCATCGCCATATCCTCGGCAGCCTTTTGCGACGGCGCATTCAAGCGTGAGCCGCACAGGATGTACAACGAACGCACCCGGGAATACGGAGTGGTCGCATAAGCTGAATGGCCGCTGGCCGCCACATAGGCCTTATATGCCTTGGTGCATGGCCGATCCGCGGTTGCCGGAAAATACGGGTAGAAGCGGACGTCGCCCTTGCTTCCAGCCAGCGATTCCGCAGCGCCGACACTGGGGCTCGAGATTAGAAGCAACCCAGCTATTAGCGAGAGGACTGCTTGTTTGACGCTGATAGACTTCATTTTTTCCCATCCATTGGAAACGTCGAAGGCCGCCGAGTGTCGGCCTATTTGGAGGCAGCTATGGCGCATGCCCCTGCAGTCGTGACCTTGTACTTGCTGCGCGCGGACTGGCAGGACTTCAACGCCAGTGCTTCAGCAGCCTTCTGGGATGGTGCATTCAGATAAGCACCGCAAATAGTGAATTCGGTTGCCCAGTTGAATGGCGTCATCGCATAGGCCGAGTGACCGCCAGCCGCCACGTAGTCCTTGTAATTTTTGCCGCAGCCTCCGATTGTACCCGGTGCAAAATAGACCGGAAAACGGCTGTCGCCCTTGCTTCCCGCCAGCGATTCGGCGGCGCCAACATTCGGTCCAGAGGCCACGAGCAGTGCAAGTACCGATATGGCTGTTCGCCTGATGGATAAAGATTTCATTGCCCAACCCATTTGAAAAACCCCAACACTGTAGATATTCGCTTATTTAGAGGCGGCGATTTCGCAGCCCCCACCTGTTGTAACCCTGTAACTGTTGCGGGTGGCCTGACAGGATTTCAACGCCAACTCTTCGGCAGCTTGCTGTGACGGTGCATTCAAGCGCGAGCCGCAGATGATGTACAGCGAACGCACCCGGGAATACGGAGTGGTTGCATAGGCTGAATGGCCGCCGGCCGCTACATAGGCCTTGTAGGCCCTGGTACATTCATCCTTCGGGTTCTGCGGCAAATAGGGATAGAAACGGGTCTCGCCCTTGCTTCCCGCCAACGACTCCGCTGCACCGACGCCAGGCGTCGCTAATATAAGCAACCCCGCAAGTATATGCACAGTTGTTCTCTGAAAAACCCGCCGCCTCATCTTCGCCCAATCCCCATTGGTATTTGCGATGATCAATAGCCGTGATTCTTTCGTCTGGCCAGATCAAGAAGCAAAAAATAGTCGGGAGATGTGGTGGGTTGTCGCCTGCGCAGGATCACACCCTGCCGAGTGCGGCAACGACCCACTGATACAGTTCGGCCGTCGGCTCGTCGAAGCAGCAGAAAATGACGGCTTCCGGAACGACGTTCTGGCCGATGAAGGCACTCACGGTACCGACGGCAATTTGCGTCGCCTGGTCCTTTGGATAGCGGTAGACGCCGGTCGAGATCGCTGGAAACGCCACCGTCCGGCAGTCCTTTGCGGCGGCGATTTCGAGCGACCGGCGATAGCAGGAGGCGAGCAGTTCGGCTTCTCCTTTGCTGCCGCCTTGCCAGACCGGCCCGACCGTATGGATGATGTAGCGCGCGGGCAGCTTGTAGCCCTTGGTGATTTTTGCGTCTCCGACCTTGCAGCCATTCAGCATCCGGCATTCGGCCAGAAGCTCGGGGCCGGCCGCGCGGTGAATGGCGCCGTCCACGCCACCGCCGCCGAGAAGCGAGGTGTTGGCGGCGTTGACGATGGCATCGACCGCCAGCTTCGTTATGTCGCCGGTTTGAATGCGAATCCTCGGGCCGGTTTCGCTCATCTCACATCCTGAACACGCCGAAGCGTGTCTCCTCGATCTCGGCGTTGAGCGCGGCCGAAAGGCTGAGCGCCAGCACCTCGCGGGTCTTGGCCGGGTCGATGATGCCGTCGTCCCAGAGCCTTGCCGACGAATAGAGCGGGTGGCCTTCGTGCTCGTACTTCATCAGGATTGGCTTCTTGAATTTCGCTTCCTCCTCGGCGCTCCATTCGCCGCCCTTGCGCTCGATGCCTTCGCGCTTGACGACGGCCAGCACCGTTGCCGCCTGCTCGCCGCCCATCACCGAAATGCGGGCATTCGGCCACATCCACAGGAAGCGTGGTGAATAGGCGCGTCCGCACATGCCGTAATTGCCGGCGCCGAACGAGCCGCCGATGATCATCGTTACTTTCGGCACCTTGGCGGTGGCGACCGCCATCACCAGCTTGGCGCCGTCCTTGGCGATGCCGCCGGCCTCGTATTTTCGCCCGACCATGAAACCGGTGATGTTCTGTAGGAAAATCAGCGGCACCCTGCGCTGGCAGCACAGTTCGATGAAGTGCGCGCCCTTCAGCGCGCTTTCCGAAAACAGCACGCCATTGTTGGCGACGATGCCGACCGGCATGCCGCTGAGGTGGGCGAAACCGGTGACCAGCGTGGTGCCGTAATTCTGCTTGAACTCATCGAACTCGGAGCCGTCGACGATTCGGGCGATCACCTCGCGCACGTCGTAAGGCTGGCGCAGATCCGTCGGTACGATGCCGTAGAGTTCATGTGGATCGTGAAGCGGCGGAATCGATTTCTTCAGGGCCAGGCTTACAATTTTGTTCCGATTCAGGTTTTTGACGATCCGCCGGCATATGGCCAGCGCATGCTCGTCGTCGAGCGCATAGTGGTCGGCAACGCCGGAAAGCCTTGTGTGCACGTCGGCGCCACCGAGGTCCTCGGCGGTGACGTCCTCGCCGGTGGCCGCCTTCACCAGCGGCGGCCCGCCGAGAAAGATGGTTGCCTGGTTGCGCACCATGATTGTCTCGTCCGACATCGCAGGCACATAGGCGCCGCCGGCCGTGCACGAACCCATGACGCAGGCGATCTGCGGAATGCCGGCGGCCGACATGTTGGCCTGGTTGTAGAAGATGCGGCCGAAATGATCGCGGTCGGGAAACACCTCGTCCTGGTTGGGCAGATTGGCGCCGCCGCTGTCGACCAGATAGACGCAAGGCAGATTGTTCTGTAGCGCGATCTCCTGTGCACGCAGATGCTTCTTCACGGTCAGCGGATAATAGGTGCCGCCCTTCACCGTGGCGTCGTTGACGACGACCATCACTTCGGTGCCTTCGACCCGGCCGATGCCGGCGATGAGGCCGGCGGAAGGGATGTCCTCGCCATACATCGACCAAGCGGCGAACTGGCCAATTTCGAGGAGCGGCGAGCCCGTATCGAGCAATTGCGCGAGGCGTTGCCGCGGCAGGAGCTTGCCGCGAGAGACGTGCCGCTCACGCGCCTCTTCCGAGCCACCGCGCTCGATGGCGGCGGCTTTTTCAGCGATGTCGGCGACCAGCGCCCGCATGCGCTCGGCATTGGCGCGGAAGATATCGGAGGCGGGCGAGATCTGCGAGGTGAGGGGGGCCATGGCGCTACCGGATCAGCTCGATTTTGCAGCCGACATCGAGGTCGCCCCAATCGCGATCGGCGGTGACGGCAATAGCGTTCTCGCGAATTGCCAGTGCGAGGCAGGCCCGATCGCCCAGCGACAAGCCGCGATGCCGCGTCAATTGGCGAAGCTGCCCGGCCGCGATGCCCATCGCGTCGTCGAAAACGGCGATCGGCATGCCGAGACTGGCGAGGTCGTCCGCGGCCTGTTCCATGCTGCGTCCCTTGTCGATCAGCTTGGCGATGATTTCGGCCGCATTGATTGAACTGCATTGTGCGTCCGGCGCGAACCCCAAAGCATTGTCGGTGCCTTGCTCGTTGAGCAGGATTGCGAGCGCCGCCGAGCTGTCCATGACGTAGGGCTTCATTTCGCCCGCTTTCCCGTTGTCCCTTCGGCGTGAAGCCGGTCGAGACGCTTGTCGCTTCGACGCTGCTCTTCCCGCCGCTCCTTCAAAAATTCGTCGACCACGCTTTCACCGGGCTGTTTCAGCGCTGACAATTCGGCCTGGACCCGTCGCAGATTCTGCAGCCACGATCTTACCCGCAGCTCGCCGCTTTCGACATGAAGGATCATGTCCTCGCCAGGCTTCACGCCCATCTCCTCGCGCATCGCGGCAGGGATGACGAAGCGCCCGCCCTCGCCAAGCTTGACACGCTCGCGTTTCGCCGGAACCCGAAGCTGTGGTTGGCGAGCGCCGGCATCGAACTGTGCTTGCGGGTCTTCTTCAAGTCCGGACTTTCCCGTTTTGCCCGCCATGGTCCGTCTCGCCTGTATTGTGGCACATATTCCGAGGTATGCCACATCTTGCGGCTTCTGGCAAAATCTTAAAAAGATGCCATCAGGCGCTCTCCGCCATGATTTCCCGCCCGATCAGCCAGCGACGGATTTCGCTGGTGCCGGCGCCGATCTCGTAGAGCTTGGCGTCGCGCAGCAGCCGGCCGGTCGGGTAGTCGTTGATGTAGCCGTTGCCACCCAAAAGCTGGATGGCGTCGAGCGCCATCAGCGTCGCCTTTTCGGCGGCGAAGAGAATACAGCCGGCAGCATCCTTGCGGGCCGTCTCACCGCGATCGCAGGCGGCGGCTACGGCATAGACGTAAGCACGCGCCGCGTTCATCGTCGCATACATGTCGGCGAGCTTGCCTTGCACCAACTGGAATTCGCCGATCGGCTGGCCGAACTGCTTGCGTTCATGCACGTAAGGTATCGCCACGTCGAGGCACGCCGCCATCAGCCCGATCGGGCCGCCGGCCAGCACGGCGCGTTCGTAGTCGAGGCCCGACATCAGCACCTCGACGCCGCGCCCTTCCTCGTGCAGCACGTTGTCGAACGGCACTTCGACATTCTCGAACACCAGCTCGCCGGTGTTCGAGCCGCGCATGCCGAGCTTGTCGAGCTTTTGCGCCACGGAAAAACCGGCAAAGGCCTTTTCGACGATGA
Organism: Mesorhizobium sp. M1328; assembly: GCF_040318075.1. Lineage (NCBI taxonomy): Bacteria > Pseudomonadati > Pseudomonadota > Alphaproteobacteria > Hyphomicrobiales > Phyllobacteriaceae > Mesorhizobium > Mesorhizobium sp. M1328. Next base: position 8,440 of record NZ_JAMYLO010000007.1, on the reverse strand, counting down.
AAGCGGTAATGCCGCGCGAATTGAGTTCCGGATCGGTCTTGGCGTAGACGACCAGCGTCTCGGCATCCGGCCCGTTGGTGATCCACATTTTGGTGCCGTTGAGTACATAGCGATCGTTGCGTTTTTCGGCGCGCAGGCGAAGCGACACCACATCGGAGCCGGCACCCGATTCCGACATCGCCAGTGCGCCGACCTTTTCGCCGCTGCAGAGCGAAGGCAGATATTTTTCCTTCTGCGCCTGCGTTGCCCAGCGGTTGATCTGGTTGACGCAGAGGTTGGAATGGGCACCGTAGGAGAGGCCGACCGAGGCGGAGACGCGCGAAATCTCCTCCATCGCGACAACATGGGCGAGGTAGCCCATGCCGCTGCCACCGAAATCGGGATCGGCGGTGATGCCGAGCAGGCCAAGCCCGCCGAGCTCCGCCCACAGATGTGCCGGGAATTCGTTCGAGCGGTCGATTTCGGCGGCGATCGGTGCGATCTTTTCCTGGGCAAAGCGCCGCACCAGGTCGCGCAGTGCCTCGATGTCTTCGTCAAGCCCGAAGTTGAGCGTATGCGTGTACATGCCGTTCCTCCCGGCGCACGATCCCGAAAATCGGGATCGTGCGCGAAATCAAGTTGCTAGAACGTCCTTTGCGCGCCCGAATAGACGCGCGGCGTCGTAGCTCGTTGACGCGCCGTCGTTCTTTGCTCCAACAAGGCGCAATGTCATTGCTAGATATGTAGCGGTGACTTCGGCGATCGACAGCCGTTCGCCCGGCCGGAACCAGACGATGACGCCGGTCATCATCTGGATCAACGCCATGGCGGTGAGCCCCGTGTCTTCGATACTGAACAAGCCCGCTTCGACGCCGTCGCGCAGGATAGCGCGCAGCTCCTTCTCGTAGGCCGCGCGCATGCGCAGGATCTGCGTTAGTTTTTCGTGCGACAGGCTGCGCAGCTCCATGTTCGAGACATGGGTGGAATGGCGGCGTTCGACATGGAAGGCGATGTGGTTTTCGACATAGGCGGCGAGCCGCGCTGCCGGATCGGCGCCGACAGGGCTTGTTGCGCGCCACGTCTCGATCAAGCCTTCCATATGCTCGCGCATCAGCGTGAACAGGAGGTCCTGCTTGGTCGGGAAATAGCGGTAAAGCGCCGCTGCCTGGACGCCAACCTCGGCCGCCAGCTGGCGCATCGACATCGCCTCGTAGCCGAGACGCGCAATCAGGCTGACCGCCGCCTCGCGGACCGCAGCTTCGGTCTTCTCTCCGTCGGAACCGGTCGTACGCGCCATGACAAGCCGCCTTTTCGCGGACAATAAAACAAACGTTCAATTAATTCAAGGGCCGAGGTATGTCCGGGCAGGGCAATGGCTTCAGGTTTGCTCTATCTGCATCTTGGAGATTTTGTGCGATAGAAGCGAATGAGCAGGATCATGCCTTGCTAGGCAACAATCCTGAAACCCGCGGACATATCGCGAGCCTCGATCTCCTCGACATCGACCTTCGAAACCGCTGCCCCTGGCGGCCCTTGCCAAAGCCGTTCGATCATTGTCGAGACCGCCGCACCCGTCCCTGCAATCAAAGCTGTCACCGAGCCGTCAACTTCGTTGCGCACCCACCCGGCAAGGCCAAGCGCCGACGCCTCGCGCCGCGCCCAGACCCGGTAGCTGACGCCTTGCACCTTGCCGTATATGCGTACCTGCACCGTCCGGTCGTCCATCGCGCTCTCCATCTTTTGAGTCGAGTCTGGCGCAGCGTCTTGCAAATTCAACCGCGCCGCGTGCATCGAAGGTCTCTCTGCCGATCGCGATCCGCCAGCTTCACGTGCGAGATGGGCGGCGTCTCCATCGAATGATTGACTAAGTCAAATAATAGGCGATCATGGTCCTTACGGAGCGATCAGCCCGAAGGAGGTCGACATGCCGGCCGATCGGAATGCCCTTGTCGCGGAGATCCGCGGCTTCAATCGCTTTTACACGCGGCTGATCGGTCTGCTCGACCAGACCTTGACGCACAGCGCCTATACGCTAGGCGAGGCGCGGCTGCTGTTCGAATTGGGCCGCCGATCCCATGCTGCCGCCAATAGCGGCGGTGAGGCAGGGTTTCTTGCGCGGGCATTCCACCTCGATCTCGGACCGGCAGCCTCCGAAATCGCTGCCGAGCTCCGGCTCGATCCGGCGTATGTCGTACGCGTCCTGAGGAGGTTCGCCGCCGCTGGCCTGACCGAGATGCGCACTGACCCAGCCGATCGGCGCAGACGCATCCTGTCGCTGACCGCTCGCGGAAGTGGGGAGCTCGCCAGGCTTCAGGCTGCGGCGGATCGCGACCTCGCGCGGCTGACGGGCGGGCTCGCCGATGAAGCGGCTGCCGAATTATCGGACGCCTTGAAGCGCGTCATGCGCCTGCTCGGGGAGAAATAGCGGGCAGCACTGGGGTCCCGGCGTTGCGCTGTTCAGTTCCCCCGCGCTGCTGCCAGTGCGCCAGGCAGTTCCTCGGCAAAGATGTCGAGCTCGTGGTCGAGGCCGACGCTGACCCGGATGCAGCGGTCGAGCACCGGCACCATCGGCTTGCGGATGAACACGTCGCGTGACAACAGCGCCTGCAGCACTTTTAGTGCGAAAGCGCCGTCGCGGCCGCAGTCTATGGTGACGAAATTGGTCGCCGAAGCCAGCGGCTTCAGCCCGTTCGCCTCGGCTATTGCGGCAATGCGCCGGCGGCCGGCGGCGACCCGCGCCACCACGCTCTCCAGCCAGGCCTGATCGGCAAGCGCCTCGACGCCGGCGATCTGCGCCATGCGGCTGACGCCATAGTGGTTGCGGATCTTCTCGAAGTCCCTAATCACCTGGGCCTCGGCCACCGCATAGCCGCAGCGTATGCCGGCCAGCCCATAGGCCTTGGAGAAGGTGCGCATGCGGATGACGTTCGGCCGCGCCACATCGATCGGCGGCAGCGCTGAGGCTGGCCCCAATTCGCCATAGGCCTCGTCGAGCACCAGCATTGTGGTCTCCGGCAAGGCTTCGATGAAGCGGCTGATCTCGGCGGCTTCCCACCAGCTGCCCATCGGATTGTCCGGATTGGACAGGTAGACCAGTGGCGCCTTTTCGCTGGCCACTGCCCCCAGCAGGCCGTCGAGGTTTTCCCGGTCGTTCTCGTAGGGCACCGCGACCAGCCGGCCGCCGACGCCGGCAACATGAAAGTTGAAGGTCGGATAGGCGCCGCGCGAGGTCACCACCGCGTCGCCGGGCGCCACATACATGCGCGCAACCAGGCTGAGCAGCCCGTCTATGCCTTCGCCGATGACAACATTTTCGGCGCCGACGCCGAGATGCCGGGCTACGGCTACCTTCAAATCGTGATTGTCGGGGTCGCAATACATCCACATGTCGCCGGCAATCTCGGCCATGCGGGCAACGACGCGCGGCGAAGGGCCAAAGCTGCTCTCATTGGCGCCGATGCGGGCGCGAAAGGCGCGGCCGCGGTCGCGCTCCTGCGCCTCCGGGCCGACAAACGGCACTGTAGAGGGAAGCGCATCGACGAGCGGCGTAAGGGGAGGGCGCATGGCAAAGGCTCGTTCGAAAAGGGGCCTTCTTGCTAGCCTGCTGGCTTGGCCTGCGCAAGTTCCATGGCCAGCGGCAATGGTCAGGCTGGGTTCTACCGGATCATTTTGCTAGCGAGACATGATGAGCAACCGACTGCCGCCCGCCTGGTCCAAGCACATAAGATCCCGTTCGGCGCCGAACGTGCAACCGCCGAAGGCGAAACCATTGACGCGCGTGCAGGCCGACGATGCGCTGCTGAAACAGGCGTATGGCTTGCAGCAGGCCAAGCGGTTGGCCGAGGCTGAGGAACTGTGCCGTCGCGTGCTGGAGCGCACGCCCAACCGTCCCTTGGCTTTGTATATCATGGGCACGCTATTCATCGGGCTCGACGATGAAATGGCCCTGCGATATTTGGCCCGCGCCGTCGGCGAGGAGCCTCAAAACCCCTTTTATCACCTTAGTCTGGGTGAAGTTTATCTAAAAGTCAGCGAATATTCGCCCGCAATCAGGCATATTCAGCAAGCTTTGAAGTTGAAGCCCGATTTGCTGGAAGCGCTTTGCGCATTGGGACGCGCTTACGTGGAATTCGACAAGGCTGACATGGCTGTGCCGGTTTACGAGAAAGCGCTCAAGATCAACCCCGATCATCCTCGCGTTCGGACGGGGCTGGCCAGCGCACTCACCGGACTCGGTCGCGTGGACGAAGCCGAAGTCTATCTGAAAGAAGCGATCGAACGTCGCATCGCGATGCCCGCTGCCTATAACGAGCTTGTGCATACGCGCAAATTCACCGAAGAGCCGGCCGAACTTAAGTCCATCCTGCGCGAACTGGGCTACCCAAAGCTTGACCCCGAAAGTGCGATGAGACTTCATCACGCTGCCGGCAAGGTGCTGAACGACCTTGGGCGCTATGAAGACGCGATAGATCATTTCAAGAAAGGCAAGCAGGCCACAGGCTACAAGTTTGATCTGGAAGCCTATCGCCGCTGGGTCGACTCCACGATCGAGCTCTTCAACCCGGACATGGTGGCTGCCAAGGCGGGTTATGGAAGCCCATCGGAAGTGCCCGTGTTTGTACTGGGCATGCCCCGGTCGGGGACCACCCTGACCGAACAGATTTGCGCGAGCCACCCGGATGTTCATGGCGCAGGAGAACTGAGCAAGCTAAGGCGAGCCGCAAATGTTATCGGCCTCACGAAGGTTCCGTCACGAGCCTTGGGCCAATCGATTGTGCCGATCACCCCTGACGTGTCCAAAAGGTTGGCCGAGGAGCATTTGTCATACCTTCGTGAGCGTGCGCCGACCGCACTTCGCGTCGTCGACAAAATGCCCCAGAACTTCGAACTGATCGGTCTAATAGGCCTTCTCTTTCCCGACGCGCGGATTATTCACTGTCGCCGCGACGCCATCGACAATTGCCTCTCGTGTTTTTTCCAGAATTTCTCCAAGGGACACAGCTACATCGCCGACCTGCAGACGCTCGGGCTGTACTACCGTGAATATGATCGCCTGATGCGACATTGGGACAAGGTTTTTCCGGGACGCATCTTCGAAAACCGCTACGAGACGCTGGTTGCGGATCAGGAGGCACAATCGCGCCGTCTGATCGATTATCTTGGATTGCCCTGGGACGATGCCTGCCTGCGGTTCTTCGACAAGGAGGGATCGGTCAACACGGCCAGTCGCTGGCAAGTCCGGCAGCCGATCTACAGTTCATCTGTCAAGCGCTGGAAAAACTATGAGAGCGCAATCCAGCCGCTGATCCAATCGCTCGGCGATCTCGCCGGTGCCTGAGTTCCACGGCCGGCGGCAACGGTCTGGCTGGATTCTCCCAGACCATTTTGCTAGCGAGACATAATGAGCAACCGACTGCCGCCCGCTTGGTCCAAACACATAAAGTCCCGTTCGGCGCCGAAAGTGCAGCCGTCGAAAGTGAAATCGCCGTCGCGCGCGCAAGCTGACGACATGCTGCTGCGGCAGGCGCTCGAACTTCAGCAAGCCAAGCGGCTCCCGGAGGCGGAGGAATTATGCCATCGCGTTCTCGCCCGCACGCCCAACCACCCGCTTTCGCTATACATCCTCGGTACGTTGGGGCTCGGTATCGACGACGAGTTGGCTCTCAAATATTTTGCGCGGGCAGTAAGCCAGACGCCTCAAAATCCGTATTTCCACCTCAGCCTGGGAGAGGTCGGTCTGAAGCTTGGCGACAGCTTGCTTGCGATCAGGCACCTGCAGCGCGCCTGCGAATTGAAGCCCGATCTGGTGGAAGCGCTTTGCGGACTGGCGCGTGCCTACGTCAACTTCGACAAGGCCGAGATGGCTTTGCCCCTTTACGAGAAGGCGCTAAAGATCAACGGCGACCATCCCATGGTCCGGATTGGTCTGGCTGGTGCGCTCACCAGCCTCGGCCGCATGGACGAAGCCAGAGCCTATCTCGATCAGGCAATAGAACGTCGCGTCGATCTTGGTGCGGCCTACGACAGCCTGGTCAACACGCGCAAGTTCACCGGAAAGCCTGAGGAACTCGGTTCTATCCTGCGTGAACTCTCCAATCCCAAGCTCAACCCGGATGTTGCATCTCAACTCCATCATGCCGCTGGCAAAGTGCTGAACGATCTCGAGCGCTATGATGAGGCGATGGATCACTTCCAGAAGGCAAAAAAGGCCGCTGGCGATGCTTTCGATCTGGAGTCCTTCCGCCGCAGAATCGATTCCATGATCGAGATATTCAGCCCGTCAATGCTGGAAGCCAAGGTTGGCCACGGTAGTCCGTCCGAAGTGCCTGTGTTTGTGCTGGGCATGCCCAGGTCGGGGACGACGCTGACGGAGCAGATCTGCGCGAGCCATCCGGATGTCCATGGCGCCGGGGAACTCACGAAGCTGCGTCGAATGGCGGGCTTGATGGGTTTCAGAACGCAGCCGGATGAGGCCTTGCGCAGTTCGATCATGTCGATGACGCGGGATCAGTCGAGGGCGCTGGCCGAGGAATATCTGTCCTATCTGCGTCAACACGCGCCAGGCGCGCTCCGCATAGTCGACAAGATGCCTCATAATTTCGAGGTTGTCGGCTTGATCGGAATTCTCTTTCCCAACGCGCGCATCATTCATTGCCGGCGCGATGCCGTTGACAATTGCGTCTCGTGCTTCGTCTTGAGGTTCAACAAGGAGCATGGCTACAACGCCGACCTTAAGACTCTCGGGGTGTACTACCGTGAATATGATCGCCTGATGCGACATTGGGATAAGATTTTTCCGGGACGTATGTTCGAAAGTCGCTACGAGACGCTGGTTGCGGATCAGGAGGCTCAATCCCGCCGTCTCATCGATCATCTTGGATTGCCCTGGGACGATGCCTGCCTGCGCTTTTTCGACAAGGGCGGTTCGGTCAACACGCTCAGTCGCTGGCAGGTGCGGCAGCCGATCTATAGCTCATCCGTCAAGCGCTGGAAAAAATATGAGAGCACAATCCAGCCGCTGATTGACGCCTTGGGCGATTTGGCCGAACTTTGAAGAAGTGGGTTGCGTTCGACAGGCCGAGGCTGACCGTGACTTGCTGCCGAGATCCGTCGACCCTGTAGGCCAGCCCTTCAGATCGGAACAACGTTTTTATTTCTTGCACGTCTGAACAAGCGGGCACAGCGAGCATCGCAATCGCCCAGCCCTGCGATCGGTCTTCAGCCGCAGCCGCATTTTTGCATCGAGAGTTGATAGCTGCGTTCCCCGATGCAAAAACCCGGCGGTTGCCCGCCGGGTTTGGATTTCAGTCAGGCTCGGATTGTCAGAATGAGCGCTGGAAGCGGAGCATGCCGCCGATGCTGTCCTTGTCGTCGGCATTGGTCCAGTTGCGATCGTAGGCTTTATCAAACTGACCGTCGTGGGCCCAATCGACTTCGGCGGTGATCGTGAAGCCGGGAACGATATCGTAGGCGACGTTCGCGGCGACGCCGTAGTTCTTGTCGTCGTCAACCGACGCCTGGAGGTTGAACGAGGTCTTCTCGTTGATGGTGTAGGTGCCACCACCCCAGACTGCCCAGTTGCCGCCCCACTGCTTGTAGAAGTTGCGGTCGATGTTGTCGTCCGAACCGTAACCGGCCATGAGGAACAGTGTCAGGTTCTGTATCGGCGTAACGTCGACGCGAACCTTGCCGGCCCACTCTTCCCAGGTGCTGTCATAGGCGGCGACACCGGTGATCGAGCCCCAGCCCTGCGTGTATTTGATACCGCCGACGACATACGGGACATAGCTGTCGATGGAATCATTGCCGCTGTTGCTGTCTTGGAAAATGCCAGGATCCGCAGCGGCACTGCCCGAACCGGTTTCCAACGAAGCCACGGCCGAGAAGCCGTTTCCGGCATCGAAGTAATACTGGACGACGTTGGTGTCGAAGCCGCCGTAGGGGACCAGCGTATCCTGGATGACGTTGCCGGCGTAGCCGATGAAGGTATCGAAGGCCGATTCGTCCTTACCGACGCGGAGACCACCAAGCTGGACCCAGGCAAAGTTCAGCGAAACGCTCGTACCGCCATTGAAGTTGTCATCAAGGTAATCGTTGTGGTTACCCCAGTTGAAGCGGGTCTCGGTGTAGGTCTTCAAGGTGCCGAGCTCGGTTTCCTGGCCGGTCCAGGTCTTCAGCGTGAAGCGGGCGTGCTTGTAGTAGGTATCCTGCGAGTCGCCGTCCTGCTGATCGGTGGTCTTTGCACCGTCGAATGAGCCGACGTCACCGATGCCGATGTCATAGCGGACGTAGCCGCCGATGCGCAGGCAGGTTTCGGTGCCGGGGATGTAGAAGTAGCCAGCGCCGTAGACGTCGCAAATCTTGACGTATTCAGCGGGTTCCGGCTCGGCGACGACGACGGCGTCGGCGGCGCGCGCACCGGAAACTGCGATCAGTGCCGCAGCGGAGCCGAGAAGAAGGC
>NZ_JAMYLO010000006.1:0-236156 GCF_040318075.1 Mesorhizobium sp. M1328 | reverse complement strand
CCCACCCTTATGGGGTGGGTGGGTGGCCGCCCACCCCGTCCGGGGCTGGGGGGCTCCGCGCCCTACGAACGCCCCCGTCGCGGGCGGCTTCGGGGCCACCTCTCCCCCGCTTCGCGGCGGGCGAGGAACCCAGGTCTTGAGAGGTCGAGGGCAACCTCGGCAAGCGTCATCCGAGTTGGATCTTCCTCTGAACGTTCTGCCTGATCGCCAAAGCCCTCAGAATTCTATCCCCTGCTGCGCCTTCACGCCGGCGGCAAAGTGGTGCTTGGTCACGCCCATCTCGGTGACCAGGTCGGCTGCCTCGACCAGCGCCGGCTTGGCGTTGCGGCCGGTGACGACGACATGCAGGCCCTCGCGACGCGCCTTCAGCGCTGCGACCACCTTTTCGAGGTCGAGATAGTCGTAACGCAGCGCGATGTTGAGTTCGTCAAGCACCACGAGGCTGATCGACGGCTCGGCCATCAGCTCGAGTGCCTTGGCCCAGGCGGCCTCGGCCGCCGCGATGTCGCGTTTCAGGTCCTGCGTCTCCCAGGTAAAACCCTCGCCCATCGCGTGCCAGACGACGCGGTCGCCGAAGGCAGCAAAGGCGTCCTTCTCGCCGGTGTGCCACTTGCCCTTGATGAACTGGACGACGCCGACGCGCTTGCCGTAGCCGAGCATTCTGAGCGCCAGCCCGAAGGCGGCCGTGGTCTTGCCCTTGCCCGGACCGGTGTTGACGATCAACAGCCCTTTCTCGACCGTCTTGGCTGCAACCTCGGCGTCCTGCACCGCCTTGCGCTTGGCCATCTTGGCGCGGTGGCGTTCCTCGTCCTTGGGATCGATGTGGTCGGTATCAGCCATGTCATTTCACCCTGAGCGGCAGCCCCGCCACCATCAAAAGCACAATGTCCGCGACAGAGGCGACGTCTTGGTTCAGCCGGCCGGCGGCGTCGCGAAACCGTCTTGCCAGCGCATTGTCCGGCACGATGCCCTGGCCGACCTCGTTGGACACCACGAACCAGGGGCCACGCGGCCGCGACAGCACATCCGCCAGCCTTCGGCATTCGGCCTCGACATCATGTTCGGCCAGCATATGGTTGGTCAGCCACAGCGTCAGGCAGTCGATCAGCACCGGCTGGCCGTCAGGCAGCGCCTCGATCGCGCCGGCAAGGTCGAGCGGCGCATCGATGGTCGTCCAGCCGGCACCGCGGCGCGAGCGGTGCAGCGCGATCCGTTCGCGCATCTCCTCGTCATAGGCTTGCGCCGTCGCGAGATAGCTCCACGGCGCCGGACAGGCACTCACCAGCCTCTCGGCATGCGCGCTCTTGCCGCCGCGCGCACCGCCGATGATAAGGGTCAGTGCCCCGGCAGCGCGGTCAGGCAAAGCTGTCGCGCAGGCTGGTCGCCGTGCCGGTGAAGCGGCCGCGCACCACGCCGACGACCGCGCCGAGCACCAGCCAGAACACCAGATTGGTCAGCGTCACCGCCACCACGAACTGGTGGTGCAGGCCTTCCGGGATCGCCGTCTCGAAACTGTCGGGCTGCGGCGCGCCAACGATATGCGGCGCGACGATCAACGCCACCGCAAGGACCGCCAGCGGCAGCGATCTGCGGAAGGCGATAAGGCCGAGACCGGCCGCGGTCGCCACCACTGTTGCCCACCACCAGATCTGGCGTTGGACAAGGTCGGCCGCCGGCATCGCCGGCAGTTCCGGCGGCAGGCCGAGGCCCGGCGCCAGGGTGAACACGGCAAAGCCGGCCAGCCCCCAGAACAGGCCCTGACGCCAATTCCCGATGCCGCCGGCGAACTCCGAAACCGCAACCAGGACCAGCGCAAAGCCGATACCGGTGACGATATTGGCAACGACGCTGAAGGCAAAGCGTTCGAAACCGTCGGCCGGCGCCCAGCCTTCGTCCTCCGCCGGAGCCATTGCTTCAGCCGGCGCGGCGCTGCTCATAGCCATCGTGCCCCCGGCGTTTTCGACCGGTGCCGCAGGTGCGGCGGCATGGTCATGGCCGCCGCCGGCCTGTTCGTAGACTTCCGCCTTCAGGATGAGCGGCACCGTGGCATAGGCCTGCATGCAGGCGAGAGCGACGCCGGCCACAAGCCCTGCGATCGCCGCGATGAACACGACGTTGCGAAACAGTGTCATGATGTCAGCCCCTTGTCAGTGGCAGGGAAAGCCCATCGAGTGGCGATAGTCGTGCGCGGCATTGTGGACCGCATCGATATGCGAGAAGCCGACAAAGCCCATGACGAAAATGCCGAGAAATGCAGCAAGCGCCAGCTGCATGAAACGCGACTGCGAGGAGACGGAAGCGCCGAGCGAGACGGAAGCGGTATTCATGTCTTGTCCTTTCGCCCTCCACCCGAGGGCATAGAAGTCAGTTTCCTGTCGCCGGCAGGTCTCCTGGCTCGCGGATCAGCGTCCTTCCCCACCTTCCCGAAGGCGAACCTTCAGTGGCATATGGAGAGGACTACCGCACACAGTTGCGGGGGCAGCCACGGCATTGGGCAAACAATTTCGCCCGCACCGCATTCCCTCTTGGTTCCAAACGGAACCGACGACATCAGCGACTATAGGCAGAATCGCCGCGCCCGGCAAACCAAATTCCGCCGGATCGTGTGGCGAATGCGCCGCCTCGCAAGCTCGCCGACCGGCACTGCGATTGACAATTTTTACCGCCGGGTGTCGCTGGCGGATGGGGAAGAAGCCGGCATGCAACCCAGCCCGAATGAGCGCGGTCCCTACAACGGTCTGACGCGGGCCGAGCCGACGCTGCCGTCATCGGCCTATTGGGACATCGCGGCCTACCAGCGCGATCTAGAGGCCATCTGGTATCGCAACTGGCTGCTGGTCTGCCGCGAGGCCGACCTTGCCCAGCCGCTGGCTTTCAGAACGTTCCGCATAGGCACGCAGGAGGTCGTCGTGCTGCGCGACGAGACCGGCGAATTGCGCGCCTTCCACAACACCTGCCGGCATCGTGGCTCGCAGCTTTGCCAGCAGAGCGAAAGGCCGGCTGAAGGCGCGGCTCATCACCTGCCCTTACCACGCCTGGTTCTATTCGCTGCGCGGTGATCTGGTGCGCGTGCCATCGAAATCGCTGCCGGACGGTTTCGACAAGGCCGATCATCCGCTCTACCGCGTCGCGCTTTCGGTGTGGCGCGGTTTTGTCTTCGCCAACCTCGCCGAGGATGTTGCCGGCTCAGCTGAAACATCCTTCGATCCGGCATCCGGCGACCTCGCCAACTGGCCGCTGGAAACGCTGCTGAGCGGCCATGTGCTGCGCAAGGTGATGAACTGCAACTGGAAGATCTTTTGGGAAAACTTCAACGAGTGCCTGCACTGCCCCGGCGTCCACAAGGACCTGTCGCGGCTGGTGCCGATCTATGGCCGCGGCCTGATGGGCCGCCACGACGATCCCGAATGGGCGCGCCACGCCGACAATGACGCGCCGGAATTTTCCGGCGGCTTGCGTGCCGGGGCCGAAACCTGGTCGCGCGACGGACGCGTTCACGGCTCGGTCTTTTCCGGCCTGACGCCGGCCGAACGTACCGCCGGGCAGACCTACGCCACCAGCCTGCCGTCGATGTTCGTCGTCGGCCATGTCGACTATGTCAGGACCGTGCGGCTGGTGCCGCTTGGGCCGGAGCAGACCGAACTCACCGCCGAATGGCTTTTTTCGCCCGAAGCGCTCGCCGATCCGGCGGCGGATATCGACAACATCATCGCCTTCGGTACCCAGGTGCTGGAGGAGGATGCTGATATCTGCGAGGTCAACCAGATGGGCCTGCGCTCGATGCGCCACAAGGCCGGCGTGCTGATGCCCGAGGAATATGACTTGCACCGCTTCCACAACTGGGTGCGCGAGCGGCATGCCGCACTTCAAAGCGATTTGGGCAGATAGCGCCAGGTGACGAAGCCGCAGACTGCCGCCAGCAGGCCGAGTGTCGCGAAAACCGCGCCCAGGCCGAAGAACGCCAGCACCACCGAATAGACCAGCGGCGGCGTCAGCTCGGAAAAGTCGAGATAGGTGCGGTAGACCGCCGCCATCTGCGCCCGCTCATACGAGCGCACCGAGCGCATGAAGGCGGTCGAGCCCAGCGCATCGAGCGCGATGGTGAAGAGGGCACCGCAAAGCAGCAACGCGCCGGTGACGAGCGGTGCGGCCTCGCCGACGGCGCCGGCCGCCAGCAGCGTCGCCGACATGGCGAAATAGGCGAACGTCATGGTGCGCCGGCCGCCGAAACGCCGTCCCGCCCTGCCCCAGAAGATGGCCATGAACAAAAGCGCATTGCCGGCCGAAACCAAGAGGCCGCCGGCCAGCTTGCCCTCGCCGGTGATCACCATGAACAACGGCCCATAGACGAAGAACGTCGTCCAGAAGCAGGAGCGGCCGAAGGCGATCAGCCAGGCGAGTCTCAGCCTTGGCTGCGCGACGAAGCGGCCGATATTGGCCAGCGGATTGACCGGCCGCGTCTTGCCGGGGCGGATCGACGGGTTGTCGCCAAGCCGATAAGTCCAGAACAGCGCCAGCAAGGCCATGGCGAAGACGGCCACCGCGCCATGCGCGGCATAGATGCCGAAACGCGTGTAGAGGAAAATGCCGAGCGTCGGCCCGGCGGTCCAGGCAAGCATCGACCACGCCATGCGCAGCGACTCGGCCTGCATGAAATCGGTCTTGCGGATATGATCCATGATGTAGAGGTTGAGCGTGATCGCCAGCGCGCCGGCGCCGACGACGCGGCAGAGCATGCCGACCACCTGGCCGGCCAGGGTATGGGTGACGAAGAACAGCGAGCCGGCGGCCAGCAGGCAGGCGCCGGCGGTATAGACCCAGCGCCGGGCAAAGCGGGCGATCAGCATCGGCATGAACAGCGTCGCCGACAGGCCGAGCATCGCCACGATCGTGTAGAGGATCGAAACGATCTGCTCGTTGTGCAGGATCTCGTAGGCCTGGATCGGGATGACGCTGGATACGGTGGCGCGCGCGAAGGATTCGACCGCATAAAGCGAGGCGAAGGTGCGGGCATCCGCCGGCCGCAAGGCCGCGAGCCAGATCGGATGGCGCACATGGGTAGCCATTGCTTTCCCCGAAGCCGAATCGCCCGAAGCAGGGTTTGGAGCACAAATCTGCCGCGGCGATTCCTTGCCGGGTAACAGGAAACCGACGCCTTCACGGCAAAAAGCGAAGCCGGCCAAAGGCTTTCCGGCTCTGGCCTAAAGCAGCTCTGATGCCGACCGGCACCAACGCGACGCAAGGCCCTGCTTCTTTTGACGGTGGCAACCGTGATAGTCGTCTTGCCGGGGCTGAACCAAGACAGCGAGACCAATGAGCATCGCCACGCCGACCGCAGCCGTTCAGGATCAACCGAAGTCGAAGCGCATCGCCGCCATCGACATCGCACGCGGCATCGCTTTGCTTGCTATGGCGAGCTATCATTTCACCTGGGACCTCGAATTCTTCGGCTACACCGATCCCGGCCTCACCGCCTTCGGCTGGTGGAAAATCTACGCGCGCTGCATCGCTTCGAGCTTCCTGTTCCTGGTCGGCATCAGTCTCTATCTCGCCCATGGCAAAAAAATCCGCTGGACCGGCTTCTGGAAGCGCTTCGCCATGGTTGCCGGGGCAGCACTCGCAATATCGCTGGTCACGCGCATCGCCACGCCCGACGGCTTCATCTTCTTCGGCATATTGCACGAAATCGCGCTCGCCAGCCTGCTCGGCCTGGCGTTCCTGCGCCTGCCGGCGCTGCTGACGCTGCTTGTCGCCGTATTCGTTGTCGCTGCGCCCTTCTACCTGCGATCCGAAACTTTCGATCAGCCGGCTTTGTGGTGGGTCGGCCTGTCGGCGACCAATCCGCGCTCCAATGACTACGTTCCGCTGCTGCCGTGGTTCGGTGCCGTGCTTGCCGGCATCGCGGTTACCAAGCTCGCCTCCACCTCCGGCGCGCTGACGCGGCTGTCGGCCATGACGCCCGGCCGCTGGGCAAACCCGCTGGTCTTCATCGGCCGGCACAGCCTTGCCTTCTATCTGATCCATCAGCCGGTGCTGATCGGCTCGGTCTGGCTGTTTTCGCAATTCATGCCGGCGCAGGTCGAAACCAGGGAGGTGAATTTTCTGAAATCCTGCCAGATATCCTGCGAGCAGGCGCGCGACACCGAGTTCTGCTCCAGCTATTGTGCCTGCATGCTGGACACTCTCCAGGGCGAAGCCTCGCTTGAGCGGCTCTACAGCAACGACCAGTCCCCGGAGTGGAAGGCGCATATTGGCGAGCTCGCCGGCATCTGTACCGCCCAAACCGAGGCGGGGGAACCGGGAACGCGCTAATCGAGGGAGGACAACAATGAGCGACACTCACCCGAAACCCGTGCAGCAAAATCCTGGGCAGCCGAAGCTTGGACACATCCCATGGCCGCCGCTGATCTATACCGCCGCCATCATCGTCAGCGTCGCGCTAGGGCTGTTCTATCCGCTGCCGTGGATCGGCGATCTTCTCGGCGACATCCTGTTCGCCGCCGGCCTTGTCGGGTTGGTGGCGGTCGCCGCGCTCTGGTTCACGGCAATCCGCACCATGATCCGCGCCAAGACGACGCTCAACCCGAACGGCGTGCCGGACCATCTGGTGACCACCGGCCCCTTCGCCGTCAGCCGCAACCCGATCTACCTCGCCAACACATTGCTGCTGGTCAGCCTCGCCTTTGTCTCTGGGATCGCCTGGTTCCTGCCGCTGGCGGTCATCGCGGCGTTCCTGACGCAGAAGCTGACGATCGAGAGCGAGGAGAAGGTGCTGACGGCCAAATTCGGCAAGAAGTACCGGGACTACGCCAAAAGGGTGCGGCGCTGGATTTGAGCCGAGGCTGACACCGCGCTTATGTGGTGACGCCGAGTTCCACCAGCCGCTCGACGCAGGATTCCTCTGCCTGGTCGAGCTCGGCCAGCGTCTCTTCGAGGTCGCGGCGTTTCTGGCGCAAATCCTCGCGCTTTTCCTCGATGCGCTTGATCATCAATTTGAGTTGGCCGACCTCGCCGGGCGGCTCCCTGTACATCTGGATGATTTCGCGGATCTCATTGATCGAGAAGCCGAGCCTCTTGCCGCGCATGATCTGGCGGATGAGATGCCGGTCCGACGGACGGAACAGCCGGGTGCGGCCGCGCCTTACCGGCTGCACCAGCCCTTCGTCCTCGTAGAAGCGTAACGTCCGCGTCGACACGTCGAATTCGCGGGTCAGCTCCGTGATCGAATAATATTCCCGCATCGTCACTCCAATGCCCCGGCCACGCCGCGAGTTCCAACTGGCCGGCGCCGCCAACGTCCAGGCGCGTACCAGAATCGGCGGACAAGGCACCTTCCAAAGCCTCGCACGGCATTTACGTAAAAGTCAATTGAGGTGCCGTTCAGCGCACGCCGAACCACCATGTGGCAAGCCCGAGAAAGGCAAAGAAACCGACGACGTCGGTGACCGTGGTGACGAAAACCGCCGAAGCCACAGCCGGATCGATCTTGAAGCGGTCGAGCAGCAGCGGGATAAGGATGCCCGCCAGAGCCGCCACGAACATGTTGATGATCATCGCAGCCGCAATGATGCCGCCGAGATTGCGATCGTGGAACCAGGCAGCAGCCACGAGGCCGATCAGGATGGCGAAGATGATGCCGTTGATGAAGCCCACCCCGATTTCGCGGCGGATGATGCGGCCGGCATTGTAGATGTCGAGGTCCCTCGTCGCCAGCGCCCGCACCGTGACGGTCATGGTCTGCGAGCCGGCATTGCCGCCCATGCCGGCGACGATCGGCATCAGCACCGCCAGCGCCACGATATGCTCGATGGTGCGGTCGAACAGGCCGATCACCGAGGCCGCGAGGAAAGCCGTCAAAAGATTGACCAGCAGCCACGGCACGCGCGAGCGCGAGGTCGAAAAGATGCTGTCCGAGAGTTCTTCATCGCCGACGCCGCCCATGCGCAGCAGATCTTCCTCGGCCTCCTGCTGGATGACGTCGACGACGTCGTCGATGGTCAGCACGCCGACCAGCCGCTCGTTCTCGTCGACGACGGCGGCGGACAGAAGATCGTATTGCTCGAATTCGCGCGCCGCCTCTTCCTGGTCCATGGTGGCCGGGATGGCATGCCTGGTCTCATGCATGACCTCTTCGACCTTGACCGAACGCTTGGTGCGCAGGATCTGGTCGAGGTCGATGGCGCCGAGCAGCTTGAAGCTCGGATCGATGACGAAGATCTGGCTGAAGCGGTCGGGAAGATTGTTGTCCTCGCGCATGTAGTCGATGGTTTGGCCGATCGTCCAGAAGGGCGGCACCGCGACGAACTCCGTCTGCATGCGGCGGCCGGCGGTCTCTTCGGGATAATCGAGCGAGCGCCGCAGCCTGATCCGCTCGGTGAACGGCAATTGCGACAGGATCTCGTCCTGGTCCTCCTGGTCGAGATCCTCGAGAATGTAGACGGCGTCGTCGGAATCGAGCTCCTGCACCGCCTCGGCGATCTGCGCATTGGGCAGATTGTCGACGATGTCGCGGCGGATCGCCTCGTCGACCTCGGTCAGGGCAGAAAAATCGAAATCCTTGCCCAGCAATTCGACCAGGGCGCGGCGCTGTTCCGGGTGCAGGGCCTCGAGCAGGTGGCCGAGTTCCGACTGGTGCAGATCGTCGACTTCACGCTTCAGCGTCAGCGTATCGCGATCGGCGATCGCTGCACCGATCTGGGCGAGAAACGACGACAGGATGACGCCGTCCTCGTCATAGATGTCGGCGCGGCGCTCCTCGGCGGCCCTGGCGCCGGTCATGTATTCGTCCTGGCCTTCCACCAGCGCCTCCCGCCATCGGATTTCCGGATAAGGTGCCTGTCAGGTCTAGACCATGATCCTGAAAAGTGGAAACCGGTTTTCCGAAAAGATCTTGGTCGAACACAAAGATGGAGCGGCGGCATGATTTGGCTTGAGAATCGGCCTCTCCGTGCGCAACGGACGGATATCAGACGACCTTGCGAGCTGCCGGTTGCTCAGGTTGATAATTAGATAATTCTAATTTAGTATCTCTATAATTACCGCTAATAAATGGAGGGTGTTTATGGCGAAGTATCTGTTTACCAGCCTTGCGTTGGTTTGTTCGGGAATACTTTTGAGCCCGATTACCGCCGAGGCAAAGGCCTTCAAATCTTTTCAGGGCAAGGAATGCAAGCCTGACTACAAACGGCTTTGCCCAATGACACCGATCGGCAAATGCGACCTTCAGAGCATGATCGAGCAGTTGTCACCCGCCTGCAAGGCTTTCGTCGAGAAGCACCGATAATCCAGCTCTGGTACCGCCGCTGACCAACCGCCGGGTAGTCCGCGACAACGCTAGGTGTGGTGTGCTCGCCGTTCCAGTTGGGGCATCGTTCGCCCAACAACATTAATCCCAGTGGCCGGGCAGAACGGCACATGCTGCACCGGGAATGAGGCGAGGCCGACAGTGCGACGGCCTCGCTGGTATGGACTGGAAGGCTTCCCGATCAGGCGGCGTGGCGCTGGGCCTCAGCCGCATAGCGGTCCAGGAGCCCGCTCCAGCCACCCTCGGATTCGAAGGCCTGGCGCGCTGCCTCCGCGGTTTCGCCCATGTTCTCCAGAAGCCTGTGCTCGAGTTCCACACGCGTCGCGTTCTCGCCGAGTGCGACAAAGCGGATCTCGACTTCGGTCAGCAATGCCGGATCGTAGCGCCAATCGGCTCCAATGCGCCAGGCGAGCGTCAGCCTGGACGGCGGATCCCAGGCGAGAACCTCGCCCCAATCGCATTGTGACCCATCCTCACCGATCTCGTACCAGCGGCCGCCGGCTTTCGGTTCGATCACCGCGGTCGTCAGGGCGGATTTGCCGATCGAGTGCGAAGCCGGCCACCAGCGCCCGAACCCTGTCGTGAACACATCGAATGCCTTGTCGAGCGGCACCTCCACCGTCACCGACTTCCTGACCGGCGCGGGCTTGATCATGGTCGTCATTTCCTCTTCTCCTTGCTGTTGTCGACTTCCCGTTTGAAGGCGTCGAGCGCATCGCCCCACATGCGGTCGAGCCAGGCGCGCATCTCGCCGAGCCCATGCGGGTCGAGATGATAGATGTTGCTGGCACCTTTCGGCTCTGCGCGGACCAGCCGGGCTTCCTTCAAAACCTTGAGGTGCTGCGATACCGCCGGCTGCGAGACCGGAAGCACTCGTGTCAGATCGATGACCGAACGTGGCCGATCGGCGATGAGCTCGAACACCTTGCGGCGTGTCGGATCGGCCAAGGCCACCATTCCTGCATAATCATAAACCATGGCTTATGATAAGCTAAAACTTATGATAGGTCAACTGGGGAAGCGGTGGACCGGTGTTTGAACACCCGGCCGGTTCGGCCCCCCGAGGCTCCGGGGCGTTCCTTCACACGGGGCATGGGCAGCAATGCGGATGCAAGATTGCTCAGGGAAGCAATCCACCGCGTGCGGGTCGGCCGGCAAATGTCGATCACCGGGGAAAAAGTAAACCTGGCGGCAAGGTTTTTACCTTATCGGTGTATGTGTCTCTCCGGCGAAACGTTAAGAACGGGTAAATTGGTTTGGCCCTAACCACGGAAGCCTCTCGCTACAGGCCCTCCGCCATATGGCAATTGCGCCTCTCCCTGTTCATGGCGATATACGTTTTAGGCGCATCTGCACTATATCCAGAACTATTCTATACATCAGCCTTAATCTATTCTCACAAGTTTCTTATTGGTATTCCGGTGTTGTTTATCGGTGGTGTCTGTTGTGCCGCGATACTCCACGGCCGGCGGCAACCCGTTCGCTACGCCCTGGATTTGGTTCAAGGGCGCTGGCGCGGCTGTCTGCTGGTGCTGCTGTTCTTCTTCGCCAGCTTGACCGCGTTCTCTACCTACAAGATCGCCATCCCGTCCGTCGTCCCATACTATGCCGACAACTGGTTGGCCGACGCTGATGAATGGCTGCACGGGATGCCGCCATGGGAGATCGTCCATAAGCTCGACAGCAACAATTGGTCGCTCGTCGTCTTCAACAGCTATGAAGTCATTTGGTTTTACCAGTGGTTCGGCACCATCCTTTTCGTGTCGCTCTGGTCGGACGAGATTGCCCGCATCCGCTATCTCTGCGCAGCAGCGCTGACGTTGTGCGTCCTCGGAACGGTCTTGGCCCTGGCGCTGGCATCGGTCGGGCCGGTTTACTACCACCACTTTATTGGCGTGGATCGCTTCCACGGATTGAATGCCGCTTTGGACAGACTGGACCATAGTTACATGGTGCGGGAACCCTCGGCATATCTCCTGATGGCTTACCAGAGCGGCCGGCCAAGTCTTGGGGGCGGCATCTCAGCCATGCCAAGCATGCATGTCGCCTTTGCCGCATTGAACGCCTATTTGCTTTCCTCAATCAATCTCTGGCTTGGCGTTCTGGGTTGGACCTTTGCAGCCCTGATCCTGTACGGATCGGTGTACACTGGCTGGCACTATGCCGTGGACGGCTACGCATCGATCGTTGTTGTATCTGTGATCTGGTGGGCGACCGGACGCCTGGTGCGCGAATAATTATGTGCGCTTGTCGGTAGATGGCCATGCCCGCCGATGGCCTCTTCGCATGGGCCAAACTCGCGACCGCAATCAGGCAAAAGCCTCGTGCCCTGACAAGGACGCTCCCTGCCATGCTCGAACTCAATGGGTTAGAGGTTCCGCTTTCGAATTTGATTGGTGCGGTCGAGAAGACTCGAACTTCCACGGGTTGCCCCACAGCGACCTCAACGCTGCGCGTCTACCAATTCCGCCACGACCGCACGTGGTAGGAGCCGGAACCAACCGGCCCGCGGCGTGTAGCAAATCGTTTCCAGTGAAACAAGTGCGCGGCCAGCAATAATCGGCCGGACATCGGCATAACTCTTCAAGGGACCGAGCGTGCCCGGAACTGGACGTTTGTACCGATTGCCGCCATATGGGTGGCGAGACGAGATATCATGACAGAACGCAGCCAGATCGCCACGTCGTTCCTGCCCTTGCCCGGCTCGGCGCCGGTCGAATGGCGCATCGAGCCCGGGCTCACCGCCTATCCCGATGCGCTCGCCGTGATGGAGGCGCGCGCCGAGGCAATCCGCAGTGGTGCTGCCGGCGAGATGGTCTGGCTGGTCGAGCACCCGCCGCTCTACACCGCCGGCACCAGCGCCCGCATCGAGGACCTGATCGAGCCGGACCGTTTCCCGGTCTTTGCCGCCGGGCGCGGCGGCGAATACACCTATCATGGGCCGGGCCAGCGCGTCGCCTATGTGATGCTCGATCTGAAGCGGCGGCGCGAGGATGTCCGCGCTTTCGTCGCGGCACTCGAACAATGGATCATCGTCACGCTGGCCGCCTTCAACGTACGCGGCGAACGCCGGGAGGACCGCGTCGGCGTCTGGGTGGTGCGGCCGGATCGCCCCACTTTGCCCGACGGCTCGGCGGCCGAGGACAAGATCGCCGCCATCGGTATCAGGCTGAGGCGCTGGGTGAGCTTTCACGGCATCGCCATCAATGTCGAGCCGGACCTCAGCCATTTCAGCGGCATCGTGCCGTGCGGCGTCCAGGATCACGGCGTCACCAGCCTTGTCGATCTCGGCCTTCCCGTGACCATGGCCGACCTCGACCTGGCGCTGAAATTCGCTTTCGAGGACGTGTTCGGCCCCGCCGCGGTGTCGCCTGTCGAAGTGTCCCGCAGGGCCGGCTGAAACACTCGTCGAACGCCTGCGCCAAGGTGCGAAGGCGGCCCTCGCTCATCAGCGTCGAGCCACTTTTTCGGCGGCCCCTCACATCGCGCCGATCCAGATTGCCATGGAAATGAGGAACGTGCTCATGCACACCAGCGAGACGACATCCTGAACAAGATCGGTCATAACTCTCTCCTGTTGTTAGTATGTTCGTATTTTGTTCTAATTTTGTTCGAATGTCAACGACCGAGGTCCGGGCATCATCGAAATCGCCCGCGGTCAATTCGGCAAGGTTAAGAAAGGGTTGAGAGGGAGGTTGCCGATCCGTTCGGGCCGAACGCGCGCACGGAATATAGCGGGAGGGCTTCTGCCCGTTCGCAGGCCGGCATCACCTGAATATCGACACACCCTAAAGCGGCACGACCTTGCCGTCGGCCAGCGTCACGCGGCGGTCCATGCGCGAGGCGAGCTCGTGATTGTGGGTGGCGATGAGCGCCGCCAAGCCCGATTGCCGGACCAGCGCTGCCAGCGCCTCGAACACATAGGAAGCGGTCACCGGGTCGAGATTGCCGGTCGGCTCGTCGGCCAAAAGCACCAGCGGCGCATTGGCGACGGCACGCGCAATGGCGACGCGCTGCTGCTCGCCGCCGGAGAGCTCGGAAGGGCGATGCTGCGCCCGCTTGCCGATCTGCATATAGTCGAGCAATTGCGCCGCTCGCTCGGCCGCCTCCTTGCGCGGCAGCCCTTTTATCAGCTGCGGCATCATGATGTTTTCCAACGCCGAGAATTCCGGAAGCAAATGATGGAACTGATAGACGAAGCCGACGTCGTTGCGGCGGATCGCCGTGCGCTCGTCGTCGGAAAGCCGGCCGCAGGCGCGCCCCGCCAGGATCACGTCGCCGGCATCCGGCCGCTCCAGCAGCCCGGCCGTATGGAGCAGCGTCGACTTGCCGGTGCCCGACGGCGCCACCAGCGCCACCATCTCACCACGCTTCAGCGAAAAATCGGCGCCGTTCAGGATGGTCAGCTTGCGCGGCCCCTGCACATAGTGCCGCTCGACGCTCTTCAGCTCGATAATGGCCTCGGCCATCATTCGTACCTCAGCGCTTCGACCGGATCGAGCCTGGCCGCGCGCCACGCCGGAAACAGGGTCGCCAGGAACGATAGCGCCAGCGCCATGAGAACGACCGAGATCGTCTCGCTGACATCCATCCGGGCGGGCAGTTGGCTGAGGAAATAGAGCTCGGGATTGAACAGCCTCTCGCCGGCCAGCCAGGAGAAGAACTGGCGGATTCGCTCGACGTTCAGGCAGATTACAACGCCGAGCAGCACGCCGGCGATGGTGCCGACAACGCCGATCGCCGCGCCCGTCATCAGGAAGATGCGCAGGATGGCGCCGCGCGTGGCGCCCATGGTGCGCAGGATGGCGATGTCGTGGCCCTTGTCCTTCACCAGCATGATCAGGCCCGAAATGATGTTGAGCGCCGCCACCAGCACGATCAGCGTCAGGATCATGAACATGACGTTGCGCTCGACCTGCAACGCATCGAAGAACGTCCTGTTGCGTTCTCGCCAGTCGACAAGGCTGATCGGCCGCTGCGCCGCCTCTTCGACCTTCGGCTTCAGCGCGTCGATATTGTCGGGATTGTCGGCGTAGATCTCGATCGTCTGCGCCCTGCCGTCCATGTTGAAATAAAGCTGCGCTTCCGAAAACGGCATGTAGACGATGGAGCTGTCATATTCCGACATGCCGACCTCGAAGATCGCGGTGACCGGATAGCCTTTCATGCGCGGCGTCGTGCCGAGCGGCGTGACGTCGCCCTCGGGCGAGATCAGCGTGATCGTATCGCCAAGCACAAGGCCGAGATTCTCGGCCATGCGGCTGCCGATGGCGACGCCCTCGCCGGTGTCGAAGCCGACGATCGAGCCCTCCTTGATGTTGTTGGCGACGATTGTGATCTTGCCGAGATCCTCGCCGCGTATGCCGCGCACCAGCGCGCCGGTGCCGCCCCCGACATTGCCTTGCGCCAGCACCTGTCCGTCGATCAGCGGAATGGCGTATTTGACGCCGGGCACGCCGTTGATGCGGCCGGCGACCTGCGCATAGTCCTCCAGCGGCATGTCGAGCGGCTGCACGATCAGGTGCCCGTTGACGCCGAGGATGCGCGTCAGCAGTTCGGCGCGAAAGCCGTTCATCACCGCCATGACGACGATCAGCGTGGCGACGCCCAGCATGATGCCGAGGAAGGAGATCGAGGCGATGACCGAGATCACCGTCTCCTTGCGGCGCGAGCGCAGATAGCGCCACGCCACCATGCGCTCAAAGCCGGAAAAGGGTCCTGCCGCCGAAGGTTTGGCTGCTGCCGCTTCGTTCATGCCGCGGCACCGAAACGCTTTTTCACGTCGCCGACCGGCAGCGTCTCGCGCTCGCCGGTCCTGCGGTTCTTGATCTCGACCTCGCCGGCGGCTACACCGCGCGGCCCGACGATCACCTGCCACGGAAGTCCGATCAGGTCGGCGGTAGCGAACTTGCCGCCCGGCCGCTGGTCGGTGTCATCGTAGAGCACCTCCTTGCCGGCGGCGGCAAAGGCGGCATGCAGCTCGCCGCAGACCCGGTCGCATTCGGCATCGCCAGCCTTCATGTTGATCAGGCCGATGTCGAACGGTGCCACCGCTTCCGGCCAGATGATGCCGTTATCGTCATGGCTGGCCTCGATGATCGCCGCGACCAGCCGCGACGGGCCGATGCCGTAGGAACCGCCAGAGACGAAATGATCCTTGCCGTCCGGCCCGGTCACCTTGGCGCCCATCGGCTTGGAATATTTGTCGCCGAAATGGAAGATATGGCCGACCTCGATGCCGCGCGCCGAGACCCGGTCGCCGGTCGGCACCTTCTCCCATGCCGCCTCGTCATGCATCTCGTCGGTGGCGGCATAGGGCGTCGTCCATGTCTTGACGATCTCGGCGATCTCGGCGTCATTCGAAAAGTCGGTATTCGCCCCCGGTACATCAAGCGAGAGATAGTCGCGATGGCAAAACACCTGGCTCTCGCCGGTGTCGGCCAGGATGATGAACTCATGGCTGAGGTCGCCGCCGATCGGCCCGGTGTCGGCGCGCATCGGGATCGCTTGCAGCCCCATGCGCGTAAACGTCCTGAGATAGGACACGAACATACGGTTATAGGCGGCCTTGGCGCCTTCATAATCGAGGTCGAAGGAATAGGCGTCCTTCATCAGGAACTCGCGCGAACGCATGACGCCGAAGCGCGGGCGCACCTCGTCGCGAAACTTCCACTGGATGTGATAGA
Organism: Mesorhizobium sp. M1328; assembly: GCF_040318075.1. Taxonomy (NCBI): domain Bacteria; kingdom Pseudomonadati; phylum Pseudomonadota; class Alphaproteobacteria; order Hyphomicrobiales; family Phyllobacteriaceae; genus Mesorhizobium; species Mesorhizobium sp. M1328. The sequence goes on along the minus strand of NZ_JAMYLO010000006.1, from coordinate 220,166 downwards.
GGTTGAGCGGCAGGTCCTTGTAGGACTTGACGTAGGAGCGGAAGATCTCGGTGACCATCTCCTCGTTGGTCGGCCCGTAGAGCATATCGCGGTCTTGCCGGTCCTTGATGCGCAGCATCTCCTTGCCATAGTCTTCATAGCGGCCGCTTTCGCGCCACAGCTCGGCCGATTGGATGGTCGGCATCAGGATTTCGAGCGCGCCGGCGCGATTCTGCTCCTCGCGAATGATCCGGCAGACCTTGTCCAGCACCCGCTTGCCGAGCGGCAGCCAGGAAAAGCTGCCCTGCCCCTGCTGGCGGATCATGCCAGCGCGCAGCATCAGCCGATGCGAGACGATTTCGGCCTCGCGCGGATTTTCTTTGAGAATGGGCAGGAAATAGCGCGACAAACGCATGAACTGGTCCGTGAGAGAGGATGGCGGCGCCGGAATCGGCGCAGCGCAGGCTTGCTTGCCCCGGCTTCATAGCCATTTCATGGCGGAATGGAAACCCGGCCCAGGCGCTGCACGGCGTTGCGATCGCCGCATGCGGCCGGCTGGTCGTTTCGCAAGCAACGCCTGCCGCACTATTGTGCACTGCAGCACGAGATTGCTTGTTTCCGGGCAAAATTCTTCGTGACATTTTCACCTGGCTTAGGCTAGTGTGCCCCCATAACCGAGAGGGTAGAGAAAAATCTGCCCTCCTACGCGGTCAAAGTCTTGGGAGGATGCGATCTAGGCGCGGTAACTCGCTGCCGCCGGACACCGGAAACAGATCGGACGCGTTTAAATTGCAAGGCCTCGCGCCTTGCATTTTTTTTGTGCAATCACTTGGTTAGCACGACAGATTACCAAACTACATGACGTTGCGTCAGCCCAAACCCGCCCCGGCCTTTACTTTGGGTTGACCTTGCTGGCTCAGCTTGATTTCAGGGCGTCGGCATAGGCCTTGGATAGCCGGACACAGTAGGTAGCCGGCTAATGCGCTGGGCTCTGGTTGAAATCCGGCACGATGTGCGGGATGTCGTCGATGCCGAGGCCAAGCCCTCTCGTGATGCCGTAGAAGATACCCATGAGGACCAGCGTGGCGATCGTCGTGCGCAGCGCCGCGCGCAGCATGTGCGGCCCGCGCGGTGCGCTCGGAACCGTGCCAAGCGTCACGTCCTGGTCCTCGTCCTGCGTCCGCATGCTGAACGGCAGGACGGCGAACAACACCACCCACCAGGTGGCGAAGAACAGGGCGACAAACGAAACCCAGCTCATGCTTGCTCCAGTTCGACCAGCGTGCCGAAGAAATCCTTGGGGTGCAGAAACAATACCGGCTTGCCATGTGCGCCGGTCTTCGGATTGCCGTCGCCCAGCAAACGCGCGCCGCTGGCCTTGAGACGGTCGCGCGCCGCAACGATGTCGTCCACCTCATAGCAGACATGGTGCATGCCGCCGGACGGATTCTTCTCGAGGAATCCCGCGATCGGCGAGCCTTCGCCGAGCGGCTCCAGCAACTCGATCCTGGTGTTTCCGACATCGACGAACACCACCGTAACGCCATGCTCCGGCAGCGCTTGCGGCGCAGTCACGCGGGCGCCAAGCGTATCGCGATAGACCGCCGCAGCCGCAGCCAGATCCGGCACGGCAAGCGCGACATGGTTGAGGCGTCCGAGCATAGGGTGCTCCCGGTTAGGGGAGTAGGGGAATAGGGCAGTACGGGAGTAGGGAAAACAAGTTTGGAGAGTGCAAACTATCTGTTCTTCCCTACTCCCCTACTGCCATACTCCCCTACTCCCTCATCTTGTGACGAACACCGTCACCAGCGGCTTCTTGCCCCAGGCTTCGTTGGCCGCGCCACGCACCGCGCGCCGCACCGCCTCCTGGACCAGGTCGAGGTCTTTTCGGCGCTGGCGGGGGATGGAGTCCACGGCGCCGATTGCCGCATCGATCATCAGGTCTTCCAGGCTCTCGCCGCCGCCGTCGGCCTCGGCGACGCCGATGGCGACGAGATCCGGATCGCCGGCAAGCTCGTATTTGTCGTCGAGCACGACATTGACGGCGACATGGCCGGCAAAGGACAGCTTGCGGCGGTCGCGAATGCCCATCGCCTGGTCGGTGCCGATTAGCCTTCCGTCCTTGTAGATGCGGCCGAACGGCACCTGGTCGATGATGGCGGCGGCACCCGGATACAGCCTGAGCATGTCGCCGTCGCGCACCTGCGCCACCTGGCCGATGCCGGACGTCGACATCAGCGAGCCCTGCGCCACCAGATGCGCCGCTTCGCCATGCACGGGAACGCCGATCTGCGGCCGCACCCATTCATACATCTTGCGCAATTCGCTGCGGCGTGGATGGCCGGAGACATGCACCAGCGCATCGCCGTCCTCGATGATCTTGATGCCGAGATCGATCAGGCGGTTCTTGATTTCGAGGATCGCCTTCTCGTTGCCGGGAATGGTGCGCGAGGAAAACACCACCGTGTCGCCGGCCGTCAGCGCCACCGACTTCATCTCGTCGCGCGACAGCTTGGCAAGTGCGGCAAGCGGCTCGCCCTGGCTGCCGGTGCAGATGATGACGAGGTTTTCGCGCGGAATGAAGCCGTAATCCTCCTCGGCGATGAACTCCGGCAACCCGTCCATATAGCCGAGTTCATCAGCCACATCGATGACGCGCTTCATCGAACGGCCAAGCACCAGGCACTGGCGGCCGGCATCCTGCGCTGCCCTGGCGATGGAGACGATGCGCCCGACATTGGAGGAGAAGCTGGTGACAGCGACACGGCCCTTGGCGTTCTGGATGACGCTCTTGAGACCCTCGCCCACCGCCACTTCGGACGGCGATTCTCCTTCCCGCATCGCATTGGTGGAATCGCAGATCAGCGCCAGCACGCCCTTGTCGCCATAGGCGCGGAAGCGCGCCTCGTCGGTCATCGGCCCGACCGTCGGCGCCGGATCGATCTTCCAATCGCCGGTATGGATGACGACGCCGGCCGGCGTGGTGATCGCCAGCGACATCGGTTCGGGAATGGAGTGCGCGACGGGGATGGCCTCGATCTCGAACGGACCGACGGTAAATTTCTCGCCGGCCCGGTAGATCGTCACCGGGATCTTCGGCGCCCCTTGCTCGCCCTGCCGCTTGGCTTCCAGCAGGCCGGCGCTGAACGGCGTCATCCAGACCGGCGCCTTGAGCTTCGGCCAGATATCGTGCAGCGCCCCGTAATGGTCCTCATGCGCATGGGTGATGACGATGCCGCGCAGATTGGCGACATTCTCCTCGATGAAGCGGGTGTCGGGCAGTACCAGATCGACGCCGGGCAGGGTTGCATCGGGAAAAGTAACGCCGACATCGACGATGATCCATTCGCGCGCATTGGCCGGCCCATAGCCGTAGAGGGCGAAGTTCATGCCAATCTCGCCGACACCGCCGAGCGGCACGAAGACAAGTTCGGCGTTTTCCGCTATCGCCATGGTCTTTCCTTCCTTGCCGGTCAAAATTGTGGGCCGGTCAAATTCAAGCTGGTCAAATGCTGGCCAGTCAAACGTATTGGCCGGTCAAACGCCGGCCGAGGCAACCGCGCCGAAATGCACGTCGCCGGCAGCGATCGTCAGAACCGAACCTTGATCGTCGCGGATCACGAAACGGCAGTCCTCGTCAATGGTCTCGAAGGTGCCGCGCACCACATTACCGTCAATTCTGACAGCAACCTGCCCGCCAAGCCCCGCCGCACGCGCCAGCCAGCGCCGCCTGACGGCGGCAAGCCCGCGCCCTTCGTTCCACAGCCGCGCATTCTCGCTCCAGGCATCCGACAGCGCCAGGAACAGCGTCTCGGCGTCGCAAGCAGATCCCAGCGCGTTGAGCGACGTCGCTGGATAGGGCAAATCCCTGGGATAAGCCACCACATTGACGCCGATGCCGACAGCCACCGCCGAACGGTCGCCATCCAGCATCGCCGATTCCAGCAGGATGCCGGCGAGCTTGGCGCCCGAGGCAAGCACATCGTTCGGCCATTTCAGTTCGAAACGGTTCTTGCCTTGGCTCGCACCATCGAGGCCGATCGCGATCCTGCCCTTCGGCACGACGGCGTCGAGCGCGTCGGCCAGCGCCAGTCCGGCAACGAAGCCGAGCGTCGCGGCAAGTCGAAGCTCGGTGTTGGTGATCACCAGCAGCGTCGCGGCCAGATTGCCCTCGGGCGTCGCCCAGGCGCGGCCACGGCGGCCACGCCCAGCTTCCTGTTTTTTTGAAACGACCCACAATTTGCCGGGATCGCCTGCCCGCGCGTGCTCCAGCGCCAGCGCATTGGTTGAGCCGACCGTATCGTGCGCCTCGAGCCGGAACCCTTCCGAAGCCGCGGTTGGAGCCAGCCTGAACGTCATTCCGCTAGAAGAAGGTCTTGGCCGCGGCTGCCGCGTAGGTTCCGATCGGGCCGCCGATCAGCACGTAGAACAGCACGAAGGCGCCACAGACACCGAGCACGACGCGCAGCTCGGTCGCCATCGGCACGAAGCCGCCGACCGGTTCGTCGAACCACATGATCTTGATGATGCGCAGATAATAATAGGCGCCCACCACAGAGGCGAGCACGCCGATGATCGCCAGCGCGTAGAGATTGGCGTTGATGGCGGCGAGGAACACGTACCATTTCCCCCAGAAGCCGGCGAGCGGTGGGATACCGGCCAGCGAGAACATCAGGATGGTGAGGATCGTCGCCATGATCGGATTGGTCGCCGACAGGCCGGCGAGATCGCTGATCTGCTCGACATTGCCCTCCTTGCGCCGCATCGCGAGGATGAAGGCGAAGGTGCCGAGCGTCATCACCAGATAGATCAGCATGTAGATGGCGACGCCGCGCACACCGTCCTGGCTGTTGGCCGCAAGGCCGACCAGCGCATAACCCATATGGCCGATGGAGGAATAGGCCATCAGCCGCTTGATGTTGGTCTGGCCGATGGCCGCGAAGGCGCCGAGCGCCATCGAGGCGATCGAGATGAAGACGATGATCTGCTGCCAGTCGGCGGCGATCGGCTTGAAGGCGCCCATGGTGACGCGCACCATCAGCGCCATCGCCGCCATTTTGGGTGCCGCCGCCAGAAAAGCCGTCACCGGCGTCGGCGCGCCTTCATAGACGTCGGGCGTCCACATATGGAACGGCACCGCCGAGATCTTGAAGGCAAGGCCGGCCAGCACAAAGACCAGGCCGAAGACGAGGCCAAGCTGGCGCTCGCCCCCGCTCAGCGCCGCGGCGATCTCCTGGAAGCCGGTGTTGCCGGTGTAGCCGTAGACCAGCGAGATGCCGTAAAGCAGCATGCCCGACGACAGCGCGCCAAGGACGAAGTACTTCAGCCCGGCCTCGGTCGAGCGCAGATTGTCGCGGTTAATCGCCGCCAGCACGTAGATCGCCAGCGACTGCAGCTCGAGGCCGAGATAGAGCCCGATCATGCCGTTGGCCGAGATCATCAGCATCATGCCGAGCGTGCAGAGCAGGATCAGCACCGGATATTCGAACTTGTCGAAACGCTCCGCCTGGGCAAAGCGGACCGACATGACCAGCGTCACCGCCGAGCCGACCAGCGCCAGCACCTTCATGAAGCGGGCGAATGGGTCCTGGATGAAGGCCTCGCCATAGGCATTGCCCTGCCCCGGCGAAAAGATCAGCCAGGCGCCGGCGACCACCAGCACGGCGACGGCAAGGCCGCTCACCGTGACGGTGGTGTTGGCGCGCGAATAGGCGCCGAGCATCAACAGCGCCAAGGCGCCGATGGCGAGGATCAGCTCTGGCGTCGAGAGCGACAGGCTGGAGAGAAGGTCCGGCGTCATGGTTCGCAAAACCCCCAGTCAGTTCGCCGCCGCGGTCTGCGCGGCGCCGATGGATGCGGTGACATTGGTGACGAGCGCCTTGACCGATTCGGCCGTGGCGTCGAAGATCGGCGCCGGATAGACACCGAAGAAGATGACCAGCGCGACCAGCGGATAGATGATCACCTTCTCGCGCGTCGACAGGTCGAGCAGGCCTTTCAGGCTTTCCTTGGTCAGTGCGCCGAAGATCACCTTGCGGTAGAGCCAGAGCGCGTAGGCCGCCGACAGGATGACGCCGGTGGCAGCGAAGAACGCCACCCAGGTGTTGACCCGGAACACGCCGAGCATGGTCAGGAACTCGCCGACAAAGCCGCTGGTGCCGGGCAGGCCGACATTGGCCATGGTGAAGATCATGAACACGGTTGCATATTTCGGCATGTTGTTGACCAACCCGCCATAGGCGTCGATGTCACGCGTGTGCATGCGATCGTAGACGACGCCTACGCAGAGGAACAGCGCGCCCGAGACCAGGCCGTGCGACAGCATCTGGAAGATCGAACCCTGGACGCCTTCCTGGTTCATCGCGAAGATGCCCATGGTAACGAAGCCCATGTGAGCGACCGACGAATAGGCGATCAGCTTCTTCATGTCCTCCTGCATCAGCGCCACCAGCGAGGTGTAGATGATGGCGACGACGGAGAGCGGGAAGATCAGCGGCGCGAACATTTCGGATGCGATCGGAAACATCGGCAGCGAAAAACGCAGGAAGCCGTACCCGCCCATCTTGAGCAGGATGGCGGCCAGGATCACCGAGCCGGCCGTCGGTGCCTCGACATGCGCGTCCGGCAGCCAGGTATGCACCGGCCACATCGGCATCTTCACCGCAAAGGACGCGAAGAAGGCGAGCCATAGCCAGGTCTGCATATTGGCCGGGAAATTATGCGTCAGCAGCGTCGGGATATCGGTGGTGCCGGACTGGAAGAACATCGCCATGATGGCGAGCAGCATCAGCACCGAGCCGGCCAGCGTATAGAGGAAGAACTTGAACGAGGCATAGACGCGCCGCTTGCCGCCCCAAACGCCGATGATGATGAACATCGGGATCAGGCCGGCTTCGAAGAAGACGTAGAACAAAACGATGTCGAGCGCGCAGAACACGCCGATCATCAACGTCTCGAGCAGCAGGAAAGCGATCATGTAGGCCTTGACGCGCTTCTCGATCGATTCCCACGAGGCGAGAATGCAGAGCGGCATCAGGAAGGTGGTCAGGATGACGAACAGCATGGAGATGCCGTCGACGCCCATATGGTAGGAGATGCCGGAATCCAGCCAGGCAAACTTCTCGACGAACTGGAAGCCAGGCTGCGAATTGTCGAAGCCGGTCCAGATAAACAACGAAATCACAAACGTGAACGCAGTCGTGAACAGCGCGATGGCGCGGATGTTGCGGCGCGCGTTCTCGCTGTCGTCGCGCACGAAAAGGATGAGCAGCACACCAACCAGCGGCAGGAAGGTGACCAGCGATAGGATCGGCCAGGCGGTCATCAGAGCATCATCCAGGTGACGAGTGCGGCAACGCCGATCAGCATGGCGAAGGCATAGTGGTAGAGATAGCCGGTCTGCAGCTTGACGACCCGGTTGGTGACGTCGACGACGCGCGCCGAAATGCCGTCCGGCCCGAGCCCGTCGATGACGGTGCCGTCGCCGGTCTTCCACAGGAAGCTGCCGAGCCGCTTTGCCGGCCGCACGAACAGGAAGTCGTAGAGCTCGTCGAAATACCATTTGTTGAGCAGGAAGGCGTAGAGCAGGCGATGGTTGGCGGCGACGCTCCGAGGCATTTCCGGCGCGCGAATATAGAACTGCCAGGCAATCGCAAAGCCGATCAGCATGGCGATGAACGGTGACAGCTCGACCCACAACGGCACTTCGTGGATTTCGTGCAGGATGTGGTTGTCCGGCAGCGTGAACAGCGACGCCTTCCAGAATTCGGCATAGCCCTCGCCGATGAAGGCGCCGTGGAAGATCACGCCGGCGAACAGCGCGCCCGCCGCCAGGATGAACAGCGGCACCAGCATGACCGGCGGCGATTCATGGACATGGTGCATGACCTCGTGGCTGGCCCGCGGCTCGCCATGGAAGGTCATGAAGATCAGCCGCCAGGAATAGAAGGAGGTGAAGCAGGCCGCGATCACCAGCAATATAAAGGCAAACGCGGCGACCGCATTGTGGCCGGCGAAGGCCGCTTCGATGATGGCGTCCTTGGAAAAGAAGCCAGCCGTGCCGATGACTGTTACCGGGATGCCGACACCGGTCAGCGCCAGCGTGCCGATCACCATCATCCAGTAAGTCGTCGGGATGAGCGTCCTGAGGCCGCCCATCTTGCGCATGTCCTGCTCGTCGGAAACGGCGTGGATGACCGAGCCCGAGCCGAGGAACAGCAGCGCCTTGAAGAAGGCGTGGGTGAACAGATGGAAAATCGCCGCGCCATAGGCGCCGACGCCGAGCGCCACGAACATGTAGCCGAGCTGCGAACAGGTCGAATAGGCGATGACGCGCTTGATGTCGTTCTGGACGAGACCGACTGTCGCCGCGAAGAAGGCGGTGAAGGCGCCGATGAAGGTGACCACCGTCAGTGCCGAATGCGACAGCTCGAACAGCGGCGACAGCCGCGCCAGCATGAACACGCCTGCCGTCACCATGGTCGCGGCATGGATCAGTGCCGAGACCGGCGTCGGGCCTTCCATGGCATCGGGCAGCCAGGTGTGCAGCGGCACCTGCGCCGACTTGCCCATGGCGCCCATGAACAGGAGCAGGCAGACGACCGTCATCGCAGCCTGCTTATCGAGTGCATAGCCGAGGAAGGTCAGCACGGCCGCACCTTGCGGCGCGCCTTCCGCCGGAATGAACGTCGCCGCATTGGCGAAGATGGTGCCGAGATTGACCGAGCCGAACAGCACGAACACGCCAAATATGCCGAGCGCAAAGCCGAAGTCGCCGACGCGATTGACGATGAACGCCTTGATCGCAGCCGCATTGGCCGACGGCTTCTTGTACCAGAAGCCGATCAGCAGATAGGAGGCAAGGCCGACGCCTTCCCAGCCGAAGAACATCTGCACCAGATTGTCGGCCGTCACCAGCATCAGCATGGCGAAGGTGAACAGCGACAGATAGGCGAAGAAGCGCGGCCGGTCCGGGTCGTGATGCATGTAGCCGATCGAGTAGATATGGACCAGCGCCGACACCGTATTGACGACGACCAGCATCACCACGGTCAGCGTATCGATCCGCAGCGCCCAAGACGCTTCGAGGCCGCCAGACTGGATCCAGCGCATCACCGGCACGGTGAATACCTCGCCGCCGCCGAAGCCGACCGAGAAGAAGGCGATCCACGACAGCACAGCCGCGATCACCAGGAAGCCGGAGGTGATGTATTCGGAAGCCTTGGCGCCGAGCGAGGTGCCGAACAGGCCGACGATCAGGAAGCCGAGCAGCGGAAGGAAGACGATGGCCTGATACATGGTGGTTCCGTCAACCCTTCATCATGTTCACGTCTTCGACCGCGATCGAGCCGCGGTTGCGGAAGAAGACGACGAGAATGGCAAGGCCGATCGCCGCTTCGGCCGCCGCGACCGTCAGCACGAACAGTGCAAACACCTGGCCGACAAGATCGCCGAGCGCCGCCGAGAAGGCGACGAAATTGATGTTGACCGCAAGCAGGATCAGCTCGATCGACATCAGGATGACGATGACGTTCCTGCGGTTCAAGAAGATGCCGAACACGCCGAGCGTGAACAGGATCGCCGATACGGTCAGGTAGTGCGCGATGCCGACGACCATCTCAGACTCCTTCGCCCGTCTTGACCTTGCGGATTTCCACTCCGGTTGCCGCCGTGCGGCCGACCTGGGCGGCGATCGACTGCCGCTTGACGCCCGGCTTGTGGCGCAACGTCAGCACAATGGCGCCGATCATGGCGACCAGCAGCACCAGCCCCGCCACCTGGAAGTAGTAGAGGTAATCCGTATAGAGAATGTCGCCGAGCGCTGCCGTGTTCGAGCGCGCGGCCAGGTCCGGAATGGGTTTCGCAATCGTCGCCGCCAGTTTCGGCGCGAATGTATAGCCGCCGAGCACGACGATCAGCTCCGCCGCCAGGATCAGCCCGACCAGCGCGCCGATCGGTGCATATTGCAGGGCGCCTTCCTTCATTTCAGCGAAATCGACGTCGAGCATCATTACGACGAACAGGAACAGCACCATGACCGCGCCGACATAGACGACGAGCAGGATCATCGCCAGGAACTCGGCGCCGGTCAGCATGAACAGGCCGGCGGCGTTGAAGAAGGTCAGGATCAGGAACAGCACCGAATGCACGGGATTACGCGCCGAAACGACCATGAACGCCGATGCCACCGCGACAAAGGCGAAGAGGTAGAAAAAGGCCGCCTCTAGTCCACTCAGCATGGGTTCCCCCGGGTTTCCTGTCAGAACAGGACGTTCGTCCTGTTTTTTGCCACCGCCTCCGGTCGGCAAGTTGCGTGTTCCTTAAACGAGGCCCCTCGCCCCGTCCATGCGTCAAATATCAGCGGTAAGGCGCATCCAGCGAGATGTTGCGCGCCAGTTCACGCTCCCAGCGGTCGCCATTGGCCAGAAGCCTGTCCTTGTCGTAATAAAGCTCCTCGCGCGTCTCCGTCGCGAATTCGAAATTCGGCCCCTCGACAATGGCGTCAACCGGGCAGGCCTCCTGGCAGAAGCCGCAATAAATGCATTTCACCATGTCGATGTCGTAGCGCACGGTACGCCGTGTGCCGTCATTGCGGCGCGGGCCGGCTTCGATGGTGATGGCCTGTGCCGGGCAGATCGCCTCGCACAATTTGCAGGCGATGCAGCGTTCCTCGCCGTTCGGATAACGGCGCAGCGCATGTTCGCCGCGGAAGCGCGGGCTGACCGGCCCCTTCTCATGCGGATAGTTGATCGTCTCCTTCGGCGCGAAGAACTGGCGCATCGACAGGAAGAAAGCACTGACGAAATCCTGCAAAAGCAGTGACTTGGCGGCCTGGGATAATGCAGACATCACGCAAACCCCGTGATCTTGAGGAAGGCGGCGGTGGCGACCACCATGAACAGCGAGATCGGCAGGAAGACCTTCCAGCCGAGCCGCATCAGCTGATCGTAGCGGTAGCGCGGCACGAACGCCTTCACCATCGAGAACATGAAGAACACCAGGCAGACCTTGAGCACGAACCAGATCAGCCCCGGCACCCAGGTGAACGGCGCGAAATTGAAGGGCGGCAGCCAGCCGCCAAGGAACAGGATGGTGGCGAGCGCGCACATCAGGACCACGGCGACATATTCGCCGAGGAAAAACAACAGGAACGGCGTCGACGAATATTCGACCATATGGCCGGCGACCAGCTCCGATTCGGCTTCCACGAGGTCGAAGGGCGGCCGGTTGGTTTCCGCCAGCGCCGAGATGAAGAAAACGATGAACATCGGGAACAGCGACAGCCAGTGCCAGTCCAGGAAAGTGTTGGGCAGGCCGATCCGCGTGCCCAACCCGTCCTGCTGCGACAAAACGATGTCGGTCAGGTTGAGCGAGCCGACGCAAAGCAGCACGGTGACGATGACGAAGCCGATAGAGACTTCGTAGGACACCATCTGCGCCGCCGACCGCAGCGCGCCGAGGAACGGGTATTTCGAATTGGACGCCCAGCCGCCCATGATCACCCCATAGACCTCGAGCGAGGAGATGGCGAAGACATAGAGGATGCCGACATTGACGTTGGCGATCGCCCAGCCTTCATTGACCGGTATGACCGCCCAGGCAGAGATCGCCAGCACCGCCGACACCAAAGGCGCCAGCAGGAAAACGCCCTTGTTGGCGCCGGACGGGATCACCGGCTCCTTGAAGACGAATTTCAGCAGATCGGCGAAGGCCTGCAGCGTGCCCCATGGGCCAACGACGTTCGGGCCTCGGCGCAATTGCACCGCCGCCCAGATCTTGCGGTCGGCGTAAAGCACATAGGCGACGAATATCAATAGAACGACGATCAGCACGACCGACTTCAAAAGGATCAGCAGCGCCGGCAGCACGTAGAAGGAGAAGAAGGTGTCCATGTCTACTCCGCCGCCTGCCTGAAGCCGTTCTTCGCCAAAGCCGAGCACTCGGCCATCACCGCGGAAGCGCGCGCGATCGGGTTGGTCAGGTAGAAATCCTTGACCGGCGAGGTGAAGGTGCCCTTGTTCAGCCGCCCGCCGAGCTTCGCCACCCTGGCGATGTCGGCCGGGTCGCCGGCCGCGACATGGTCGATGCGGGCAAGATGCGGGTATTCCGCATAGAGCTTTGCGCGCAGCTGAGGCAGCGAATCGAAAGGTAGCTTCTGGCCGAGCACATCCGACAGTGCCCTGAGGATCGCCCAGTCCTCGCGCGCTTCGCCGGGCGCAAAGCCGGCCCGGTTGGTCTGCTGCACGCGGCCTTCGGTATTGACGAAGGTGCTCGACTTCTCGGTATAGGCGGCACCCGGCAGGATGACGTTGGCGCGGTGCGCGCCCTTGTCGCCATGCGTACCGATATAGACGACGAAAGCGCCGTCGGTCTTGGCCATATCGATTTCGTCGGCGCCGAGCAGGAACAGCACGTCGGTCTCGCCCAGCATGCCGGCGACATTCCTGCCGCCCTCGCCCGGTACGAAGCCGACATCGAGGCCGCCGACCCGTGCCGCGGCGGTGTGCAGCACGGCAAAGCCGTTCCAGTCGGCCCTTGCGGCGTTGACGGCGACGGCGAGCTTCGCCGCCTGGCCGAGCACGGCCGCGCCGTCCGGACGCGCCAGCGCACCCTGGCCGACGATGATCAGCGGATGCGTCGCCTTCTTCAGCAGCTGGAAGAATTTGCCGTTGCCGTCGGCCAGATCCTTCAGCGATTCCGGCCCGGCGCCGAGCTGCTCGTAATCATAGCGCGTATCGCCGACATCGCCGATGACGCCGACCGGCAGATTGCCGGCCCGCCAGCGCTTGCGGATGCGGGCGTTGAGCAAAGACGCCTCGAAGCGCGGATTGGCGCCGATGATCAGCACCGCATCGGCCTGTTCGATGCCTTCGATGGTCGGGTTGAACACATAACTCGCCCGGCCGAGCGACGGATCGAGTGCGGCACCGTCCTGGCGGCAGTCGGTGTTCTTGGAGCCGAGCGAAGCCATCAGAAGCTTCAGCGCGTAGATCTCCTCGACGGCAGCGAGATCGCCGGCAATGGCACCGATCTTTTCGGGTGCCGCATTCGACACCGCTTCCTTGATAGCGGAAAACGCCTCGGCCCAGCTTGCCGCGGCCAGTCTGCCATCCTTGCGCACATAGGGGCGGTCGAGGCGCTGTGTGCGCAGGCCGTCCCAGATGAAGCGGGTCTTGTCGGAAATCCACTCCTCGTTCACCGCCTCGTTGGTACGCGGCAGGATGCGCATCACTTCGCGGCCCCGGCTATCGACGCGGATCGCCGAGCCAACGGCGTCCATCACGTCGATGGATTCTGTCTTGGTCAGTTCCCAAGGCCGTGCCTGGAAGGCATAGGGTTTGGAGGTCAGCGCGCCGACCGGGCAAAGGTCGATGACATTGCCCTGCAGCTCCGACGTCATCGCGCTTTCAAGATAGGTGGTGATCTCGGCATCCTCGCCGCGGCCGATCAGGCCGAGCTCGGATATGCCCGCTATCTCGGTGGTAAAGCGGACGCACCGCGTGCAATGGATGCAGCGGTTCATGATCGTCTTGACCAGCGGCCCGATATACTTGTCTTCGACCGCCCGCTTGTTCTCGTGGTAGCGCGAGGAATCGACGCCGAACGCCATCGCCTGGTCCTGCAGGTCGCACTCGCCGCCCTGGTCGCAGATCGGGCAATCCAGCGGATGGTTGATCAGCAGGAATTCCATCACGCCTTCCCTGGCCTTCTTGACCATCGGCGTGTTGGTGAAGATTTCCGGCGGCTCGCCGTTCGGGCCGGGGCGCAGGTCGCGCACGCCCATGGCGCAGGACGCTTGAGGCTTGGGCGGGCCGCCCTTCACCTCGATCAGGCACATGCGGCAATTGCCGGCGATCGACAACCGCTCGTGGAAGCAAAAGCGCGGCACTTCCGCGCCGGCGTCCTCGGCCGCCTGCAGCAGCGTGTAATGGTCGGGTACAGTAATCTCTTTCCCGTCGACCTTGAGCTTTGCCATTTCGCCTCAAACCCCTGCGGACGTTCCGCAATCTTTCCTTCCGGGCGCGGCCGAGACCGCGCACGATATTGAAATTCACTTTTTGGCCCCGGCCAACGCGGCCGCCTGACCGATCCAGCCGTCACGGCCGATGCGGCCCTTCAACGACAGGTAATCTTCTACCCAGGCGATCTCTTGCGGCGTCCACGCGGCGATCTGGGCGTATGTCCAGATGCCAAGGCCGTTCAGCACCTTTTCCAGTTTCGGCCCGATGCCCGATATCGCCTTGAGGTCGGCGGGCTCGGCGGGCCGGTCCATCGCCTTGGGCTGCTTGAAATCTTCCGGCATCAGCCCGGCCGACGCATCCGCTACAACGGTGCTCGCATTCGCCAAGCTCCGCGCCGCGGTGCTCGTCGCAATGTCGGTCACATCGTTGGCGAAGGACTGCGCCTCGGCAATCAGGGTTTTGGTGGCTGCGCGCGCCTTTGTCGAGGAGCTTTTGCCGGTCGCAGAAACGCGTTCCGTCCGGGTCTCGAAATCCTCGGCGACCGGCTGCCAAAGCCGCTGCGAGGTCTCGGCCGCGCCTGAGAGCACGCCCATCCAGATACCAAAGGCGTGGTTGGCAAGGCCGATGCCGAGTGCCGTCATCGCCGCCGCGCCCGCGAGAGGATGCGCCAGAAGATTGACGGCATTGGCCATCTCCTTCGGCATCATCCTGGTCAGATCCTGGTTCATCTTCAACAACGGGTCCATATCGGTGGTAAAATCGTCGGGTGTCGAAAACAGCGACATAAGTGGTCTCCTGGTCGTTTCCGTCTGCCCCGCGCTCGTTTCCTCGTTTCGGACTTTCGTCCGCATTTTGAATTCTTCTATTCCGCCGCAGCCAGCACCGGTTCGGCGCGGTGTGCGTTGCGCGAAAACTCGTCGATGCGCCGCTCCACCTCACCGCGGAAATGCCGCATCAGGCCCTGGATCGGCCATGCCGCCGCATCGCCCAGCGCACAGATCGTGTGGCCCTCGACCTGCTTGGTCACGTCGAGCAGCATGTCGATCTCGCGCTTCTGCGCCTCGCCGCGCACCAGCCGTTCCATCACCCGCCACATCCAGCCGGTGCCCTCACGGCAGGGCGTGCACTGGCCGCAGCTTTCGTGCTTGTAGAAGTAGGACAGCCGCGCGATCGCTTTCACGATATCGGTCGATTTGTCCATGACGATGACAGCCGCCGTGCCGAGGCCCGATTTCAGGTCGCGCAGCGCGTCGAAATCCATCGGCGCGTCGATGATCTGCTCGGCCGGCACAAGCGGCACCGAGGCGCCGCCCGGAATGACCGCCAGCAGATTGTCCCAGCCGCCGCGAATGCCGCCGCAATGCGTCTCGATCAGTTCGCGGAACGGGATCGACATCGCCTCTTCGACGGTGCACGGATTGTTGACGTGACCGGAGATGCAGAACAGCTTGGTGCCGACATTGTTGGGCCGGCCGAAGGACGAGAACCAGGCGGCACCGCGGCGCAGGATGGTCGGCGCGACCGCGATGGACTCGACATTGTTGACCGTCGTCGGGCAGCCATAGAGGCCGACATTGGCCGGAAATGGCGGCTTCAGCCGCGGCTGGCCCTTCTTGCCCTCGAGGCTTTCGAGCAGCGCCGTTTCCTCGCCGCAGATATAGGCGCCGGCGCCATGGTGCATGTAGATGTCGAAATCGTAGCCGGAGGTATTGTTCTTGCCGATCAGCTTGGCCGCATAGGCCTCGTCGATGGCGCGTTGCAGCGCCTCGCGCTCGCGGATGAACTCGCCGCGCACATAGATGTAGGCGGCGACCGCGCCCATTGCGAAGCCGGCAAGCAGGCAGCCTTCGACCAGCGTGTGCGGGTCGTGGCGCAGTATGTCGCGGTCCTTGCAGGTGCCGGGCTCGGATTCGTCGGCATTGACGACGAGATAGCTCGGGCGGCCGTCGCTTTGCTTGGGCATGAACGACCATTTGAGCCCGGTCGGGAAACCGGCGCCGCCGCGGCCGCGCAGGCCGCTCGCCTTCATCTCGTTGACGATCCACTCGCGCCCCTTGGCAACGATGCCGGGTGTGTTGTCCCAGGCGCCGCGCGCCATGGCGCCGGCCAGCGACTTGTCGAAGCGGCCGTAGATGTTGTTGAAGATGCGGTCTCTGTCCTGAAGCATTGCTCGTTCCTCAGACCGGCTTCTTGCCGGTCGGCCGGCTTTTGGTTCCGGGCGACGGCTTGGTCGCCTTGGCGACAGCCTTCGCCGGTTTAACCTTGGCCTCCGGCGCTTTGAAAGCAGACGCCGGCTCGGCCTTGTTCTTGGGGCCCTTGCGCTGTTTCGAGACGTCCTCGACCTGCGGCTCGGCCTTGTTGGCATTGGCGGCCGAATGCAGAGGCGCTGTGACGCTCGCCGCCTTTTCCGCCGCAGGCGCGACTTTTGTCGCCGACGGCGATTTCAGCGCCGGGCTGGTCTCGACCGCGTCCGTCTTCGGCTTGCTGGCATTCGAGGGCGCAACCGGCGCCGGCGCGGCAGGAGCGGCTGGCGGGGCCGGCGCCGCGGGTGCTGCGGCGACAGCCGCCGGCGCCACTTCCTTGGCGGCCTTGGTCGCGGCCCTGGTTTCCCGGTCGCGGGTCGCCTTCAGGATCGCCTTTTCGCTCTTGAGGGTCGTCAGGCCGCTGGCCGGCTCTGAGGTGATGCGGCCGTTTTGCGGTCCCGGTTTCACCGTAGCGCCCTTGCCGGCGTCATAGAGGTCGATGATCTCGGCAAGCCGCTCCGGCGTCAAATCCTCATAGGTGTCCTTGAATATCATCACCATCGGTGCGTTGACGCAGGCGCCGAGGCACTCGACCTCCTCCCACGACAGCGTGCCCTTGTCATTGGTGTGAAACTGGTCGTGATGGATATTCGAGCGGCACACATCCATCAGCGCTTCCGAGCCGCGCAGCATGCAGGGCGTGGTGCCGCAGACCTGGATATGGGCGCGGGTGCCGACTGGATTGAGCTGGTATTGCGTATAGAAGGTGGCGACTTCCAGCCCGCGAATATAAGGCATGCCGAGCATGTCGGAGATCGCCTCGATCGCCGCCTTGGTCACCCAGCCTTCCTGCTCCTGCGCCAGCATGAGCAAGGGGATAATCGCGGATTGCTCGCGCCCCTTCGGATATTTCTTGATCCACTGCTTCGCCGCTGCCGCATTTGCCCGGTTGAAGGCGAAGGAGGCTGGCTGGAGGCTGGCTTCTGCGAGACGGCGGACTGACATTTAGCGATCGACCTCACCAAACACGATGTCGAGGGAGCCGAGAACGGCGGTGACGTCGGCCAACATGTGGCCGCGGCACAAAAAGTCCATGGCTTGCAGATGCGCAAAGCCTGGCGCGCGCAGCTTGCAGCGATAAGGCTTGTTGGTGCCGTCGGAGACGAGATAGACGCCAAACTCGCCCTTTGGCGCCTCGACAGCGGCATAGACCTCGCCGGCCGGAACCCGGTAGCCTTCGGTGTAGAGCTTGAAGTGATGGATCAGCGCTTCCATCGAGCGCTTCATCGCTGCGCGCTTCGGCGGCACCACCTTGCCGTCGAGGTTAGACACCGGCCCCGCGCCTTCCTTGCCGAGCAACAGGTCGACGCACTGGCGCATGATTTTCGCCGACTGGCGCATCTCTTCCATGCGCACCAGATAACGGTCGAAACAGTCGCCGTTCTTGCCGATCGGAATGTCGAAATCCAGCTCGGCATAGCATTCGTAGGGCTGCGATTTGCGCAGGTCCCAGGGTGCACCCGAGCCGCGCACCATGACGCCCGAAAAACCCCAGGCCCAGGCGTCCGCCAAGGAGACGGTGGCAATGTCGACATTGCGCTGCTTGAAGATACGGTTGCCGGTCAAAAGCGCGTCGAGATCGTCGACCGACTTCAGGAACGGGTCGATCCACTTGCCGATGTCCTCGATCAGCTTCTGCGGCAGGTCCTGGTGGACGCCGCCCGGCCGGAAATAGGCCGCGTGCATGCGCGAGCCCGAGGCGCGCTCGTAAAACACCATCAGCTTTTCGCGCTCGACAAAGCCCCACAGCGGCGGCGTCAGCGCGCCGACATCCATCGCCTGCGTCGTCACATTGAGGATGTGCGACATGATGCGGCCGATCTCAGAGTAGAGAACTCGAATAAGCTGCCCGCGCTTCGGCACCTCGATACCGAGCAGCCGCTCCGCGGCAAGCGCGAAGGCATGTTCCTGGTTCATCGGCGCGCAATAGTCGAGCCGGTCGAGATAGGGCACGGCCTGCAGATAGGTCTTGTGCTCGATCAGCTTTTCCGTGCCGCGATGCAAAAGCCCGATATGCGGATCGACGCGATCGACCACCTCGCCATCAAGCTCCAGCACGAGGCGCAAAACGCCATGCGCCGCTGGATGTTGCGGGCCAAAATTGATGTTGAAGTTGCGAACGGAGGTTTCAGCCATTTACTGCTTTGCCTTCTCATCTCCCGGAAGCACGTAATCCGTACCTTCCCACGGAGACAGAAAATCGAAATTGCGGAATTCCTGTTTCAATTCCACCGGCTCGTAGATGACGCGCTTGGCTTCGTCGTCGTAGCGCACCTCGACGAAGCCGGTCAGCGGAAAGTCCTTGCGCAGCGGATGGCCCTCGAAGCCGTAGTCGGTCAGGATCCGCCGCAGATCGGGATGGCCCGAAAACAGCACGCCATAGAGGTCGTAGGTCTCGCGCTCGAACCAGTCCGCGCCGGGATATATGCCGGTGATCGACGGCACCAGCGTCTCTTCGTCGGCCTGGACCTTGATGCGGATGCGGATATTCTGCCTCGGCGACAGCAAATGATAGACGACGTCGAAGCGCTTTGCCCGCGACGGATAATCGGCGCCGCAGACGTCGATGATCGAGATGAACTGGCATTTCGGGTCGTCGCGCAGGAAGGTCACCACCTCGATCAGGTCGCGCGGCTCGACCGAGATGGTGAGTTCGCCATAGGCGAGCACCGCCTCGCCGATCCGGCCGGTCAGCTTCTCGCCGAGATAGGTCGAGAGGTCATTCAACGCCTGGGACATGCCGCTCACCGTTCGATCGTGCCGGTGCGGCGGATCTTCTTCTGCAGCAGAAGGATGCCGTAGAGCAGCGCTTCGGCGCTCGGCGGGCAGCCGGGCACGTAGATGTCGACCGGCACGATGCGGTCGCAGCCGCGCACCACCGAATAGGAATAGTGATAATAGCCGCCGCCATTGGCGCAGGAGCCCATCGAGATGACGTAGCGCGGCTCGGGCATCTGGTCGTAGACCTTGCGCAGCGCCGGCGCCATCTTGTTGGTCAGCGTGCCGGCAACGATCATGATGTCGGACTGGCGCGGAGACGCGCGCGGCGCGACACCGAACCTCTCCGAGTCATAGCGCGGCATCGAGGTATGGATCATCTCGACCGCGCAGCAGGCGAGACCGAAGGTCATGAACATCAGCGAGCCGCTGCGCGCCCAGGTGATCAGCGCCTCGGTCGAGGTGACGAGAAAGCCCTTGTCGGCCAGCTCGTTGTTGATCTCCAGGAAGAATGGATCGTCCTCCCCCACCGGCCTGCCGGTGTTGGGGTCGATGAGGCCCTTGGGCTTCGGCGCGACGAGCGTGCCGGAATTGTCGCTCAATCCCATTCCAGCGCTCCTTTCTTCCATTCATAGGCAAAGCCGATGGTCAGCACCGCCAAAAACACCATCATCGACCAGAAACCGAGCATGCCGATCTGACTGAACGACACCGCCCAAGGAAACAGGAAGGCCACCTCCAGGTCGAAGATGATGAACAGGATCGACACCAGGTAGAAGCGGATGTCGAACTTCATGCGGGCGTCGTCGAACGAGTTGAAGCCGCACTCATAGGCCGAAAGCTTTTCCGGATCGGGGTTGCGGTAGGCCACCAGGAAGGGTGCGGCGAGCAGCGCCAGCCCGACCACCAGCGCCACGCCGATGAACAGGACTATGGGCAGGTACGAACCTAAAAGTGCGTTCATGCTGCAGTTTCCGTTGGCGGCCAATCCACTCTGATTACAGCACCGGACCCACTTGCGGAAGCGTGACAGTTTAACCACTGAACCGTTTTAAGGGGCTCTATGCTGCAACGCGGCGAGGGTTAGCGCAGCGCTTTCGGCGAAGCAAGTCAAACCTTGTTCAAATCGCGGTGCTGGACGGCATATCCGGGAAAACTGGTCCGATCCGCTCCTGTTTGATTTCCTTCACTTTCTACTCCACTTTTCTCTCCTGACATGGATGCCGCCAAAACCCTGCTAGCATGGCACGGAAATCGCAGATTCTCTGCTGTGTCCAACATCATCAGGATACCCCTTGATGAAAGAAAAAATCTCGCTTCGCATGGCCCGTCGCATCGCGCTGGCGGCACAGGGATTCAATGACCCCCGCCCCGCCGGTACGCCCGACCGCAGGCATCTGGCCCGGGTGCTTGCCCGTACCGGCCTGCTGCAGATCGATTCCGTCAGCGCCGTGGTGCGCGCCCACTATATGCCGCTCTATTCGCGGCTTGGCCCCTACAAGCTTGCGCTGCTCGACGCCGCCGCCGCAACGCGCAAGCGCATGGTCTTCGAATATTGGGCGCACGAAGCCTCCTTCTTGCCGGTCGAGACCTATCCGCTGATGCGCTGGCGCATGCAGCGGGCCGAGCGCGGCGACGAAATGTACAGCGGACTGGCCAAATGGGGCCGCGAGCACGCCGCCTATATCGAAGACATCTATCGCGAGGTCGCCGAACGAGGCCCGATCGCGGCTTCGGCTTTCGAAGGCCAGAAGGGTTCGGGCGGCTGGTGGGGCTGGAGCCATGCCAAGCATGCCTTCGAATGGCTGTTCTGGGCCGGCCGCATCACCACCGCGTATCGCCGCGGCTTCGAGCGGTTCTACGATCTGCCGGAGCGCGTACTGCCGCCAGCGGTACTCGCTTTGCCAGTGCCATCCTCCGAGGACGCCCACCGCGAATTGCTGCGTATCTCCGCCCGCGCCCACGGCGTCGCCACGGCAGGCGATCTGCGCGACTATTTCCGCCTCTCGCCCGCCGATATCAAGGGTCGCATCGAGGAGCTGGTCGAGGCCGGCGAGCTGTTGCCGGTGAGCGTCGAAGGCTGGAGCAAAGCAGCCTATCTCCACAAGGACGCCCGCTTGCCGCGCAGGATCGAGGCGCGCGCCTTGCTCGCGCCGTTCGATCCTGTCGTCTTCGAGCGGTCGCGCACGGAAAGGCTGTTCGACTTCCGCTATCGCATCGAGATCTACACGCCGGCCGAAAAACGCCAGTATGGCTATTATGTGCTGCCGTTCCTGCTCGGCGACAGCATCGTCGGGCGCGTCGACCTCAGGGCCGACCGCCCGGCCGGCGTGTTGCGCGTCCATGCCGCCTATGCGGAGCCCGGCGCCCCGCCACAAACCGCTGCCGAGCTTTTCAAAGAATTGAAGCAGATGCAGGGCTGGCTCGGGCTTGAGCGCATCGAGGTGACAGCTGCCGGTGATCTTGGGCCGGCGCTGGCCAGTCAGAAAGATGGCCAACCCCCACAGCGTCTGTCATAGACGCTCCAAGAAACCTGGTAGGTTTGTAATGGCATCGCACGAAGTGCTCGACATGATCCATGGTGCGCTGATTGCACATGGAATAGATGCAATACGTAGAGAGCAGGACGTCACGCTCCAGTCGAGGCAACTTCGGTTTGAGGCTGAGGTGTTCGAGACGGGTTCTAACGGTCGGCTCGTTCTTGAAATCTACATATTCTCTCCGCTGCTTGATGTTCAGCCGGTCATTGAATCATTTGCTGGCTTCGGCGACACGCGCGAACAAGAATTGAATCAGGCGTTTGAAAAATTTATCCGTGGTGTTTTCCACGTCGCCATTGAGGGGCTGGCTGATCATGTCTGCGACGACATACAGGCCGAGGTAGAGATTTGGCAGCGAAGCAGCGCCCGTTGGAACATCTGGCGCAACAATGCCCGTTGGAAAATCTATGGCGGACCCGTCATTTCCCAAGCCACTACCGAGCTATGCTCGCTAAGCCGAGGCTATCCAGCATTCTATGCCAAGCTGGAAAAGCTGTTCACAGCTTCGGTACCCCCCGGAGGCCATTTTGTACGGACCTTTCTGGCAGGCTTGAACGGCACGCTTATTAGTGGCGAAGTCCTTCTGGACAACGCGGTTTGGCAAGAAGGTCAAAATCTGGCGATCAGTCATGATTGGGACTATGGCGATGGCTATCAAGCAATCCGGCAAGTTATCCTGGCACTGCCGGAAGGCGGGACATGACAGCCTTTGGCCGACATTGCAGTGTCGTAGCCGTGCGTTGACACCACCGCCTGCAAAAGCCTAAATCCATTCCAGACGGTCCCCTGCCCGCAACGGCAAGGGCCAAGAGGGAATGCGGTGCGAAATCTCGATTTCAAATCCGCGGCTGTCCCCGCAACTGTAAGCGACGAGCCAAGGCCGAAAACCACTGGGATATTCCCGGGAAGGCGGCACCCAGGCGATGACCCGCGAGCCAGGAGACCTGCCGTCTAGGACATAAGAATCCGATCGCCTGGCGGGTTTTCCGGGCAAGGAGCCTGATTTGGAACGCGACAGCAGTTTTCCGGCTGAGACAGCGGATTTATTGTCCGGCCATGGTGATTCCCCGGCCGGCGTTACCGTCATCGTCTGCTCGTCCTGCCGTGACGAGACCGGTTCGGACGCTCGTCCGCGCGCCGGCGAACTGCTCGCCGAGGACACGCGCCGCGCCGCTTCCTGCGAAAACATTAAAATCCACACCGTCGAATGCCTCGGTAATTGCAAGCGCCGGCTCAGCGCCGCCATACTGCGCGACGGCTGCTGGAGTTACGTCTTCGGCGACCTGACCGCGACCAGCGGCGCCGATCTCGTGACCGGCGCAAAGCTGTTCGCCACCTCGACGGATGGGCTCATTCCATGGCGCGGCCGTCCCGATTGCCTGAAGCGCGGCCTGGTTGCCCGCATCCCTCCCCTTGACCTTTTGAAGGACCTGATATGACCGCTGCCTCCATTTCGCGCGTTCCCTGCACTGTAGTCACCGGCTTTCTCGGCGCGGGCAAGACGACGCTGATCCGCCATTTGCTCGAAAGCGCCAAAGGCAAGCGGCTAGCCATTATCGTCAACGAGTTCGGCGACATCGGCATCGACGGCGAGATCCTCAAGGGCTGCGGCACGGACACCTGCCCCGAGGAAAACATCGTCGAGCTGGCCAATGGCTGCATCTGCTGCACCGTCGCCGACGATTTCGTTCCGGCGCTCGACCAGATCCTGTCGCTGACGCCGAGGGTCGACCACATCCTGATCGAGACATCCGGCCTCGCTTTGCCCAAGCCGCTTGTCCAGGCCTTCCAGTGGCCGTCGGTGAAAAGCCGCGTCACGGTGGACGGCGTCATCGCCGTGGTCGACGGACCGGCGCTGGCTGATGGCCGCGTCGCCAACGACATGGACGCCCTGCAGGCGCAGCGCGCACAGGACGAGACGCTCGACCACGACGATCCGGTCGAGGAAGTATTCGAGGACCAGCTCGCCTGCGCCGACCTGATCATCCTGTCGAAGAGCGACCTGCTGAATGCAGACGGCGCGGCCCGCGCCAATGCCGTCATCGGCAAGCATGTTGGCCGGGCGGTGAAGATCGTGCCGACTTCGCAAGGCAAGGTCGATCCGTCGGTGCTGCTCGGCCTCGGCCTTGCCGTCGAGGACGACATCGAGAACCGCAAGACCCATCACGACGACGAGCTCGACCACGAACACGACGACTTTGACTCGTTCGTCATCGACATTGCGTCCGTGTCCAACCCGGACGAACTGGCACAACGCGTCGCCACGGCTGCGGAGGAGGAAAACGTGTTGCGCGTCAAGGGTTTCGTCGAAGTCGGCGGCAAGCCGATGCGGCTCCTGCTGCAGGCCGTCGGTCCGCGCGTCAACCACTATTACGATCGCGCCTGGACCGCTGAAGACGATCGCCGCTCGCGCCTCGTTGTCATCGGCCTGAAAGGGCTGAACCGCCCGGCCATCGAGCGTATCCTCGCCGGCTGACCCCAGGTACGAGCCGCGATGCACATCCTCACCACGACATCCGCCTCGCTCGACGATCTCGCCGAGCCTGTCGATCTCAGGCAAACGCCTGCGGATGTCGTGGCGCTGTCCTTCACCGACAGCGACCTGGCCGGGCTGGCGGCGGCGTGGAAGGCAGATGCGGACCGCCTGCCGTCGATGCGGCTCGCCGCCTTGCGCGACCTGCGCCATCCGATGTCCGTCGATCTCTGGATCGACAGCGTCGCCCGCCACGCCAAGGTCATTTTGGTCCGCATCCTCGGCGGCTATGACTGGTGGCGCTATGGCTGCGATCAGCTCGCCGTTGTCGCGCGAAATCGCGGTATCAAGCTGGCGCTGCTGCCGGGCGAGAGCCACGACGAGGATTTGCGGCTGATCGAAGGCTCGACGCTGCCGCGCGAGGAGTTGGACGGCCTGCTTGGCTATTTCCGCGAGGGCGGACCGGCGAATATGACGGCGCTGGTGCAGAGGTTGGCAAGTCTCGCCGGATCGGGTGTGGCGGTCGCTGAACCAGTCAGCGTGCCAAAGGCGGGATTTTACGAGCCGGGACTGGGGGTCGCAGAACGCGGCGTCCCGCTCCCCCTCGAGGGGAGGGTCCGGCCGCAGGCCGGGGGTGGGGTCCTCTCCGAAGCGCGCCGACAGAAAAAAACGTCGAGCACTGCCGCAACGACCCCACCCGGCCCTTCGGGCCACCCTCCCCTCGAGGGGGAGGGAGACGTCGTGCCAATCCTGTTCTACCGCTCGATGCTGCTCGCCGCCGATGTCGCGCCGATCGATGCGCTTTTCGAAGCGCTGACTGCGCGCGGCATAGCGCCGGTCCCTATCTTCGTCTCCAGCCTCAAGGACCCGGCATCGCTCGCCTTTGTCGAAACCGCGCTTGCAACGCTCAAGCCTGCCGCCATCATCACTGCGACGGCTTTCGCCTCGGGTGCCGAGCCCGGCGT
Source organism: Mesorhizobium sp. M1328 (assembly GCF_040318075.1). NCBI lineage: Bacteria > Pseudomonadati > Pseudomonadota > Alphaproteobacteria > Hyphomicrobiales > Phyllobacteriaceae > Mesorhizobium > Mesorhizobium sp. M1328. The sequence continues at coordinate 195,227 of NZ_JAMYLO010000006.1, read as the reverse complement.
CGAAACCCTGTTCGACCGCGCCGGCGTACCGGTGTTCCAGGTCATCGTCGCGACCACCCGCCGCGACATCTGGCAAACCAATCAGCGCGGCCTGGCGCCCGCCGACCTTGCCATGCATGTCGTCCTGCCCGAGCTCGACGGCCGCATCCTGGCCGGCGCTATTTCATTCAAGGGCGAAAGCGAAACCGATCCCGCATTGGCCTTCCGCGCCTTCGCCAACCGGCCTGAGCCCGACCGCGTGGCGCAAGTGGCGAACCGTGTCGAGGCCTTCGTGCGCCTGCAGCGGACGCCCCGCGCGGAACGCAAGCTCGCCATCCTGATCCCCGACTATCCGAGCGCCCCCGGCCGCACCGGCTATGCGGTTGGCCTCGACGTGCCGTCCAGCGTGCTGGCGATGCTGCATGACCTCAGCGAACAGGGCTACGCCGTTGAAGGGATTCCGCAAACGCCGCGCAAGTTGCTGGAGATGCTGGAGCGTGGAGGTGAAGGGTTGGGGTTTGAGGACTATCTCAAGTACTCGGCGGAATTGCCTGCTGAGGCGATAGCTGCCGTGACGGCCGCATGGGGGAATGCGGAAGATGACACAAGTTTGTGCGAGGCACCCCCCTCTGTCCTGCCGGACATCTCCCCCTCAAGGGGGGAGATCGGCGGTTTCGCCGCCGGCTCTCCCTTAACGCCCTCGGTAATTGGCGAAAGCAGAGACAACAGCGCAATCTCCCCCCTTGAGGGGGAGATGTCCGGCAGGACAGAGGGGGGTGTTCAAGCGCCTGCCGCCGCAAAATTCCCCTTCCGCGCAGCCACCTTCGGCAACGTCACCGTGGCACTCGCCCCTGACCGCGGGCGCTCAGCCGACCGCCGCGCCGACTATCACGACCCGACGCTGCCGCCGCGCCATGCGCTGGTCGCCTTTGGCCTTTGGCTGCGCAAGTCGCTCGGCATCCATGCAATCGTCCATGTCGGCGCCCACGGCACGCTGGAATGGCTGCCCGGCAAGACCGTCGCGCTCAGCGAAAACTGCTTTCCCGAAATCGTCACCGGCGCCCTGCCCGTCATTTATCCGTTCATCGTCTCCAACCCCGGCGAGGCAGCACAGGCCAAGCGGCGCATTGCCGCCGTCACCCTTGGCCATCTGCCGCCGCCGCTGACCGGCGCCGGGCTTGACGAAAACCAGCATAGGCTTGAACGACTGGTCGACGAATATGCCCAGGCCGACGGGCTCGACCGCCGCCGCCGCGACCGCCTGGCGAGACTGATCGTCGAAACCGCGCAAAAAACTGGCCTCGCCTCGGACGCCGGGGTTGCCCAAACCGACGCTCCCGACGAAGCGCTGCGCCGCGTCGACGCCTGGCTCTGCGATCTCAAGGATTTCGCCATCAAGGACGGCCTGCATATCTACGGTCGCTCGCCGGAAGGCGAGGCTGATCCGGTACGGCGGCAAAGCGCAGCAGCTGAAAAAACCGCACTGCTTGCCGCCCTCGACGGCCGACATGTCGCTGCCGGTCCGGCCGGTGCACCAGCGCGTGGCCGGCGCGATGTGCTGCCGACCGGCCGCAATCTGTTCACCGCCGACCCGCGCACCATGCCGACGCCGACATCCTTCGATCTCGGCAGGGCGGCCGCCGACGAGGTCTTGCGCAGCTACATGCAATCGCATGGCGACTGGCCGCGCTCGCTGGTCATCGACCTCTGGGGCTCGGCCTCGCTGCGCACCGGCGGCGAGGAGATCGCGCAAGGCCTGGCGCTGATGGGCTGCCGGCCGCAATGGGATTCCGCCACCGGCCGCATCACCGGCATCGAGGTGCTGCCGCCGGCAACGCTCGGCCGCCCGCGCGTCGACGTTACATGGCGCATATCAGGCCTGTTCCGCGACATGTTCCCGACCCAGATCGCGCTGATCGACGCCGCGGCCAACACCGTCGCCGCCCGCGACGAGGACGCTTCCGAAAACCCGCTGGCGGCGAGGACGCGTGCAGACGGGAAGATCAGCCCGCGCATTTTCGGCACCTCACCCGGCACCTACGGCGCCGGTGTCGAGGATTTGTTGTCGAGCGGCGACTGGGCCGCGCGCGAAGAGATCGGCCGCGCCTACCTCGACGCCACCTCGCACGCCTATGGCGGCTCCGAGGGCGAAGGCGTTTCGGCGCCCGGCGCTTTTGAGGGCCGCATCGCTGAGGCCGACCTTCTGGTTCATACCGGCGACGACCCCGGCCGCGACATCCTCGAAGGCTCGGCCGACGTCGCCTTTATCGGCGGCTTTTCGGCAGCGCTTGCCACGCTCGGCAAAAACGCCGACGTGATCGTGCTCGACACCACGGACCCGCAAAAGCCGAAGCCGCGCTCGGTTGGCGAGGCCGTATCCCGGGTCGTGCGGGCGCGCGCCGTCAATCCGCGCTTCATCGCCGGCCAGATGCGCCACGGGCCGCGCGGTGCTTCGGAATTCGCCGAGACAGTTGATCGGCTGGTCGGCTTTGCCGAGACTACCCATGCCATATCAGGCACGCTGATCGAGGCCGTGCACGACGCCTATCTCGGCGACCCCGTGGTCCGCGCCTTCATCCTGCGCGAAAACCCTTCAGCCGCAAAAGTCATCGCCGAGCGTTTTCTCTCGGCCCGGCGGCGCGGTCTCTGGCATCCGCTGCGCAATTCGATCGATGACGATCTCGCCGCACTAATTGCCGAAGCGCAAGCGCTGGGGGTGGCGGCATGAACGCTTTCTCGCGCCGTGGCGCCTGCCCCGCTTTATCGGCACCGATGCAAACCGGCGACGGGCTGCTGGTGCGGCTCAATCCGGTCGCTGGAGGGCTGTTGCCGAAGTCGTTGATCGGACTCTGCGAATCCGCCTTGCGCCATGGCAACGGCATCGTGGAAGTGACCGCCCGCGGCAGCCTGCAGATACGCGGCCTGATGCCGGCAAGCGCGCGGCTTCTGGCGATGGAGGTCGATGCGCTGGGTATTGCCGTTCGCACCGGCGTGCCGGTCGAGACCGGCCCGCTGGCCGGGCTCGACCCGGAGGAGATAGCCGACCCGCGCCCGATGGCGGAGCGGATTCGGGCGGCAATTGATGGAGCCGGCTTGGCGCAGCGCCTCGGCCCAAAGGTTTCAGTGATTGTCGATGGTGGCGGACGGCTGACGATGGATGCGGTTACGGCCGATGTCAGGCTGGCTGCGATGCGGACCGCCGACGGAATTAAGTGGCGGGTATCGCTCGCCGGGGATGCGCAGGGTGCCACGCCGCTGGCGATGTCCGAGGAAGATGCGGCTTGTGACATCGCCGTCGCCATTCTCAGGATGGTTGCCGAAAAGGGCCGCGATGCCCATGCGCGGGATTTGACCGAGAGACAGTTGGGATCTCTGGCAAGTTGGCGCGTTTTACCCCCCTCTGTCCTGCCGGACATCTCCCCCTCAAGGGGGGAGATCGGCGGTTTTGTCGTTGGCTCTTCCTCCGCAGCGTCGGACATTGCCGAAAATAGAGATCAAAGCGCAATCTCCCCCCTTGAGGGGGAGATGTCCGGCAGGACAGAGGGGGGTGCGACGGAACGCCAGCCCATCGGAGTTTTTAACCTAGCCACCACCGGAACCGCCCTCGGTATCGGCCTCCCCTTCGGCAGCATACCAGCGCAAAAGCTCATCGACCTGACGCAAGAGGCCCTCACCCTCGGCGCCGCCGAAATCCGCCTGGCGCCGGGTCGCGCGCTGCTTTTACTCGGCCTCTCCCAAGCCGCATGTCTTTCACTCCAGAAAACCGCCGCAACCGTCGGCTTTGTCACCGACGCAGCCGATCCGCGCACCAGGATCGCCGCCTGCCCCGGCGCACCCGCCTGCGCCTCCGGCCGGATCGCCACCCGCGACATCGCCGAGATCATCGCTACAGAAAACCGCGACATCCTCGATTCCTCGCTAACGCTGCACATCTCCGGCTGCGCCAAGGGCTGCGCCCGTCCCGGCCCGGCGGCGCTGACCCTGGTCGGCGGCGAAAACGGAGCCGGACTTGTCGTGGACGGGACGGCAAAGGCATTGCCCGCCGGATACAGGCCGGGCTACGACGCTGCGCACGGCATCGGCCGCATTGCAGCGGCGATCCGCAGCGCACGACATCCCGGCGAAACTGCTGCTGCTTGCCTGGCAAGGCTCGGCGCGGACGGCATCACCGAAATCTACCGACAGGAATGAGCATGCCCGCCCAGAACGCCTACGACTACATCCATGATGGCACGGCGATCTACGAGCGCTCCTTCGCCATTATCCGCGCCGAGGCCGACCTGTCGCGCTTTTCCGAAGCCGAGGCCGACATCGCCATCCGCATGATCCACGCCTGCGGCCAGGTCGAGGCTGCGCGGCACTTCGTTTTCTCGAGCGACTTCGTCGCCGCCGCGCGCACGGCGTTGGGGGCCGGCGCGCCGATCTTCTGCGACGCGCAGATGGTCTCGCATGGCGTCACGCGCGCCCGGCTTCCGGCCGGCAACGAGGTAATCTGTACGCTGCGCGATCCGCAGACCGCCGACATCGCGAAAAAGATCGGCAACACCCGCTCGGCCGCCGCCATCGACCTGTGGGGCGAGCGAATGGCCGGTTCGGTCGTCGCCATCGGCAATGCGCCGACAGCCCTTTTCTATCTGCTGGAAAAGCTGCGCGACGGCGCGCCAAAGCCGGCGGCGATCATCGGCATGCCGGTTGGGTTTGTCGGCGCCGCTGAATCGAAGGATGCGCTGGCCGAAAATTCCTATGGCGTGCCTTACGCCATCGTGCGCGGCCGGCTGGGCGGCAGCGCCATGACCGCCGCCGCCCTTAATGCGTTGGCAAGGCCGGGCCTATGAATGCGATTGCAAAAGGCAGGCTGGTCGGCGTCGGCACCGGTCCTGGCGACCCGGAACTATTGACGCTGAAGGCAGTGCGCGCGCTGGCCGAGGCCGATGTCGTCGCGCATTTCGCCAAGCGCGGCAACAACAGCAACGCGCGCGCGATCGTCGGCGCGCATTTTCGCCCCGATTTGATTGAACTGCCGCTGCTCTATCCGGTGACGACCGAAATCGACAAGGATCACCGCGACTACCGGTCGCAGATAACGGATTTCTACGAGCAGTCGGCCGAAAAGGTCGCCGAGCACCTCAGCGCCGGCAGGATGGTCGCGGTACTGTCGGAGGGCGATCCGCTTTTCTACGGCTCCTATATGCATCTGCATGTCCGGCTGGCGCACCGCTTTCCGACCGAAGTCATTCCCGGCGTCACCGCCATGTCCGGCTGCTGGTCGGCGACCGGCCTGCCGATCGTCCAGGGCGACGATGTGCTGACAGTGCTGCCGGGCACGATGAGTGAATTCGAGCTGACGCGTCGCCTCGCCGATACCGACGCTGCGGTGATCATGAAGGTCGGACGCAACCTGCCCAAGATCAGGCGCGCGCTGGAGGCAACCGACAAGCTGGCGCGGGCCATCTATGTCGAGCGCGGCACCATGCCGGGCGGCGTCTCGATGCGGCTTGCCGACAAAAACGACGACCAGGCGCCCTATTTCGCCATCGTGCTGGTGGCCGGCTGGTCGGGCCGGCCAAATGCATTGAGAGCCGAAGCATGAGCGGCCGCCTGACCGTCATCGGCCTGGGGCCAGGCAACGCCGACCAGGTGACGCCGGAAGCCAGCCGCGCCGTTGCCGAGGCGAAATTCTTCTACGGCTACAAGCCTTATCTCGACCGGCTCGACCTGCGCGCGGACCAGACCCGCATCGCCTCCGACAATCGCGAGGAACTCGCCCGCTCCAGGGACGCGCTGCTGAAGGCCGCGGAAGGCCACGATGTCGCCGTCGTATCCGGCGGCGATCCCGGCGTCTTCGCCATGGCGGCAGCCGTCTGCGAGGCGATAGAGGCGGGCCCACTCGAATGGCGCGCGGTCGACATCTCTATCGTGCCCGGCATCACCGCCATGCTCGCCGTCGCCGCCCGCATCGGCGCGCCGCTCGGCCATGATTTCTGCGCCATCTCGCTGTCCGACAATCTGAAGCCGTGGGACCTGATCGAGCTACGCCTGCTTGCTGCGGCGGGCGCCGGCTTCGTCATCGCGCTCTACAATCCGATCAGCAAGGCACGTCCCTGGCAGCTTGGCCGCGCCTTCGAATGCCTGTCGGCGATCCTGCCCGGCACCACGCCGGTGATCTTTGGCCGTGCCGCCGGCCGCCCTGACGAGCGCATCGAGGTTTTTCTACTGGCCGACGCCGATGCCGAGAAGGCCGACATGGCGACCTGCATCATCATCGGCTCGCCTGAAACCAGGATCATCAAGCGGGGTGACAAGGCGGCGCTGGTCTACACGCCGCGTTCGGCAGCGGGCCCAAGAACATGCCTGACCAGAAAATGATCGACCATCGCGGCAAGAGATTCGATCGTTTCGGTCGACGCGACGTCCGGCAGCGCCGGCCTGCGGATCATCACAACCTCGATTCCCAGCGCTCGCGCCGCCGCGATCTTGCCGTAGGTCGCCTCGCCGCCGCTGTTTTTGGAAACAACGACTTCGATGCCACGGCTTTCGAGCAGCGCGCGCTCATCGACCTCATGAAACGGCCCGCGCGCCAAGAGATAGGTCGCGTCGGGCACAGCGAGCCTGGGCTCGACCGGGTCGACACTGCGGATGAGATAATGATGCTGGGGAGCTGCCTCGAAGGCGGCGACCTCCTGCCGCCCGAGCGCCAGGAACACGCGGCGCGGCACCGATCCCAGAGCCGTCACCGCGCTGTTAACACTATCGACCAACATCCAGTGGTCACCTTCGGCAGGGTCCCAGCCCGGACGCCTGAGCGCAACGATAGTCACGCCGGTCATGCGCGCCGCTTCCGCAGCATTGGCGGAGATTTGCGCCGCATAGGGATGCGTGGCGTCAATCAGCAGGTCGATCTGGTTCTGGCGGAGATATGCCGACAGCCCGTCGGCACCGCCGAAGCCGCCGACCCGCACCGGCACCCCTTGCGCGACCGGGCTTTCGGTGCGGCCGGCCAGCGACAGCATGACCGAAATATCCGCGCGCACGGCCAGCTTTCCGGCCAATTGCCGGGCTTCGGTGGTTCCGCCGAGGATCAGAATGCGGTAGGTCATCATGCCTGCTGAAGGTCCGCGCGGCGCCAAGCTCACCTCAAAGTGGCTCACGATCATCGGCATCGGCGAGGACGGTGTAGCGGGTCTCGGCGACGAGGCCAAGCGGTTGATCGCGGAGGCCGAATTCGTCTTCGGCGGCAAGCGCCACCTTGCCCTCGTCGCGTCGCTCGCCAAAGGTGAAGCGCGCGCCTGGCCGACGCCTTTCGATGCCGAGCTGCGCGACGTGCTGGCGCTCCCCGGCAGACGCGTCTGCGTGCTGGCCTCCGGCGATCCCTTCTACCACGGTGTCGGCGTCACCCTCGCCCGCAAGGTCGCGGCAGAGGATATGCGGGTGATCCCCGCGCCCTCGGCCTTTTCGCTGGCCGCCTCACGCCTGGGCTGGGCGCTGCAGGACGTCGAGACCATTTCGTTGCATGGCCGCTCGCTCGACCTGATCCGGCCGTTGCTGCATCCTTGCACCCGCATTCTCGCACTGACCTCGGACAGCGATGCACCGGGAGCGATTGCCGGTCTGCTGACAGAGCTCGGCTTCGGCGCCTCGCAGCTGACCGTTCTGGAGGCGCTCGGCGGCTCGAACGAAAGGCTGCGCTCAGCGAGCGCCGGCACCTTCGACCTCGCAAAGATCAATCCGCTCAACGTGCTCGCGATCGAAGTTGAATCGACTCCGCAAGCACGCATCCTGCCGCTGACAGCGGGACTTGCCGATCATTTGTTCGAGCATGACGGCCAGATCACCAAGCGCGAAGTGCGCGCCGTCACCCTGTCCGCTCTCGCGCCAAGGCGCGGCGAACTGCTGTGGGACATCGGCGCCGGCTCGGGCTCCATCGGCATCGAATGGATGCTGGCCCATCCTTCCATGCGCGCGATCGCCGTTGAGGCCGATCCGGCCCGCGCCGCCCGCATCCGACGCAACGCCGCGGCCTGCGGCGTTCCCGGTCTCGCCGTCGTCGAAGGTTCGGCACCGCAAGCTCTTGCCGGACTGGAAACGCCGGCGGCGATCTTCATCGGCGGCGGCGGCAGCGATGCCGGAGTGCTGGAAAGAGCCCTCGATGCCTTACCTGTCGGCGGCCGCCTCGTCGCCAACGCGGTGACGCTGGAGATGGAGGCGCTGCTGCTTTCCCGTAACGCTGCGCACGGCGGCGAACTCACCCGCATTGCTATATCCCGTACTTCGCCAGTCGGTTCGATGCAGGCGTGGCGGCCGGCTATGCCGGTCACCCAATGGAGCTGGGTCAAGCCATGATGGTCGCGGGCATCGGCAGCCGCAAAGGCGTCAGCGCGCGGGACGTGCTTGCTGCGGTAGAAACCGCCCTGGAAGCGCACGGGCTTGCCCTGCCCGCGCTTTCGGCCCTCGCGACCGCGTCTCTCAAGCAGGATGAAGCGGCAATCTTCGCCGCCGGACGCGAACTCCGCCTTCCGGTAATCGTTGTCGAGCAGGCCGAACTCAAAGCTGCGTCTACGACCAGCCACTCCGACCTATCGCAGGAGCATGCCGGCACGCCGTCTGTTTCCGAAGCCTCGGCGCTTGCCGCCGCCGGCAAAGGCGCAAAACTGCTCGGGCCGCGCACCGTGCTCGGTGCTGTCACCTGCGCCATCGCCATCAGCGGAGATGCGGCATGACCGTCCATTTCATCGGCGCCGGTCCAGGTGCTGCCGACCTCATCACCTTGCGCGGCAGCCGCCTGCTCGGCAGTTGTCCCGTCTGCCTCTATGCCGGATCGATCGTCGCGCCGGAGCTGTTGCAGCACTGCGCGCCCGGGACGCGGTTGATCGACACCGCGCCGATGTCGCTCGACGAGATCGAGGCCGAATATCTGGCCGCCCACGCGGCCGGCCATGACGTCGCTCGCCTGCATTCCGGCGACCTTTCGGTGTGGAGCGCCGTTGCCGAACAGATCCGCCGGCTGGAAAAGCACGGCATCCCTTACACGCTGACGCCAGGCGTGCCGTCTTTTGCCGCCGCGGCCGCCGCGCTGCGCCGCGAGCTGACCATTCCGGAAGTCGCGCAAAGCCTGGTGCTGACCCGCATCTCCGGCCGCGCGTCAAAGATGCCGCCCGGCGAAACGCTGGCCGGCTTCGGCCGCACCGGCGCCACGCTGGCCATCCATCTCGCCATCCACGCCCTCGACCGCGTCGTCGCAGAGCTGACGCCCTACTACGGCGTTGACTGTCCGGTCGCCGTTGTCTTCCGCGCCTCCTGGCCGGACGAGCGCGTGCTGACAGGCACGCTGGCCACCATTGAGGCGCAGCTAGGCGCCGATCCAATGGAACGCACGGCGATCATCTTCGTCGGCCGCTCGCTGGCGGCGGAAGATTTTAGCGAAAGTTCACTTTACGACGCGCACTACCAGCGGCGCTTTCGCGGACGGGACGGATTGTGAGCGGCAGCAATAGAAACACTACGGTCGAGCAGGCGCTCACCCGGCTGAACTTCAAGCCGCGCCAGCTTGAGCCCGGGCATGTCTGGCTGGCCGGCGCCGGCCCCGGCGATCCCGGCTGCCTGACGCTGGAAGTACTGGCCGCCCTCGGACAGTGCGACGCGCTGGTCTATGACGCGCTGGTCTCGCCGGAAGTCGTCGCCGTCGCCGAGGGCGCGGAACTGTTCTATGCCGGCAAGCGCGGTGGCAAGCCCTCGATGAAGCAGGACGACATCACCGCTCTGCTGGTCCGGCTGGCGCGCGCGGGCCGGCGCGTCGTCAGGCTGAAGGGCGGCGACCCCTATATTTTCGGGCGTGGCGGCGAAGAGGCGCTGGCGCTGGCCGGGGAAACTATCCCGTTCCGCATCCTGCCTGGCCTGACGTCCGGCCTCAGCGCGCTGGCCGCAACCGGCATTCCCGGCACCATGCGCGGCATCAACAAGGCGCTGATCCTGGCAACCGGTCACGCCGCCGGCACCGATGACGATCTCGACTGGGCCGCCATCGCCCGCACCGGCCAGCCGGTGGTCATCTATATGGGCATGGCCAATCTGCCGCTGATCGTCGCTTCGCTGCTCGAGGGCGGCCTGCCATCTTCGACGCCCGCCGCCGTCATCGTTGCCGCAACGACGCCGCAGGAGCGCATCGTCGTCGCCACACTCGCTACCATTGCCGAAGAAACGGCCGCAGCCGGTCTGACCTCGCCGGCGCTGATCGTCGTTGGCGGCATCGTCGGGATGCGCGCGGCACTGGCGGGTGAGCCATGACCCGCGCCATCATCATCGGCGCGCCGCGCTCGGGCTCGGGCAAGACCAGCGTCACCATCGGCATTTTGCGCGCGCTTGCCCGGCGCGGCCTGAAGGTGCGCGGCGCCAAGTCCGGCCCGGACTATATCGATCCCGGCTTCCACACTGCCGCTACGGGGTTGTCCGGCGTCAATCTCGACAGCTGGGCAATGCCGCCCGCCCTGCTCAACGCGCTGGCTGGCGAAACGACCGAGGACGCCGACTTCATCTTCCTCGAAAGCGCCATGGGCCTGTTCGACGGGATTCCGGCTGCTCCGGGCCGCACCGGCTCGGCCGCCGACCTTGCCCGACTTTATGGCCTGCCGGTGCTGTTGGTGCTCGACGTTTCCGGCCAGTCGACCACGGCAGCGGCCGTCGCCAAGGGTTTTGCCACCTATGACGCGGATGTACGCATGGCCGGGGTCGTGCTCAACCGGCTGGGCAGCGAGCGCCATCGCCGGCTTTGCAGCGATGCCATCGAAGCGCTCGGCCTGCCCGTCGTCGGCTCAATCCTGCGCGACCCGACATTGAACCTGCCCGAGCGCCATCTCGGCCTCGTCCAGGCCGGCGAATATGAGAATCTGATGGCGCATCTCGACCGGCTGGCCGACATGGTCGAGCGCTCGCTCGACCTCGACGCCATTATGGCGCTGGCGGCGCCATTCACGCCCGCGCCGGGCAATTTCGACGACGCGCTGCCGCCGCCCGGCCAGCGCATTGCGCTGGCCGAGGACGCCGCCTTTACCTTCCTCTATCCGCATGTCGCCGCGCATTGGCGCAAGGCCGGCGCCGAGATCGTTCCGTTCTCGCCGCTCGCCGATGAGGCGCCTGGCGACAATTGCGATGTCTGCTGGCTGCCCGGCGGCTATCCCGAGCTTCATGCCGGCCGCCTCGCGGCCGCGGCGAATTTCAGGGCCGGCATGGCGCGGTTCGCCGCCTCGCGGCCGGTGCATGGTGAGTGCGGCGGCTTCATGGTGCTCGGCGAGGCGCTCGAGGACGCGTCGGGCGAGACGCATCGGATGCTTGGCCTGCTGGGCCATTCGACCAGCTTCGCCAAGCGCAAGATGAATCTCGGCTACCGCGAGGCGCGGCTGCGGTCCGGGTGTCCGCTCGGCGGCCAAGGCATGCTGATCCGCGGCCACGAATTCCATTACGCGCAGATGGTTACGACCGGCAATGACGAGCCGCTGGCCGACCTCGCCGACGGACAAGGCAATCCGCTCGGCGCTTCGGGCTACCGGCGCGGCAATGTCAGCGGCACGTTCTTCCATGCCATTGCGAGGGGCGAGAGCATGATCCCGAAAAGTGGTAGCCGGTTTTCAGAATAGATCATGCTCAAACTCCAGATCCCCTCGCAACGGCAGCTCCTCGAAGACATCGCGCTTTGCCTCGTCTTCTTTACCCGGCTGCCGCTGCCGAGAGCCGACTTCCGTGGCCGCAGCCTTGCCGCTGCGATCTGGGCTGCGCCCGTTGCCGGTCTCGCCGTCGCTCTGGCTGGTGCGCTGGTCTACGCCGTCGGAACGAAGCTCGGCCTTGCCGAGGGTCCTGCTGCAGCGTTGACCCTTGCCGCAATCTTGCTTGCCACCGGCTGCCTGCATGAAGACGGGCTTTCGGATGTCGCCGACGGCTTTGGCGGCGGCAAGACGCGCGACAGGAAACTGGAGATCATGCGCGACAGCCGCATCGGTGCCTACGGCGCCTGCGCGCTCGGCATCTCGCTGCTGATCCGCTGGAGCGTGCTCTCTGGATTCGCCGGCCCGGCTCATGTCTTCTGGGCCCTCATTGCCGCGCAAGCGGCTTCGCGCGGCCTGCTCGGCGCCTTCATGCTCCTGCTGCCACCGGCCCGCGCCGACGGCCTCTCGGTTGATGCAGGCACAGTCACCGCCGAAACCGCTATAGCCGGTGCTGTGCTCGGTGCGGCCGCGCTGCTGGCGCTTGGGGTAGGCGCCGCCTTCGCAGCACTCATCCTGCTTGGGCTACTCGCCGCCTTCCGCGCGCTGTGCCTGAACCAGGTCGGCGGCCAGACCGGCGACACCGTCGGCGCCCTGCAGCAACTGGGCGAGATCGCAATCCTGCTCGTCGCTTCCGTTTCCCTTTCCTGACTCTGTTTCGGAGATTTCGCCCCCATGCCTTTCAAATCGCTCGATGAATTGCGCGCCGCCTGCCTCGACCTGCCCAATGGCAGCGACGCCGCGGCCAATGCCGTCGCCCGCCGCCAGGACACGCTGACCAAGCCGCAAGGCAGCCTCGGCCGGCTGGAGACGATAGCCGCCTGGCTGGCGCGCTGGCAGGGCCGCGACATGCCAAAGCTCGACCGCGTCAAGGTCTTCGTCTTTGCCGGCAATCACGGCGTCACCGCGCAAGGCGTGTCGGCCTTCCCCTCGGAGGTGACCGTGCAGATGGTGGCAAATTTCGCCGGCGGCGGCGCCGCCATCAACCAGCTTGCCCGCATCGCCGGCGCCGAACTCGACGTCATCCCGCTCGACCTCGACCGTCCGACCGGCGATTTCACGCAAGAAGTGTCGATGGACGACGAGGCCTTCCTCGCCGCCGTCTCGGCCGGCTACGACGCGATCAGCAGGGATCTCGACCTTGTCTGCTTCGGCGAAATGGGTATCGGCAACACCACGCCGGCGGCAGCCATCTCGACCGCGCTGTTCGGCGGCGGCGCGGAACGATGGACAGGGCGCGGCACCGGCGTCGACGATGCCGGCCTCGTGCGCAAGATCGTCGCCATCGAGGCCGGCCTGAAGCGCCACGCCCCGGCGCTAGCCGACCCCCTGAAGATAGCGGCAGCCCTCGGCGGGCGCGAGCTTGCGGCGATCTTGGGCGCAACACTGGCGGCGCGCCATCTCGGCGTGCCGGTGCTGCTCGACGGCTTCGTCTGCACCGCCGCCGCGGCACCATTGGCGAGATTGCATCCGGCCGGCCTCGCGCACACACTGGCAGCCCATGTCTCGGCCGAATCGGGCCATCGCCGCCTGTTGGAGGCGCTCGGCCTGCCGCCCCTGCTCGATCTCGGCATGCGTCTCGGCGAAGGCTCCGGCGCCTGCCTGGCGGTCAACATGGTCCGCTCGGCATTGGAGTGCCATGCCCGCATGGCAAGTTTTGCCGAGGCTGGGGTTTCGGAGAAGTAAGGACCAGACGGCTGCGATGAATGAACCGCCATATCCTTTTCGTGACCCGAAGCAGGGCATTCGCGAAGTCTATGCGCGAATTGTCCGCGATTTCGATCGGAAGGCTGGGGCCTTTGCCGGGCTCACATACAGTTCACCATGGATGTTGGCCACGGAGGATTGGGCTGAACGATCAGGCCATTCGGTCGAGGACCTATGCGAGATGATTTCTCAAAAGCGGATTTCCTACTTTTCCAAGGAACCCGCGGATCCAGAAACCGTCCGGATTTTTGAGGATTTTCGCAACGCGGCTGAGGAGTGGAGAGAAGAGACCGGCTACGCTGATCTGCCCACGCGCCTCACCCCCGAGATGAGAAAATTTACGAATTACAAGGAGTTAAAAGCACACACGTGGAGACTGTGGAGTTCCATGGGGCTGGATAGATCGTCACACGATTATTTTCTTCGTGACCTCAGCTTTAGGGGCACGATAGAAGATGCTTTTGGCCACGAGGTTCTAGTCGTGATGAAACTAAAGCTTGGATATGGTGGGCCGATCCGGCTGGATTTTAGCCTTCCTTACTACGCAGACGATGAGCCTACATCCTTTGGCCTGGGCGGTCTCTCGGGCGAGGCGCTATTCCATGCACTTCGACTGCCCAGGCATCCGGAACTCGAATGGATCGCCGGCAAAAGCAAGACAAGCTTCGATGCCGTTGACGGCGTCTTGGCCATAACGCGAGCAATCCTGACCTATCTGAGGCCCACTATCCAGTAGTCGGGCGAGTCGACTAGCCGCTTGCCGACATGTGCGACGGGCAAAACGCTGTCTCGCGCCGCGGCTCGCTAAGGTCTTTCCACCAAATCCTGGAGATTTTTGGTGGGTGCGCACAGGATTGAACTGTGGACCCGCTGATTAAGAGTCAGCTGCTCTACCAACTGAGCTACGCACCCACTCGGCCGGAAAAACCGGCGTTGGCGGGCATATAGCCGCCGACATCCGCCATGTCCAGCCCTGCCGGATTCATTTCCCGACAAATCGCTTGAAGCCGACAACGATCAGACGAAGAGCCTGCCTTCCGCCACCTTGACCGCGTGGCCGCCGATGCGGGCGGCCGCCAGTTTGCCACCTTCGACATTCAGTTCGAGGCGAATGCGCGAAGGCCGGCCCATCTCGAGCCCCTGCTCGATCCACTGTTGTGAAACGCCGTCGGTCGGCCGGTCGAAATGCATGATCGCGCCGGCGAAGGCGGCGGCCGCTGAGCCGGTCGCCGGGTCTTCGTAGGACGGATTGCCGGGCACCATCATGCGGACATGGAAGGCACTGTCGTGGTGCACCGTCTCGCGGCAATAGATGTAGGGGCTGGCGAAAGCCCATTCGCTTTTACGTGGTGCGAGTTCCGACCAGGCCTGGTTGTCCAACCTGATCCGGGCGGCCGCCTCCAGATTGGCGACGGGGATGGTCACGTAAGGCACGCCCGCCGACCAGAATGAAACGCGGTGGTTCTCGAAGCCGATCTCGTGCGGTCCGAGGCCAAGGGCTGCCCCGATCGCCTCGGGATCGGCCGACAATTCCAGCTGCGCCGGCAGTTTCGCCAGGTCGAACTCGGCAAAGGTCGAACCGTCGTGCTTGCTGACAGCGCAGCGCACCGGGCCGATATTCTCCTCGAGCACGAAGATGCCGGCGGCCTCTCCCGCCATTTCGGCGAGCGCTATCGCCGAGCCGACGGTTGGGTGGCCGGCGAAGGGCATTTCATAGTCGGGTGTGAAGATGCGGATGCGGGCCCGATGCTTGGGATTATCAGGCGGCAGCACGAAAACGGTTTCGGACAGGTTGAACTCGCGCGCCACCGCCTGCATCGCCGCAACGTCCAGCCCGTCACAGTCGAGCACCACGGCCAGCGGATTGCCGGCCAGCCGGTTGGTGGTGAATACGTCGTAAAGCAAGTAATTCCGCGGCTGCATCTCAGTAAGTCCTCTGCCTCATTCCCAACATGAGCGAAATTTAATTTGAATTTTGAACCATTAGGCCTGATTTGTGCACTGATGGGATATCACTGAACATAGGGGTCCGGCGTGGACCAGATTGTCAATCTGCCAAAGACGGAATCCGCTTCCGCCATCGAGACGGCGCTCGGGCTTGACCACCAGGGCCTGAAGACAAAACGCCGTCGCGGTTGGCTTTACCCAATGTTCGCACTGCTTGCCGTCGCCGCGAGCGTCGTCGGCTACCAGTGGTATGCGGGCTCGCCCGCCAAGATCGAGAATACCACGACACTGGCCGCCATGGCCGATCTTACCGTCGCAGTTTCGGCTACCGGCACACTGCAGCCCCTCACCCAGGTCGATATTTCCAGCGAACTCTCCGGCGTCGTCCGCTCGGTCTCGGTCAACGAGAATCAGCTGGTGAAGAAGGGCGATGTGCTGGCCGCGCTCGACACCGCCAAGCTGGAGGTGCAGATCGAGCGCGCCCAGGCCTCCGCCAAGGCAGCGGCGGCGAGCGTCGAGGACGCCACCGTGACCCTGGCCGAAAACGAAAAGGCGCTGGTGCGCGCGGCGCAACTGACCAAGCGCGGCATGGCGACGGACCAGTCGCTTGAAGCGGCAACCGCCACGCGCGACCGCTCGAAGGCAGCGCTCGATATCGCCAAAGCCAACCTCGCCATGGCCAATGCCGATCTCAAGGCGCAGCAGACGGATCTTGCCAAGAGTACCATCTACGCTCCGATCGACGGCATCATACTGACGCGCTCGGTCGATCCCGGCCAGACGGTCGCCTCCTCGCTGCAGGCGCCGGTGCTGTTCGTCATCGCCGCGGATCTGAAGAACATGGAACTGAAAGCTGCGGTCGACGAGGCCGATATCGGCGCCGTCAAACCTGGCCAGCATGCGCGCTTCACCGTCGACGCGTTCCCCGAACGGCCATTCGACGCCGAAATCCGCGACATTTCCTATGCCTCGGTCACCACCGACGGCGTCGTCACATACGATGCAAGGCTGGATGTCGACAACAGCGAGCTTCTGTTGCGGCCCGGCATGACCGCCACCGTCTCGGTCGTCACCAAGCAGGCCAAAAACGTGCTCACCGTGCCGTCGATCGCCTTCCGCTACCGGCCGGCGCAGACGGCGGAGCGCGGCTGGAGCCTCACCGACCTGTTCACCGGCCGCATGGGACGCCCCGGCGGCAACCGCCAGCGCCAGGCGGCGACGAAGCCCACCGACGGCTCGCGCACGCTCTACGTGCTGGAGAATGGGCGGCCGCATCCGGTCAACGTCAGGGTCGGCTCGACAGATGGCGAACTGACCGAGATCGTCTCCGGCCTGGAGGAAGGCGCGCAAGTCATTACCGCCTCGCAGCAGCGGAGCTGATCGTGGCATCGGGCGCGACCCTCATCGGCTTCGACAAGGTCTGGAAAAGCTATGGCCAGGGCGAGGCCCGGGTGCATGCGCTGGCCGGCGTCGACCTCGCCATCAGGCGCGGCGAATTCGTCGCCATCATGGGCCCGTCCGGTTCGGGCAAATCTACGGCCATGAACATCATTGGCTGCCTCGACACGCCGACCGCTGGGACTTACAGCTTCGAAGGCATCGACGCCGGCCGTCTCGACCGCAACCGCCGCGCTGTGCTGCGCAACCTCTATGTCGGCTTCGTCTTCCAGGGCTATAATCTCTTGCCGCGCACCACGGCCGCCGAGAATGTAGAACTGCCGCTGATCTATCGCGGCGTCGGTGCCCGCGAGCGCCGCGGCCTTGCCATGCAGGCACTTGCCGAGGTCGGCCTTGTCGGCCGCGAGCATCATACGCCGGCCGAGCTGTCCGGCGGCCAGCAGCAGCGCGTGGCGATCGCCCGCGCCATCGTCACCAGGCCGACGCTGCTCGTTGCCGACGAGCCGACCGGCAATCTCGACACCGCCCGCACGCACGAGATCATGGAGCTCCTGACGCAGCTGAACAGCGAGCTCGGCCTGACCATCGCCATGGTCACGCACGAAGCCGATGTTGCCGGCTATGCGCAGCGCACGATCCGTTTCCTCGACGGCCATGTCGCCTCGGACACAGCCAATCTCGAGATGGCCTAGCCATGATCTGGGAAACCGTCCGCCTCTCGCTCCGCTCCATCCGCCGCAACGTGCTGCGCTCGTTCCTGACGCTGCTCGGCATCGTCATCGGCGTTGCTGCCGTCATCGCCATGCTGACCATCGGCTCGGGCACCACCGAAAAGGTCAAGTCCGATATTTCCAAGCTCGGCAGCAACCTGCTCGTCGTCCGTTCCGGCCGCCCTGCCGGGCCTGGCGGACCTGGAGGGCTCGACCAGGTGGTCCGGCCGCTCGGCGACAAGGATCTTGCAGCGCTTGTCGCGCATCTGGACGGCGCGCGCGCCATCTCGCCGGCCTCGCAAAAGCAGGTACGCGTCATTTTCGGCACCGAAAGCCTGACCTCGGGCGTCACCGGCACCGACAGCGCCTATCTCGATGCCCGCGACTGGAAGCTGGTCTCGGGCCGCCCGTTCAGCGATTCGGAAACCCGCTCGGGGACCGGCGTCTGCCTCATCGGCGAGACGGTGCGCCAGCAGTTCTTCGGCGCCGGGGACCCCGAAGGCGAGATCATCCGCGTCAACCGCACCTCCTGCAAGATCATCGGCCTGCTGGAACCGAAGGGCTATACCGGCTTCGGCCAGGACCAGGACAATGTCGTGCTGATGCCGCTCGCCGCCTATCAGCGTCGCATTGCCGGCAATCGCGATATCGAATCGATCTATGTCGCCGCCGACGACCGTACGCCAACCACGGTGCTGCAGACGCGCGTCGAGGACATCTTGCGCGACACGCGCCGCATCACGCCCGACCGTGACGATGATTTCTCGATCCGCGACATGACCCAGATCGCCGATGCCATGGCCAGCGCCACCACCACCATGACTGGCATGCTCGGTGCCGTCGCCGGCGTCAGCCTGCTCGTCGGCGGCATCGGCATTATGAACATCATGCTGGTGTCGGTAACCGAACGCACGCGCGAGATCGGCATCAGGCTCGCTATCGGCGCCCATGAAAAGCATATTCTCATCCAGTTCCTGGTCGAGGCAACCGTGCTGTCGCTGCTTGGCGGCATCATCGGCATCCTGATCGGCCTGGCCCTTGCCGGCCTCGCCTCGGTGACGCTGACGATCCCGTTTGCGCCAAGCCCGGCGGTCATCCTGCTTGCGGTCGGCTTCTCCGCGCTGATCGGCATGGTGTTCGGCTTCTTCCCGGCGCTGCGCGGCGCACGGCTCAACCCCATCGACGCGCTGAGGCATGAGTAGGCGTTGCAGCAAGTATCGCCTCCAGACGCTGCCAATTTTTTATGCAACCTGCCCTTGTCGCAGCACAATCTGCAATGATAACAATGCTGTTGGGGACTAAGGGGGAACAATGGATGAGCAAGAAAGGGCGACTGGCTCTGGCGATGGTGATCGTCGAATCCGCCTTGGCAGGGCTTTGGTGGAATTTGATCCGTTATGGAATGGATAATCCCGATCGCGTCACCGCTGACTTCCAGCAGGTAATTGGGCAGACGATGGGAACGGCGATGGGGGCGCTCCTGGGTCTCGGCGTGCTGCTGTATTTTGTCGCTGCCCGTAGCGACAAGGCTATTGAAGGCAGGTCGCGACGTTAGAGTCGGAATCCTTGCCCGCAAAGTGCCATTCGATCAGCGGTCTCATATGCGGCATCAACCCGTCCGGCAGGTCGGCTGCATTGCGGATGATGACGGGGCCTTCGATTTCAGGCTCTGACTCGGCCGCGACGAAAGCGCTGATCCGCTGTGCCAGGTCGTCGGCGGAGGCCGTCTCGCGGTAGCGGCGAAAGATCACCGTGCCGCTTGCCGTCGACAGGGCGTAGTGGCGCTTGCCGCGTGTCGCGCCTGACAGGTCGAGGCCGGTCTCCTCCCGCACCTCGCGGATCATGTTCAAGTCGACGTCGACAAGGCCGTCGCGGAAATCGGTTGGCTCGAACGAACCGGCGGCGAAGTAGATGCGCCCGGCATTGACCGTATGCGGCGCCATGCGGATCGCCACCAGCGCATTGTCGCCGGCGACCAGCATGGCATGGGCATAGGCGTGCTCGGCCCCGGCCACCTGTCGATTGCCGCGCCAAAGCATGAAGGTCGAATACCGCACCGCATGGCAGCGGCCAAGGAGGCGATTGTCGCGATAGCTGAGAGCGGAAAGCAGCACCACGGTGCCGTCGAAAAGCGCCGGCTTGGCTGCGGTCTCACGCCGCCAGTTTGCGGCGATCGCTTCGGCATTATCGCGCTCGAACGGATGCGGGCCGGGATCGAGCCTGACGTCGATGGCATCGACCGGCAGGATGACGTTGCGCGGCAGGTCGAAACTCACGCCTGTCTCACGCCATGTCGAGGGCAATTGCTACAGGGCAATGGTCGGATGCCTTCGGCCGGTCCCATCCGGCGCGTGGAAAGCGCTCGACCTCCTGACCCGCCGGAAAAATAGTCCGCCAAGGCTGGCCGTTGCGGATGATATCGGGAACGGCGGTGGCGTTCTGTCTGGCTAGCGCCCTCGACAGAAGGATGTAGTCGAGCTGGCAGAGATGCCGCTCTTCCGGTCCGCGCGTGTTAGAAAGTCCAGCGATCCATTTCCGGCCGCCGCTCGACCGCGTTTTCGCAAAAGCCGCCGGCAGTGAGCACGTCGATGCAGGACCGGGTCTCGTCGATGACCTCGAAGCGATAGCCGTCGACGGCATCGCCGGTGATCTTCACGCGCTGCCGGTAGTCGTTCATGTCGCCGCAGATTGCCCAGCGCTTGTCGGCGGCATGGTCCTTGCCGAAGCGCTCCTCGATGATCCGGCGCACCGCTTGCGCCTCGGCGATGCGCAGCGGCATTGTCGCCTCGCGGCCGTCGAGGCCGTTGCGGGGCGAGCCCATCGACTTGAAATGCACGAGATAGAGCGTCAACGGCGCGCCAGCCACGGACAGATCGACTTCCAGGCAGTCGCGCCGGAAGATGCGCTCATTGGCCTGGTGACCGAGCGCTGCCAATTCCGCCGTGTGCAGCCCGAATTGCTCGAACGTGACATAGGCGTAGCTGGTCATGCGCACGAATTCGATCGGCTGACCCTGCGCGGTCTCGTTGCGCATCATCACGGCGACGTCGATGCCGCGCGAATCATTGCCGGCGGTGGTGTATTTCTGCCGGTAACCTTGCCCCACCATCTTGAATAGATAGCCATATTCGAAGGCCCTCAGCGCCTCGATATTGTCGACCTCCTGCATGCAGATGATGTCGGCGCGGGTGGCCGCGATCGCCAGCGCCGTCAACTGCCGCGTGTCGTCGGATTGCGCGATCGCCCGCGCCTGCTCGAGCATCTTGTATTCGGCCTCGCTCTGGATGTCGAAAAGCGCCAGCGTGCGATCTTCGTTGAGCTGATTGCGGTATCCGGAATAATCAAACCTGTTCATCAGGTTTTCGACGTTGAAGGTGGCAAGGCGCAGCGACATAGCTTTGACCTTTGCCCGCAAGCGCGCCCGAAAACAAGGGCGCAGAAACCAAGCGGCTCTGATTGATCGCGCGCTCGCCATGGTTGACGGAACCTTTTTGTTCATCTTCCGTTCAGATGGAAAGTTCCATCAATAGACCCTTCCCCGGGGTATTCTGGGCGTGGGGCCTGAACCTTCGGAGAGTGCGATGAAACCGCTCTTTTTATCTTCCGTCAGATCCGGGCTGATGGCCCTCGGTCTGATCGCCGGCCTCTCGGCCCCCTCGCTTGCCGGGCCGATGCCCAAACCCCTGCTGCCGGTGGCGGGCAATGCCGCCGACATCGTGCAAATTCGTGAAGATTGGGCAGGCGGCAACGACAGGCAGATCTGGCGTTGGCGCAATCGCGGCTTTCGGCAATGGCACGGCGACAATGATTGGAGATGGCGGTCCAACAATTTCCGCGGCCGTCATTTTTCGAGACACTGGGACAATGGCGGCTGGGACGACAGCTGGCGCTGGCGCCACCATCGCCGCCCTTACCGCGGCGGCTACTATGATGATGGTGCGGGCGCCGCGATTCTTGGCTTGGGCTTGGGGCTCGGCCTTGGCAGCCTGTACAACAACTATAACTACTACGACGCGCCGCCACCGCGCCGCTATTATCGCGCAGGGCGGCTTTCCAGTGCACATGTCCAATGGTGTTACAATCGCTACCGGTCGTACCGCGCCTGGGACAACACCTTCCAGCCCTATTACGGGCCGCGCCAGCAATGCTACTCGCCCTATAGGTAAGCAGGCCGACAACAAGCATCATTCGGCGCCGTGCTTCGCGGCGCCTTTTTCTTCCAGCCAGGAATCGCGAAAATCGCCCAGTCTCACTACGGTGATAACGCTATTTTTATCAGGCAGGTCTAATAATCCTCCCGATCAGAACGCCCGAGACGCGAAGATGGCTGGATTGCGTGCAATGGCCGAGGACGAACAGAGGGACAAACGCCGGCAGCGCGTCTTGAAGGGCGCGACGATCCTGACCGGCATGACCAATTCCGAGGTCACATGCACGCTGCGCAACATGCATGCCGGCGGCGCCGAATTGAAGGTCTCGATCGACGCGCGCGTGCCCGATGAGTTCCTGCTCTATGTTCCGACCGACGGCATTGCCTACGAGGCCGTGGTCCGCTGGCGCCGCGAGGATCGCATCGGCGTGATGTTCACCGGCACTCAGCCAAAGCCAAGTTGGCATTACGGCTGATATCTCCCGGCGCTATCCGGGCGGCAGGACTTGCAGTGTCTGCTCGTCAAACAAAGGCTCATCCTGGCCGACGCGAACGAATAGAAGCGTTCGCAGTTCGGGTGATTGCACCTCGAAATACTGAATGCCGTCCGGGGCTTCGCCCCATTCGCCGCAAGGCGGTTCGCCGACCTCGTCAGGGTTGGCGACGGCGTTCAACTCCTCATGATAGGCGGCGTCGGGACTAAAGACGTATCGCATGATGCCTACGGGCGTGACCCCTTCGGTGTAAGGCATGAGCACGCAACGTGTGCTGACGGCCTTCTCGGTCTTCTGCGTAAAAATGCGCTGCAACGCAGCGACGGCCGCTTCGCCCGGCAGCATATCGAAGACTTCGACGACGGGATCGGCCGGCCCGCCATCGCTGTATTTGATGGCAAGCGCATTGCCGCCAAGCTCGAAATGAATCCGGCGAAAACCGAAATCGCAGCGCTGCACCCAGGCAGCCAGCCCGACATCCCTGTCCGCCAGCCGTTCCCAAGCGCATTTGTCGACAGTCGGACGCGACGGCTTGCTTTGGTCGGCACGAGCGCCGGTGGCCATGGCCATAAGGACCGGCAGGGCGAAGATGCAGGCCGGCAGTCTCTTGCTAGTCATCGCTACAACCCGTCAAGCTAAAGGCGTCCCAGGCTGAACCGTCGGGATTGGCTTTGGCGAAATCGGGCCATTCGGTAAAAATCGCGCCAAAGTCAGGCAACAGCAACCCTGCCGGTGCCGGCGAGGCTTGGCGGGAGCTCAACTGCTCGGCACCGCCTGCGTTGAACGCATAGACCTGCCCATCCCACACTCTGCACAGCCCGGTGCCGTCCTCGAGACCCGCCTCGCGATCGTCGTCGGTGCAGGTGTGCCGGATCGTGCCCACAGGAAACGAGTACTTGCCATTGGTCCAGGTGATGTCCGACGGCAGATGAATGTCGGTGTTGGGCACGATCAGCGAAAAGACCTCTGTCGTCAGCGCAGCCGGCTCGTTGTCTGTGGGCCGGAACTGTATCGTCGCTCCCGAACGCGGCTCGCGATAGGTTGCATGGCTGAGCGAACATTCTGTTGCGTTCGCTTCTTGCAACAGGCTCAGCATGCTCAGAAAAATAGCTGCTGCTTTGCGGATGATCATTTAAGTCCCTGGAGCAGCATCATTGTGAAGTTTAAGCATCGATGCTTTAGCATGGCCCAAGGCCACGTCGAAAAGAAAGAATCGATGATGCGAAATCTCTTGATGCTCATTTCGATCCTAGCATTTTCGTGCGGCCACGCCTTCGCCGCGGAACAGTATGTGGGCACATGGTCCGGGAACAGATCGAACTGTACCGCCGTTGCGGATGTTCAACGCCAGACTGTCTACACATTGTACCGCGACGCGCTGTCGGTCCCTGCTCTCGGCTGCGAACACGCAACGTTCCTCAAGACGCCCACGGGCTGGGTGGCGCGGGCCAGCCAATGCTACGGATCCAACCCGTCGGCCGAAGAGCCGTTCTCCCGTGTCATCCATATTGTTGTCGACGGTGCGACGGTGAGATTGACTTGGCCTGGCTTCGACAGCGGTGTTCTTGTCAGATGCTGAAGACAAGTGCCCTTCCTCTGGATCTACAGCGTCTCGGACGGCAGCTTCAGCACTAGATCACCCCGACAAGCAGCGCGGCTCCACCGAGGAAGCCAGCGGCGCAGACCCACAGGAACCAGAGCCCGCTCACCCTGCATTCGAGAACCGCTGCAGCGGGATTGGCGGGGTCGTAGTGGACCTCGACCTTATCGCCCTGGAGGTAGCGCTGCGATTGACCGCTGACGAGGCTCGGCAGCGAAGCCGTCACGTTTGCGCCGAAAGCGATGCGATCGGCGGCGTAGCGCTGGCCGGCGACGCTATAGCTGTAGACGATGCGGGATTTGAAGACTGCGCGCCAGGGTCGATAGCCGCCTCCGGACCTGTCGCGGGTCTCGAATTTCTGCAGGCCCGAGGCGTCGATGCGTCCTGCCGTGATGGGCCATTTGGCCGCCTGTTCCGCAAGTGACTTCTGGGCAAAGCCCATGCGCAGGACAAACAATCCCATGAAAAGCAGCAGGGCTGCGGCGCCGAGGTTCTGCGGCTTGGGCAAAAACGGGCGGATCGCTTCGAGGATGCCGCCGACGGAGAAGACCAATACCAGCGCGCCGACCACCAGCCCGGCCGAAAGCTGGACCATGAACTTGAAGGAGCCGTCGGGCATGGTGCGTTCGATCACGGCCTTGGCTGGATCGGCCGGATTGTAGAAGACGGTTACGCCGGCCCCGTTTGGAAATTTCGCAAGGGTTTCCGCCACGGCAAAGTTTCCAAGGTTCTCCTGCACGCTGTAGTGCGAACTGCGAAACTTCTTGCCGTTCACCTTGTATTCGAAGGTGATCGCCGGGAAGTTGCGCATCTCGGTCGACCCTCTGCTGTCCGAACCGGATCCCGAACTGGTCACCTCGCGAGCCTCGACCCGCGACGAGATGATCTTTCCCGGCGTCGGAGACCAGCGGCTGACCGCCCTCACCTCCCACCACTTCAGCAAGGTGACGAGGGACAGCATGCCGGCAACCGCGCAGGCAAACCCGACCAACAGAAATTTGAGTTCCAACGCTCACCCCCTTGGCACTTTTGTGCCATGCCCCGCACAGACATATCACGGTGATCAGGATAGTGCGCCTGTCCAGAAGCCTGGAAACTACACAATCTTGATGCAAAAAGGCCGGCGGATCGCTCCGCCGGCCTTTCTTGATCGGCAATGAAATTGCGCTCAGTTCTTGGCCTTGTCGACCAGCTTGTTCTTGGAAATTCCCACGCGCCCGCAGGGCGAAGCCCGAGGACACGTAACGAAACGAACGTGGATTTCCTTCAGTTCTTGGCCTTGTCGACCAGCTTGTTCTTGGAAATCCACGGCATCATCGCGCGCAGCTTGGCGCCGACTTCCTCGATCTGGTGGCTGTCGTTGTTGCGGCGGATGCCCTTGAAGCGCGACATGCCGGCGCGATATTCCTGCATCCATTCCGAGGTAAACTTGCCGGTCTGGATGTCCTTCAGCACGCGCTTCATCTCGGCCTTGGTGTCTGCGGTGATGATGCGCGGGCCCGAGACGTATTCGCCCCATTCGGCGGTGTTCGAGATCGAATAGTTCATGTTGGCGATGCCGCCTTCGTAGATCAGGTCGACGATCAATTTGACCTCGTGCAGGCACTCGAAATAGGCCATTTCCGGCGCGTAGCCGGCTTCCACCAGGGTCTCGAAGCCGGCGCGGATCAATTCGACCAGACCGCCGCACAGCACAACCTGCTCGCCGAACAGGTCGGTCTCGCACTCCTCGCGGAAATTGGTCTCGATAATGCCCGAACGGCCGCCGCCGACGCCGCAGGCGTAGGAGAGCGCCAGGTCGAGCGCATTGCCCGAAGCGTCCTGGTTGACCGCGACCAGGCACGGCACGCCGCCGCCCTTCTGGTATTCGCCGCGCACCGTATGGCCGGGCCCCTTCGGCGCGATCATGACGACGTCGACCGAAGCTTTAGGCTCGATCAGGCCAAAATGCACGTTGAGGCCGTGGGCGAAGGCGATCGCCGCGCCATCGCGGATGTTCGGCGCGATCTCGGATTTGTAGATGTCGGCCTGCAGCTCATCGGGCGTGGCCATCATCATCAGGTCGGCCCACTTGGCGGCATCGGCTACGCTCATCACCTTGAGCCCGTCGGCCTCGACCTTCTTGGCCGTCGCCGAGCCGGCCTTGAGGCCGATGGCGATGTCCTTGACGCCGGAATCCTTGAGGTTGAGCGCATGCGCCCTGCCCTGGCTGCCATAGCCGATGATGGCGACCTTCTTGCCCTTGATCAGGTTGAGATCGGCATCGCGATCGTAATAGACACGCATTTTTCTTCCTTCCCGTTTTGAATTCAGAGGCCTTGCGGCCCGGTTTTTGCCCCGTAAAGAGCGAGAAACTGCTGCGTCGCCCGGACGGCATCGCCGCCGATCGCCGCATCAGTCAATTCCAGCCGGCCGCCAAGCAGCAGGCGGATCTGCACGTCGCGGGCGACCAGCCCGAAAAAGGTGCGGAACGCCGTCTCCGCGTCGGAAAATTGGAGAAACCCGGCCTGTCTGCCGGCCTCCAGCACCGGCTTCAGGCGTCTGGCCAGTGCAAATCGGCCGTTCTCCAGCACGATGGCGCCGAGATCGTCCTTCCCCGAACTAGCATGGCCGACCGCCACCCGGTTCAGCGCGATCGAGGTGTCGCTCGAAATTACCGTGAGCCAGTCCGAAGCGAAGCGTTCGAGGCTCGCCGTCAGCGAAGCAAGGTCGAGCCCCTTGCGGTCGACCGGCACTACCCGCACCTTGGACGCCTGCCATTGTACCGTTGCCGTCAACAGCCCGTCGCGATCGCCGAACCATTTGTAGAGCGTCTCCTTAGAGCAGCTCGCCCGCCGCGCCACGGCGGTCATGGTCAACTGATCGCCCTCTTCGACCAGCAGGCGAAGGGCGGCGTCGAGGACGGCCTTCTGTCGCTCCGTCAGCGCCTCGCTGGTGTCGATGTCGGTCACAGCGTGCAACTCAGTCTTTCCTCAGGAGGCAAACTCACCCGCAGTTCAGACACGAACGCGATGGCGTACCGTACGTTACGGTTCGGCTTTATGGCGTATTGCCCGACCCGGCGCAAGCCCTTATTTCTGTAGCGTGCTCCATGCGGGGGCATCACGGGAGACACGGACCATGCTCGCCGGATTGCTTGCCTTGACCGTTGCCGCAGTGTTCGCGGGTGCGGCTATCTACGTCAGCGTCGCCGAACAGCCGGCGCGGCTTCGCCTCGATGACAAGGCATTGCTGCAGGAATGGCAGCCTTCCTACAAGCGCGGCGCCGCCATGCAGGCCTCGATCGCCGTCATCGCCTGTATTCTGGGCCTCGTTGCGTGGTGGCTGACCGGCAATCTCGCTTATCTGGTCGGCGCCGTGCTGATCATCCTGCCTTGGCCATGGACGCTGCTGGTGATGATGCCGGCAAATAGGTTGCTGGAGGCGATGGACGCGAACACCGTCAATCATGAAGCTCGGACATTGATCGTCAAATGGGGTAATCTGCATATGGTCCGCATCGGGCTTGGCGTTCTGGCGACATTGGCATTCCTCTGGGCCAGTGCCTGACCTCGCCAACCGGCGCCATCTTCGTCATGAAGGCGTGTCACTCCAGGGCGGGCGGATCTCGCAGGCGCCCAAGCAGAGCTGACAGCGCGTCGAGCTCATCATTGGAAAGCCGGGAGCCGACCAACTCCGCGATCGACCGCCCGTAGACGGCCCACATGCGGCGGCGCGTCTCGCGTCCCTTGTCTGTGACGCGGACTGTTTGCCCGCGGCCGTCATCGGCAACTGGAAGCTTCTCGACCTGCCCGTCAGCTTCGAGCCGCGCCAGCAGCCGGGAGATGTTGTACTGCGCAAACAGGGTGCGCTCGGTGAGCTGGAACGGCCGCAATCCGCCCTCGCCCGCCTCGGCAAGCTCATGCAGGACGTCGTACCAGGCAAGCGGCGGCAGGCCACTGTCCTTTAGCGCGTCCTCGGCTCTTTCCAACAACTGGCGCGAAACCCGCATCAGGCGGGCCCAGGCTTTGATTGCTGGAGGTGAAGGAATCCCGGTCATGATTGCATCGTAGGCGATAGATGCAACTGCATCAAGCTTGACGATCAATGCAAATGCATCTATATAGATGCAATCGCATCAATCATGAGAGGCAATTCCGATGAAGCATGAAATCTGCAGGATCGCCGACATTCCGGAAACAGGCAGCCTGATTGCTCCGTTCTTCGGCCGCGAGGTCCATGTCTACCGCAGCGGCGAGCGTATCCGCGCCGCCGCCAACGTCTGCCTGCATTTCGGTGGCCCGCTCGACTGCAAGGACGGCAAGCTCGTCTGCCAGTGGCACGGCGCCTCGTTCGACATGGCGAACGGTGATCGCCTCGAAGGCCCGGCGCCGAAGGGCTCCCGCCTGATGTTCCTCTCCACCCGCGTCGAGGACGGCGCATTGAACTATGTCTGGGGAGAGTGAGATGACCGACAAGCTCATCCTCGTCAGCCACCATCTTTGTCCGTATGTGCAGCGCGCGGCGATTTCACTTCGCGAAAAGGACGTGCCGTTCGAGCGCATCGCCGTCGATCTCGCCAACAAGCCTGCCTGGTTCAAGGCGATATCGCCGCTCGGCAAGGTGCCGCTGCTCCGCGTTGAGCATGACGGCCAGGAAACGGTGATCTTCGAATCGCTCGTCATCCTCGAATTCCTCGAGGAAACCCAACCCAATCCGCTGCATCCCACCGATCCCTATGCCCGTGCCCGGCATCGCGCCTGGATCGAATTCGGCTCGGCAATCCTCAATGCCGTCGGCCGCTTCTATTCAGCGCCTACGGAAGCCGCGATGTTCGCTGAAAGCGAGGCGCTATCGGCAATGTTCGATCGCCTGGAAGTGGAACTGGCGAACGGCGCGGCTGGGCTATGGTTCGCCGGCGAGCGCTTTTCACTGGTCGACGCGGTCTACGGGCCGATTTTCCGCTATTTCGACGTCTTCGACCGGATCGGCGATTTCGACATCCTGGACGGAAAGCCGCATATCCAGGCCTGGCGCAAGGCACTGCGCGAACGCTCATCCGTAAAGGACGCGGTCGCTCCCGATTATGCGCAACGCCTCCATGCATTCTTGCAGGCCAAGGGTTCGCACCTTTCGGAAATCATCCGCCAAAACGATTCAACCACAGCGCTTCCGCAAGCCCGATCCGCCTGAACAGATCGACCACCCTTCCAGCCATCATCGAGGCAAGGATATTCGTTTCCGGCGGAATTCTTGCCACTGTCGCCACCAGCCTGTCGCGAACGCAGGTCTCCAGCGCAGTATCGATACGGTCCGTTCCTATGAGCGCGTAACTGATCGCCGCGCCGGCAATTGCGATATCCAGAGAATTGCCCATTTGCCCGACCAAACCCAGGCCAGACAATCCTTCAGCGCTGTCGCTAAATCAAGCCGCCGTCTCGGCCTGGAGGCTCAGCCTTCGGCAGCATCGAAAACCTTCCGTGCCTCGCGTACAGCGCCGTGATTGAGCTCGGCCCATTGGATCAGCTGATGCAATGGTCCAAACATCGAGCGCCCGAGATCGGTGAGGCTGTATTCGACGCTCGGCGGTTTGGTCGGAAACACCTGGCGATGCACATAGCCGTCGCGCTGCAGATCGTGCAGCGTCTGGGTGAGCATGCGCTGTGAAATATCGGGCACGAGGCGCCGCAACTCGCCAAAGCGGTACGGCTTCTCGGCCAAGGCCTCCATCAGCAGCGAACTCCATTTATTGCTTATGCCCTGGATCACGTCGCGAACCGGGCAATCCGCAAGGTTTCCGCCACCGCTGCCTGCTTTATAGATCTCGAGCTTCGATCTCAGATTGACGATCTTGCCGTCCATGGCTGGTTCCCTGGGTGTGCCTACCTCCCGCAAAACTGCCTTCTTTACGAGGATCAATTCCTATTTTAGTGCTGGTCTCTTTTTGAGACTAACATATGAACCCGCCGCTCCGGCGCAACGTCAGGACCTTTCATGACCGACACCCTTCTCGTCACCGGCGCCTCCGGCCAGCTTGGCCGCGGCGTCATCAATCATCTGCTTGACACGCTCAAGGTCTCGCCTCAGCGCGTCATCGCCGCCACCCGCAATCCGGAAAATCTGGCCGATCTGGCAGCGCGCGGCGTCACCATCAGGGCGGCCGACTTCGACGACACAGCATCGCTGGCCAGTGCGTTTACCGGCGCCGACAGGGTTCTGATCATTTCGACAAACGAGCTTGCCCTTCCGGGCAAGCGCCTGAAGCAACATGAGGCCGCGGTCGCCGCCGCAAAAAGCGCGGGCGTTTCGCATCTGCTCTACACATCGATGCCCAATCCGGAGCCAGGATCGCCGGTGCTGTTTGCGCCCGATCACCACGGCACCGAGCAGGCGATCAAGGCGAGCGGTATCCCCTACACCATCTTCCGCAACGGCTGGTACCAGGAGAACCTGTTCATGGTGCTGCCGCACGCCATCGCCTCGGGGCAGTGGTACACATCCGCTGGAGACGGCCGCATTGCCCATGGCGCGCGCGACGATATGGCAGCCGCGATCGCCGCCGGTCTCGCTTCGAGCGCAACCGAAAGCACGACATACACGCTGACCGGCCCCAAGGCCCACACGATGGCCGAGATTGCAGCCCTCGTCACCGAGGTCACCGGCAAGCCGATCGAAGTTGTCCAGCTTTCGGATGAAGCGCTGACCGAGGGATTGAAGGCAGCCGGCGTTCCCGAGGCTTTCGCCCCCGTTATCGTTTCCTTCGACACCAACACGCGCTCCGGCCGCATCAGCATGGTAACCGACGCTGTCGAGACGCTGTCCGGCAGGAAGCCGCAGCCGCTGAAGCAATTTCTTGAAGCAAACAGGGCGGCTCTGGTGAGCTGAGCCTGACAAATGGCCGTGCCCTTCGAAGGGCGCGGCCGTTTGTTCAGATGGCCACCTGCGTTCCGATCTCGACGACGCGTCCGGTCGGGATCTGGAAATATTCCGTCGCATCGGCCGCCGTGCGCGCCAGCCCGATGAACAGCTTGTCCTGCCAGACCGGCATGCCGGAATTGGGCGAGGCCTTGAGAGAGCGCCGCGACAGGAAGAAGGAGGTCGTCATGATGTCGAACTTCCAGCCCTGCTTGCGGCAGATCGCCAGCGCGCGCGGGATGTTGGGCTGCTCCATGTAGCCGAAGGTCAGCGTCACCCGCATGAACAGCTCGTTGACCGTTTCCATCTTGACGCGCTCGCTATCGGGCACAACCGGCTGCGGTGCCGTCACCACCGAAAGGATGACGTTCTGCTCGTGCAGCACCTTGTAGTGCTTCAGGCTGTGCATCAGCGCGGTCGGCGCGCTCAGCGGATCGCTGGTCAGGAACACCGCGGTGCCCGACACCAAATGCGGCTTCTTCTTCAGCAGATTGCCGGCAAGAAAATCCAGCGGGATCTCGTTCCGGCGCGTCTTGTCGAACAAATAGCGGGTACCGCGGATCCAGGTCCACATGGTCAGCACAATAACTGCGGCAATGGCAAGCGAGGACCAGCCCCCTTCAAACACCTTGACTATGTTGGCTGCAAAGAAGCCGGTATCGACGAAGGCGAACACCGCCATCAAGGCGGCCGCGACGCCGAGCGGCCATTTCCAGATGCGCGTCATCACAACAAAAAGCAGTACGTTCGTCACCAGCATGTTGCCGGTCACCGAAATACCGTAGGCCGAGGCCAGCCGGCTGGATTCGCCGAAGCCGACCACCAGCAGCATCACCACCAGCGCCAGCATCAGGTTGATGCGCGGCAGATAGATCTGGCCCGACTGTTTTTCCGACGTGTGCTGGATGACGAAACGCGGGAGCATATTGAGCTGCACCGCCTGCCTGGTCAGCGAGAAAGCGCCGGAGATCACCGCCTGGCTGGCGATGACGGTCGCCGCCGTCGCCAGCACGACCATCGGAATAAGCGTCCAGCCCTGGTTCATCTCGAAGAAGGGATGACCGACAACGCCGCCATTTGCCAGCACGAAGGCGCCTTGCCCGACATAATTGAGCAACAGACAAGGGAACACGATTGCCAGCCAGGCGAGCACGATCGGCTTGCGGCCGAAATGGCCGAGATCGGCATAGAGCGCCTCGGCGCCGGTGACGGCGAGGAAGACCGCACCAACCGTGACGAAGGCGACATCGGGCGAGTTGACCAGGAACGACACGATGTAATGCGGGCTGATCGCCAGCAGGATTTCCGGATCGGCGATGATGTGGTTAATGCCGGAAACGCCGATGGCCAGGAACCATAGCGCTGTGACTGGTCCGAACACCAATCCTACGCCGCCGGTGCCAAACCGCTGTACCGCAAACACGATCGCGAGGATGGCCAGTGTCAGCGGCACCACATAGGGCTGGAATGTCGGCGTGACGACATTCATACCTTCGACCGCCGACAGCACCGAGATCGCCGGCGTAATGACTGCATCGCCGAAAAAAAGCGCCGCGCCGACGATGCCGATGCCGAGGATCACCGCCGAGCGCGTCGGGAAACTGTTGCGCGCCAGCGCCATCAGCGACAGGACCCCGCCCTCGCCTCGATTGTCGGCACGGAGCACGAACATGATGTATTTGATGGTGACGGTGATCGTCAGCGACCAGATGATCAGCGAGAGTACGCCGAGGATGTCGCCACGGTTGGCGACGTTGCCACCGGCCGATGCGTGCAACGCCTCTCGGAATGCATAGATCGGGCTGGTGCCGATATCGCCGTAAACCACGCCGAGCGCACCCAGCATCAGCACCTTGGTGCTGTGCTGCTCGACCTCAGAATGGCTCGATTGTTCGACAGGTTCTGCCTCGTTACCAGCATTGGTAAGGGCCATGGACGACACTCCGATAAGCGGGCGGTGCTCTACGCTTGCTGCGCTGCAATATCAAGTGCCGTCACGTAATGAGTCCGCGTCGGCATTGCGAGTCTTCCATCACTTGGCAGACTCAATCCTATCGGCAGACTAGCCGGAATGCGGCAACACGCACGTATCAGATCGCTACTTGTGTTCCGATCTCGACGACACGTCCGGTTGGGATCTGGAAATACTCCGTCGCATCGGCCGCCGAGCGCGCCAGCCCGATGAACAGCTTGTCTTGCCAGACCGGCATGCCGGAATTGGGCGAGGCCTTGAGCGAACGCCGCGACAGGAAGAAGGACGTCGTCATGATGTCGAACTTCCAGCCCTGCTTGCGGCAGATCGCCAGCGCACGCGGAATGTTGGGCTGCTCCATGTAGCCGAAGGTCAGCGTCACCCGCATGAACAGCTCGTTGACCGTTTCCATCTTGACGCGCTCGCTGTCGGGCACGACCGGCTGCGGTGCCGTCACCACCGAAAGGATAACGTTCTGCTCGTGCAGCACCTTGTAGTGCTTCAGGCTGTGCATCAGCGCGGTCGGCGCGCTCAGCGGGTCGCTGGTCAGGAACACCGCGGTGCCCGACACCAAATGCGGCTTCTTCTTCAGCAGATTGCCGGCAAGGAAATCCAGCGGGATCTCGTTCCGGCGCGTCTTGTCGAACAAATAGCGGGTGCCGCGGATCCATGTGGACATGATCAACCCCATGCCGCAAGCGACCGTGATCGACACCCACCCGCCTTCGAGGATCTTGACGACGTTAGCGAGGAAAAATCCGGTATCGATCGTGCCAAACAGCAGTGTGAGCGCGGCTGCCAGTGCAAGCTGCCATTTCCACCGGAACCGCATCACCACAAACAGCAGGATGGTTGTCATCAGCATTTCGCCAGTCACCGAAATGCCATAAGCGGAAGCCAGCGAACTCGAACTGCCAAAGCCGACCACCAGCAGCATCACGCCGAGCGCGACCACCAGATTGACCCGCGGCATGTAGATCTGGCCGGATTGCATCTCGGAAGTATGCTGCACCTCGATGCGCGGCAGCAGATTGAGCTGCACCGCCTGGCGGGTCAGCGAGAAAGCGCCGGAGATCACCGCCTGGCTAGCGATCACCGTCGCTGCCGTGGCCAGCCCAACCATGGGCATTAGCGCCCATTCCGGCAGCATCTGGAAGAATGGATTAGTGGGTTTGCCGCCGTTGGCCAGAACGAACGCGCCTTGTCCGAAATAGTTGAGGAGCAGACAAGGGAACACCACGGAGAACCACGCCAGCACGATCGGCCTGCGCCCGAAATGACCGAGATCGACATAGAGGGCCTCGGCCCCGGTGACCGCTAGGAACACCGCCCCGACCGTGACGAAGGCGCCGGTGGGCGTATTGGCCAGATAAGCGACCGCGTAATAGGGATTGATCGCCAGCAGGACCGACGGGTCGTCCAGCAGATGATAGACCCCGGCGGCGCCGATGGCCAGGAACCACGTTGCCGTCACCGGCCCGAACACGGCCGCCACCCTGCTGGTGCCAAAGCGTTGCACGGCAAAAAGCATTGCAAGGATGATCAGCGTGATCGGAACCACAAAGGTTTCCAGCGTCGGGGTTACCACTTCCAGCCCTTCAACCGCCGAAAGCACGGAGATGGCCGGCGTTATGATGGCGTCGCCGAAAAAAAGCGCCGCGCCGCAAAGTCCGATCCCCAGAATGAACCGGGCTCCCTTTGGATAAGCGTTGCGCGCAAGCGCCATCAGCGACAGCGTGCCGCCCTCACCCTTGTTGTCGGCTCTGAGCACGAAAGCGACGTACTTTATCGTGACGATGATCGTCAGCGCCCAGACGATAAGCGACAGCACGCCAAGGACGTCATTGCGCGCTACCGGTCCCGACGATGCGTGCAGCGCTTCCCGAAACGCGTAGATTGGGCTCGTGCCGATATCGCCGTAAACCACGCCCAACGCGCCCAGCATCAAAACTCTGGTGCTGTGCTGCTCGGCCTTGGAGTGGCTGGATTGTTCGATGGGTTCTGCCTCGCTACCAGCGTGGGCAAGGGCCATGGACGACACTCCCATAGACGTGCGGTGCTCTAAAGTGCGGGATGGAAAGGATGCGCTGCCATGCCGGGAACGCATGGCTTATCGGCTCGCCTCTCTCTACCAGCCACAAGCCTTCAGAAACCGCCTGACCGTTGCGGCCATGCCATACTCCAACGCATCGGCTGTCAACCCATGTCCGATCGACACTTCGGCCAATGCCGGGATGCGCCTGGCCAGTGCCGGCAAATTGCTCACCACAAGATCGTGCCCGGCATTGACCTGGAGCCCTGCAGCAAGTGCGGCATCCGCAGTCTTTCCCAATTTCTCCAATTCCCTCGCCGCTTTTGCCGAATCGGAATGATAGCTGCCATATGGACCTGTATAGAGTTCGATCCGGTCGGCGCCGGTGTCGCGAGCGGCTTTCACGCCAGCGGGATCCGGATCGGAAAACAGCGATACGCGAAAGCCTCCCTTCTTCAGGCGCTTGACGACCGGTGTCAGGAACGCAGCCTCGGCGGCGAAGTTCCAGCCATGGTCGGAGGTCGCCTGCGCCGGGTCGTCGGGCACCAGCGTCACCTGCTCGGGCTGATGCTTTTCCACAAGCGCCAGGAAATCCTCGGTCGGATAGCCCTCGATGTTGAATTCCGCATTCGGGAACTCGTCGTCGATCAGCGCTCTGATCTCAGGCAGATCGGAATGCCTGGTGTGCCGCTCGTCGGGTCGCGGGTGCACCGTCAGCCCATGCGCGCCGGCGGCAAGGGCGGTGCGTCCGAGCCCTGTCACGCTTGGCCACGGCAGGTCGCGCCGGTTGCGCAGCATGGCGATGGCATTGAGGTTGACGGAAAGCTTTGCAGGCATTTGCACGGTTCCAGGCTGATCTCGGCGCGCATCTATACCGTCTTTAAGGGGAACAGACAGAGGGTTTCAGGTGTTCCAAGGGAACGAAGAAAATCGAGCGCAAGGAGTTCCCTGTTGAATTTTCTCGATGCCGTACCGGCGATCCGCCGCATCGATACCGATCGCGAAGACCTCTTCGCCATCGATGTCGTCGGCCATGTCGCAGCGGCCGACGCCGAAAACCTGTTCGGATTGCTGGAGGCAGCCTACGCGCTGCACCCGAAAATCGACGTGCTGGTGCGCCTGATCGACCATGAGGGTGTCGACTGGACCGATGTATCGGACGAGACGATCGAACAGGGCATAGCTCATGCGGTGGAGCATATCGGCCGCTGCGCGGCGGTCGGTGAGCCGAACTGGATAGCGGAGGCAAGAGCCTTTTTGCCCGCCTCTTTGCCTATCGAACTCCGGCATTTCGGGGCCAAGGACGAAGCCGCTGCCTGGGAATGGCTTGGCGCCAACCCGATCGCCCAGCGCTGATACGGCCGCCCTATCGGACGATCGTCAGCCGTTCGGCCGCGCGCGTGATGGCGGTGTAGAGCCAACGCTGCCGGGTTTCCTTGAACGCCCAGCTTTCGTCGAAAAGCACGATCTCGTTCCACTGCGATCCCTGCGCCTTGTGCACGGTCAGCGCGTAGCCATAGTCGAAATCGTCGAAACGTTTCTTCTGTTGCCAGGGAATGTCGGCGTCCGGGTCTTCGAACGCCGCCTTGAGCAGCTTGATCTTGGCGACACCGCGATCCGGGTCGTCTTCCTCCGGTGAAACCAGCAGATTGATACCGGGCTTGACCGTCTCGCGCGACGAGGTCATCACCTTCCACAGCGAGCCATTGAGCAGTCCCTTGGCCGGATCGTTGCGCAGACAGACCAGCTTGTCACCGGCTTGCGGATAATCGGCATTGAACCCCTTCAGCTCGCGCAGCCGCTGGTTATAGCGGCGGCGCGTGCGGTTGGTGCCAACCAGCACCTGGTCCGCCTTCAGCACCAATTCCTGGGTGACGTCTTCCTTGCCGATCACTTGCGCCGTGCCATAGTCGCCGCGCATGAACTCACGGCCCTCGCGCACGTCGAGCGCCAGCCGGATGATCGGGTTGTCGCGTGCCTGGCGGTGGATTTCGGTGAGCAGAATATTCGGCTCATGGTCGGTAAAGAAGCCGCCACCCGAGATCGGCGGCAACTGACCGGGATCGCCAAGCACCAGGATCGGCGTGCCGAAGCTCATCAGGTCGCGGCCAAGCTGCTCGTCGACCATCGAGCATTCGTCGATGACGACGAGCTTGGCCCGCGAGATCGGGCTCTGCCGGTTAAGCGAAAAGGTCAGCGACATCGAGGTCTTGCCGGTCACCTCATCCGCTACCGATTCCTCGCCTTTCGGCCGGTAGATCAGCGAATGGATGGTGCGGGCATTGACCGCGCCCTTGGAACGCAGCACCTGCGCCGCCTTGCCAGTAAAGGCGGCGAACTGCACCTGGCCGTCGACATGCTCGGCGAAATAGCGCGCCAGCGTCGTCTTGCCGGTGCCGGCATAGCCGAACAGCCGGAACAACTGCGGCTTGCCGGTTTTCAGCCAGCCGGCCACCGCCTTCAGCGCCTCGTCCTGTTGAGGAGAGAATTCCATCAGCGCGACAGACCGGATTCGTGAGGGAAAGACAAGGTCGAGTGCCGTCACCAGCAATTTCATCGCCGGGCAATCACGCCGCTGCGACAGGGTCAGGCTATCAGTGACGAGCCGGAACGTAAAGAGAACAACGCCGGGCGACGACAGCTCACCCAGCCCGCTGTGGATCGTTCTCCAGCAGGATCGGCTTGCCATGCGGCGTAGCATGCGCGGCGCGTTCCCAGGCAGCAGCAAGGCTGTCGACGTCGTTTCTACCGGCAACGCCTTTGGTCGACAGCAAATTCTCCAGCGCCGCCAGCCAGTGCTCGTAATAATCATGGCCGTCGCTCGCGGCGCCCGGCCGCTTCACCTCGGCCGACAGGACATCTGCCCATTCGCTCCAGGAAAACAGGCCCTTATCATGCAGCGCAACCGTGATGGCGAACGCCTCTGCTTGCCATGGCTCGGCGAAAACCGGCGCCTCGACACCGGCGGGCAGCATGGCGGCGACCGAGCCCGTCTCACGCCGGCTCAAGGTAGCTCTCCCAGGCATCGATCGATACGACAAGTGTCGGGTCGGCGCCCTCGCCCCAGATTTCGCCGCCGCTGAAGGCCACCGTATAGACCCATTGCGGGTTTTCGCCCTGGCCGTGCGCATTGGTGTCGGGAAAGACAAAGCTGTCGCGCACAGCCTCGACGACGCCTCGCTTGCCGCGTGCATAGCGTGGCAGCCTGGTGTGGCCGGTCGGATGAAAGTTCTTGGTTCGCACCAGGTCGCCTGCCTTGAACCGCGGCGGCGCGGCGACAGGCCGGTCGCAGCGCCCGCCCTTTGCCAGCACCGCCGGAACATCTTTAGCCTTCAGCACCCGTTTGGGTGTCGCTGCCGGGTCGACTGCGTCGCTCGTAGCCAGATCGCGATCGCTGACGAAACCATGGCATTTGAGCAGCACCTCCAGCGCCTTGATCCATATCTGGTAGTAGCTGGAGGCATAATAATCCGCTGGATGCAGCGATTCCCGCGCGTGCCGACTCTCGTCGATGGTCCAGGCGCCCATGGCGCCCGCGCATAACGTTACGCCCAGCGCCCGCCTTTCCCAATCGGCATGGAAATAGGGTTCGTCCGGTTCGGGCGCGACTGGCCCGAAACCCATCTGGCCGCCGAGATCCTGCGGCCCGTTCATGCCGGCTTCCGCGCCAACGCCGTGCCGATCATGGCATCGCGCGTCACCAGATTGGCGAGCCGTGCCTCATCCCAGCCCTCGGTACCCCTGGGACGCATCGGCACCACGAGATAGCGCAGCTCGGCGGTCGAATCCCACACCCGGATTGTCGTCGTCGCCGGCAAGGTCAGGCCGAATTCCTCGAGCACGCCGCGCGGATCGATCACCGCGCGCGAACGGTAAGGCGGCGCCTTGTACCAGACCGGCGGCAGGCCGAGCACCGACCACGGATAGCAAGAGCATAGCGTGCAGACGACGAGGTTGTGCGTGTCGGCCGTATTGAACACCGCCTGCATGTGCTCGCCTTGCCGGCCGGTGTAGCCGAGCGATTCGATGGCCGCCGTCGCATCACGCTTCAGCCATGCGGCAAACCCGGGATCAACCCAGGCCTTCGCCACCACCTTTGCGCCGTTGCGCGGCCCGATCTTGGTCTCGTAGGTGTCGACGATAACGTCGATCGCCGCCGGATCGATCAGGCCTTTGCGGGTGAGAATCGTCTCCAGCGCGCGCACGCGCGCCGCAAAAGGATCAAGCTCGTTGTCGTGGTCGTGATTGTGCGGCATGGCGTCAAATTACGATCGCGGACACCCGGCCGCAAGCACCACGGCTTGGGCCAGCGCTATTCGGCTGCCGCCTTCTGCGGCACCGGTTCTTCCTCGTCGTCGAACAGTGACGGCTGGTCGACCGCCTCGACCGGGCTCGGCTCGCCCCGGTGCCCCGCCCATACGCTGACGAGCCAGCCGGAAAAATGCTCCATGTAGACGTAGATGACGGGCGTGACGAACAGCGTCAGTGCCTGCGAGGCGACCAGGCCGCCGACCACCGCCACACCGAGAGGCTGGCGCAGTTCCGCGCTCGCGCCAGTGCCGAGCGCGATCGGGATGGTACCCATCAGCGCGGCAAGCGTGGTCATCATTATCGGCCGGAAGCGCATCAGGCAGGCCCTGTGGATGGATTCGACAGGGGACATCCCCTCGCGCCTGAGTTCTAGCGCCACGTCGATCATCATGATGCCGTTCTTCTTGACGATTCCGATCAGCATCAGGATGCCGATCACCGCGATCACCGACAGATCCATCCCCGC
The DNA here is from genome assembly GCF_040318075.1 of Mesorhizobium sp. M1328. Classification (NCBI taxonomy): domain Bacteria; kingdom Pseudomonadati; phylum Pseudomonadota; class Alphaproteobacteria; order Hyphomicrobiales; family Phyllobacteriaceae; genus Mesorhizobium; species Mesorhizobium sp. M1328. The sequence goes on along the minus strand of NZ_JAMYLO010000006.1, from coordinate 155,817 downwards.
CAGCCGCAGTGCCACCAGCGCACCGAGCACCGCCGACGGAAGCCCGGTCAGGATAGTGAGCGGATGGATGAAGCTCTCATAGAGCATGCCGAGAACGATATAGATGGTCAGGATCGCGCCGCCGATCAGCAGCCCCTGGTTGGAAAGCGAATCCTGGAAGGTCTTCGCCGTGCCCGAGAAAGTGGTCGAGATCGTCGGCGGCATGCCGATCTTTTCCTTCAGCGCATTGATGTGGCTCACGCTGTCGCCGAGGGCCACGCCCTGCGGCAGATTGTAGGAGATGGTCACAGCCGGAAGCTGGCCGAGCTGGTTGACGGTCAAAGCACCGGCGCTCCGATCGACGCGGGCGAAGGCTCCAAGCGGTACCAGACTGCCGCTGACCGTCCTTACTTTGATCGCCAGCATCCGTTCGGGCGACCACTCGATCTTCGGGTCGAGCTCCATGACCACTTTATAGCTGTCGGCCGAACCGAAGATGGTCGACACCTGCTGGGTGCCGAAACCGCCATAGAGGCTGGAGCGCAACGTGTCGGTATCGACGCCAAGCGTCGCTGCCTTGTCGCGGTCGATCACCAGCGTCGCCTGCAACGCGTTGTTCTGCAGATCATTCGTGACATCGGTGAAGGCGCCATGATCGGCAGCCATCGCGTCCGTCAACTTTTGCGCCCAGACGTTCGTCAGGCCGGTATCGAGGCCCTGCACGGCAAGCTGGTAGGCACTCGCCGAAGAGCGCGCGCCGAGCCGCAGATTCTGCACCGGTTGCATGTAGGTTTCGATGCCGGACACATTGGCAAGCTGGCGCCGCAGATCCGAAAGTACCTTGTCGATGTTCGGTCGCTGGTCCTTGTCTTTCAGCTGCACAAACAGCTGGCCCTGGTTGAGCGCATTGTTTCCACTGCCCGCCGACCAGCCGACATGCGCGACGTAAGGCGAATGGGTGAAGACATCCGCCACTTGCCCCTGAAGCTTCACCATGGCGTCAAACGAAATGTCCTGGCGCGCAATGGTCGTCACCGAGACCTGGCCGATATCCTCCTGCGGAAAGAAGCCCTTCGGCGATATCTGGATCAGCCACACGGACAGCCCGGCGGTCACGAGGAATACAAGGAAAACCAGGAAATTGTGGCGAAGGCAGAATGTCAGCAGCCTGTCATAGCCCCGCATGAAGACGTTTTGCCTATGGTGCTCGCCATGCGCCGCCTTCTGCTCGGCTTTCGATAGTGACAACAGCCGCGAGCACAGCATCGGCGTCAACGTCAGCGAGACGAACATCGACGCCAGGATGGCGACCGTCACCACCACCGCGAATTCGTTGAAGATGCGCCCGATCACGCCGCCCATCAAAAGCACCGGAATGAACACGGCGACCAGCGAGATCGAGATCGATATGATGGTGAAGCCGATTTCGCGGGCGCCCTTGAGCGACGCCTCGAGGGCCGAGAGCCCGTCCTCCTCCATATGGCGGAAAATATTTTCCAGCATGACGATGGCATCGTCGACGACAAGGCCCACCGCAAGCGTCAGCCCCATCAATGAGACGTTGTCGATGGAAAACCCGAACAGGTACATCACGCCCAGCGTGGCGATGAGCGAAATCGGTACCGCCACTGCCGGGATGACCGTCGCCGTCACCCGGCGCAGGAACAGGAAGATCACCATCACCACGAGCGCGATGGTGAGCAGCAGCGTGAACTGCACGTCGTCCACCGCCTCGCGGATCGACGTCGAGCGGTCGTTGAGCAACTGGATGCTCGCCGTCGCAGGCATCTGACCCTCGAAGGAAGGCAGCATCGCCTTGACGCGGTCGACGACATCGACGGTGTTGGCATCCGGCTGGCGCTGCACGGCCATGATGATGGCGCGGGTGCCGTCGTACCAGCTTGCCGTCGTCGTGGTCTCGACCGAATCGATGACGCGGGTCACCTCGCCGAGCCGCACCGGATGGCCGTTCTTGGTGGCGATGATGATGTTGGAGAACCCCGCCGCATTGGTGAGCTGCGTGTTCGCGGTGATTGTCAGCTGCTGTTTGTTGTTCTTGAGCACACCGAGCGGCGTGTTGCTGTTGGCCGAGGCAATGGCCGTTTGCAGCTGGTCGATCGAAATGCCGCGTGCGGCGAGCGCCGTCGGATCGATCTGGACGCGCACGGCATATTTCTGCTGGCCGTAGATCGAAACCTGCGCAACGCCGTCGATCGTCGACAGCGATGGCGAAATCACATTCTCGGCAAACGCATTGAGATCGGTCAGCGGAATGGTGTCGCTGACAAGCGACATCAGCAGGATCGGCGCGTCGGCTGGATTGACCTTGCGGTAGCTCGGCGGGCTGGTCATCTCCGGCGGCAATTGTCGCTGCGTGCGTGCGATCGCCGCCTGCACGTCGGCGGCGGCTGCATCGATGTCGCGGTTGAGCACGAACTGAATGGCGATCGAGGTCGAGCCGAGCGAGTTGGTCGTCGAGATCGAATCGATGCCTGCGATAGTGGAAAACTGCTTGATCAGAGGCGTTGCTACCGAGGTCGCCATGGTTTCCGGCGAGGCTCCAGGCAGCGAGGCCGAGACGTTGACAACCGGAAATTCCGCGCTTGGCAGCGCCGCGACCGGCAGGAATTTGTAAGCAAATAGCCCGCCCAGAATCAGGGCGAACGACATGAGCAGCGTGGCGACGGGCCTGCGGATGCAGAATTCGGAAATCATGGCTGCGTTCCGCCCGTACGGTCAGCCTCGGCGACCTTCGGAGCCGCCTGGTCGCCGGTGCCGGTCGAAGCCTTGCCTTCGCGCACCGCCGCGCCGTTTTTCAGCTTGGTCTGACCCTCGACGACGACACGCTCACCGCTTTTCAATCCTTGGCTGATCGCGGTGTTGGCACCTTCTGTCAGCGCGACCTGCACCGGCCGCATTTCAACGGTGTTGTCCGGTTTGATCACATAGACGAACGGGCCCTTTTGGCTGGGCTGGACGGCAACCGTCGGAACCGACGTCATTTGCGGCATGATGCCGGCATCGAGCACGACATTGACATATTGGCCCGGCCACAGCGAAAGATCGGCGTTGGGCACGCTGGCCCGGGTTGCGATCGTGCCGGAGGCCGTGTCCACGCTGGAATCGACGAAATCCAGCGTTCCCTTGCCGATCGGCTTCGGGTCGCCATCCTTGGTCAGCGTCACCGCACCTTGCTGCGCCGCCGCCAGCGCCTTGTGCAGCAAGGCAAGATCGCTTTCGGGGAGATTGAAGTTCACCTGCAGCGGGTCGACCTGCGTGATCGTCACCAGCGGAGTCGACGTGCTGCTGCCGTTGCTGGTGGTGACGAGGTCGCCGACCGCGACGCTGACCGCGCCAAGCCTGCCGGAGATCGGCGCCCTGATTGTGGCGAAGCCAAGCTGGATTTGGTCTGCATCGATCGTTGCCTTGTCGGCGTCGACGGTGGCCGCGGCGGATTTCTGCGCCGCGACAGCCTGATCGTAGGTCTGCTGTGTCCCGGCCTGCCTGGCGACGAGATTTTTGGCGCGCTGAAGATCGGCCGTCGCACTGGCAAGCAGTGCCTGGTCTTTCGCGAGCGTCGCCTGATCGCGTGCCAGTTGCGCCTTCAACGAGCGATCGTCCAGCGAGAACAGAAGGTCTCCGGCCTTCACCATCTGTCCGTCCTTGACCGCGATTGCGACGATCTGGCTCGAGACCCGTGCGTTGATGCTGACCACGGCAGGAGAGGACACGAAGCCGATGGCATAGCGCCGGACCGGGAAATCGGCCGTCGAAGCGGTGGCGGCAACCACCGAAGTCGAACGCGCGGCATTTGCCGCTGCAGCGGGTTTGTCCGCGGCCGCCGTCGTCTGCCTCGCCGACAGAATCTGCTGAAGACCGCTCCTTGCGCTGGGCGAAAGATAGAGCCACGCCGCGGCAACGCAGGCTGCAGCGATCACCGCAAACACGATCTTTCCGCGCATCGACAAAAGGCCTCTCGATCCGACACGCCGCTATCCGGTGGCCGTAGTCTAGCTCAACTCGCAGCCGATTGCCGCGCTTTTGCCAGATAATAGAGGATGCCGAAGGCGAAAAAGGGCCAAAACCCGTCATTACGAAGATTTAATGTGCAGTGCACAATAAAACGGCAGCTAACGCAGCATCGGCCACAGTGTCGCCGCCAGCATCACGCCCATGGCGATGTTGAACCATTTGAGCCGCACCGCATCCGCCAGGAAACCGCGCAGCGCCATGCCGAAACCGGCCCAGGTCGAAATGCTCGGCAGCATGACGACGGCGAAAGCGGCTGCGATCAGCACCACCGACACAAACGGGCGTTCCGGGTTCGTATAGACGGCCATGGCTGTAATCGCCATCACCCAAGCCTTGGGATTGACCCACTGGAAAGCCGCAGCCTCCATGAAGCGCATCGGCTGGCCCTTCGCCTCGCCTTCGCCGCCGAGCGAGCGCGACACGGCGATCTTCCAGGCGAGATAAAGCAGATAGAGGCCGCCGGCGATCTTCAACCCGGTATGCAGCACCGGAAAGGCCGTCAACACGGCGCCAAGCCCGAGGCCTACGGCCAGCAACAGCACGAGGAAGCCGATGCCGATGCCCAGCATGTGCGGCACGGTCTTGACCAAGCCGAAATTCACGCCCGACGCCAGAAGCATGAAATTGTTCGGGCCCGGCGTGATCGAGGTCACGAAGGCGTAGACCAGCAGGGCAAGGAATGCATCCAGCGTCATAGCTTCCTCCCAATTAAGTCAACACTATTGTCCTTTTACGACCGTCGCGCAAAAGCCACTCCAGGGGCGCAGCCGGGCCAGGCGATCGCGTAGCGACGGAACAGACATGCGGCGCCAGAGCATCTTGCAGCCGAGTGGAATCACTTGGCACCGCAGAAACGCGGCTAAAACAACTGGATACTGGAAGCTACATCCCTTGCGGGCCGCGGTTCATCGCCGCCACTCCGGTACGGCAGATTTCAACTAGCCCGAGCGGTTTCATGATGGCGATGAACTGATCGAGCTTGGAGCCCTTGCCGGTGATCTCGAAGATGAAATGCTCGGTGTTGGCATCGATGACGCTGGCGCGGAATGCATCGGCGAGCCGGAGCGCCTCGACGCGGGCTTCGCCGGTGCCGGCGACCTTGACCAGCGCGAGTTCCCGCTCCAATGGCCGCTCCTGTCCGAATTCCTGCGACCGCACGGTGAGATCGACGACGCGGTGCACCGGCACGATGCGCTCGAGCTGGTGCTTGATCTGCTCCAGCACATGCGGGGTGCCGCGTGTCACGATGGTGATGCGCGACAGGTGCTTTTCGTGCTCGGTTTCCGAGACCGTCAGGCTCTCGATGTTGTAGCCACGTCCGGAAAACAGGCCGATGACCCGGGCAAGCACGCCCGGCTCGTTGTCGACCAGGACCGAAAGCGTGTGGTTCTCTGGTTTTTCCGTCTCCTTGGCGATGAAATAGGCGGAGCCGGTCGGTTGCAACTGTGCGTTCATGACATGAATCTCGATTTCAATCTTTTGCGCTAATCTGCTGTTTTCGCACAGCTTCCTTGAACCAGGCTACACCAGTTCCCTGCCCTTGGCGTCGATAGCGTTGGCCACAGCTTCGTCCGTCGCCTCGTCAGGCAACAGCATCTCGTTATGCGCCTTGCCGGACGGGATCATCGGGAAGCAGTTGGCGAGCGTCGCCACGCGGCAGTCGAACAGGACGGGCTTCTTGACCCCGATCATCTCCTTGATGGCGTCATCGAGCTCGTCCGGTTTGTCGCAGCGAATGCCGTGGCCGCCATAGGCTTCGGCGAGCTTGACGAAATCCGGCATCGCCTCGGTGTAGGAGTGCGACAGCCGGTTGCCGTGCAGCAGCTGCTGCCACTGCCGCACCATGCCCATATACTGGTTGTTGAGGATGAAGATCTTGATCGGCGCCTCGTGCTGCACCGCCGCGCTCATCTCCTGCATCGTCATCTGCACCGAAGCGTCGCCGGCGATATCGATGACCAGCGCATCCGGGTGCGCGATCTGCACGCCGAGTGCCGCCGGCAGGCCGTAGCCCATCGTGCCCAGCCCACCAGAGGTCATCCAGCGGTTCGGCTTCTCGAAGTGGTAGTGCTGCGCCGCCCACATCTGATGCTGGCCGACCTCGGTGGTGATGTAGGTGTCGAGGTCCTTGGTCAGCGCATAGAGCCGCTGGACGGCATATTGAGGCATGATCACCTCGTGGTTCATCTTGTAGGCGAGCGAATCGCGGGCGCGCCATTTGGCAATCTGCTCCCACCATGGGTGAAGCGCCTTCTTGTCGGCCTTGGCGGTTGCCCGCCACAGCCGCACCAGATCCTCCAGCACACGCCCGACATCGCCGATGATCGGCACGTCGGTGTGGACGTTCTTGTTGATCGACGATGGGTCGATGTCGATGTGGATCTTCTTCGAATTCGGCGAAAACGCTGTCAGCCGCCCGGTGATGCGGTCGTCGAAGCGCGCGCCGATGCAGAGCATGACGTCACAATCGTGCATCGCCATGTTCGCTTCATAGGTGCCGTGCATGCCGAGCATGCCCATCCAGTTCTTGCCCGACGCGGGATAGGCGCCAAGGCCCATCAGCGTCGAGGTGATCGGAAAGCCGGTGAGGTCGACCAGCTCGCGCAGCAGATGGCTCGCCTCCGGGCCGGAATTGATGACGCCGCCGCCCGAATAGATGATCGGCTTCCTGGCGCCGGCCATCAGCTCGACCGCCGCCTTGATCTTTTCCAGATCGCCCTGGACCTTCGGTTGGTAGCTGGTGCGCGGCGCCGTCTGCGGCGGGACATAGATGCCCTTGGCGAACTGCACGTCCTTCGGGATGTCGACGACGACCGGACCGGGGCGCCCTGTGGTTGCCACATGGAAGGCCTCGTGGATCGTTGCCGCGAGCTCGTTGACGTCCTTCACCAGCCAGTTGTGCTTGGTGCAGGGCCGCGTGATGCCGACCGTGTCGCACTCCTGGAACGCATCCGAGCCGATCAGCGAAGTCGGCACCTGGCCGGTCAGGCAGACCAGCGGGATCGAATCCATCAGCGCGTCCTGCAATGGCGTCACCGCATTGGTGGCGCCCGGCCCTGAGGTCACCAGCATGACGCCGGCCTTGCCGGTCGAGCGCGCATAGCCTTCCGCCGCATGGCCGGCGCCCTGCTCGTGGCGGACGAGGATGTGCTCGACCTCGTCCTGCTGGAAGATTTCATCGTAGATTGGCAGAACCGCGCCGCCCGGATAGCCGAAAACATGCTTGACGCCATTGTCCTTCAGCGCCTGCACCACCATTTCGGCGCCTGTCATTTCGCGCCGCTCATTCTGTCCACTGCTCATCGGTCTGGTCCCGTACTGTTCGCCATCGGGCGATTGCTGGTCGTTTAGTCGTGTTTCGGGCAATAAAAAAGGCCCCCGAGGGAGCCTGTGTCTTGCGCATGGGAGGTCATCGCCTGGCGGTTACACCGCCTTGCCCACGCGCTTTCCTACGAGAATGAGTGCCTTTTTCATGGTCGCGGACAATAGAATTGGTTTGACGCCGCTGTCAACGGCGAATGTGCACTTGGCCTGACGTCGGCACATCCGCCCATTGTGCACCCGCGCGGCCTTTCCGCCGCGCGGGTCTTCCGTTTCAGGCCCAGAGCACCACACCCCTCGCCTTGGCCCAGCGCTCGATGATCTTGCGCTCTTCGAGCGAGGCGAGACGATTGCCGAAACCGCGCACCTGCACCGCACGGTTTTGCGGGTCGAGTTCGATCGTCAGCAACCGCTCGATCTTGCCGAGCGCCGAGCGCCGCAGCACCCAGATCGAGGCATTGCCGGCGATGCATTTGGCCGCGTATATCGAGACGCAATGATGCATCGCCCGACTCTCGGCGACCAGATCCTCGGCCGTCTTCAACTGACGGACGAAGAAGCGCTCGCCATGCGCCTTTGCCTCCTTGGTCGACGGCTGCCAGTCCCAGTCGTCGAGGCGCGAGCCGTGCCAGGCGCGACCCTGCGACTGCGTCCCGGCAGTACGCGTGGCCCGCCCGGCAGCGCGGCGGCGCATTGCCTCGATGCGTTCGATCACGGCAATGTCGCGATGCCAGTCCAACATCTGCCGACGCAGCGAGGCGAGCGTGCGACCCTTCACGCTGTACGCCGCATAGCGCTGGTGCACGGCGCTGATATAGTCGCATAGATCGTCGATCTCCTCCTTCGACGCGGGCTGCCCGCAGAAGAACCGTGTCACCTCGCGCCAGAAGGCCAGATCGTTACGTGGCGTGCGCGCGATTTTCGACTTGGCAAGTCGGGCCGCCAACCCGGAATCATCCGTGTAGGACCGGGCGATTGCCACCCAAAATGCCTCGTCGAACGTGAAATCGCCGGGCAAGTTCAAGAAGCAATGCACCTCCTTGCGAGACAGCCACGCACAGGCGCCCGCCTTGTAAAGCGAGTCACCACGCGCCACTGCGATATACCAAGCCTTGCGAAGCGCAATCTCGCCGGCATTCAACCCCGAGCTGTCCAGCCAGATCCCCTCGAGCGCGGCTGTAACCGGGTAGCGCGCATAGAGATGACGCGCCGCGGCCAGCCGCAGCCGCGCGGGGTCGCGCGTCTTCAGCTTTGGACGCCACAGCGCGCCGTCGCGGATCGCCATGCCGGCAAAGCCCCGACGTGCCTCGTCGAGCGCCCGCTCGAAATCCGGAGCGGGACGCGGGACGGGAAAAACCCGCCGCAGCGTTACGGCATATGCTTCAATGCGTTCGCGCTCGGCGTCCTGCCTGCGCTGGATCATGGACTTTGCCATGGCCGTTCATCCTGATTGGAACCCTGTCAGCCGCACGCAATTCCAGCGTCGGCACGGAATGTGTCGATCTGGATCGCCGGGTCATTGACAGGTCTCCTTTCAGGACGACGGATCAGAATGGGCGGCTTCTCTAAGCTCGCCGCCAATTTGACGCAAGAGCTATTCTTTCCACGCCCGCGATGGTTTGACGGGTGTTGCAAAGGTGCATCGTTGTCGCCATCACGGTGTCCGGCCGATGCGTTTCCAGTAGATGAGGGTGCCTGTCAGCCCGCCATGCGGCTTCAGCGCATAATCCGGTATTTCGCCGGCCAGCGTGAAGCCGAGCTTTTCATAGAGGCCGGAAGCCCCCTCCTCTTTTGCAGTATCCAGGACCAACAGCGTGCGGCCTTTCTCCACGGCAACAGCTTCCGCCGCCTCCATCATGCGGGTTGCGATGCCCTTGCCGCGATAATCGAGGCGGGTCATCAGCTTGGCGATCTCGGCCCGGTGCGGCTGGTTGGGAGGGCAGTCGAGCAGCAAGGTGACGGTGCCGACCAGAGCCTCGCGGTTCCAGGCAGCCAGCACCACCCTTTCGCCTCTGGCGGCCGCCTGAAGCGACTTGTTCCAGAAGGCTGCGGCTATCTCCGTCGCCAGCGGGTGCATGAAGCTGACCGAGCCGCCGGCGGCAACCGTCCCGATCAGCAAATCGACCAGCATTTTTTGCGTTCCGTCAGTATTGCTGATCAGGTTGATTTCTACTGAATCCATTTGGTCTCCTCTGTCGCAACGACGGTGAATCGAGCGGCAGCATGATCTGCACCGTCAGTCGAAATGACTGAATCGCTTCCGCTTCCTGGCCCGGCGGATTTCCGCGATACGCTCGGCGTCTTCCTCTTGCAGATGTCGCCCGCGTTCCAGCAGTTCGAGCGTGTATTCCTCATAGGTCAGGCCCAGCCGCTCGGCTTTGTCCAGCCGCATCAGCATGATCTCGCGGCTCGGCACTTTCCATGCCTGGGCATGGGCGGTCCGCCAGGCAAGAAAGACATAGGGGTCGCCCTTGCCCCAGGGCGGACCGTCATAGTCGTCGAGCGGCGGACCACCATTGTCGGAGCGTTTCGGACGGCGCGCCTTCACCTCAGCTCCTGGCCAACGCAACCAGATAGTCGGCGGCGTCCGGCCCCGGAGCGTGAAAGACGCAATCGGATGGCGCGCCGAGCGCCAGGCAGTCGCCGGGTTCGAGCCTGTGAACGATGTCGCCCTCGGTGAATTCCAGCCGCCCGGAGATCAGCCATATCTGTTGCCTGATGAAGGCATAGGACGCCGCCGGGAAACTTACCTTGGCGCCCGCCGGCAACTGGATCCGGATCAGTTCGAGCGGCATGTCGGAGACCGGCGAAAGGTGCCGCCGCACATAGCCCGTAGCCGGATCGCGCCAGACCGGCTGGTCACGTTCGCGAAGCAGGCCACCGCCTTGCAATTCCGCCCTTGCTATCAAAGTGGAAAGCGTCATGCCGAAGGCGGCCGCAATGCGTACAAGAAGTGCCGCCGTCGGGCTCGTCATGCCGCGCTCTATCGTGCTCAGCATGGCTTTCGAGACATCGGACCGCTCCGCCAATTCAGCCAGGGACCAGCTGCGAGCCACCCTTTCGGCATGTATTCTTCTGCCGATGGTCGAGGAAATATCGTTCGCTATATCATCCATTAATCCAATATATCGAAATTTTTCTACGGAGCAACGGCCGTTTCGTCCAGTTTTCGCAAACTCCTTAATGTCCGCTAAACCATCCGGCCTCATCCCACCTTAACCCCGTTCGCCTAGGCTCATCGCTTGGGAAAAGGGGATCGGCCTGTCCATGCTCGTTGAACGCGAAGCCTCCATTGGAGAACCGACTTTGCTGGAGCGCCGCAGGGCGGAGCAGAACGACAAGCGGATTCTAGGCAATGTCGTGCAATGCGACGGCGCGCGCGCCACCATCAGCGCCTATGCCGACGATATCGAAGGCACGGTCACCGGCCTGTGGAGCGTCGGCAAGATGATCTCGATCAATCTCGGCACATCACGAACCGTCGGCCTGGTCTACGAAATCGGCAAGTTGGATCGTGCCTGGAGCAGCGAGGGCCAGAATCCGATCGAGGTCAGCATCGAATTGATCGGCGAGGTGCGCGATGGTGCCGAACCCGGCGCGAAGCCGGTCTTCGACCGTGGCATCACGACCTATCCGCATATCGGCGCCATTGCCCATCGTATCCGCAGCCGCGATCTGCAGGCCGTCTACGATCTCGCCGGTCGTGATTCGATCACCATCGGCACGCTGTCGCAGGACGAGGCCATCGACGCCAATATCGCCATCGACGATACGCTGGCGCGGCATTTCGCCATTGTCGGCACCACCGGGGTCGGCAAATCGACCGCCGTGTCGCTGCTCTTGCGCAAGTCGATCGTCGCCCGGCCCGACCTGCGCGTGCTCATCCTCGATCCACACAACGAGTTCGCCGCGTCGTTGCCTGAATATTGCGTCAGGGTCGATTCGACGACGCTCGACCTGCCCTTCTGGATGTTCAAGCTCGAGGAATTTGCCGAGGTGCTGTTTCGCGGCCGCGAGACGGTCCCGGAAGAGGTCGACGCCTTGCGCGATCTCATTCCCGCGGCCAAGAACCTCTACCGCAATCCGAACTCCGGCAGCTATCTACGGCGCAGCACCGACGCGCTGACCGCCGACGCGCCGGTGCCCTATCGCATTGCCGACCTCATCAAGCTGGTCGACGAGCGCATGGGATTGCTGGAAAGCAAGAACGATCGCCCCACCCTCAGGTCACTGAAGACACGTATCGAATCGGCGGCATCCGATCCGCGCTACCGTTTCATGTTCAACTCGCGCCTGATCGAGGACACCATCCACGAGACGATCGGCAACATCTTCCGCGTGCCGCATCACGGCCGCCCTGTGACCTGCTTCGAAATGGCCGGCATGCCGTCCGAGGTGGTCAATTCCGTATGCTCGGTGCTGGCGCGGCTGGCCTTCGACCTGGCATTGTGGAGCGAAGGCCGCCTGCGGCTGCTCTTCCTGTGCGAAGAAGCGCATCGCTATATGCCGGCCGATCCGCGCCTCGGTTTCGCGCCGACGCGGCACGCGCTGTCGCGCATCGCCAAGGAAGGCCGCAAATATGGCTGCTATCTCGGCGTCGTCACCCAGCGCCCGGGCGAGCTCGACCCGACCATCCTGTCGCAGTGCTCGACGTTCTTTGCCATGCGGCTCGCCAACGAGCAGGACCAGGCGATCATCCGGTCGGCGATCGCCGATTCCTCGGCTTCGACGCTGGCGTTCCTGTCTTCCATGGGCCAGCGCGAGGCCATCGCCTTCGGGGAAGGCGTGGCGACGACGATGCGGATGAAGTTTGAAAAGCTCTCCGAGGATTTGATCCCCGGCACGGCCAAGCGCGAGGACGCCTTGCCGTCCGAAACCGGCGACGAGGTCGACCTCGTGGCGATCGTCGAACGGCTGCGCAACGTGCCGAAATCACAACAGGCAATGCCGTTCGCGGAAGTCGTCGATTCGGGCCGGCAGGCCGGCGATTCGGACTATCGCAAACCGCCAGCCGCACGCACCCAGCGGAGCGACGATTTCGACCTACGCTACGGCCTCAAGCCGGCGACCTTCGGGCTACGTCCGCAAAACGAATGAGTCGGGCGACTGTTAGGCAGACCTCATCGGTGCGGCCGCAGATATCAAAGCTGAGCTTCGATGGCTGCCTTGTCTATGACTGACCACACCTGGCGAATTTTCTCTCTCTGAAACTCATAGAATACGTTCTCGGCAAACGAAATTCTCTTCCCGCTTACATCGAGCCCAAGGAACGTTCCCCTTGGCGCGCAGTCGAAGCTTAGCCGGCTCGCTATATAAGGCGGATCGGCAACCAATAGCTGAATGTCGAAGTAAAGGTCCGGAATTTCGTCGAAGTCTCTCACCAACATTTCGAGATAGCCGGACAATCCGAGCTTGCGACCGTTGTGGGTCACTTCATCATGAACAAACCGCCCCAGATTTGGCCAATCCTGCTTGTTCAGGCACGCAATATAGCCCCGGTAAAGATCGGAGAGATCGGATATAGTCACGGAACACCTCTATTCCCGGCAAGCCCCGCAAAGGCAGCATCTCAGCTTGACTGGGTGACATCGGTCTGCGTGCACCGGAAACGCAGAAAACGATACCAGACGGCCAGCATCGAATTCAATGACGGGATTTCAGGCGCAGACGCGGTTGCGCCCTTGCCTCTTTGCCTCATAGAGCTGGCGGTCAGCGCGGCGATAGAACTCCTCGGCGGTTTCCTTGCGGTCCCAGACGGCAAGCCCGACGCTGGTGGTGATCTTCAGTCGGACATTGCCTGTCAGCACCGACATGTTGGCGATCGCCTTGCGGATGCGCTCGGCGAATTTGGATAGCAGCTCGGCGTCCATATTGGGCGTGACCACCGCGAACTCCTCGCCGCCCAGGCGCGCCACCACGTCGTGATAGCGTGTCATGTCCTTGAGACAGTTGGCGACGGCCCGCAACACCTCGTCGCCGACATCGTGGCCGTGGCTGTCGTTGACCTGTTTGAAATGGTCGAGGTCGAGGATCATCAGCCCGACTGGTTTCTCGATGCGGCGGAACTCTTCGAGATATTCCTTCAGCGCATCGTCGAAGTAGCGCCGGTTCTGCATGCCGGTGAGGCTGTCGGTGAGCGCCGCATGCTCCAGCGTCTCCGAGCGCGCGCTGAGCGAAACAGTCATGGCGCGCAGCTTGCCTTCTTCCGTCGCCTGCTTTCGGATCAGCGGATAAATGAAGAAAATGCCGAAGAACAGCGCGGTCGCCAGCAGCACGCCGGTCGCAAACAGCAGCTTGTTGAGATAGACGATTTCATCGAGTTCCGAAGGCGTATTGCGAATGTCGGCGGCCAGGGTTTGCAGGAGCCCATAGGCGTAAAGCGTCACCAGGCCGGCGGCCAGGATCACAAAAATAAAGACGAAAAAGGCTGATTCCGCCTTGTGGAAACGCATCTGCTCCCCGTTGGAAAGTTCCCATCGATTTTATGGCATGCGGGAGCTTACGGACAGTTAACCTGGACAACTTCAACGCGAAATGTCCCCTCGGTGTCGGCTTTTCAGGTTGCGCTCGAAGGAGGGGGTGAGAGCATCGAGTCGATCCCCTCACCAGGACGCAATCTCTGCCATTCCGGGCCCAATTGGTGCCTGAACCAGGTAGCCTGCCGTTTGGCATATTGCCGCGTCGCGATTTTCGCGCGCTCGATAGCCTCGGGAAAACTGATGGCGCCGGCCAGCGCGGCCTGAAGCTCGCGAACACCAATTGCTTTCATCGCCGGCAGGTCGGGATCGAGGCCGAGCGCTGAAAGCTGTTTCACCTCGTCCAGTGCCCCCTTGTCCAGCATGCGATCGAAGCGGGCATCGATTCGCTCCACCAGTGCCGCTCGCTCCGGCTCGATGACGAAAAAGCGCGCGCTGCTCCTGTCGATCAACGGCCGGCCACGCGCGCCCTGCCAGTCCAGGATGGAACGGCCCGACGCGTCGAGCACCTCCAGCGCCCGCACGATGCGCTGGCCATCCGTCGACCTCAGCATCATGCCGGCCGCAGAATCCTCGCGCAACAGGATGCGGTGCAATCTCACCGCGCCCTGTTCCTGGAGCTCGTAGCGCCAGCGATCACGGATCGATTTCGGAATGTCGGGCATCTCCGAGATACCTTCCGTGAGCGCCCGGAAATAAAGCCCGGTACCTCCAACGAAAATCACCTGCCGCTCCGAAAGCGTGCCGTCGTCGATCAGCTTCGTGACATCACGCAACCAGGCGCCCGTGGAATAGGCGGTGGACGGATCGACGTGTCCATAAAGACAGTGGGGGACGCGGGCGAGTTCGGCAGGACCAGGCCGCGCCGTCAGCACGTCGAGCACCGAATAGCCTTGCATGGAATCGGTGTTGACAATGACACCGCCATTGCGCTCGGCGAGGTCGAGTGCGAGCGTCGACTTGCCGCTGGCGGTCGGCCCGGCTATCAGGATCGCGTTCTTCACGCGCCCTTCGCCCGCCTGTCCGCTGGAATTTTCGATGCCGCTGATCGCCACGCTTCTATCCCATCCCGCCGGCCAAGCATTGACGCCGACGCTAGCGAATATGGCCTCGCGGGCGGTCGGCGCAAGCGCTGTTCGCTGGCTGGCCGAAGGCATCGCCTGCGAGCTCGATTTGCCGGAGACCGCCGAAGCTTCCGAAATGACGGCGCGCCTGCATGCCGCACTTGCTTCCGAACCGATCGACGTGGCCGTCCAGCGAGCTGAGAACAGGCGCAAGAAGATCCTGATCGCCGACATGGATTCGACGATGATCGACCAGGAATGCATCGACGAGCTTGCCGACGAGATCGGCGTCAAGGATCGCGTCGCCGCCATCACCGCGCGATCGATGAACGGCGAGATCGCATTCGAGCCGGCCTTGCGCGAGCGCGTGGCGCTGCTCAAGGGTCTTGATGCCGCAATCATCGACCGCATCATCGACAATCGCCTGACGCTGGCCTCCGGCGGCCGCACGCTCGTCCAGACAATGGCGGCCAGCGGCGCCTGGACAGCGCTGATCTCCGGTGGTTTCGACATCTTCACCACCCGCGTCGCAGCATTGCTCGGCTTTCACGAAAATCGCGCCAACCGCCTGATCGAGCAGGATCGCCGCTTCACCGGCTTGGTCGCCGAGCCAATCCTCGGCCGCGCCGCCAAGGCCGAAGCCCTTATCGAGATTTCCGCCCGCCTCCGCCTGACGCCTGCCGATGCCATTGCCGTCGGTGACGGCGCCAACGATCTCGACATGATCCGTCTTGCCGGCATCGGCGTCGCCTTGCACGCCAAGCCGGCCGTGGCGGCTGAGGCAAAGATCCGCATCGACCACGGCGACCTCACCGCCTTGCTTTATCTGCAGGGTTATCGCTGGGAAGAATTTGTCGAATGACGCCGATCCGCACCGAGCGCCTGATCCTGCGCAACTGGGAAGATCGTGACCGCGAGCTCTTCCATCGCATCAATTCCGACGAGCGCGTCATGGAATTCTTTCCGTTTCGCCGCGACCGCGCCCAGGCTGACGCTAAGATGGGGGAGTTGCGCGCGGCTATCGATCGCACCGACTTCGGCTTCGCGGCCGCTGAGATCGCAGCCACAGGTGAATGCATCGGCTTCGTCGGCATAACCGGAACCGATCATTTGCCATTCCTGCCGCCCGGCACGATCGAGATTGGCTGGCGGTTGGCACCAGAATTCTGGGGCCGCGGCTATGTCACCGAAGCAGCCGAAGCCTGGCTCACCTATGGCTTTGAAAGACTTGGCCTCGACGAAATCGTGTCCTTCGCAGTCAAGGATAACAGCCGGTCCACTGCCGTCATGGAGCGCCTGCGCATGACCGCCGACCCGGCCTCCGATTTCGACCATCCCGGCGTTCCGGACAGCCACACCGCACTCAGGCGACATGTCTTCTACAGGCTGTCACGCACGGACTGGCAAGCAAGAAAAAGGCGGCCCGCTAGCCGCCCTTTTTCTTTTCAAGATCAGAGTGTTGCAGGCTCTTCTGGACTCAATCCATCCGGATTGTCACAAACCTCAGCTCGCCGGTCTTCGACGCCAGCATCAAAAGCGCGTTCTTGCGCCCTTGCTCCTTCAGCGCGCCGATCCGATCCATGACGTCCTTGGGCGTCGCGACCGATTCCTGCGCGATCTCGGTGATCACCTCGCCCGGCTGGATGCCGCGTTCGGCCGCTGCCGAATCCTTTGAGACGTCGGTCACGACGACGCCGGAGATGTCGGCGGCGATGCCGAATTTCGTGCGCGTCTCGTCGTTGAGCTCGCCGATCGTCATGCCGAGCACGGCAGCCGTCGAAACCGCAGGCGCCTTGTCGGCATCGTCCTGGTCGGTGTTGCCGTTTTCACCACCGCTGGCAAGCTTCTCGCCGTCCTCGAGCCGGCCGAGCGTCACCTTGACGGTCTGCTCGACCCCTTTGCGCACGATGATCACGTCGACCGCCTTGCCGACCGGGCTCTCCGCCACGACGCGTGGCAGGTCGCGCATCTCATGGATGTCCTTGCCGTCGAACTTGATGATCACGTCGCCGGCCTGGATTGTGCCGTTGTCGACCGGCCCGCCCTTGATGACGCCGGCAACCAGCGCGCCCTTGGCGGTCGCCATGCCCAGGCTTTCGGCAATGTCGTCGGTCACCGGCTGGATGCGCACACCGAGCCAGCCGCGCCGCGTCTCGCCGAACTGGCGAAGCTGGTCGACGACGCCCGAGGCAAGCTGCGACGGGATCGAGAAGCCGATGCCGATCGAGCCGCCCGACGGCGAGATGATTGCCGTGTTGATGCCGATGACCTCGCCGCTGCTGTTGAACAGCGGTCCACCGGAATTGCCGCGGTTGATCGCGGCATCGGTCTGGATGAAGTCGTCATACGGGCCGGAATTGATGTCGCGATTGCGCGCCGAGACGATGCCGACCGTCACCGTGCCGCCGAGACCGAACGGATTGCCGATCGCCATCACCCAGTCGCCGACACGCATCGTATTGGAATCGCCGAACTTCACCGCTGTCAGCTTGTGCCCTTTCGGATCGACCTTCAGCACCGCGACGTCGGTCTTGGTATCGGTGCCGACCAGCGTCGCCTTGAGCGTCACCCCGTCGGAGAAATTCACCTCGATGTCGTCGGCATCGGCTATGACGTGGTTGTTGGTCACCACGATGCCCTGCTCGGCGTCGACCACAAAGCCGGAGCCCAGCGACTGCACCTTTTGTCCGCCGCCGCCCTTGTCGCCGCCACGGTTCTTGAAGAAATCGTCGAAGAAGTCCTGGAAGGGTGAGCCTTCTGGAAGCTGCGGCATCGGCACCGCGCCCGGCCCCTCAGTGCCCTTCACCGTCTGCGAAGTCGAGATGTTGACCACCGCGCCGAGCAGCCCGGCGGCGAGATCGGCAACCGAGGGCGGCCCGTCGGCTGCCACTGTCGGCGTCACGAAAGACGGAACGGCAACGGCGCCGACCAGAAGCGCAGCGGCCCCGGCAATGAACGTCCGCCTCGCTGCACGCAGAAGGGTGGTGGATGTCATCGAAAGGCCTCCGGGTGTTCTAAAAAAGCGCTTCGGCAAAAACGCCGCGTCGCGTCATGTTGGCAAGAAATAAGGCACGTTTGCGGCTACGGCTACCGCCAGAGGATAAATCCTCCGTTACGCCGGCTTCCCCTGCACCGGCCCTACTGGCCGGTGCCCGGCTGTGCCGCTGGCGCGGCGGGAGCGGCCGGCGCTGGCGGTGGTGCCGGTGCCGCAGGCGTTTCCTTGCTGTCCGGGTCGCGGAAGAAGCGGAAGAACTCGGAATTCGGCGACAGCACCATCGTCGTTCCGGTGCTGTTCAGCGCAGTGCCATAGGCATTCATCGACCGATAGAAATCGAAGAAGGCCGGATCGCGCTGATAGGCCGCGGCAAACGTGGCACTGCGCTGGGCTTCACCTTCACCGCGCAGGATTTCAGACTCTTTTTGCGCTTCCGCGACGATTTCCACCACTTCGCGGTCGGCGCGAGCCCTGATCCGCTGCGCTGCCTCATTGCCTCGCGCCCTCAGCCGCTCGGCTTCGGCGAGACGTTCGGCCTTCATGCGGTCGAAGGTCTGCTGCGAGACTTCGGCCGTGAGATCGGTGCGGCGGATGCGGACATCCTCGATCTGCAGGCCAAGCGAGGTGGCATCGGGCCTCAGCTGATCGCGCACCTCGCGCATCATTACGGCGCGCTCTTCCGAAAGTGCCGCTTCGAAGTCGCGCAGGCCGTAGACGCGGCGCAAGGCGGCGTCGAGACGCGTCCTAAGCCGGGCCTCGGCCAGTTCGATCTGGCCGGAGACCGCGGCGCGGAATACGCGCGGATCCGAGATACGATAGGCGATAAAGGCATCGACCTCATAGAACTTGCCGCCCGAAACCTGGACACGGATATTGTCGAGGTCGAAGCGCAGGACCCTGTTTTCGATCAGCTGCACGGTGTCGGCATCGAAGAAGGAGAATGGAGCCTTGAAATAGATGCCCGGCTGGTTCTTGACGTCGACGATTTCGCCGAACCTGAGCACCAGCGCCTGCTGGCGCGCATTGACGACGAAGACCGACGAATAGAGCAGGAACAGGATGACCGCGGCGATGACCGCAATGACGGGAAGACGGTTGGCCATCACTGGTTTCCTCCGGTGGCCGGTGCCGGCGCCTTCTGCTGCAATGCCGGCAGCGGCAGGTAGGGAACGACCCCTTGCCCGTTGCCTTGCTCGACAATGACCTTGCTCGAATCCTTCAGCACCCTCTCCATCGTTTCCAGGTAAAGCCGCTTGCGCGTCACTTCCGGCGCCTTGGCATATTCGTCATAGACCGAGATGAAGCGCTGCGCCTCGCCTTCGGCCTCCTGCACGACCCGGTTCTTGTAGGCGGCCGCGTCTTCGCGGATCTGCGCGGCCGCGCCGCGCGCCTGGCCGAGCTTCTGGTTGGAATACTGATTGGCCTGCTCGACGAACTTGTCCTCGTCCTGTTCGGCGCGCTGCACCTCGTCGAACGCGTCTGCCACCTCGCGCGGCGGCGCGGCGTCCTCGATCGAAATGGCATTGACGTTGAGGCCGGCCTTGTAGCCGTCCAGCGTCGTCTGGATGATCTCACGCACCGACGCCGCAATGCCTTGCCGGTCGTCGCGGAAAATGTCCTGCGCCGGGCGCCGGCCGACCGCTTCACGCATCGCGCTTTCGGCGACCTGCTGCAGCATGCCGCCCGGGTCGGACACGTCGAACAGATAGGCCTTCGGGTCGGAAACCTGATAGGCCACAGAGAATTGCACGTTGACGATGTTCTGATCGCCGGAAAGCATCAGACCATTGCCGCTGGTGCTGCCGCCACCGATGCTGACAAGCTGCTCGGCGATGTTGGCGGTCTCGACCGTTTCAATAGGCCACCAATGGAAATGCAGGCCAGGCTGCGAGAGTTCCGCCTTCGGCTTGCCGAACCTGAGCTCCACCGCAACTTCGTCGGGCTGCACGGTGTAGACCGCCTTGAACGCCCATAGCACCACCAGCGCCGCAGCAATCAGCCCGAACACGGCCGGGCTCGCGCCACCGCCGCCCGGCAGCGCGCGCCGCAACCTATCCTGCCCGCGCCGGATGATATCCTCGAGATCGGGAGGCGAGCCCTGCGGGCCGCTGGGTCCCTTGGGTCCCTGTCCCCAAGGTCCCTGATTGTTGCCGCCGCCCCACGGGCCGCCGCCGCCGCTCTTGTCGTTCCAGGGCATGAATGTCCTTTCGCTTGGAATTCCCTCAAGCGCCGGCTCGCCGGCGCAAAATCCAATATTATTCTTCTATAGGTATGCAACGGCACGCTTTCAACGCGATCGGCTGCCGTCACAGTCCGCCTTTGGGTCCATTTAGACCTGTCGCGACGCTTTGTCGTCTTCAATTCACGTCGCGGCGCCGCTCGTAAACCGAATAGCGTGTCGCATGGCTGTCCTTTTGGCCAGCCTCCACCTCCTGCGAGCGGACGATCCGCCACAGCGCCGGGTCGATCGGCGGGAAATGGGCGTCGCCGTCGACCGCGGCCAGCACATGGGTGACGTGCAGCCGATCGGCCAACGGCAGCGCCTGAGCGTAGATCTCGCCGCCGCCGATGACGCAGATCTCGTCCGCGCCGGCCATGCAGCGCCCGCGCACCGTCGCCAGCGCGATCGCGTCCTCGATCGAGTGCGCGACTTCGACGCCCTCGGCGCGCCAGGCCCTGTCCCGCGTCACCACGATGTTGAGCCTGCCCGGCAATGGCCGGCCGATGCCTTCATAGGTCTTGCGGCCCATGATGATGGGCTTGCCCATTGTATCGGCCTTGAACCGCTTGAGATCGGTGGAAAGCCGCCACGGCAACCCACCCTCGCGCCCGATCACGCCATTCTCGGCGATGGCTACATAAATCGCGAGGTCCATCAGCCGCCGTTCCCGCCATCGGATGGCTCCAGCAGCAATATGTCGATGTCGTGCTCGGGGTAGAAGTTCTGCGCCTTCATCTCGAACGTCGTCGGTCCGACCTTCCTGACGTTTTCGCCGCAAAACGAGACCAGGTTCTTCGGATCGCCCTTGTCGACGGTCAGCTTGAACGTGCCGATGTTTCCCGACGCCCAGTTGCCGCCCGTGGTCAGGATATAGGCGATGCGGTTCTCGAAATATTTGGGGTAGCCGTCGGGATCGTCCTTGGCTGCCTTGCGCACGGCGTTCTCGAACGTGCCATCCATGCAGTAGCGGGTCTTGTAGGCGGCATACTGGCCCTGGAACTGGCCGTCATAGAAGAAGCTGACCGAGGAGGTGCCGCCGACGCTCGGCTTGTAGCGATGCGAGACATGGACAGCCTTGTTGGCCGGAAAGGTCGAGCGCCACCAATAGGTTGAGCGCAATTGCCAAAACGGCGTGTAGACGGTCTTCATGCCCGAACCGTCGTCGGCGGTGTCCTCGATGATGATGCCGCGATTGACCCAGTCGTCGGCGACCGCTTGCGGCAGCTTTGCCAGCGCGGCCTTGGCCGCATCGCCGAACGGATAGAACGGCACGCCCTGCGCCTTCAGGTCAGCACCGATATCGATGCCGAGTGCGAACACCTTCTGCTCGAGCTGCGGCTTTGCCGGCACCCCGTCGATCGTCACTTCGAAGCCAAGGAAATTGTCGCTCTGCGCCTCCGGAATTGCCGGTATTTCTTCGGGGTCGCCTTCGATGTCGGGCATCGGAAAGGCGACGATCGCATCGACATCCTTGTCGGTGTTGTTGCGGAAGACGTAATCGACCGCCACCTTTTCCGGCGAGATGTAGAGATCCTCGCTTTCCATCGCCACCGCATCGCTGCGCGACAAGATCAGCCCACCGGTGCCGAGCTCGGCGACCGAATCATTGGCGAGTGCGGGCGTAGCCGAGAGCGCCAGCGCTGCGGTCAGGACGTAACGGAACATGGAAACTCCCCCGGCGAGAATGCCAACATGACTCTAGCCGTTCAATGTGGCGTTTCAAAGCCTTTCGGCAAACGCGCCAGCGCCTGCCGGCATGTCATGTCGGTCTAGACACGCCGATCCCGATCGGGCAGGAGTTCGCCCATGCGCAAGCTTCTTGTCATCGGCATCGGCGCCGGCAATCCGGAGCACATGACGGTCCAGGCCATTAACGGCCTCAATCGGGCCGACGTGCTGTTCATTCCCGACAAGGGCGCCAAGAAGAACGATCTCGCCGAATTGCGCCGCCAGATCTGCGACCACTTCGTCATTAATCCGAACTCGCGCCGTGTCGAATTCGAGGTGCCGGTGCGCGCCGAGCCGGCGCCTTCCTACCGCTCGACCGTCGGCGACTGGCACGAGGCGATCGCCGCGATCTACGAAGGCCTTATCCGCGGCGAACTCCCCGAAGATGGTTGCGGCGCCTTCCTGATCTGGGGCGATCCTTCGCTCTACGACAGCGCGCTGCGCATCCTCGAGCGCGTGCGCCTCAGAGGCAATGTCGCATTCGAGCTGGAGGTCATTCCCGGCATCACCGCCATCCAGGCACTCGCAGCCAGCCACAAAATGGCATTGAACCGCATCGGCGACGCCATTTTGATTACCACCGGCCGCCGGCTCGCCGAGGAAGGTCTGCCCGAAAACGTCGGCAGCACCATCGTCATGCTGGACGGAAAATGCGCCTTCAACACGCTGGACGACAAGGACGTCACCGTCCACTGGGGCGCCTATCTCGGGACGCCCGACGAGATCGTCATCTCGGGCCGGATTGGCGACGTCGGCGACAAGATCGTGAGCACTCGTGAGGAGGCCCGTCGGAAAAAAGGCTGGATCATGGACACCTATCTGCTGCGCAAGCCGGGCGAGCCTGAGGAGTAGCAGGGATCGAGCGCGGCATGAATTCCGCCGAGTTCACGCAGCGTCGATCTCGGCCTGCAGCGCCTCCATATGTGCCGCCGCTGCTGAAGAAGCAGCCCGCTCGATGGCGCGGAAGCGGCTGACCACCGCAAGCCCGACCGACGTCAACTGGGCGCCACCGCCTTTCTTGCCGCCCGTCTGTGCCGCAACCAGCGGCTTGCCGAACACACGGTTCATGTCCTCGACCAGATCCCAGGCGTGCTTGTAAGACATCTCCATACCGCGCGCCGCGGCCGAAATCGAACCGAAGGCGGCGATCTGTTCCAGAAGCTCGATCTTGCCCGGCCCGAGGCGGCCATCTGGATCGAGATTTATCCGCAAACTCAGCGACGGCATTTGCTCCTCCGCGGTGACGCTATTCTACAAGTTCTGCAGCGATACCGCTATTCTAAAACGATATAGCGAATCATCGGCCGTTCACCCATCCGCCTCGGCCGGCAAGCCGGCGCCGGTATTCGCCCGGTCGAAGCTGACCGTCTTGACCACCGCGAAAACCTTTCGACCAGGCCGAAGCCGCAGCGTCTGCCGCGACTGTTCGGTGATGCGGGCAAGCACGGTTGCGCCATTGCAGTCGAGGCCAATCTCGACCGTAGGCCCTTCGCCCGGCTCTATCGCCACAATCGTGCCCGGCAGTATGTTGAGCGCGCTGAGGCCAACCGGCTGCTCGGTGGCGATCATCACGTCGCGGGCACGGATGCGGACGCGCACCGGCGCACCGACCGGCGTTGCCAGAAGCGGCACCCGGATCTCGCCCGCCAATGAGCCTAGCACCGTCATGCCAAAGGCTTCGTCGTGGCGCAGAACCGCGGCATCCAGCACGGCACCGCCCTCGCCGCGCTCTTCGGCCGGCAATAGATCCAGACGCTGCATGATCGCTCCGGTTGGACCGGAAGCAGCGACCTTGCCCTGCATCAGCACCACGACGTCGCTCGCCAGCCGCGCCACTTCGGCGATCGAGTGGCTGACATAGACGATCGGAATTTTCGTCTCGTCGCGTAGCCGCTCGATATAAGGCAAGATCTCGGCCTTGCGCGCCTCGTCGAGCGACGCCAGCGGCTCGTCCATCAGCAGCAATTTCGGACTGGCAAGCAGCGCCCTGCCGATTGCCACGCGCTGCTTCTCGCCACCGGAGAGTTTTGCCGGCCGCCGGTCGAGCAAATGGCCGATCCCGAGCAGTTCGACCACGCCATTGATATCCGCGTAGCGCTCGGCAGCCGGCGTGAACCAACGGCCATAGCGCAGATTGCTCGCCACGCTCATATGCGGAAACAGCCGCGCATCCTGGAACACCATGCCGATCCGCCGTTTGTGCTTTGGCACAAACAGGCCGGCATCGCTATCGACCAGCACGCGGCCCTCGGCCGCGATGCGGCCTTTGTCGGGGCGGATCAGCCCGGCAATCAAATTGATAAGCGTCGTCTTTCCGGAGCCGGACGGCCCGAACAGCGCAGTCAGCCGCCCGGCACTCTCGAAGCGGGCATTGACGGCGAAATCGCCAAGCCGGTGGCTGATGTCGACCTGAACCGTCATTCGATGTCCATCCGCCGGCCGACGCGCCGCGCCAGCACTTCCGAGGCCACGAGTGCAGCCATCGAGATGACGATCGAGATCAGCGTCAGCCTGAGCGCGCCGGGGTCGCCGCCGGGAACCTGCGTGAAAGTGTAGATCGCCGACGGCAGCGTCTGCGTCTCGTTCGGGATATTGGAGACGAAGGTGATCGTCGCGCCGAATTCGCCCATCGCCTTGGCGAAGGAGAGGATCGCGCCGGCGATCAGGCCGGGCAGGATCAGCGGCAGCGTGATCGTGCCGAACACCCATAGCGGATTGGCGCCGAGCGTGCCGGCGGCCGCCTCGATTTTGCGGTCGACCGCTTCGATCGACAGCCGGATCGCCCGCACCATCAACGGAAAACCCATCACGCCGCAGGCGAGCGCGGCGCCCGTCCAGCGAAAGGAAAAAACGATGCCGAAATGCTCGGCCAGGAAGGCCCCGGCCGGACCACGCTTGCCGAAAGTCAGAAGCAATAAATAGCCGGTCACCACCGGCGGCATGATCAGCGGCAGATGCACCAGCCCGTTGAGCAGTGTCTTGCCCCAGAACTGGCCGCGGGCGAGCACAAGGGCGATCGCCACGCCTGGCGGCAGGCTGGCAATCATCGCCACGGTCGCCACCTTGATCGACAGCCGGACCGCATTCCATTCGTCGGGAGCGAGATCCAGCAGCCAGTTCATGTGCGGTGCCGTTCGTCAGTTGCTCGGCGCAAGCATGGTAAAACCTTGCGCCTTGAAGAGTTCGCCAGCCTTGGCGGATTGCAGGCATTTCAGGAACGCCGGGGTATCCTTGCCCTTCGAATCCGCAAGCTGGGCAACCGGATAGATGATCGGCGGATGTGTATTGTCGGGGAAAGTGCCGATCACCTTCACGCCGGGCTCCGCATGCGCATCCGTGGCATAGACGATGCCGAGTGCTGCCTCGCCGGTCGAAACCAGTTTTAGGGCGGCGCGCACATTCTCGGCCTGCGCCACCTTGCCTTCGACGGAAGACCAGACACCGAGCGATTCGAGGGCTGCCTTGCCGTATTTGCCGGCCGGCACCGCCTTGACATCGCCCATGGCAAGTTTGCCGTCACCGACCAGCCCGGCAAGATCGAACCCCTTTTCGATCCTGGTCTCGACCTTGGAATCCCGCGGCGCAATCAGCACGATCTGGTTGCCAAGCAATTTCACTTCGGTTTCGGGCTTGGTCAGCTTCCTCTCGGCAAGATACTTCATCCAGTCGAGATCGGCAGAGATGAACAGGTCTGCCGGCGCGCCGCTTTCAATCTGCTTGGCCAGCGCCGAGCTCGCCGCATAGGAAATGGTTGCCGCCTCGCCGACATCGGCCTCGCAGGCCTTGTTGACGGCATCGAGCCCGTCCTTCAGGCTCGCCGCAGCAAACACGACCACCTTGTCATCGGCATGGGCCGCCGGCACCGCGGCCATCAGCATGGCGGCGAGGCCCGCGATGGCAATCGTCGTCGAACCTTTGCGCGCCAGCATGAAACTCTCCTCGTCTCGGAACGCCCGCAGCCGTCCATCGATATATCCATGTGAACATAACAAGGAAAGGCTCTTTACCGGCGACGGCATTCTGAGCTCAGGTTTCTCGGCGTGCGATAACCTCCGTTGGATACAGCGGTATCGAGGCCAAAGGAAATATCACATGAAATCAGTACCCGCGGCACGGGCAAACGAGGGCGCAGCCGCAGTAGGCAGTTTCGATATGGACAGTCAGGTAGGTCCTAGACCGCGATCGGCGCCTTGATCGTCGCGTCGGCGAAATAGTTCTCGAGCCGGAAATCCTCGAAGCGGAAGGCAAAGAGATCCTTCACCTCGGGATTTATCCATAGCGTCGGCAACGCCTTGGGCGTGCGCCGCAATTGCTCGCGCGCCTGCTCGAAATGGTTCGAATAAAGGTGTGCGTCGCCGAGCGTGTGGATGAAATCGCCGGGTTTCAGTCCGGTCACCTGCGCCACCATCAGCGTCAGCAACGCATAGGACGCGATGTTGAACGGCACACCGAGAAAGATATCGCCCGAACGCTGGTAGAGCTGGCAGGAAAGCTTGCCTTCCGAAACATAGAACTGGAACAGGCAGTGGCAGGGCGGCAACGCCATGGCCTCCACCTCGGCCGGGTTCCACGCCGAAACGATCAGCCGCCGCGAATTAGGATTTTTGCGTATTTCCTTCAGAAGATTCGCAATCTGGTCGATGGCGCCGCCATGGCCGTCCGGCCACGACCGCCACTGTTTGCCATAGACCGGGCCGAGATCGCCATTCTCGTCGGCCCACTCATCCCAGATCGAGACGCCGTGATCGTTGAGATATTTGATGTTGGTGTCACCGGCCAGGAACCACAAAAGCTCGTGGATGATCGACTTCAGGTGCAGCTTCTTGGTGGTGGTGACCGGAAAGCCGCGGGCCAGGTCGAAGCGCATCTGGTAGCCGAATACCGAGCGCGTTCCGGTGCCGGTACGGTCGCCGCGATCGGCGCCGTTTTCCAGCACATGCTTCAGAAGGTCGAGATACTGGCGCATCGGGTCCGGTCCGATTCGGGTTGTCAGCCATCATAGCCGAATGACCGTCCGCCGAACACAGCAAAGCGAGACGATTCCACCGGAGCCCACCGACACCGGCGGCGAGGTTGTTCAGAGCGAGCCGAGCATGCCCAGATCCTTGGCGACGAGGTAATAGAACGTCACCCGGCTCTTGCTGTTGTCGGCCGCCATCGCCTTGCAGGTCTTTTCGATAGCCGCATCCGCCTTGGCGCCGTCGGTGACGCCGAGCTTGCCGGCGATCCAGCTGTTCCTGACGCGCTTCAGTTCCTCCGGGTCGGTGCAGGACACCAGCGAGGAATCGCGGTTCCTGAGCGCGATGCCCAGATGCTTGACGATCTGTGGCGACCGCGTCGGCATCGGCCGCCGCATCATATTTCTTTACGTCTGCGAGATAATCGGCCATCGAATTTCCCCTCGTCGGCGCCACGGGATCCGGTCGATGAGGATTGTGGCGCGCTGCCGCAAGTATGCGCTGGGTCTCCTCACCGCCACAAAGCTTCGGTTGAGACCGGCTGCAAGTCAACCCCTTGATAATCCACTTTGACACGGGCGAAAGTGGCATTCCGGCCTTTCATTTTCCACCGCCAGTCCCTATATTCGCCTCGTCGGCTCGACCGACTATGGCGATAAACAGGCGATGAAATAAGCCGTTCGGACCCGGGGGCGGTACCCGGCGCCTCCACCAAAAACCGCGGTTCAGGAGCGGCTTTTGCTGGGGGCGAAATAGGATCGACGAAGGTGTAAAGATCGTACTTTTGCCCGGCATTGTACCACCGTTATCGGGCTAAACTTATAGTTGCCAACGACAACTATGCGGAAGCACGTCTCGCCGCGTAAGCGGTGCGATAGCTTCAATTCAAGCCCTAGTGGTTCGCACTTCTAGGCGGGGTTCGGAGGTACCTGGCAACAGAAACCTCCATTTCTCCCCTTTTGATATGTGCAGCTGCAGGCTCGTCGGCGGGCTTTTTATTCGCCCTGATAGGCCCAAGATGCCACGGCGTTCATACCAGCCCGTGGCTGATCGCATCGATCGCACCGGCGAATGTTTCACCTGTGGCCTCTTCGGGCAACAGCATCTCATTGTGGCCCCTGCCCGTCCGGATCATTGGAAAACAATTGGCGAGCTTGGCAACACGACAGTCAAGGAGCACCGGCCGGTCCACGTCGATCATTTCCTGTATCGCATCGTCAAGGTCGGCTGGTTTGTCGCAGCGCAGGCCGACCGCTCCGAATGCTTCGGCCAATTTGACGAAATCGGGCAAGGCCTCGGAATAGGAATGCGCGAGGCGGTTGCCGTGAAGAATTTGCTGCCACTGGCGAACCATGCCCATATATCCGTTGTTCAGGATGAAGATCTTGATCGGCGCGTCGTACTGGACTGCAGTCGACAGCTCTTTCATGGTCATCTGAACCGATGCGTCGCCGGCGATATCGATGACGAGGCTGTCCGGATGCGCGATCTGCACGCCCAGCGCCGCCGGTAGGCCGTAGCCCATCGTCCCGAGGCCGCCGGAACTCATCCAGCGGTTCGGCCTTTCGAAGCCGTAGAATTGGGCCGCCCACATCTGATGCTGGCCGACTTCAGTGGTGATGAAGGTGTCGCGATCCTTCGTCAGCGCGTAGAGACGCTCCACCGCATATTGCGGCATGATCGCGTCCTTGTTCATCTCATAGGAGAATGAATTGCGCGCGCGCCAGCCGGCGATCCTTCTCCACCAGTCCTGAAGGCGGCTTCCATCCGGTTTGCGAGGCACTGCGCGCCCTAGACGAACCATGTCACCCAGAACATTGCCGACATCGCCTTGTATGCCGATATCGACGTGGACGTTCTTGTTGATCGAGGACGGATCTATATCGATATGGATCTTCCTGGAGTTCGGCGAAAAAGCATCCACACGCGAGGTCACGCGGTCATCGAAGCGGGCGCCGACACAGATCATGACGTCGCAATCGTGCATCGCCATATTCGCCTCATAGGAACCATGCAGACCGACCATCTTGAGCCAGTTCTTGCCGGAGGCGGGGTAAGCTCCAAGGCCCATCAGCGTCGAGGTGACCGGCAAGTCGGTCAGTTGAACCAGCTCCCGGAGCAATCTCGATGCTTCCGGGCCGGAATTGACGATGCCGCCGCCGGCATAAATAACGGGACGGCTGGCATTGGCCATCAATTCTAGCGCCTGGCCGATCTTGCCGATATCGCCCTGCAGCTTCGGTTGATAATTTTTCAGCGCAGCAACACCCGAAGGCGGCGTGTACATTCCAGACGCAAACAGAACGTCCTTTGGCATGTCGACGAGAACAGGCCCCGGTCGCCCCGACCGGGCGATGTGGAATGCCCTATGGATCGATGACGCCAGGTCATTGACGTCTTTGACCAAAGAGTTGTGCTTGGTGCAGGATCGCGTGATGCCAATCGTGTCACATTCCTGAAAGGCATCGGAGCCGATCAATGTTGTCGGCACTTGTCCGGACAGACAGACGATCGGCACTGAATCCATCAGCGCGTCCTGCAGGGGCGTCACGGCATTCGTCGTGCCCGGGCCTGATGTGACCAGCATCACGCCGACCTTGCCCGTGGACCGGGCATAACCCTCGGCGGCATGGCCGGCGCCCTGTTCGTGGCGCACGAGGATATGCTTGATGTCGTCCTGCTGGAATATCTCGTCATAGATCGGCAATATGGCCGCGCCGGGATAGCCGAAAATATGCTCCACACCATTGTCTTTGAGTGCGCGGAGAACGATCTCCGCCCCTGTCATGCGGTTGCTCGTATGCTGAATGGAATTATCGCTTGTCATGGTTCTGTCCCGTAGCGTGATGAGGATGGGTTGACGGGGCATCGCCGAAATCGGGCGTAAGAAGAATTTCGGGCATAAAAAAAGGCCCCGTCGGGAGCCTGTTTGTCGCGCACGGGTGGCTGTCGCCGGATGGTTACACCATCCTGCCCGTGCGCTTTCCTACCACTGCAAGAACCATTGCGATCTTCATGATGATCGCTGCTACACAGAAAATCGCGCATCGTCAACGTCTCAGGCTGAGGCGTCTCAGGCTGAGGCGAAAGCCCAGGGGCTTCCCATCATCGGAACCTCCGATGGCAGCATTCGTATCTTCCCGTTTCCCTTCTCTCATGCCTTTGCGGGACAAGGCCTCAGTTTCTCGCCGCGTGTGGTCACACCCTGCGAGCTACCTGATGGAGACAAGATGAACCAGGAAACCACACCAAAACACGAACGCATCCTGATCGTTGGCGGCAGTTCCGGCATGGGGCTGTCGCTGGCCGAACAGCGGCTTGCCGCCGGCGCCGAGGTTACGATCGTCGGCCGCTCCGAGGACCGGTTGTCGGCCGCACGGCAGCGCTTGCCTCACCCGGAAAGGCTGAGGACGATCGCAGCCGACGTCACAAGCGAGGAAGAGGTCCAGCGGCTGTTCCAGGATGTCGGTACGCTCGACCACATCGTCTCGACCGCCGCCGACGTTACCGGCGTCTATGTGTTGCTTGCCGAGATGGACATCTCGTTGGCGCGGAAAGTGATGGATTCCAAAGTCGTCGGACCGCTTCTTCTTGCCAAACATGGCGCGCCTCGTCTGACGCCCAGGGGATCGATCACGCTGACCTCGGGCATCGCCGCCTATCGTCCGGCGGCGAAAGGCTCGGTGGTGGCAGCCGTTAATGGGGCCCTTGGCTCACTCGCCTACGCGCTTGCCGTCGAACTGGCGCCGATCCGCGTCAACGTCGTCTCGCCGGGCTGGGTCGACACGCCGATTTGGGATGCCGTCGTCGGCAGCGGAAAGACCGTCGCGCTGGACGCCATGGCAAAGCGTCTGCTCGTCGGCCGGATCGGCCAGGCAGCCGACGTTGCCCAAGCCATCGCGTCCCTGATGCATAACGGCTTCATCACCGGAACGGTGCTTCATGTTGATGGTGGCCAGCGGCTGGTCTAGTGACGGCCAGATTTCGCGAACCATTGCGAGGAACAGCCGCAAGACCGGCGCTTGAATGCGCCGGTGGCGCCATACCATGGTGACCGGCGCCACCGGGCTGCTTCCGACCCAGGGCAGCACGACGATATTGGCGTCAGCCGCGGAAGCCACGAGACGCGGGACCAGCGCGCATCCAAGACCGCCTTCAACAAGGCTCCGTATCGCGCCCATGCTGGCGAATTCGCCAACCAGCCTCGGACGGTCGGGCAGCGTCGCTGCAAACGTTTCGTCGAACATCCGCCTATAGACGCAACCGGGCTGGGTGACGAGGAAGGCCTCGTCGGCCAGATCGTCGGGCGTTATGGCAGAATATCCGGCCAACCGGTGATTTGCCGGCAATATGATGACGAGCTCTTCTTCTGCCACCTCCTCGCTTCGCAGCTCCGGTGCCGCCGGGACGGCTCCGAAATGGAAAGATACGTCCAGCGCCCCGCTTGTCACGCCGGCACGCAACCCACTGCTATCGTCCGCCTTGAGGTTCAGTTCCACATCGGGATGGCGCCGATGGAATTCCCCCAGCAAACCTGGCAAGCGTGTCGAGCAAAGCGTCTCCAGGCCGCCGACAGTCAGGCGACCGGCAACCGTGCCGCTCGCGTCGGCGACAGCGGAACGGGCTTCGTCCGCGAGGTCGAGGAGATCGTTTGCGTAGTCCAGCAGGCGTTGTCCCGCCGCCGTCAGCTTCAAGCCACGCCGTGACCTTTCGAACAGCGACGTGCCCAGATCGGCTTCCAGCGCCTGGATCTGTTCGGTCACGCTCGATTGGGCAAGATGAACCCGCTCGGAGGCGCGCGTGATGTTCAAGGTGGTGGCGACCGCCACGAAGGTCTTGAGATGTCGAAGCTGCATGTCCTGAACCCGTCATATAGGCATAGGCTGCTTTGAACCGGGATCGCAAACGTGAAAAGGCCGGGAACATCGCCCGGCCTTTTTGTCTCGATAGGTGAAGCTTACTCCGCCGGCGCTTCCGCAGCGTCCCGGCTGCGGCCGAGCGTTATCTTGGCCAGCGTGAAGGAGATCGCCGCGCAGAGCGTGATGCCCGCCACCATCGGCAGCGGCGTGCCGTCGAAAAACACGCCGGCGACGCCCATGGCGACCGCGCCGATGGCAAAGTGCAGCGTGCCCATCAGCGCCGACGCGGTGCCGGCGATCTCGCCATGCTCTTCCATGGCCAGCACCGACGTCGTCGGGATGACCAGGCCGAGAAAGCCGTAGCCGATGAACAGCAACGCCGCCATCACGTCGAGCCGGTCGACACCCGATGCCATCACCGCGAACAGCACCACCATCGTCGTCGCATAGCCGGTCACCGCGACGCGCACCACGCGCTGCAGCCCGAACCGCTCCGATAGCAACCCGGTCAGCTGCGACATGCCGATAAAGGCAACCGCATTGATCGAGAAGAACACGCTGTAGACCGAAGGCGACAGCCCGTAATGGTCGATCAGGATGAAGGACGAGCTCGACAGATAGACGAAGAAGCTCGCAATGCCGAAGCCGGCAATGGCCGTCAGGCCAAGGAAGTTGCGGTCGCCCATCAGGAAGCGGTAGCCTGAAAGTGCCGTCCCGAAGGACGAACCGGCGCGCTCTTCGACCGGCCGCGTCTCCTTCAGCGAGGTCGCCAGCAGGATGGTGGCGAGCACGGCCGCGCCCGTCACCGTCCAGAACACGGCGCGCCAGCCGAAGTTCTCGATGATCTGGCTACCGGTCAGCGGCGCCAGGATCGGCGACACCGAAAACACCAGCATCAGCAGCGACATCAGTTTGGCGGCCTCGGTGCCGGTATGCAGGTCGCGCACGATCGCGCGCGGCACGGCCATGCCGGCGCTGGCGCCGAGCCCTTGCAGGAAGCGGAAGGCGATCAGCCATTCGATCGAGGGAGCCAGCGCCGAGCCGACGCCGCCGACCATAAACAGCGCCAGGCCGCCGTAGAGCGGCAGCTTGCGGCCGACCATGTCGGAGATCGGTCCGACGACGATCTGGCCGAAGCCCATGGAAAGAAAGAAGATCAGCAGGCTCATCTGCACCGCGGCGGTGCCGGCATGCAGATCCTCACCGATCGACGGCAGGGCCGGAAGATACATGTCGATGGCAAACGGGCCGATCGCGGACAATAGGCCGAGCACGACCGCAATGCGGAGGAATTTGGCGTTCATGATAGCAGGCTCTTTCGAATTCTGGTTGCCGCCGAGGACCGACGTGTAACCCTAGGACGTTCCATCCCGTGGAGTTCCGACTCTTCTGCGGAACGAAACCCCTTCGTGCAAGTCCACAAATTTAGACAGGCTTGTCTAATTCGTCAACCACCTCTATATAGTTTTGCATGAAGGCCAACGTTTCTCCTGACATTTTCCCGCCGCGGGGCCATGAGGCCAAGCGGATGTCGATTGTCGATGCCGCCGCCTCGGTCTTCTGCCGCGAAAGCTTTGCCGGTGCCAATATCGACATGATTGCCGCCGAGGCCGGCGTCTCCCGCCAGACCATCTACAATCATCACGGCGACAAGGAAAAACTCTTCGTTGCCATCGTCCGTGACCTCACCGAACGTTGCAATGCCGGCATCTTTGCCACGATTTCCACTTTTCCCGATCAGCCGAAGGATCTCGAGGCCGACCTCATCGCCTTTGCTGTGCGGATGAACCACAACTGCATCTGCAACCGCGACGGCAAATTCCTGCGCAAGCTGATCCAGACCGAGGGCGGGCGCTATCCCGAGTTGTTCGCCGAATGGCGCGAAGAAGGACCGGGCAGGACATGGCCGGCGATCGCCGCCCGCTTCGCCCGCCTCGCTCATGCGGGCTTCCTTGATATCGACGATCCCGATGTCGCAGCGCGCCAGTTCATGGCGCTTGCCAATGCCGAGTTGCAGACGACGTTCATGCTCGGCGGTACACCGACCGAGGACGAGGTGGTGCAATCGGCGACAAATGGCGTGCGCACCTTCCTGCGCGCCTTCGGCAAGCGGCAGCCTGTGGCCCGGGCGAGCAAACAGGGCGCGCTCGCCAGCGCTTGACGATCAAAGCCGTTTGACGATCAAATCGTCGCCAATGGGCTTCGCTTCCGCACGCCGGCGATCTATATCCGGTTTACGCCGCGCTCAAGCTTGATTACAGCTATCAGGACGATTCAACGGAACCCGACAGCCACATGGCCGACGACCACATCCGCTACGACATTCTGGCCCAGGAGGCGTTGCGCGGCGTCATGCGCAAGGTCCTGGCCGAGGTCGCGCGCACCGGTCTCCCGGGCAACCATCATTTCTTCATCACCTTTCTCACCGGCGCGCCGGGCGTGCGCGTCTCGTCGCGGCTGCGCGAGCGCTATCCCGAACAGATGACCATCGTCATCCAGTTCCAGTATTGGGACCTGAAGGTGAGCGACACCGGTTTCGAAGTCGGGCTGTCGTTTTCCGACGTGCCGGAGAAACTGGAAATCCCGTTCTCGGCCGTGCGCGGCTTTTACGATCCGTCCGTCAACTTCGAGCTCGAATTCGATGTCAAGACGGATACCCCGGCTGAACAGGAGACAAAGGCCAAGCCTGCTCCCGAGCCGCTGGCTATCGTCGCCGAGAAAAAGCCTGAGACGAAGAAGAAAACCGCTGAGGCGGAAAAGAAGCCTGCCGCGGCCGACGCCGGCGCCAAGGGCGCCGACGTGGTGTCGCTCGACGCCTTCCGCAAGAAGTGACCCGACAGGCGGCGTGACATGGCCGAGATCGTCAATCTCCGTCAGGCACGCAAGCAGAAGGCGCGAGCCGAGAAGGAGCGCCTGGCCGAACAGAACCGGGCGCTGCATGGCCGTTCCAAAACCAGCCGGGATCGCGACCGCCTGATCGCCGACAAGGCCGACAAATTGGTCGCCGGCCATCGCCGCGAAAAATCGGGCGATTCGGACAAATCCGATGCTTGAAGTGTGAGGGCGGTCGCGTGAGCCCGGTCGAAAAGCGCTCGGTCACCATTCGCGGCCACCGCACCAGCTATTCGCTTGAAAAGCCTTTTTACGACGACCTGGTCGCCATCGCGGCCGTGCGAAAACTGACGCTCGCCGCTCTTGTCGCCGAAATCGACGAGAGCCGCCCGCGCGATGCCAACCTCTCCTCGGCACTCAGGCTCTATGTGCTGGATTGGGCCAAGCGCGGCAAGTTGTAGCCTTCAGGCGACGCTATCCTGTTTCCTGCGCCGGATACGGAAGCCCAGCAAAGCCGAGCGGTCGCGTTCTTCGGCCTGCTTCTTCGATCTGACACGCATCAGGTCCTTCCAGCCGACATAGCCCACCAGCCGGGCATTTTCTCGCGTGACGACCGGCAAATGGGACACGTTCGCCATCAGCAGCTTGTCGGAGAGGCCCTCGAGATACTCATCCGGATAGGCCAGCGTGACCTTGCTGCCGGCCAGCAGTTCGCCAAGCGTCGTCGTGCGGTGCTTGCCGGCGCGTCTCCAGCGCAGAATCGCCGGCGGATCGATGACGCCGAGCACGTGGCCTTCTTCATCGACGACCGGAAAGCTCGGATGCCGTGTCTCGGGCGCCGTCAGGAACGCTGCCGCGCCGTGCAGCGACATCGTCGCCGGCACGCTCTCGACCTCGCTGGTCATCACCTCGCGCACCCTGGTCAGGGCGAACGGATCGACACGGTATTCGCGAACCATGTGATGCCCTCGCCGTGCGATTTTTTCGGTGAGGATCGAACGCTTCATCAACAGCACGGTCACCGCATGCGCGGTGGCAGTCGCCGCGATCAGCGGCACCAGGACATGGGTGTTGCCGGTCAGTTCAACCGCAAAGAACGTGGCGGTCAGCGGTGCACGCATGGTGCCGCCCATTGTCGCCGCCATCGCCAGCAGCGCCCAGAAGCCCGGATCCGCGGCCGGCAGGAAGCCGGCGAGGACCGCGCCCATCGCCCCGCCCATGATCAGCAGCGGCGCCAGCACACCTCCCGACGTTCCCGAGCCGAGTGCGACCGACCAGATGATCGCCTTCACCACTAACAGGGTGAGCGCAGCGGTCGCTATCGTGCGGCCATCCAGCATGTTGGCGATATTGTCATAGCCGACGCCGAGTGCCTGCGGCTCGATCAGCCCGCCGATGCCGACCACCAGGCCGCCGAGCATCGGCCACCACATCCAGTGGATGGGCAGCTTCTGGAAACCGTCCTCGCAGGCATAGACCATCTGGGTCAGCAACCCCGATAGCAGCCCGGCTGCCATGCCGACCAGCACCCAGCTGGCAAGGCCGGGAAATGAAACCTCCATTCCGCCCTGAAACGGGAAGATCGGCCCCGGCAGATGCAGCATGGTGCGCTCGACCGCAGCAATGATCGCGGCGACCGCCACGGGAATGAAGCTGCGCGGCGTCCATTCGAAGAGCAGCAATTCCACTGCAAGCATGATGGCGGCGATCGGCGTTCCGAACACGGTGGTCATGCCGGCCGCCGCACCCGCCACCAGCAGCGTCTTGCGTTCATTGTCGCTGACCGGCAGCATCTGCGCGATCAGCGAACCGATGGCGCCGCCGGTCATGATGATCGGCCCTTCCGCGCCGAATGGCCCGCCGGTACCGATCGAGACTGCCGACGACAACGGCTTCAGGATTGCCACCTTGGCGTCGAGCCGCGAGCGTCCGAGCAGGATCGCCTCGATGGCTTCGGGAATGCCATGGCCGCGGATCTTTTCGCTTCCGAAGCGAGCCATCACACCGATGATCAGTGCCCCGACCACCGGAACAAATACCGAGGCATAGCCAAGCGGCGTATCCTGCAGTCTCAGGTCGGCGAGCGTGAACTGGCCAAAATAGGCGATGTTCGTGGCAAGCCGGATCAGCTTCAAAAGGGCAATGCCGGCAAACAACCCTGCCGTCGCCACCACCACCGCTATGCCGGCAATGAGCAGCACCCGGGCATCGGTGGTAAAATCGCGCAGATGGCCGGGGTTGGCGTGATCGGATTTCATTTGCAAACCTTGCTTTCTGGCGCGTGCCGACTTGCGGATCGGTCGCCGGCCGTGCCACCGAAGATGGCGGGGCACCAGCCATGTTGGTTCGCTCTGTATCGTAACACGATATAAATGTTCAAGGCCCGTTTGCGGCTTTGTCGGAAAGGAATCGATGGCAGACACTTCGAAGCCACAAAAGCGCGGCGCAACGATCGGGGCGGCCGATTACCAGAGGCTGTCCGAATTTCGTTACCTGATCCGCTGCTTTCTCGAATTCAGCCAGATCCAGGCGCAGGAAGCCGGCCTGACGCCACGCCAGCATCAGGCCCTGCTTGCGATCAAGGGATTTCCCGGCGGAGGGCCGGTGGCCATTGGTGACCTCGCGGAGCGCCTGCGCATCCGCCATCACAGCGCCGTGGAATTGGTCAACCGTCTTTGCGAAGCCGGGCTCGTCGCGAGGGACCACGACGAGGAGGACCACCGCCGCGTGCTGCTGCGGCTGACCGAGCGCGCCGACGACAGTCTCGCCGATCTGTCAGCCGCTCATCTCGACGAACTCGGGCGGATCGAGCCGATGCTGAAGCGCTTGCTTGCTGGACGCGACGCGTAAGGGATGCGCCGTCACCCGCCATTCAGCGATTTTAGCAGATCGTCGATCGACGAGGGATCGAACTTGAGCTTTGGCGGGGGCTGCACTGGCGATGGCACGTTATTTGCGGCCGGTGGCGCCCGTTCCGCTTTCTGCGCTTGCTCCGCCGCGGCCTTGCGTTCGGCGTCGAGCTTTGCCTTTTCTTCCGAGGCGATCCGCAACGCCTCTTCCGCCCTCTGGCGTTGCTGTTCTTCGGCCTGCGCTGCTTCCTCGGCAGCCTGTTGCGCCGCCTTGGCTTTGGCTTCGGCATCCGCTTTGGCCTTTGCAGCCGCCTCGGCTTTCGCCTTGGCCTCGGCTTCGGCCTTCGCCGCTGCATCCGCCTTCGCCTTGGCTTCAGTCTGCGCCCTGGCCTCCGCTTCGGCTTGGGCCTGCGCCTCAGCTTCGGCCTTTGCCTTGGCGTCCGCTTCAGCCTTCGCCTTGGCTTCAGCCTGCGCCCTCGCCTCCGCTTCGGCTTGGGCCTGAGCCTCGGCTTCAGCCTTTGCCCTGGCGTCGGCCTCAGCCTTCAGCCGCGCCGCTTCCTCCTGCTTGCGCCGTTCCTCCGCCGCTCTTTCACGCTCGGTTTGCAGGGCAGCGTAGTAGCGCACCTCACGCCGCAGCCTTTGTTTCTCGAGCAGTGCGGCTTGCATGGCTTCGACCCGCTGCTGCTCCTTTTCCAGCGCACGCTGGGTCAGGAACTGTGCCAGCGGCTCGCTGTCGAACTGCCGTTGGGTGGCGCCGAACGGACCGTCGACGCTGAAATTCAAAATCGGTTCGGAGCCGACCAGCGCCTCATCGCCGGGTCGATAGGCGATCTCGCCCTTGGCATCGACGGTGCTGGTGTTCAGATCGGCGGTGATGTCGGCGGACAGCGTCGCGCCCGGGCTTTCGAATTTGACGGGCGGCGCCCTCAGCGTGCCGCCGGCGATGGTGAAGGCAATATCGGTGTCCTGCGCCGGAAAACTTCCCGCAGCGGCGATCTGCGGTACAAAGCCGGCAGTCTTCGACGCGTCGATATCGCGCCCTATCGCGTCGGCCTTGGCGATGAATGCGCCAAAGGCATCGGGATTAAAGCCGGCAATAGTCATGCCCTTCAGCGTCGCCGTGCCGGAACCGGACAGCGCCGCGACCATCGCGTCGACCGATTTGCCGCTGGTCGAAAGCGCCGTCGAGAAATCGCCGCTTCCGCTGATGCCGGCCTCCGGCAGCACGACTGCCAGATCGGCGGCGGCGAGTTTCATCTGACCGGAGAAAAGCCCGGTGCCGTCATTGTTCTTGAGCTCGAACAGGCCACTCAACTCGCCGCCGAGGAATTTTGCCTTGAGGTCGGAAACGCGGATGCCCTCCTGGTCGAGCTGCAGCGACAGCGCAGCGTCATAGGCGGTGGCAAGCGGGCCGGCGGAAAGCGACGCCGCCGTCAGATCGAGATCGGCGGTAAATGGCAGACTGGATTTCTGGCTGAACGGTGCTGTCGGCCAGGCCCCGTCATTGACAAGGAAGGCCTGGTCGCCGAACAGCATCACCGCCATGGGATCGAGGTCCAGCTCGTCCAGCGACAGCGCGCCGGCAAGATGCGGCAGCCCCTCTTTGACGTCGATATTTACGTCACCGGAAACCGCCGCTTCGTTGACGGCGCCGCTGAGGCCGCTCAGCACCAGGAGACCATTGCCGTAGTCGGCATCGGCAGCAAGCGACGTCGACATGCCGGTCCCCATGCCGGGCAGGCCGACGCCGGTCGTCATCAGCCATGGCTCGATATCGGCCGTTTCAAGGCTGACCT
Organism: Mesorhizobium sp. M1328; assembly: GCF_040318075.1. NCBI lineage: Bacteria > Pseudomonadati > Pseudomonadota > Alphaproteobacteria > Hyphomicrobiales > Phyllobacteriaceae > Mesorhizobium > Mesorhizobium sp. M1328. The sequence goes on along the minus strand of NZ_JAMYLO010000006.1, from coordinate 116,707 downwards.
TGCCCTTGGCGGCCGCGCCCTGAGGCGTGTCGGCAATTGTCCCGTCGAAACCAGCTTTGAAGTCATTGCCGGCCAGGCTGAAGCGTGTCGCCAGGCCGCCGCCAAGCGTGCCTTTGGCCGAGACGTCGGTGGTCGCCTCGCCGAGCATGCCGAGCGGCAGCGCCGGCAGACCGTAAAGCGCCAGAAGCGCGGTGGCGTCGGCGTTCCTTGCATTGAAGGTCAGCGTCACCGGCGCTTCGAGAGGCCGGTCGAGCGCCCCTTTGCCGGACAATGACGCCGAAAAGGCCGAACCACCGGCCTTGCCCTGTGCGCTCATTGCCAGTCCGGTCGTACCATCGCCATTGTCTGCGGCACTCGTGACCGCGTCGATACGCGCATCCTGGAACAGCTCGGGATAGGCCGCAGCACGCTCCGCCAGCCCCCTCAGCACCGCGTTGTCCGGATAATGCTGGACGGCGACGTCGATCAGCGGCTTGAGGTCGACGGCGACCACCCAGGCGTCGAGCATGCCCGTCGGGCTCGCCGGGAAATCCTTGATCCGGCCGGTGGCGCTGATCGAGGCGCCGGCAAGTCCGCCGACCGACAGTCGGTCGATCTCAAGCAACCCGTCCCGTAATCTAAGTGCAGTATCGACGCTATCGGCGGTTAAGCCGCCGGCGCTGACCGGCCCGGCCTCGATCTGGAAATCGAGGTCGCGATCGGAAAAGCGGTTGGCGCCCTTGTCGCTGACAAAGATCGAGGCGAAGGCGGCGAGCCCATCGACGTCGAGTTCGCCGCCTTCCAGTTGCATCAGCACCGATGGCCTGGTGTCGTCGGGCTGGCTGGAATCGATGCGGCCGGAGAACTTTGCCTTGCCGAGGATGAGTTCGAGATCGCTGAAGGCCTGGTGCTTCTCGCTCAAATCCACCTTGGCCTTGAAGCCGGCGGCCGGCAAGCGGCGGATCGCCTCGTCGACGTCCTTCGACAGCCAGGCGGCAAAGCCCGAGGGCTGCGCCACCGCCAGAAGCAGCGATCCGGTGAAACCGAAATGGTCCTCGACGCTGACCATGCCGTTGGCTTCCAGCTTGGCGCGGCCGGGCAGCGTGGCGGCCAGCGATTTTACCGCCCAGCCGCCCTCGGCCGGCTCGGCGGACAGATGCACGTCGCGAACCGTGGTGTCGCCTGCCACCACCGCCGGCAGTTTCACCTCGACCGTGCCCGGTATGGTCGGCTTCGGCAGATCGAGCAGCGCCTGCTCCAGCGCCGCCACCCGCTCGGACAGCGTCAATCCGGCACCGGCCGCCGCCCCCACGGCCTCGTCGAACTGCACCTGCGCGCCATCGGCCTCGATCAAGAAATGCGGCTTCAGCCCAAGGTCGACCGCAGCCTTGCCGTCGGCGGTGTAGGGATTGTCGAGCGGTCCCGTCTCGAAGCGGAATTCGTCGACGCCGAGCTTCTGGTGATCGAGCGAAAACTTGCCGTTCAGCCTGAAGCCCGGGTCCGGTTTGCCGGCGCTGACTTTCAGCGCCTCGCCGCCGGTGCCGGGCAGCTGCTCCGCAGCCCGGTCTGCGCCCGATATCTTGAACTGGCCCGAATAGACCGCGGCGCCCTCGACGAGGCCCACATTGCCGTCGGTCTCGACGACCAGCGGATAGTCATCCGGATCGGCCTTGAGCCTGAGCCGCATTTGCCCGTCCGGTTCGGCCTTGCTGGTGGAAGCGGCGATCGTGGTCCGCAACCCGTCCAGCAACAGCGAGCCGTCCAGCCGCCAGGGGCCGGCCAGCGACTTGGCCGAGATCGTCGAGTTGATCTCGGAAATAAGATGGCTGCGCCCGCCGGCGGCGTGGCTGAGCGCGATCTGTCCTTCCGTCACCGTCAGCTTCTCGATGGAGATCTGACCGGGATCGAAGGGCGAGGACGGCCGTATCGTCCAGTCGACCGTGCCGTCGGCGGCGATGTCGATCGTCGCCTTCGGCCGCACCAGGCGCATGTCGAAGATCAGCACCTCGCCGCGCAGGAATGGCGCGAGTTCTGCATCCATCGAAAAGGTTTCGACGGTCATCGCCGGCTGGCCGTTGGGGCCACCGGCAACGGCGACGTTGGAAAAGGTCACCGAGGGGAACGGCAGCAACCTTGCCGTCGCATCGCCTCGCACGGTCACCTTGCGGCCCAGAACGGCACTGGCCTCGCGCTCGAAATCGGCACGGTAACCTGTCCAGTCGACAAAGTACGGCACCACCAGCGCCGCACACAGCACCAGCACGAGAAGCCCACCGAAGATCACGAACAGGCGTGCGAGCATGAACTCCGAAGCGGTTGATTGAAAATCAGCCGCACTCTACCCGCATCAGCGTGTCGATAAAGAGGCAATTCCCGCCAGACAGGCTTCCAGAGCAAAAGAAGGCGGCCAAGAAAACTCAGCGGGCGTCGCGCTTTGCCTGCGCCACCTTTGCCGCCTGCCGCTGCCGGCCGAGTTCCATCGGCCGGATCAGATTCTCGGGCCGCCGGCTCACGATCGCGCGCATGCCTTTGTGCGCGGTGCGCGTGTTGAACTCGGGACCGTCTGCCGCAGCGCCTTGCTTCATGGACAGCGCCTTGCGTGCATTCTCGACCAGCGAAACACGCGCTGCCAACTGGCGGCGGCGTTCGGCCTCGCCATTGAGCCGCCGCATGGTCATCGCCAGAACCGCCAGCTTCAACTGCGAACCTTCATCGGCCTTCGAGGCGCCGGCGCCCTTTGGCGCACCCTTGCCGCGCATTTCGCGGCGGCGGCGATGCGCCTCGGTCTGGGCCTTGTCGCGCCGTCCCCTTAGGAGCTTGACCAGGCTGGCGAGTTCGGCGTCGGCAAGATGCTGTACCGCTGGATGGTGCGACTTCTCGACGAGAGCGCGTTCGTCGGCGCTCAGCGCCCGAGCCTCTTCCTTGCGTGAAATCGCCATGTTGCTTGCTCCTCCGTTTGCCACGTCTGCCCGGTTTCAGGCACTGGCAACGTCCGGAGTCTCCGACCAAACGTCGCTGCGGTCAAGGCTGATGGACCAGCGGATCAGTCGCGTCGCCAAAGCCGGTCGAGAAGCCGTATTCGTTTGTCTGGCAGCGCCGTGACGCTGGGACTGATGGCCGCCATCAACGAGGTCAGAACCGACCCGTCGCGACAGCTCATCGAAAAGCTCTCCGCGACAAATTCAAGCGTCGAGTCGTGGAAAGTGAAGATGAAGTGCCGATAGCCAGAAAACAGCCCAGGCTGATGAGAACTGTGAACTCGATTTGCTGTTCCAGCGAACCGATCCATGACGAGTTGAGTACCTCAAATGCAGCATAGGGCTGCAAGCCCAGTTTGTAGAGCCGATGGCCGCTCAAGGCCTCATCGTTCGGCAGGCCGAATTGAAGTGCTAGGCAAGGCTTTGCCGTCAGGATCGCAACCGATTGGCCGTTGGTTACAGGCGAAACCGAGCGCGGATTCGTCCCATCGAATGACGGATCCGTCTTGTTGACGATATAGGCGACCAGCAACTTGTCTTCGTCGGCAAAGACGTGAGGTAGTGGTGCACCGGCGGAAAGAGGCGGTACTTCGATGGGCAGAAGAGCCTCGCCTGCGGCCATCGCCGTTATTTCCCGATTGCCGGCAATATCTTGCCGGGGTTCATTATATTCAGGGGGTCGAGTGCCTGCTTGATCGTGCGCATGATGTCGACGCCATGGCCGAGCTCATGCCGCAGGAAGCCGATCTTGCCTTGCCCTATGCCATGCTCGCCGGTGCAGGTGCCGTCCATGGCGATGGCGCGCATATTGAGCCGCGCCACGAATTTTTCCGCCAGCGCGATCTCCTTCGGGTCGTCCACGTCCATCAGCACCAGCACATGGAAATTGCCGTCGCCGGCATGGCCGACGATCGGCGCGATCAGGCCCATCTCGGCGATGTCCGTCTCGGTCTCGGTGACACATTCGGCAAAGCGCGAGATCGGCACGCAGACATCGGTCGACAGGCCCTTGGCGCCCGGCCGCAGCGTCAGCGACGACCAGTAGGCATCGTGCCTGGCTTTCCACAATTTTGTCCGCTCTTCGGCCACGCTGGTCCACAGGAAGGGGCCGCCGCCATTTTCCTCGGCGATCATGCCGAAAGTCTCGGCCTGTTCGGCGACGCCGGCATCGCTGCCGTGGAACTCGACGAACAGGCAGGGGCTCTCCGGATAGTCGAGCTTCGAATAGGTCTTCATCGCCCGCATCTGCAGCGCGTTGACCAATTCGATGCGTGCCACCGGAATGCCCATCTGGATGGTCGCGATCACCGCATCGCACGCCGCCTCGAGGCTGGGGAACGGGCAGACACCGCCTGAAATCGCCTGCGGAATGCCCTGCAGCTTCAAGGTCAGCTGGGTGATGATGCCAAGCGTGCCTTCCGAGCCGATCAGCAGCCGGGTCAGATCGTAGCCGGCCGAGCTTTTCTTGGCGCGCTTGCCGGTCGTCACTGCTTCGCCGTCGGCCATCACCGCGGTCAGCGATAGGACGTTCTCGCGCATCGTGCCGTAGCGCACCGCGTTGGTGCCCGACGCACGCGTCGCCGCCATGCCGCCGAGCGAGGCGTTGGCGCCCGGATCGATCGGAAAGAACAGGCCGGTGTCGCGCAGGTGCCGGTTCAGATCCTCACGCGTCACACCGGGCTCGACGGTGCAATCGAGGTCCTGCGGATTGACCGCAATGATGCGGTTCATGCGTGACGTATCGAGTGAGATGCCGCCGCCCGGCGCATTGGTGTGGCCTTCCAGCGAAGAGCCGACGCCGAAGGCGATCACCGGCACGCGATGCGCCGCGCATGCGCGCACGATCTCCTGCACCTCCTCCGTCGTCTCGGCAAAGGCGACGCCGTCCGGCGCCTGCGTCGGAATATAGGTCGTGGTGTGCGCGTGCTGGGCGCGGATCGCCTGGCCGGTCTGGAATCGCTCGCCGAGCCGCTGCTTGAGGATGCCGAGTACGGCGGCAATCCCTTCTTCGTTGCGCTCGACCGGATTGAGGTCGCTTAGAGCCATCGATTCCTCCGCGAATGGACCAGCGTCCACCCTTGTTCTGCATCTAGGGATGCGTAGTCTCACCGACCACGCTCTGTCCAGTCCACGCTCATCCCGGCATGACGAGAAGGAAGTTTCCGATGCCCATCCCCGCCCCTTTCGTCTCTCGCGCCATGGAGATCGAGGAGGCCTGGATCGACTACAACGGCCATCTCAACATGGCCTATTACAACGTGCTGTTCGACCGGTGCTCCGACGAAGCATTCGAGATGATGGGGATGGGGCCGGACTATGTAAGGGAACGGCGGCTGACCATCTACACCGCGGAAGTCCATGTCTGCTACGTCCAGGAGCTGCATCTCGACCACAAGGTCACGGTCTCGTTCCAGTTGCTGGACCACGACGAGAAGCGGCTGAGGGCCTATCAGGAAATCCGCCATCTCGACGGCTGGCTCGCCGCCACCTCCGAAACGCTGTCGCTGCATGTCGACATGGCTGGCCCGAAGGTCGCGCCCTTCCCCGCTGACGTCCTGGCCAAGGTGGAAGCGATGCGCGCCGCCCATGCCGCCCTGCCGATGCCGGAGCGCGCCGGCCGCTCGATCGGTATTCGTCGTAAGTCGGCTTGAACCGCAACCCAACCGCCGTTAACCTTACCGAGGTTTTAACGTGAACAAGCCGAATTGAGACGTTGAACGACTCAGCGCGGCGTTGGAAAACCATCCGCATCGAATTGCGATACGGGCGGCGGAGCAGCAGCGGTTCGGGGAACGTGCATGAAAACCGACATCAAGGTCGAGGCGGACAGGCTGGCGGCTGATCCACGCATCACCGACTATGATTTCTGGCGCTCGCTGAAGAACCTCAACAACGAGATCTTCCACATCGCCAACAACAACGAGCCGATCCCTTTCGCCATGATCCGCTGGCGCGCCATCCTGAAGCAGGCGAGGATGAAACGCGGCCACGCCTGAACGGCGCGGGAAGAAACAGACCGGCCGTCCGGTTTGCATTTCTGATGATATGCTGACGAACGACCCCAAGCATCAAGGCAGCCGCTTCACCGCCCCCAGCGGCGATCGCGGCACCACCGGCGACGACTGGATGATCGCCGTATTGGTCATCGCGAACGGAATGATCCGGTCGATCACCCGCTCGAGTTCGGCGACCGAGGCGACATGCGCCAGCGCGATGAAACAGTCTTCGCCGGTGACCCGGTCGCATTGGGCGATTTCCGGCAGGTCGCGGATGATTTCGGCCACCACGGCGAGTTGCCCCGGCACCGGCCTGATGCGCAGCCATACCGACAACTTCATGCCGAGCGCGGCCGGATTGATGCGCACCGTATAGGCCTCGATCACGCCGCTTTCCTGCAGCCGCTTGATGCGCTCGGCAACGCTCGGCGCCGACAGGCCGACCGAGCGCGCCAGTTCGGCGGTGCTGGTGCGCGCATCCTTTTCCAGCAGGCGCAGGATTTTCAGGTCCGCCGGATCCAGATCGGTATTTTCATTTCGAAGGCGTTTCAGCGGAATACTCCTTGCTTTCGGAAAGGAAATGGCCGCAATGACTGGCCATCATCCATATCAATGGCAAAAATCGCCTGCGATACTGATCCCATGGAAGATCGGACGCAAGCCCCAGCAGCAAGCCCGGCACTCGCCGGCCCCGCCTTTACCTTGGCAAACGCGGTCCCGCCGCATCTCTGGTTCGGCGTCAGCGCCGTGTTCCACTATCTCGGACCGGCCTTCGCGGTGCTGCTGTTCCCGCATGTCGGCGTGCTCGGCATGGCTTGGCTGCGCATCGCCACCGCTGCACTCGTCTTTGCCCCATTGACCCGGCCATGGGCGGTCTTTGCCCGCGCCGATCGCTCGACGCGATTGTTGCTTCTGGCTTTCGGCGTCTGCCTTGGGGTGATGAATTGCTCGTTTTACCTGGCGCTCGACCGGCTGCCGATCTCGCTGGTGGCGGCGATCGAATTCGTCGGCACCATCGGCGTCGCGCTTGTCGGCCTCAGAAGCCGGCGCAATCTGGCCGCCCTTGCAATCGCCGTCGCCGGCACCTTGCTGCTGATCGACGTCAAATGGTCGAGCGATCCCGTCGGCCTGTTCTGGGCTTTCCTCAACGGCGCGCTGTTCGTTGGCTACATCGTGCTCGGCCACCGCGTCGCGCGCGCCGGCGCCGGCGACGGCATCGCCGGGCTGGGTGCCGCCATGGCGGTCGCCCTTCTCGTTGTACTGCCGATCGGTTTTGCCGATGCGCTGCCGGCTTTCTCGGCGCCGCCGCTGCTGCTTGCGGCGGTCGGCGTCGGCATCTGCTCGTCGGTCATTCCCTATATTTGCGACCAGCTTGCCATGTCGCGGCTTCCGCGCTCCAGCTTCGCGCTGATGTTGTCTTTGCTGCCGGTCACCGCGACCTTGATCGGCGTCATTGTGCTGCGGCAAATCCCAAGCGCCACGGACTGCCTTGGCATCGCACTGGTGGTGGCCGGCGTCGGCCTTCACAAACCGGCGCCGGCGCCCACCTGATCAGGCCAGCTTCTCCTTGAGGAAGGCGATCGTCCGGCCCCAGGCGAGATCGGCCGCCTTCTTGTCGTAGCGGGCCGCCGACGTGTCGTTGTTGAAGGCATGGTTGGCGCCTTCATAGACATAGACCGAGTATTCGACATGAGCCGCGTCGAGTGCCTTCTTGAAGGCATCGATGCCGGCATTGGTGCGGGTGTCGAGGCCGGCATAATGCAGCATAAGCGCGGCCTTGATCTTCGGCACGTCCTCGGCCTTTGGCTGCATGCCGTAATAGGCGACGGCGGCGGCGAGGTCCGGCGCGTTGACGGCCAGCATGTTCACCGTGCCGCCGCCCCAGCAGAAGCCGACGGCGCCGACCTTGCCGTTGCCGTCCTTGTAACTTTTGAGGTAGGCGACCGTTGCGACGGCATTGGTGGCGACCTGTGCTGGATCGAGCTGGGAAAACAGGTCACGTGCCCTGTTTTCATCGGCCGGCGTGCCGCCGAGCGGCGTCATGAAGTCCGGCGCGAGCGCTACGAACCCTTCCAGCGCAACGCGCCGCGCCACATCGCGAATATGCGGGTTGAGACCCCTGTTCTCATGCACCACGATGACGGTGCCAAGCTTGCCGGTCTGGTCCGCCGGCCTGACCAGATAGCCCTTCATCTCGCCGGCGCTGCCGGGATAGCTGATGTCCTCGCCTTTCACACGCGGATCATCTTCCGCCACGATTGCCGCCTGGGCCGAGTTCGCCGCCAGCAGCGGCGCGATCGCGGCCGCTGCCGCACCCGAGCCTGCAAGCCTGGTCAACTGCTCCATGAAGCGGCGCCGGTCGAGCGTCAGATGCGTGTATTCGTCATAGGCATCGATCATCGCCTGGGTAATGACAGGCTCGGCGGCAGTGGGTCCGGCAGGTGTTGTCATGGCGCGCTCCTCGTCGGCCCCCCGCGGCAACATAGAGCCGAAGCTTGCCTGGTCCAGTCACGGCTGAGTGAGGCTGCCAAAAGTCCCTGCACGAGGGCCGTGATGCCGCGCGCCTCACTGTCGTTAAATTTTGGTCCTTTGTGGCAATGCTAAATGCACGCACCACAATGTAAAGAAGTTACCGAGCTATGCCTCACTCGGGCCATTTGGCGAACGAGAGTGGCCATTTGGCGGGAAAAGAATGCCTGACGACGAAGGAATAAGCCCATGACCTTTCCCTTCCCGCTTCTGGCAAGTGGGTTCGCACTCGCCGCTATGACTTTGCTGGCGCTGCGGTTCACCGCCTTCAAACGATCGTTGATCAAGGTCGGCTCCAACCGGTACCCGCCCACAAACACCAAAGCCTGAGGAAAGGTCATGGACGTTCAGGACATCATCAACACCGTCTCGCAGAAAGCCGGTCTCAACCAGGCTTTGACGGAAAAGATCGCCGGCACGATTTTCTCGGTGCTCGAACACGAGGCGGAAGGCACGACTCTGTCCAGCTTCTTCGCCAAAATCCCGGGAGCCGACGCCCTGGCCAAGCAATATGATGTCATGGCTCCCGGCGCAGCTTCCGGCGGTGGGCTCCTGTCCTCGCTGGAGGGCGCGCTCGGCGGCGCTCTCGGCGAAAAGACCGGCGCGCTGATCAACGGCGTCGCCATACTCAAGGCATCAGGCCTCACGCTCGCACAGATCAGCCAGGCCGGCACGATGCTGGTCCAGCAGACCGAGACAGCCGCCGGCCCGCAGTTGACCAATGAGGTACTTGCATCGGTACCCGACCTGAAAGGGCATCTCGGGCTCTGAAGGAACTTCTCTATTTCGGCAGCGTATAGGCCATCACATAGTCGCCCGGCTTGGTACCGACCGAGCCGTGGCCGCCGGCAACGATGACGACGAACTGGCGCCCGTCGGCTACCGTGTAGGTCATCGGTGTCGACTGCCCGCCCGCCGGCAGCCGCGCCTGCCAAAGCTGCTTGCCGGTCGTCAGGTCATAGGCGCGCACATAGTCGTCGACTGCCGCACCGAGGAAGGCGACGCCGCCGGCAGTGATCATCGGCCCGCCAATGCCGGGCACGCCGACCTTGAATGGCAGCGGCAGCGGCGTCATGTCGTAGACGGTGCCGTTGCGATGCTTGTAGACGATCTTGCCGGTCCGGAGATCGGCACCAGCCACATAGCCCCAGGGCGGCGCCTGGCAGGGAATGCCGAGCGGCGACAGGAACGGCTTCAATATCACTGCGTAAGGCGCACCGTCATTGCGGTTCAGGCCCTGTTCGCTGCCCTTGGTGTCGCCGGGCGGCGGCACGTCGGCGCGCGGCACCAGTTTGGAGATGAACGCCAGGTACGTCGGCATGCCGAACATCACCTGCCGGACCGGATCGACTGCCACGCCGCCCCAGTTGAAGGTGCCGAAATTGCCGGGGTAGATCAGCGAGCCCTGCAGTGACGGCGGCGTGTAGCGGCCCTCATAGCGCAGCTTCCGAAGCTCGATCCGGCAGGCCAGCTGGTCGAACATGGTGATGCCCCACATGTCGGCGCCGGTCAGTGGCTTCGGACTGAAGCTCAGGTCCGAAAGCGGCTGCGTCGGCGAGGTATGGTCGCCTTCGATCGCGCCGGCCGGCGCCGGTAGTTCCTTGACCGGAACGATCGGCTCGCCACTGCGCCGGTCGAGCACATAGAGGTCGCCCTGCTTGGTCGGCCCGACCAGCGCAGGCACCACGCCACTTTCCGTGGTGATGTCGACCAGCGTCGGCTGCGCCGGCACGTCCATGTCCCAGAGGTCATGGTGCACGGTCTGCCGCACCCAGCGCAATTGTCCGCTGTTGAGGTCGAGCGCGGTGATCGACGAGGAGAATTTCTCGTCATTGGCGCTGCGCCCGGCGCCGAGCTGGTCCGGCGTCTTGTTGCCGAGCGGCACATAGAGCAGGCCGAGCTTCTCGTCGGTGCTCGCCGTCGACCACATGTTGGGCGAGTTGTTGGTATAGGTCTGGCCCGGCGGCAGCGGCGTCGTCTGGTCAGGATTGCCGGAATCCCAATTCCACAACAGCGCGCCGGTGTCGGCATTGTAGGCACGGATAACCCCGGACGGCTCCTGCGTAGAATAATTGTCGTTGACCGCACCGCCGACGATGATCTTGTTGGCGACGATCAGCGGCGCCGAGGTCGAATAGTAATAGCCCGGCTTCGGATATGGCATGTTGGCGAGAAGGTTCAGCGTGCCGCCTTCGGCAAATGTGGGGCAGACCTGGCCGTTCGCGGCATCGAGCGCGATCAGCCGGGCGTCGGATGTCGGCAGGTAGATGCGTGTGGCGCAGGGCTGGCCGGCGGCGATCTTGGCGTCGGCATAATAGGACACGCCGCGGCAGGTCTGGTGCTGGCGGTCCTTGTCGAGCTTGACCTTCGGATCGAAGCGCCATTTCTCCTTGCCGGTGGCGGCGTCTATGGCGATGGCGAAATTATGCGGCGTGCAGATATAGAGCGTGTCGGCAATCTTCAGCGGCGTCACCTGATAGGTCGTCTCGGCGATGTCGTCGGGCCCTTTCACGTCGCCGGTGCGATAGGTCCAGGCCGGCTGCAGATTGGCGACGTTTTCGGGGGTAATCTGGTCGAGCGGCGAATAGCGCTGGCCATATTGCGTGCGACCGTAATAGTGCCATTCGCCGGCCGGCACGTTGCCGCCGAGATCGGCCGTCGGCGTCACCTTGTCGGTGTTGAGTTCACCCGCAATATCCTTTGGATCGACCGTCATCGAATAACCGGCGACGGCAAGCGAGGCCAGCACGGCGAGGATAAGCGGCGCGCGTCCGTCGGGACCGGTAAGCCCGCGCCGCGCCCATGGCGTCAATAGCCACAGCGCTATAAGCACGATGATGCCGCCGCGCGGACCGAGCTCCCACCAGTCGAAGCCGATCTCCCAGACCGCCCAGGCGAGCGTGCCGAGCACGATCGCCGCATAGAGCCACAGGGCCGTGGATCTGCGCCTGTAGAGCAGCCAGGCCGCGACAAGGAAAGCTAGACCAACGATGACGTAATACCAGCTGCCGCCCAGCGTCACGAGCCAGATGCCGCCGCCGCCAAGCGCTAGGCCGATGAGGAAAAGGATCAGGGAGGTGATGACCACAGCCAAGACGGTGCTCCTTCGACTGGTGCGCGCCGCGACGCGTCCATGGGCAACCCCGCATTGCGTTCCTGCCCCCACGCAACTTTCTCCGGCCCGCCTTGTGTGTCAAGCGAGCTCGAAGCAATCCATGATCGGACCAACAACGACGCTGCTGATTTCAACGCTGTGGGCAAACTCGAGCCACACGCTAAAGTAGCGATCTACCTTGCCGGTAACCAAGTTTTCCAGCAATCTGGCTTGAGCCACCAAAACCTTGGAGTAAATAGAGTGACGTCATTCCTAGTGCCTACGACGCGCGCAGTGCTTATCGCATACGCCCTCCTCCTCGGACTGGTCGCCGGGACAATGGCGGCACCGGCACAGACGATCGGCGAGATCAACAGGGCAAACGGCCTTGACGAGATGCTGATGAGCATCGGCCCCAGTATCGCCAATGGCATAAACTCCATACCGGGACCTCTTTCGAAAAATTTCCAGGAGGCCTGGTCGGAGGCGATGGAAGGCTCCTTCGACGCGGCCAAAATGGAGACGGCCGTCGAATCGCACATGGGGGACAAGCTGACCGCTGCCGATCTGTCCGATCTTGCCGCGTTCTACACCTCGGCTTTGGGCAAACGCGTTACCGCTCTGGAAATTCAATCGTCTGGTTCTGAGGGCAAGGAAAGAAAGAGGACAGACGGCCACCGCATCCTCGCCGAGCTGCCATCCAAGGATCCGGTCCGTCTCGAGTTGTACAGGAAGATCATGGATGACATCAGCGCCGTCGACACGGGCGAAGCAATGGCGTTGAATATAGGCTACGCGATGTTTTCGGGCGTGGTGGGAGCGGCAGGAAAACCCCTTCCGGACGACCAGATCATGGCTCTGGTGCACCGGCAATACGCAAGCATTCGCCAGAAAATCGAACAAAACGTCATGGAAGGTGCCGCCTACACGTACAGAGATCTGCCGCTTGAAGATCTCAAGCTTTATTCGACATTCCTGGCGTCGCCCGCCGGCAGCCGCTACTACGATCAAATGCTGGCCGCTCTGAGTGTGGTGATAGCAGGGGAAGCGCGCTCGTTCGGACACCGGTTGTTCGTAGCGCTGGGTTACCGCAAGGCCTGAGCAGGCGGGTATCGCACCGCTCGGGTGCTTTGCCAGAACAAAACGGAGACACTTCTGGCCTTTCGCTGCCGAATCACTACATTCGGGGGGAGATGTCCGGGTTTTCGGAAGACATGCCCTTTTTTGACGAACCGAACGCGCGGCCCGTGGCCCCGTCGGGCATTGCCGCGCGCGCCATGGCTGCCCGCAGCAACCAGAACAACGCGCCCGATTATCTCAACGGCCTCAACCCCGAGCAGCGGCTGGCAGTAGAAACCACCGAAGGCCCGGTGCTGGTGCTGGCCGGCGCCGGCACCGGCAAGACGCGCGTCCTGACCACCCGCATTGCCCACATCCTTGCCACCGGCAAGGCTTTCCCCTCGCAGATCCTCGCCGTCACCTTCACCAACAAGGCGGCGCGCGAGATGAAGCAGCGCATCGGCCTGTTGATCGGCGACGGCAATGTCGAGGGCATGCCGTGGCTCGGCACCTTCCATTCGATCGGCGTCAAGCTGCTGCGCAGACATGCCGAGCTGGCCGGGCTCAAATCCGACTTCACCATTCTCGACACCGATGATGTCGTACGGCTGATCAAGCAGCTCATCCAGGCCGAAGGGCTGGACGACAAGCGCTGGCCGGCCAAGCAGTTCGCCCAGATGATCGACGGCTGGAAGAACAAGGGCCTCGGTCCCGCCGACATCCCCGAGGGCGATGCCCGTGCCTTCGCCAACGGCAAGGGCCGCGAGCTCTACAAGGCCTATCAGGAGCGGCTGAAAACGCTGAACGCTTGCGACTTCGGCGATCTCCTGTGCCACCCGATCCGCATATTTCGCGCCAATCCGGACGTGCTGAAGGAATACCACAAGCGCTTCCGCTACATCCTCGTCGACGAATACCAGGACACCAACACCGCCCAGTACATGTGGCTGCGCCTGCTGGCACAGCGGCCGCGATCCTCCCCCCTTGAGGGGGAGGTGCCCGCGAAGCGGGCGGAGGGGGTTGCCGCAGAAGGCACCGCCAATGCGTCGAGCACTGCCGCACGGACCCCACCCGACCGGGCTTTGCCCGGCCACCCTCCCCTCAAGGGGGAGGGAAATCCGCGCCCAGCCACCGTAAATATCTGTTGCGTTGGCGACGACGACCAGTCGATCTACGGCTGGCGCGGCGCCGAGGTCGACAACATCCTGCGCTTCGACAAGGACTTTCCCGGCGCCACCATCATCCGGCTGGAGCGCAACTACCGCTCGACCGCGCATATCCTCGGCACCGCCTCGCATCTCATCGCCCACAATGAGGGCCGCTTCGGCAAGACGCTGTTTACCGAAAAGATCGCCGAGGACGACGAGAAGGTGCATGTCCATGCCGCCTGGGATTCCGAGGAGGAGGCCCGCGCCGTCGGCGAGACCATCGAGGCCTACCAGCGCCAGAAGCACAATCTCAACGACATGGCGATTCTCGTCCGCGCGTCCTTCCAGATGCGCGAGTTCGAGGACCGCTTCGTCACGCTCGGCCTCAACTACCGCGTCATCGGCGGCCCGCGCTTCTACGAGCGCCTCGAAATCCGCGATGCGCTGGCCTTCTTCCGCGTCGTCGCGCAAGGCGCCGACGACCTCGCTTTCGAGCGCATCGTCAACGTCCCGAAGCGCGGCCTTGGCGAGGCCACCATCCGCCAGATCCACGACACCGCACGCGCCCTGCGCATCCCGATGCTGGAGGCGGCGGCAACTCTCGCCGAGAGCGACGAGCTGAAGCCGAAGCCGCGCGCGGCACTGCGCGAGGTCTCGGCCAATTTCGAGCGCTGGCAGAAGGCGCTGGAAACCACGCCGCACACCGAGCTCGCCGAGACCATCCTGGAGGAGAGCGGCTACACCGACATGTGGAAGAACGACCGTTCGGTCGAAGCGCCGGGGCGGCTGGAAAACCTCAAGGAGTTGATCCGCTCCATGGAGGAGTACGAATCGCTGCGCTCCTTCCTCGAACATGTCGCGCTGGTGATGGACGCCGAGCAGAACGCCGAGCTCGACGCCGTCAATATCATGACGCTGCATTCGGCCAAGGGCCTCGAATTCGAAACCGTGTTCCTGCCCGGCTGGGAGGAAGGGCTGTTCCCGCACCAGCGTTCCCTGGACGAGGGTGGCCGCTCCGGGCTGGAAGAGGAACGCCGCCTCGCCTATGTCGGGCTGACCCGCGCCAAGAAGAACCTGCACATCTGGTTCGTCTCCAACCGCCGCATCCACGGCCTCTGGCAATCGACCATCCCGTCGCGCTTTCTCGACGAACTGCCCGAAGCCCATGTCGAGGTCGCCGAGAGCGGCAATTCCTATGGCGGCTACGGCAATGCCTATGGTGGCGGCTCGTTCGCCGCCGGTCGCGGTGGCCAAGGGGCAGGCAGGCAGAACCCCTATGGCGCGTCGCGCTTCGACAATCTTGGCGGCAACAACGGCGCCGAGAAATCCGGCGCTTTCTCCAGCACCTATGCGACACCGGGCTGGCAACGTGCTCAGGCCAACCGCACCGAGGCGACCGACCGCAATTGGGGCACGCGCTCCGGCCACCAGGTCGAGCGCATCGGCTATGGCGAAACCGATTCCGGCTACGGCGCCGGCCGGACCTCGATCAAAGGCCGCACCATCGACGGCGAGCTGGTCGCCAAATCCGTCGCCGACACGCCGTCCCCCTTCAATGTCGGCGACCGCGTCTTCCACCAGAAATTCGGCAACGGCAACATCTCGGCCATCGAAGGCAACAAGCTGACCATCGACTTCGACAAGGCCGGCCAGAAACGCGTGCTGGACGGGTTTGTCACGGGGGTGTGAGGTCGCCGGTCGTTAGCGATACCGCGCCTGGTTCCACTTATGGCCAAGCAGCGACAAGATGATGATCAGCCCGTTGAAGAACTGGACGTAGAAGCCACTCAGGCCCGCCGCCACCACGCCGGTCTGGATGAAGGAGACGGTGACCGCGCCGATTGCGCCTCCGACGACGGTGCCGATGCCGCCCCAGGTCGGCGTGCCGCCGACGAACACCGATGCCAGCACCGGCAAGAGATAACCGTCGCCCGCCGTCGGCCACCAGGTGAAGTTGATCATCACCGAGAAGGTGCCGGCGATTGCCGCGCCGATGCCGACGAAGACGAACACTTTCACCCTGACGCGCTTGACGTCGATGCCCATCTGCTGGGCGCTGTCGGGATTGTCGCCGACCACCTTGACCTGCGCGCCGAAGCGATGGCGGTTGTAGAGCAGCGCCGACAGCACGACGAAGCCGATCGCCCAGAATATCTGCACCGGAATGCCGTAAAGCTGGCTGGAGAAGATCTTGTAGGCCCAGCTGTCGGCAAGGCCGGTCAGTGCCGTCGACCTGCCCTCGTTGATGATCTGGATCAGGCCGCGCAGCAGGAAATTCATGCCGAGCGTGGCGATCAGCGACGACAGCCCGCCATAGACGACCAGCGAGCCGACCAGGAAGCCGAGCAGCATGCCGGTGACGATTGCGGCGGCGATGCCGACGAACGGGTCGTAGCCGGCCTGCACGACCAGCGCAAACACCCATGAGGCGAAGCCCATCGTCGCCGGAAACGACAGGTCGATCTCGCCGCAGGTGACGACAAAGACCAGCGGCACCACCACGAACAGCGCCACGGGCAGCGTGGTCAGCACGGAACTGTAGAGATACCAGCTGGTGAAGACCGTCGGATTGGCGATCATGAACACCGCCATCATCACGATGAACACCGCAAGCGTGCCGAGTGCGGCGCGGTTGTCGAGGACAAAGCCGCGCATCCAGTGATCGGACGGGTGCTTCCATGCCTTCCGGGCGGCTTCGCTGCTGCCGAGCGGGGTTTGCAGATCGGGCTCCATTGTCTTGCTCATCGCGTTGCCTGCTCCCCGGCATCGTGCAATCCCGCCAGTCCGCCGGGGTGTGCCACGTCTTCCATGAAATTGATGAGGTCTTCGGCCGACTTGACCTCGCTCCGGTCGGCGCTGAGCGCGACCTTGCCGCGGTCGAGCACGACGAAGCGGTCGGCGATATCGAAGACGTGGTGGATGTTGTGGCCGATGAACAGGATCGACCGGCCGCTCGCCCGCACCTGGCGGACGAAATGAAAAACCTTCGCCGTTTCGGTCAGTGACAGCGCCGTCGTCGGCTCGTCGAGAATGATCAGGTCGGCTTGCTTGTAGATGGCGCGGGCGATCGCCACGCCCTGACGTTCGCCGCCCGACAGCTGGCCGACGATCGACTGCGGCGTGAACACTTTCGAGGTGAAGCCGATCTCGCGCATCAGCCGGCTCGCCTCCGCGATCTCCTTGTTGACCTTCAGCCAGCCAAGCCAACCGGTGAGCTCGCGGCCCATGAAGATGTTGCGCACGATCGTCTGCTGAACGGCGAGCGCCCGGTCCTGGAACACCGTCTCGATGCCGGCGTCGCGCGAGCGCGCGGCGCTCCACCCGGTCACCGGTTTGCCGCGGATGAGGATTTCGCCGCTGGTCGGCTTGACCACGCCGGAAAGAATCTTGATCAGCGTCGATTTGCCGGCGCCGTTGTCGCCGATCAGGCCGACCACCTCGCCGCGGTCGACGCTGAGGTTGACGCCGCCAAGCGCATAGACCTGGCCGTAGGACTTGCTGATGTCACGCAATTCGATGAGGCGTTCGGCCATGGCGGTCCTCGCTTGTTTGTCGGTCGTTGCCGGCCGGGGTTCAACCCGGCCGGCAGATCGGGCGATCAGCGCAGCGCCTGCTTGGCGAGTTCGGCGACGATCTCGTAATTCTGCGGCGTGACGAAGCCGGCACCGGTGTCGACATTCATCGGCGCCAGACCCAGCACCACCTGCTGGCAGAGGCTGAGGATCGGCAGATATCCCTGCAGGAACGGCTGCTGGTCGGCCGTCAGCTGCACCCAGCCGCCCTTGAAGCCCTCGACGATCTGCGGGCTGGTGTCGAAGCCGAAGTTGAAGATGTCGCCCGGCTTCCTGCCCGCCGCCTGCATGTAAGTCGGCACATTGCCCAGCAGCTGCCCGCCGGGATAGCCGACCGCCTTGACGTCGGGATTGTTGAGCAATGCTGCCGTGATCACCGGAATGGCCAGATTGGGGTCGGCGGCCCACTCGGTTTGAGAATTGATTTGAACGACATCGACGCCGGCCTCTTTCAGTGCGGCGACTGTGCCACGCTCGCGTGCGCCGCGGCTCTCGTTCTCGAACGGGCCGATCATGATCGCCTTGTCGCCGGCCTTCAGCCCGGCCAGCTTGAACGCCTCGGCGCCAAGTGCGCGGCCCTGCTGCTCCTGCTGGGCGCCGACATAGCCGCCGCCGAACGCCGCCGTAACCGTCGGCACAGGCACGTTCTGGTACATCATCTTGATGCCGTCCTTGTGCGCCTGTTCGGCCAGCGGCATGATAGCGGCGTCGCCCGGGTGGCCCATCATGGCGATGCCTTGGGGCTTGACTGCGACTGCCTCGCGCAGCTGCTGGACCATCTTTTCGACATCCCAGCCCGAAAAGATATAGTCGACCTTAGGCCCGAGATCGGCGGCCGCCTGCTTGGCGCCATTATAGACGATGGTGCCGAAGGCGTCGCCCTCGGCGCCGCCCGCGAAGAAACGGATATGGACATCCTTGCACCACTGGGCATCGAGCGCCTGCGCCGGCAAGGTCGAGAGTGCGGCGGTGAGCGCCATCGCGGCCGCCGCGACGGTCGAGCGCAAAACTGTCCTTCTCATCGTAATGCTCATGCACTTATCCTCCCTTTGTTCCCTCGCTAGCCGAGGGGTTTTGACGATCGCTTCGGCATTGCGCCGCAATCTTTCGCTGGCCGGCACCTCCCGCCGGCCGACTTCTCACACCGGGTTCGGCAGATAGCTCGCGCCTCCCCGGCATTGTTGGAGATAATCCAGCGCACGCGCCTGGCCGGTGATCTCGAGATCGCCGCGGTAGACCGGGTCGTGCCAGCCCTCGATGTCGATGGCGCCCTTGTAGCCGGCCAGCCGCAGCTCGCTGATCACCCGCGTCCAGTCGCTGTCGCCGAAGCCCGGCGTGCGCATCTGCACGAACGGCAGGCGGCCGAACACGCCATGTTCGCGGATCACGTCCCAGCGCACCGTCGCGTCTTTGCCGTGGACGTGGAAGATGCGCGGCGCCCATTTGCGGATCTGCGGGATCGGGTCGATCAGGTAGACCAGCTGGTGGCAGGGCTCCCACTCCAGGCCGAGATTGTCGTCCGGCACTTCGTTGAACATGAGCTCCCAGGCGTCTGGATTGTGGGCGATATTCCAGTCGCCGCTGGCCCAGTTGCCGTCCATGGCGCAGTTCTCGAAGGCGATGCGCACGCCCTTGTCGGCGGCACGCTTGGCCAACGGTCCCCAGACCTCGCGGAAACGCGGCAGGCTGTCGGGCAGCGGCTTGCCGCGGATGCGGCCGGTGAAGCCGCTGACCATATTGGTGCCGAACAGATGCGCGTTGTCGATGATCGTTTCCCATGCCTGGAGCACGCCGCGATCAACTTCACCGCTCTCCAGCGGGTTGCCGAACACCCCGATCGACGAGACGACGACATCGGCATCGCCGATCGCCTCGCGGATCTCGCCTGCCAGCCGCGGAATGTCCTTGCCGCCCAGCGTCTGCCAGAAGAACGGCTGGATGCTCTCGAAGCCTAGCGGCAGAATCTGCCTGACATAGGCGGCCGGGTCGTCGAGATTGGCCCTCACCATTGTGCCGATCCTGATGTCGAGCAGCGGGTTTGGCATCATGATCCTTCCTGTGCAGTGATAGCGACCCGGCGCCCGGTCTCGGCGCTCTCGATCGCAGCGAAAACCATGGCCAGGCTCTTGATGTTGTCGGCGCCACGCGTCTCCGGCTCGGTGCCGGTTTCGACGGCGCGGACGAAATCCTGGATAATGCCGAGATGGCCGCCGACGCGATCGGCCGGGTCGAGCGGCGGTACGGCTATCGGTTCGGTGCGATCGAACAGGCCTTCACGGACCGGCTGCACGACTTCCGCCTTCAGCCCGTCCTCGCCGTCCCAGACAATGCTGCCGCGCTCGGCGACGATGCGCCATGTACTGTCCCAGCTGGTACGGAAGCCGGCCGCACACCAGCTGCCGGCATAGGTGAACAGTTTGCCGCCGCCGAGGTCGAAGCTTGCGGTTGCCGACGACCCTTGCCGATACCAGGAATTGGCCGGCTCCCACTCCTGGCAATAGACGCCGGCCGGTTCGCCGGCCACCATGTAGCGGGCCGCATCGAATGTGTGGATCGCCATATCGAGCAGCAGCACATGGTGCATCTCTTCGCGAAAACCGCCGAAATGCGGCGCAACGAAGAACTCGGCGTGGATGCTGGTCGCAGCACCAATGACGCCGGAATCGAGAAAGCGCCGGATGCGCCTGACGTTGGCGACATAGCGGCGGTTCTGCACGACGGCATGGATGCGCCCGGCGCCGCGGGCGGCCTCGACAATGGCACGCGCATTGTCCGGGCTGTCGGCCAGCGGCTTTTCGGTCAAGAGATGGCAATGGTGGGCAAAGGCGGAAAGCGCGACCTCGCGGCGGGCGGCGGGAACCACCACGTCGAATACCGCGTCGGGCCTGGTCTGGTCGAGCACGGCGCCGAGGTCGGTTCCGATGACGGCGCCGGAAAGCTCGTATTCGCGCGCCCTTGCCCGCGCCCTTTCGGCGTCGAGATCAACCAGGCCGACAATGGTGAGCCCGTCGATCTGCCTGGCCGCATCGAGCCAGGCCTTGCTCATCGCTCCGCAGCCGACCAGGACGACATTGATCATCCAGCACTCCTCCCTCTCGGCCCCTCCAGACCGATCGTCACGGCATTCACGGCAGGGCCGTAAACCTTTTTCCGTAAACGTTTACGAGAACACACCCGATGGCGTAGAATGTCAATTAGCCGGTGCGAAAAATCGTCCTGCCGCCTTGGCCCGAAGAGCCGCCGGTGCTAGCCAAGCAAGGGGGAGAACTGTCCTTTGGCGTCCAGTATTCACGACCTTGCGCGTCACCTGAACATTTCGATCGGCACGGTGTCGCGCGCGCTCAACGGTCGTGCCGACGTCAATGCCGACACACGCCAGCGCGTGCTCGATGCGGCCAAGAAGCTGAATTATTCGCCGAACCAGTCGGGCCGCAGCCTGCGGCGCGGCGCCACCCATTCGATCGCCTTCATGCTGCAGCCTCATCCGGGCGACCAGGAATATGGCGAGCCGTTCTTCATTCCGTTCCTGACCGGGCTGCAGGCCAAGCTCGCCGAAAGCGGGCTCGACCTGATCGTGGTGATGGGCGCGCCGGGCGACTATCAGCAGGAGCGCCTGCGCCGTGTCGTCGAGACCCGGCGGGCCGATGCGGTTGTGCTGGCCTGGACGCGGCGCGAGGACGAGCGCATCGACTATTTGACCCAGGCCGGCTTCCCGTTCGCGACGCTCGGCCGCAGCCGCTCCGGCGGCGATGCCTACCCCTCGCTCGACCTCGACTTCGAAAAAGCGGGGGCTGACGCGGTCGATCGTCTCGTCGCGCGCGGCCACCGTCGCATCGCCGCCATCCGCCCGTCGCTCGACCTCAATTTCGGCTATTTGTTCCTAGCCGGCTATCGCAAGGCGTTGCGGCGGCACGGCATCGAATTCGACCCCGAGCTGATCGCCGACGGCTTCATCAACGAGGCCGGCGGCTACGCGGTGACGCCGAAGGTCATGCGCTCCAAGGACCCGCCGACCGCCATCATCTTCAACAATGATGCGATGGCGCTTGGCGGCTGCAAGGCTCTGGCCGAGACGGGCATCCGGCCCGGCCACGACATCGCGGTGATCGTCATCGTCGACACCCCGCTCTGCCGCTATTTTTCGCCGGCGCTGACCGGCTTTCGCCCGGCGCTGGAGCCGATGGGCGAGCGGCTGGCCGAAATGCTGCTGGCATCGATCCCGGCCTTCGCCGGCACCGAAGGCGCCCGCATCATCCGTGAAGTCTGGCCGCTGGAACTGATCGCGCGGGACAGCGATTGAATCGCGGCGGTCACTGAGCAGGCTGAGGTCGATCAAGCCGGCCGCGCTCGCGCTCCGGCGTTGCGACCAGCAAGGAAGCGGCGGCATTGGCGGCGGCAAGCGCTGCCTCGACAGGCTGCCCAAGCGCAAGCGCCGCCGCGAAGGCGCCGACGAATTCATCACCGGCGCCGTGCGTGCTGACCACCTTCACCGGCATCGACGGCAAGGCGAATGCGTGGCCGTCGCGGTCGCAATAGGCAACGCCCTCGCCGCCGGCGGTGACAATCGCAGCCGGATAGAAACCGACGAGCATGCCGGCCGCCTTCGCAGCACCCTCGAGTGTGTCGACGACCGAAACGCCGGCCAGGAACTCCGCCTCGACGGCGTTGACGATGACGATGTCGGTCAGCGCGATCAGTTCGGCTGTCAGCTTTCGCGCCGGCGCCGCGTTGAGGACGACGCGGCCGCCATGCGCCTTCACCGTCCGCGCCGCGGCAATGTTGCCGGCTTCCGGTATCTCGTTTTGCAGCAGCAGAACCGCCGTTTGCGCGATCAGCTCGGCCGCCTCCGTAATGTCCTTTTCGCCGAGAGTGAGATTGCTGCCCGAGACGATCACCGCGCCATAGTCGCCGCTGTCGTCGAAAATCGCCACGCTCATGCCCGAGCCGGCAGCGGAAGCGACCCGCACGAAGCGCCGGTCAACGTCGTTGCGGTCGAGATTGTCGAGAAGCGCGCGGCCGAAATCGTCGTCGCCGACAGCTCCGATCATTGCCGCACGCACGCCGGCCCGCGCTGCCGACACCGCCTGGTTGCCGCCCTTGCCGCCGCATTTTGGATGCCAGGCATGTCCGGTCACCGTTTCGCCCTTGCGTGGGCGATCGAGGGCTTCGACCATGATGTCGTAATGCAGGCTGCCGAACACGGTCACCAGCGGCGGGGAAGCCGTCATGTGCCCCTGACTTTCACGAGCCGCTTGCCTTTCATGAGTTCTTGTCTTTCCGTTTCGAC
Source organism: Mesorhizobium sp. M1328 (assembly GCF_040318075.1). NCBI lineage: Bacteria > Pseudomonadati > Pseudomonadota > Alphaproteobacteria > Hyphomicrobiales > Phyllobacteriaceae > Mesorhizobium > Mesorhizobium sp. M1328. The sequence goes on along the minus strand of NZ_JAMYLO010000006.1, from coordinate 94,065 downwards.
GTCACCGCAGACATGGTGCGGCCGAGATTGCGCTCCGCCGCCTGGTAGTCGCGTTGCGCGACCGCGACGAACAGCGCGTCGAGAATGTTGAGCTGGGCAATGCGCGCCGCCGCGTTCTCACCCATCAACGGCGAGCCTTGCGCGGTCGAGCAGAGCACGATGTCGGCGACGGCTGCCAATGGCGAGTTGTCGTAGTTGGTGATGGCCAGCGTGCGCGCGCCGCTTTTGCGCGCAAGTTGGATGGCATCGATGACGGCGCTCGTGTTGCCGGAATGCGAGAAGCCGACAGCAATGTCGTCGGCGCCGAGCAGCGAGGCCGACATTAGCATCATGTGCGAATCGTCATAGACAGAAGTGCGGATGCCGATGCGCAGGAATTTGTGCGAAACGTCGCGTGCGATCTGCGCCGAGCCGCCGACGCCGTAGAAATCGCGATTCCTGGCGCGGTAAAGCAGATCGGCGGCACGGTCGAAATCGTCCATGTCGAGAATGGCCAGCGTCTCCTCCAGCGCCTGGATGGACGTGCGGAACACCTTCTGCACGATCTCGGCTGAACTGTCGTCCACCGACAGCTCCTGATGCATCTCGGCAGTTGGCAGGCGGCTGTATTCATAGACCGCCGTGCGAAAGTCGCGATAGCCGGAAAAACCCAGCTTCTTGGCGATCTTGACCACCATCGCCTCCGACACACCGGCCTCCTCGGCGATCTGCTTGAGCGGTATGGTCTCGTCGAAGCCGCGCCGTCCGAAGACGGTTTCAACCACCTTCGCCTCGAGCGGCGTCAGATGCGGCATCATCATGCGGATGCGCGGTCCTACTGCTTTCAGGTCCAGCCCGGTCAAGGTCATCCACGTCCCCTCGTCACGCGATCGATAAGCATCGCGGCGAGGATTATAAGGCCAGTTGCCAAGAGCTGATAGAAGGACTGCACGTTCATCAGCGTCAGGCCGTTGCGCATGCTGCCAAGGATGACGGCACCCAGGATGGTGCCGACGACGCTGCCCTTGCCGCCCATTAGCGAGGCGCCGCCGATTGCCGCCGCTGCTATGGCGTCGAGCTCCCAGAGATTGCCCAGAATGGGTTCGGCCGCACCCAGCCGGCCGATCAGGATCTGCGCTGCAAGCGCTGCCAGCAGGCCCGAGATCATATAGGCGGCGATCTTGGTGCGTGCGATCGGCACGCCGGCTATGTAGGCCGCCTCCTCATTGCCGCCGACGGCGAGCAGATATTCGCCGAAAGGCGTCTTTTTGAGGATGATCCAGGCAATCAGCGCGACCACGGCCACGATGATGACCGCCAACGGCAATCCGAACAGCGAGCCGTTGAAGATGGCGCGAAAGCCGGCGGGCAGGCCGAGCACCGGATTGCCGCCGGTGTAAATCAGCGCCAGCGCCCGGTAGGTGCTCAGCGTGCCGAGCGTGACGATGAAAGGCTGCAGCCCGACATAGGCGACCAGCACACCGTTGAGCAGGCCGCAGGCAAGGCCGATGGCGAAGCCAGCGGCGATGGCCAGCGGAAACGGCACGCCGGCCACCAGCATCGAGGCCGAGATGACGGCGGAAAGAGCTGCCGTCGGCCCGACGGACAGGTCGATGCCGCCCGAAATGATGACCAGCGTCATGCCCAACGCCAGGCAGGCATTGATGCTCGACTGCTGCAGGATGTTGATCAGGTTACGCTCGGCAAAAAAGCCGGGGACCAGCGCCCCGAACACGGCAAGGATCACCACCAGGCCGATCAGCGTGCCGGCGTCGCGCACTGAAAACCGGTGCAGGAAATCTGCCCTCGGGCGCGCTGCTGTGTGTTCGGTTATATCGGTCATCCGCTGGTCCTGTCCGTTATGCACCGGCCCGATGGCCTTGAGCCTTGCCGGCCTCAATCTCCGTTTGGGGTATGGCGTGCGCGGCGATCGCGTGTTCGCTGAGACTTGCGCGGCCCAGTTCGGCGGCGACCGTGCCGTCGCGCATGACCAGCACGCGGTCGGCGAGCCGGATCACCTCGGGGAGTTCGGACGACACGACGATTACCGAATGGCCTTCGGCGGCAAGCTCCTCGATCAGGTGGTAGATCTCCGCCTTGGCCCCGACATCGATGCCGCGCGTCGGCTCGTCGAACAGAAGGATCCGCGTTCCCGCCGCCAGCCAGCGGCCGATGATCGCCTTCTGCTGGTTGCCGCCGCTGAACAGGCGGATCGGCCGGTCGAGCAGGAACGGCCTGAGATTGACGCGTTTCATCTTCTCGGCTGCCACGCGCTTCAGCCGGCGATGGTCGATGAGGACGCGCGGCGCGAACACGCCCATCGAGGCCAGCGCCATGTTGCTGGAGATCGACCGCAACGGCACGATGCCTTCGCGCTTGCGCTCCTCCGGCACCAGGCCGATGCCGGCCGCAATCGCGTCGCGCGGACTGGAAAGCTTTACCGCCTCGCCGTCGATTTCAACCGCGCCTGATGAGGCGCGGTCGGCGCCAGCCAGCAGCCGCAGCAGTTCGGTGCGGCCCGAGCCGACCAGGCCGGCAATGCCCAGCACCTCGCCGCGATGCAGCTCGAACGAGACGTCACGGACCTTGGTCGCCGAGGCGAGGCCGCGAACGCTCAACCTGACATCACTGGACGTATGCGAGCGGTGCTGTTCCTGGGCAAGCTCGCGGCCGACCATCATCGAAACGACGGCCTTTTCCGACACCTGCGCAAGATCGACGGACCCGACCACGACGCCGTCGCGCATGATGGTGGCGCGTTGGCAGATACCGAACACCTCGTCCAGCTTGTGCGAGACATAGACGACCGCGACACCGTCGCGGGCCAGGCCGGCAATGACTTCGGCCAGCCGTTCGAACTCGCTCGGCGTCAGGCTCGATGTCGGCTCGTCCATCGCCACGATGCGCGCACGATCGAGCAGCGCCCGGGCGATCTCGACGATCTGCCGCTGCGCGACCTTCAGGCTGCCGAGCGGCGCTGCCGGATCGATGGTCGGGTCGATGGCGGCCAGGGCTTCCGCAGCGCGGCGCTCCTGCTCGCGCCGTGCGACGAAGACGCCGCCCCGCGTCAGCGGATGGCCGAGAAACATGTTCTGGGCGACGCTGAGGCGCGGCACCTGCTGTAATTCCTGATGGATCATCGCGACGCCGGCGGCGCGCGCCGCGACCGGGTTGTTCAACGTCACCGGTTTGCCGTCGATGAAAACGCTTCCCGCTGTCGGCCGGTAGACGCCTGACAGTATGCGCAGCAGCGTCGACTTGCCGGCACCGTTTTCGCCAAGCAGGCCATGGATTTCGCCGGCGCCGACCGAAAAGGACACATCGCTCAGCGCCCGCACGGCCGGAAACACCTTGGAAATGCCCTCGAATTGCAACCGCGCTGACATTGCTTCAGTTCTCCAGGCAAGGGTGCCGACCCAAGGCCGGCACCCGCCGCCCCTGCTCTATTGGCCCGCTGCCGCGTCCTCGAGCAGCGCCTTGCGCACGGAATCGCCACCGCCGGAGTAACGGTCGGCATTGTCCTTGGTGATCAGCGCCTGCGGCGTGGCGACGACGCGCGGCAGTTTCTGCCCGGCCACCAGCCGCAGCGCCGATTCCAGCGCCACCTCGCCGGTCAGCACCGGGAACGAGTCGACGGTACCGGTCAGCTCGCCGGCGCGGATCGAGGCGTAGGCATCGGAAATCCCGTCGGTGCCGAAGACGGCCACCTTGTCTTGCAGACCGGCTGCCTTGACCGCCTCGACGATGCCCAGCGCCATGCCGTCATTGTTGGCATAGAAACCGATCAGGTCGGGATGCTGCTGCAGGATGTTGGTGGCCGCGTCGTAGGAGGTCTGACGATCCCAGTTGCCGGGGACGCTGGCGACGACGTCGAACTTGCCGGCTTCAGTGATGGTGGTCTTGAAGCCGTCGGTGCGCTGGACGGCGGCGTAGACGCCGGCCTGGCCTTCGACGATGGCGACCTTGCCCCCATCCGGCCGGTTCTTGATGAACCATTTGGCGACGCGCACGCCATTGTCGCGCTGGACATTGCCGACATAGTACTCGGCCTGCGGGATGACCGCGTCATTGACGTTGACCACCGGCACGTTGGCGGCCTTGGCCTGTTCCATGATCGGCTGCAGGTTGGAGTCGGTCTGCGGCGAAACGAGCAGCACGTTGTAGCCTTGCGTAACCAGGCCTTCGGCGATGGTGAGCTGGCCGAGCTGGTCGCCCTCGCTCTGCGCCGCCTGATACACGACCGGCACGCCGATGCGGTCGCCGAACGACTTGTAGCCCTCACCCAGAGAGCGCCAGTATTCGTTGGTCAGCGTCTTGGAGACCGCACCCGCCTTGGTGCCCTCGGGCAGCTTGGGGAAGGCCCCGAACTTGGCCTCGAGCTGCGACCAGTCGATGCGATCCTTCTCGGTGTCGGAATTGAGCGGCGCGAGGTCTGCGGAAAACGCCGAGCCTATGGACAGCGCCATCAGGGCAGCGGTGGCGGTGGCAAACAGAAATTTCATGGTCTTCCTCCCTTGTTGAAAACGGTGATGGCCCCGGCCTCAGCTGTCCGGCCCGAGCATGGCTTCCTGGATGATGGCCTGCGACGCGACCGCGTCCTGACGGTCGACGGCAGTCGACAGGCGATTGTCCCCGTCCAGCCGATCGACGACGCGCAGCATGCGCTTCACAGTCGCGATGTTGACTTCGCATTCGTGGACCGGGTCGAGCCCGGTCATGTCGGGGAACGTGTCGAAGTAGATGGCGCCGGCGTAGCCGTCGCGGCGGATCTGCCTGAGCAACTCAATCGTCTGCAGCGTATGCACGGCCCCGACCATCAAGCCGTCGTCGCGCTTGGCGTAGCCGTCGTTGAGATGCACGCCGAGCAGCTTGCTATGCCGTGCCACGAGGGCGGCGGCGAAAGCCGGCTGCTCGTCGGCGTAGAGCACATGGGCGAAATCGAGCGTCACGCCGAGATTGGGCAGGCCGATCTCGCGGATGGCCAGCAACGTCGTCGCCGCATCGGGCATCAGACTGTAGGAGCGCGGCTCGTTGGGTTTGTATTCAAGGCTGATCTGACAGCCCGGATCATGCGCCGCTACTTCACGAATACCATCGATTTCGTGTTGCCAAAGTGTTGCGTAGTCAGCCTGGAAGGCGTAGTCGAAGCCATCCTGCCCCAACCACAATGTCATCAGGCTGGCGCCGGCCTCGCGCGCGGCGTCGATGCCAGCCTTGGTCAGGTCGATAGCCTCGCGGCGAACGGAAGGATCCGGATTGGTGAAGGCGCCGAGCTTGAAAGCCGGGTTAGAGTAGTAGCGCATGGCGAAGCCATTGATGGAAAGCCCGAAATCGCCGAGTTTGCGCGCCATATCCGCAGGCTTTTCATCGACATGGTCGGGGAAGTTGAGGTCGAGATCGGTCAACTCCGCAACCTTCGCCGCACGTGCCGCCATTTGCAGCATAGACGGTTTGCCGACAAGATCGGGCCACTCGGACTGTGGCCCCGAGGCAAAGGAATTGAGGCGGGTGGCGAAACGATAGGCAGTCATCGGGGACCTTTCATTGTCATGACTTTACATAAGAATGATTATTTGTAAAGTTGTTAATTGCTCGCTCGGCGGCGACGAATTCGCCATACCCAGGCCAGTTGCGACCACGGGGGGACAAGCAAACGCGGCACTGTCACGCAAGTATCATGTTCGCGTCCTAGATCGCTTCTCCGAAGGCTTTCGCGGCATCCTTGATGCGACGCGGCGCTTTTTCATGTCCCGGCAGCTTTGTCACAAAGAGGATTTCCATGAAAAACCTGCACCGAAACGCGTCCCTCGCCGTCGCGCTGGCGATGTTCACCGCCTTGACCTCGGCCTCGGCTGAAGACGCCGCGACCGTCGGCGGCGTCAGCTTCGTCAACAAGGGCCTAGTCGGTGTCGGCCGCATCCCGGCCAGCCAGAAGGACAAGTTCGGCGAGACGTTTGGCTCCGGCTCGGGCATGGCGATCGACGCTGCCGGCTGGACGCATGGCCCCGACGGCTATAAGGGCTCGCTGTGGCTGCTGCCGGATCGCGGCTACAATGTCGTCGGCACCACCGATTACCGTCCGCGCCTCAACACGATCGCTCTCGAGTTCGTCCCGATCGCGCCGGGTGCGGCACCGGCCACCGGCCAGGAACAGTCCGGCCTCAAGGCAACCTTAGCCGACACCATGCTTTTGACCGACGACAAGGGCGCCGACGCAACCGGCCTCGATCCGCTCAACGGCGTGCGCGCCGCGACCGACGACATGCCGATCCTGCCCGAAGCCAACGGCAAGCTTGCGCTCGACAACGAGGCGATCGTGCGGCTGCCCGACGGCACGATGTTCATCTCGGACGAATACGGTCCGAACATCTACCGCTTCTCCGCCGATGGGCGTCTGATGTCGGCAACGCAGCCGCCGGCGGCGCTTGTCCCGATGCGTCACGGGACGCCGAACTTCGCGTCCGACAATCCGGGACCTGGCGCGGCAGACCCAGATCCGAAGGATCCCGAAACCGGCCGCCAGAACAACCAGGGCCTCGAAGGCATGGCACTGACGCCGGACGGCAAGTTCCTGATCGCCGTGCTGCAGTCGGCACCCAGACAAGATGGTGGCGATTCCGCTTCGACGCGCCAGAACACGCGCGCGCTGGTCTACGATGCCTCGGATCCGGCCCAACTCAAGCTTGCGCATGAATATGTCGTGCCGCTGCCGGTGTTCACCGATGCCAAGGGCAAGACCAAGATTGCCGCGCAGAGCGAAATCGTGGCTCTGTCGGACAAGACCTTCCTGATGCTGGCGCGCGACAGCGGCAACGGCCAGGGGGTGAAGGGCGACACCTCGCTCCATCGCGAGATCAGCGTCCTCGATGTGTCGGCGGCAACCGACATCACCGGCACCGAGTTCGACAAGGACAAGCCGGTTGCGCCCAAAGGTGAGCTCGATACCTCGGTGACGCCGGCCAAGCTGACGCCGTTCATTGACATCAACGACAAGACCGAGTTCGGCCGCTTCGGGCTGCACAATGGCGCGCCCAATGACCGCAACAACCTTTCGGAGAAATGGGAGGCGATGTCGGTGGTGAGCGTCCTCGACCCAAAGCTGCCCGACGACTATTTCCTGTTCGTCGCCAATGACAACGACTTCCTCACCCAGGACGGTTTCCAGGTAGGCGCGCCCTACAAGGCCGAGGATGGCGCCGATGTCGACACCATGTTCCTGGTTTATCAGGTCACGATTCCCGGCCTCGCCGGGAAGTAGCGGACCCATACAGGCGGACGCGCCGAACGCGTCCGCCTAAGCTGGCGCGATTGAAGGTCGTGCCCTTCAGTTGCGGCTCGCCCGCGCAAGGACGGTGTCCTAGGCGTCGCAAACCTGCGACTGAGGATCCCGTCGAAGGCACTTACCTCAACATCTCCGCGTCCTTTGGCACGCCGGCATCGATCGGGTCGGCCGTCCTGTTCGACACGGCGGCGATCTTCCCGGCAGCCGACAGGTTCGGGCGCACGAAGACCGGCACGACGCCGTCGACGCGGCTGTAGAGGTCGATAATGTCCTGATTCATAAAGCGCACACAGCCGGAGGAAGCGTTCTTCCCAATGGAATCCCACTCCGGCGTGCCGTGCAGCCGGTACATTGTGTCCTTGCCGTCGCGGAAGAGATACAGCGCGCGCGCGCCAAGCGGGCTCTGCGGGCCGGGCGGCATGCCGTCCTTGTATTTCGCCAGTTCCGGCCTGCGCTGGATCATTTCCGGCGGCGGCGTCCAGACCGGCCACTTTTTCCTCGCCTGAACCACGGCGCTGCCGGTCCATCCGAAACCGGCCTTGCCGAGGCTGACGCCATAGCGAATTGCCTTGCCGCCGTCGCGCACCAGATAGAGGAAGTGCTCGGACGTATCGACGACGATCGTGCCGGGTTTTTCTCCGGTCGGGTCGGACACGATTTGACGCACGAATTTCGGATCGACCTTGGCCACCGGGATTGCCGGCAGTTGATAGCCCTCGTCGACGCGCGCCGCATACATGCTTGCCGCATCGCCGAGAGCCGGCTCGCTCGGCGCCGCTGTCACCGGCGGCGCCGCCACGTCCGTCGTGGTGCAGGACGAAAGAGCCACGGAGGCCGCGCCCAGAGCGGATGCACCAAGAAACGCGCGCCGGTTCAGGCGCTCAAAAAACAACGGAATATCGGACATGAGCCCCCCGGCTTACCCATGAGATCCAGGAAAATGCGGCCCCACGCGTGGGGATCAATATACGATTCCGGAAGATTTGAGAAATGCTTAGATCAAGGCACGCCGGGCGGAATTTGCGACGCCGCATCGACCTCTCCCGTTAAATCGGCAATCATTGCGGACTCAGACAAGCCTTCGCCGAGTTGCCTGCCATGGACGACAACATGCCCCCGCGCCGGCGGACCGGCGACCTCACCAGTGGGCCTATCCCGCGTACCCTTTTGCTGTTTGCCCTGCCGGTGCTCGGCTCCAATGTGCTGCAGTCGCTCAACGGCTCGATAAATGCCGTGTGGGTCGGTCGTTTCCTCGGTGAAGCGGCGCTGACCGCTACGTCCAATGCAAACCTCGTGCTGTTTCTCATCCTCGGCACGGTGTTCGGCATCGGCATGGCGGCGACCATCCTGGTGGCGCAATCCGTCGGCGCTCGTGACCTGCCCGAAGCCCGGCGCATCGTCGGCACCAGCGCCACCTTCTTCTTCCTCGTCTCGGTGGTGTTCGCGGTCTGCGGCTGGATCTGGGTCGATGCGATCCTCGATGCGCTCGGCACGCCGGCCGATGCTTTGCCGCTGGCGCGCTCCTATCTGCGCATCATCTTCCTGGCCGTGCCGATGATGAACCTGCTCTCCTTCGTCATGACGGTGCTGCGCGGCGCCGGCGATTCGCGGACGCCTTTCCTTTTTATGGCGCTGGCCGTCGTGCTCGACGTCGTTTTGAACCCGTTGCTCATCCTCGGCATCGGCCCGTTCCCCGAACTCGGCATCGCCGGCTCGGCCGCCTCAACGCTGATCGGCCAGACGGCAAGCGTGGTTGCCATCCTGATCGTGCTTTATGCACGCAAGCACCCGCTGCGGCTGGCCGGCGCCAATCTTGCTCTGCTGCGGCCGGACCCGGCGCTGCTGCGCATTGTCGTCTTCAAGGGCGTGCCGATGGGCCTGCAGATGATCGTCGTTTCGGCCGCGGCGCTGACGGTGATGGGCATGGTCAACTCGTACGGCTCGCAGGTCGCGGCTGCCTACGGCATAGCCGCACAGCTCTGGACCTATATCCAGATGCCGGCGCTCGCCATCGGCGCCGCGGTCTCGTCCATGGCGGCGCAAAATGTCGGCGCCGGGCGCTGGGACCGGATCGGCCGCATCGCCGCCTCCGGCGTCGGCTTCAACCTTCTGCTTACCGGCGTTCTTGTCGCGCTGCTGTTCGTGTTCGATCGCGCGGTGCTCAGCCTCTTCCTCGGCAGCGACAGTGCAGCGATCGACATCGCCACTCACATCAACAAGATCGCGTCGTGGTCCTTCACCCTGTTCGGCATCACCATCGTGCTCTTCGCCACCGTGCGTGCCACCGGTGCGGTGATGCCGCCGCTGATCATCCTGGTGATCTCGGTGCTGCTGGTGCGCACCAGCTTCGCCTATTTCTTGCGAAGCGTGATCGGCGAGGAAGCGCTGTGGTGGAGCTTTCCGGCCGGCTCTATAACCTCGCTCGCGCTGGCCGCGGCCTATTATCGCTTCGGCCGCTGGCGCAGCCTGCACATGATCGAGAGCCGGCCGGCTGCCGGCGAACCGCCGGATACCGGCCTCGGCGTACCGCGCCAGCGCGCGCACCTGTCGCCCGAGACGCCGAACGGCTGAAAGGCCGGCTCAGCGCGCGTATTTCGCGCCAAACCAGAGCGCCACCAGGGAAAATGTGACGATCATCCCGGCAAAGGCCAGGCTCGCCACGGTCGCGCTCGCCACGGTCGACAGGATGCCGATGCCGATCACCGGCAGCGCGTTGCCGCAAAAACAGCAGATGAAGAAGGCGGAGACCACTTCGGCGCGCCGGTCCGCAGGCGCTATCTCGTTCACCACTTGCAAGCCGCCGCGATAGCCGAGCGCTGCGGCCACGCCGCACAAGGCGGTCCCGGCAATCATTATGGCCATCGATGCGAAGACCTGCGCCGCAACAATCAGCGCGACGGTTGGGATCAGCGCAAGCGCCGCGAACATCGCGGCTCGGCTCGAAAGACGTGCCGTCGCTACAATGGTGACGGCCGTCACGATCGCCAATTCAAAGAACAGAGCGCCGGCTTCGGCATGGTTGATTACGTGCAGCTGCTGCGCCAAAATGCTCGGTGCGAGTGCTGCATAAAAGCCGACCAGCGCCATTGCGCCAAAGCCGGTCACCGCCGGCGCAACGAGACTTGCGCGGATGTCATTGGGCACGGAAAGCCGCGGCCGCATCGAAACGTCAGCCAGTTTCCCCGGCCGCGAAACGGTTTCCCGCGTGCGCCAGACCAGCAGGGTTACAGTCGCGAGCATCGCCAGGTAGACGACGAATGTCAGCCTGAGCGGCCAAGGCGCATATTCGGCGAGCAACCCGGCCCCCAGCGCACCAAGGCCGAGGCCGAGGAAATTGGTGCTGGTGGCAATCGTCGCCGCCTGTGACTTGTCGTCGGTCGACAGCAATTCAGCGAGCCATGCGGTGCCGGTACCCGCGCCGACCCCGATTCCTAATCCGCTCAGAATTCGGGCGATGTCCAGCCAGGCGACATTTTCGGCGAACAGGAACACCACCGCGCTGACGACGGCCACCGCCATCCCGGCCAATGCCATTGGACGGCGCCCGATGACATCGGACACACGCCCCAACATCAGCAGCGCCGCCAGATTGCCGATGACATAGACGGCGTAGACCAGCGTCAAAGTGATCTGCGAGAAGCCGAAGACCTGCTTGTAGATGATGTAAAGCGGCGTCAGCGCCGTGCTGCCGGCGAAAAGAGCCGCGATCATGGCGGCCACGGCGGCCGCTGCAGCGCGGCCGCCGAGTTCGTGATCGCGCGTCATGACTTGAGCGTGAGCGGTCATTTTTCGGACCTTTTGCTGTTCGGGATCTGACACCCTAACGCCTGTTTCGCGTCAGCCGTTCCCCCTCCCCGACTTGCTCCTGACAAGTTTGGCAGCTTTGCCGATGGCGCTGAGCGAGATCCTCTTTTAACTTCAGCCGATTGTCAGGGGAGATTCATGGGCAAAGGACGGGTCGAGGCATTCACCGATGGCGTGGTCGCCATCATCATCACCATCATGGTGCTGGAATTGAAGGTGCCGCATGGCGAGGATTTTTCCGCGCTGACACCGCTCTGGCCGATATTCCTCAGCTATGTGCTGTCCTTCATCTATGTCGGCATCTACTGGAACAATTTGCACAACATGTTCCATGCCGTGCAGCGGGTCGACGGCCGCGTGCTGTGGGCGAACCTCAACCTGTTGTTCTGGCTGTCGCTGATGCCGGCGACGACAGCCTTCATGGGCGAGAACCATTTCGCGCCGGTGCCTGTCGCCGTCTATGGCATCGGCCTGGCGCTCTGCGCCGTCGGCTTCAACATCCTCACCATGGCCCTGCATCGGCTGCACGGCAGCGAGACCCTTTTCGCCAGGGCGTTGGGCAATGACCTCAAGGGAAAGATCTCGCTAGCCCTCTATATCGCCGGCGTCGCACTGACCTTCGTCAATCACTGGATCGGTGTCTCGATCTACGTTCTCGTGGCGCTGATCTGGTTAGTGCCGGACAGGCGCTTCGAGCGGCTAATCGAGAAATAGACAGATCATGATCCCGAACCGAAGGACCGCGTCAGCGAAAAGTGGATGCCGGTTTCGGAAAGATCATGGTCAAACGAGAAGATAGAGCCCGATCCCGAGTTTTATCGGGATGGAACAGGCTCTAGCCTCGCATTTCCTTCAGCTTTTCCGCTACCGAAGCGGCTAGGTCGGCGTAGCGCTCCTCCAGCCGCTCGGCCGCCTTGATCACTGAAAAATCGTGGCCGAACTTTTCCAGCGCCATACGCAGCTTTTCGACGAACTCCGCCTGTTTTTCGAGCGCCGAAAACAGCGTTTTCACTTGCGCTTCGCTGATGTCGGGATTGGCAAGCATTTGCGGCACTTCGCGGCTCATCTGGTCGCCGGTTGCGGTCTGTTCTTTCAGGATCTCGATCCAGTCGGTCAATCGTCAGTCTCCTTTTTCGATATCAGCATGCGCAGCGCCCGCCGACGCGGTCAACCCGAAGATGGCGGCATCGGCTTGCGCGAGCCTCGTTCCGCGCTAAGTTCGCCGCGGCCAGAACAGGAGAAAATCATGACCACCGACGCCGAGATCCAGACCGCCCTGCCCGCACTTGCCTCCGGTAATGTCGCCGTCATCACCGGCGCGGCCAGCGGTATCGGCCTCGCCGCGGCCAAACGGCTGGCGGCGATGGGCATGAAGATCGTGCTGGCCGACATCGGCGGCGCACGCCTCGATGAGGCCCGACACGCGGTCGCCGCCATCGCCGGCGACAGTGCCGTGCTTGCCGTTGCCACTGACGTCTCGAAAGCCGACGAGCTCGACCGTCTGGCCGAAAGGACATTCGGCGCCTTCGGCGACGTCTCGCTTCTGATGAACAATGCCGGCGTCGGCAACAACCCCGGCAAGCCCTGGGAGAACCGCGAGGCCTGGAAGCGGCTGCTGGACATCAATTTCTGGGGCGTCGTCCATGGCGTCGAGGCCTTCGCGCCGCGCATGCTGGCGGCGGGAAAACCTGGCCTGATCGTCAACACCGGCTCCAAGCAAGGCATCACCACGCCGCCCGGCAACCTCGCCTACAACGTCTCCAAGGCTGGCGTGAAGACCTATACCGAGGGCCTTGCACACGCGCTGCGCAACGAGCCCGGCGCCAATGTCGCGGCGCATTTGCTCATCCCCGGGTTTACCTTTACCGGCCTGACCGAAGGTGCGACCGAAAAGCCGGCCGGCGCCTGGACGGGCGAGCAGGTCATCGACTTCATGCTGGCCTCGCTGCGGCGCGGCGATTTCTACATCCTGTGTCCCGATAACGAGGCGACCCGGTCGATGGACGAAAAGCGCATGGCCTGGGCGATTGGCGACATCATCGAGAACCGCCCCGCTCTGTCGCGCTGGCACCCGGACTACAAGGAAGCCTTTGCAGCATTCATGAAATGATCCCGCGGCCGTTCGCGTAGGCTCTGTTGGGAAGCCTAACAACAAGCTCGCTCACGCCGCCGTGTGCTTCTTAGCGTTGCGCTTCTTAGCCACGGCTTTTGCTGCGGCCATGTCGGCGATCTGTTCGTCGTGCCGCTTCGCCGCACGTTCACATTTCGCGCGGATTTCCTCGACTTCGGATTCGGTCAGGTGTTCGATGCCGATAAAGGTATTCTTGGCTTTGCTGACGCGGATCAACTCGTCGAGCTTGGCCTGGATCGCTGCACTGTCGCGGTTCTGGGTGTTCTGGATGAGAAACACCATCAGGAAGGTGACGATCGTGGTGCCGGTATTGATGACGAGCTGCCACGTGTCGGAAAAGCCGAAGACCGGACCGCTTGCCGCCCAGACCACAATGATCAGGAAACAGACGGCAAACGTCGGCGGCAGACCGGCAAGATGGGCGATATAGTTGGCGATCCTGGTGAACAGCTTTTCGATCATGGCAGGGAGAAACAATCGGCAGCTGCTTCGAGTTCCCTGCGAGGAGGAATTCACGGTCAAACCGCGCACGCGCCGCGCTCGCAACGATCAGGCGGCGTCGTTTTCCCAGCGGTCGAGGAAAGCCTCGATGGGCAAGGCCTGCATGTCGGGAACTGCTCTGGCCAGTTTCTCGACCGGCCAGTCCCACCAGGCGAGACGTTCGATCCGGGCTGCAGTTTCCGCGCTGAAGCGCTGCCGCACTGGCCTGGCCGGAACGCCGGCGACGATTGCATAGGCCGGCACGTCGCGCGTCACCACCGCGTTGGCACCGACGATCGCGCCATTGCCGATCACTATGCCAGGCATGATCACGGCGCCATGGCCGATCCAGACATCATGGCCGATGCTGACGGCTTTCGCCCGTCGCCGGTCCCGGAATAGCTGATCGACACCCAGCCAGCGGAAGTACTCGTTAGGCCGATAGCTGATCTTGTGCTGCGTCAGCCGCTCGACCGGATGCTCCAGCGCATTGATGCGGCTGTTGGCGGCAATCGAGCAGAATTTGCCGATCGTCGTATAGATCGCCTCGGCGTGGCGCTCGAAGTAGGAGAAGTCCCCAACCATGACTTCACGTAAGATGACCCGCTCGCCGATCGACGCGTAGCGTCCAAGCTTGCACGCCTTCAGCTCCGCCGTCGGATGGATGCGCGGCTCGGGATCTTTCAGGACAAGGTGTTCGGGACGGTCCATGCGCGCGCTTTACGCCCGCGCGCATAGTCTCGCAAGCCGAGTGCAGCGCCGCGCATCCGTTTGGACGCGCCAAGGACCCTGTAGCACCTTAAGTCTTTATTTCGGCTTGCCGCTGGTCCACACCACGTTCTGGCCGTAGAGCGGCACGGTGGTGACCGACATTTTTGCCGAGCCATCCTGCACCTGGCGCGAATGCGACAGGTAGATCAGCGTCTCGTTGGCCTTGTCGTAGATGCGGTTCACCACCTGCTTTTTCCAGATCAGGCTGATGCCTTGCTTGAACACCTCTTCGCCGGCCTCGCTCATGTCAATGTCGCCAATGGTGATCGGTCCGGTCTGGCGGCAGGAGATCGAAGAATCGGACGGGTCCTCGAACCAGTTGCCTTTCTGCAGGCGGTCGATCACGCCACGGTCGAAATAGGAGACGTGGCAGGTCACGCCCTCGACCTTCGGATCCTTGATCGCCTCGACGATGATATCGTTGCCGAGCCAATCGACGCCGACCTTGCCGACTTCCTCGGCGACGGCCGAGCCGGCACCAATGACCAGGCATGCGGCCAACGCGCCGCCAATCAGTTTTCGCAAAGAGGCCTCCTGCGGGTTCGAATTTTGCCGACCTCAGGTGGGACGAACGGCAGCGCTTTGCAAGCAGATCGCCTCCCACAGCATTTGCCGGTTGCGGCAACGCGACATCTTTGCGTCGGCGCGACCGAACCGCTAAGAGTGTTCGCCGAGCCAGGGCCTTCACGGCGCCAATCCGGCGCCCGATGGAAATAACGACGGACTTCACTGATGATGCGTTCAATTCTGGTCGGTATTCTCGTCCTGATGGCCGCCGGAATCGGCTGGCTCACCTTCGACTGGTACCGCGGACACTATGGCGGCGAGCCGTTCGGAGCACCTTTCACGCTGGTCGACCAGAAGGGCGCGCCGGTCACCGAAGCCGCCTTTCGCGGCCACCCCAGCGTCGTCTTCTTCGGCTTCACCCATTGTCCGGAAGTCTGCCCGACCACGCTTTTCGAGTTGGCCGGCTGGCTGAAGACGATGGGCGACGACGGCAAGAACCTGCGTGCCTATTTCGTTACGGTCGACCCGGAGCGCGATACGCCCGAAATCATGAACACCTATGTCAGCAATTTCTCCGATCGCATCCTCGGCATCACCGGCGATCCGGACAAGGTCCACGCCATGGCCAAGTCCTTCGGCATCTACTGGAAGAAAGTCGACACGAACGACGGCGACTACACGATGGACCACACCGCTTCGGTGCTGCTGCTCAATGCCAAGGGCGATTTTGCCGGCACCATTGCCTATGGCGAAAGCCCGGACGCCGCCATCGTCAAGCTCAAACGGCTGGCGGCGGAAGGTTGACATATCCGATAATGACGCAGACGCGTTTGTATTTCACCGCGGGCAAGATCGAGGCTGATCGCATCTTCGCGGCGCTCGGTGCGGCGTTCGACGATGAAGGCCTGCCGATTGCGGTGCTCGAGGTCGACGAGGACCGCGACATCCACGAAGTATCGCTCTATGCCGACGACGACGTCGATGCGGTCGAGGCGCGGCTTAGGGACATCCTTGCCGGTCTGTCATTGTCGAAACCGATAGCGCGCGAAGCGCTGCCCGACATCGACTGGGTGGCGCGCTCGCTGGAGGGATTGAAGCCGGTGCGGGCCGGGCGCTTCGTCGTCCATGGCGCGCATGACCGCAGGAAGCGCCACAGCGGCGAACTCGCCATCGAGATCGAGGCCGGCCTTGCCTTCGGCACCGGCCACCACGGCACCACCGCCGGCTGCCTCGAAATGCTGGAGAAGGTCGTACGGCGCGAGCATCCGCGCAACGCGCTCGACCTTGGCACCGGCAGTGCGGTGCTCGCCATCGCAGTGGCCAAGCTCGCGCATATTCGGGTGCTGGCGACCGACATCGACCCGGTCGCCGTCAAGGTGGCCGCCGCCAATGCGCGGCTGAACCATGTCAAGGGGCTCGTCGAAACGGTGGCGGCGCCCGGTTTTCATCATCCGATCTTTGCCGCGCGTGCGCCCTTCGACCTGATCGTCGCCAATATATTGGCGCGGCCGCTGATGCGTCTGGCGCCGCAAATGGCCGGACATATCGCGCTCGGTGGCTCGATCGTTTTGTCGGGCATCCTCGAGCGCCAGCGCGACGCGGTAATCGCAGCCTATGTCGGCCAGAAATTCCGGCACGTCCGCACCTTGCACCGCGAGGGCTGGGTGACGATTCACCTCAAGCGCTGAGGCGCGACGCTTTCAAGCAAAGCCGGAATTTCCTCAAGCCTAGCGCGAGTTCGCCGCTTTCTTCAGCTGTTCGCGATCGTAGCCGTGAGCTTTCAGCGTTTCGTCGTCAAAGCCAAGCAGAACGCCGCTCACATACCGGCCCGCTTCGCGCTGGCGAGCTTCGATCAGCGCGTTCATGGCGTTTCTGAAAAATCCGCGTCTGGCTGAAATCGTGGACATCATGGTCTCCTTTGCAGGCAGCAAGACACTTTCCTCCACGTTAAGAAGGTAAGTCTTGCTGACGCTTTTTGAAATCGCCGATTTTGCATGGCTCTATGCGCAAAAAGACACCAGTAGCCAGGCATAATCGTTCCGAAAATCGATTCCGATTTTCGAAGTCATGCGCTACGGTCGCGCCAGCATTCGAGGAGAGCCGACATGTTCCAGACCTTCGATTCCGCCGGCGATCCGGCCGTTGGCAAGCCGCGCGTGGCAATGCTGCGCCAATGGTTGGCGGCGAACGGGTTGGATGGCTTCATCGTGCCCCGCGCCGACGAGCACCAGGGCGAATATGTCGCCGACCGCTCGGCACGGCTGAAATGGCTGACCGGCTTCAGCGGCTCGGCCGGCGTCGCCATTGTGCTTGGCGAGCGCGCCGTCATGTTTGTCGACGGGCGCTATACGCTGCAGGTGCGCCAGGAAGTCGATCTCGACATCTTTTCGATCGAGAGTCTTGTCGACAACCCGCCGGCCAACTGGATCAAGGACAATCTCGGCAAGGGCGTGCGGTTGGGCTTCGATCCGTGGCTGCATACGATCAGTGACGTCAAGGCGCTGAAAGCCTCGGCGGAGAAATCAGGCGCGATACTGGTGCCGCTCGAACAAAATCCAATCGACGCCATCTGGCAGGATCAGCCCGGGCCGCCACTGGCGCCTGTCGAGATCCACCCGATCGGCTTTGCCGGCGAACTGGCCAAAGACAAGCTGGTGCGGCTGGCGGCGGCCATCGAGAAGGACGGCGCCACCCATGCCGTGCTGACCGACCCCTCCTCCATTGCCTGGGCCTTCGACATTCGTGGCGGCGACGTACCGCACACACCGCTGGCGCTCGGCTTTGCCGTGCTGGCCGCCGACGGCTCGCATCTGCTTTTCATGGACCAGCGCAAGTTTTCGCGCACCGTCGCGGCCTATCTGACGCAGCTCGCCGAATTGCACGAGCCAGGTGAATTCCAAACGGCGATCGTCACCCGGGCCAAGGGCGGCGCAAAAATCGCGCTGGACCCGGTTCTCGCGGCGGACAAGCTCAGAATGCTGGTCGAGGACAATGGCGGCACCGTCATTGCCGTGCCCGATCCGGCCCGCATTCCACGCGCAACAAAGAACAAAGCTGAGATCGCCGGCGCACGCGCCGCGCATCGCCGCGACGGCGCCGCGGTCGCCAAGCTGCTGTGCTGGCTCGATCGCCAGAAGCCCGGCACGCTCGACGAAATTGCCGTTGTCACCCGGCTTGAGGAGACGCGCCGTCAAACCGGCGAAGAAACGCAAATGCCGCTGCGCGACGTATCGTTCGATACCATCTCCGGCGCTGGTCCTAACGGCGCCATCATGCACTACCGCGTCTCCCGCGCCACCAATCGCAAGCTGGGGGATGGCGAGCTGTTCCTGCTCGATTCCGGCGGGCAGTACCAGGATGGCACCACCGACATCACCCGCACGGTGCCGATTGGCACGCCGACCGAGGAGATGCGCGAGCGCTTCACGCTGGTGCTGAAGGGCATGATCGGCATCTCCATGCTGCGCTTCCCCCAGGGCACGCGCGGCTCCGAAATCGATGCCATAGCCCGCCTGGCGCTGTGGAGACACGGATGCGACTTCGCCCATGGCACCGGGCACGGTGTCGGCTCCTATCTTGCCGTGCATGAGGGCCCGCAGCGTATCGCCAAGACCGGAACCGAAAAGCTGCTGGCCGGCATGATCGTTTCCAATGAGCCCGGCTATTACAAGGAAGGTTCCTACGGTATCCGCATCGAGAACTTGATCCTGGTGACGCCGGCCGAGGCAATCGAGGGCGGCGACATCGCCATGCACGGCTTCGAGACGCTGACGCTGGCGCCGATCGACAAGCGGCTGGTCCGGTCGGACCTGCTGACTCGTGACGAGCTCCATTGGCTCGACGAATACCACGCGCGCGTACTGGCCGAGATCGGACCGATGCTCGACGGCGAAACGCTGGCCTGGCTGGAAAAAGCAACCGCCCCGCTGCCGCACGACTTCAAGCAATAGTCGCGGCCGCAACCCCGGTTGACAGGCTTTGCTCCGCAAGCAGTTCTTGCAAAGCCGTGACATTGGGAGAACTGGCTCCCTTGCGCCAGAACAACACCGTGACGGCATTGTCTTCGTCAGAGGGCAGTTCGTGCAGCTTTAACCAGCGGCTCTCCGGGAAACCCGAAAGGACACTTTTCGGCATCAGCGCTATGCCCATGCCAGCCACCACGCAACCAAGGATGGCATGGTATGAACCAAGCTCGATGGTTTTCTCGGCCATGAACCCTCTGCGCGCATACCATTGTTCCAGCCGCTTGCGGTGCGGGCAGCCGTGCTCGAAGGCTATCATGGTTTTTGGCATGTCCAGGCGGTCGTCGATCGAAACGCGCGATGCCGCCGAGACAATGACCAGCTGCTCCTGGAATGCTGACTGCTTTTCGAACGGAGCGTCGGCGATCGGCTCGGCGGCGAAGGCTGCATCGAGTTCGCCGGCAAGCATGGCGGTCGCGAGAACCTGCGGATTGCCGGTGCGCAACTGGATTTCCACTTCGGGATAACGTGCGTGATAATCGGCGAGCAGACTTGGAAGCCGTGCCGCAGCGGTGCTCTCCATGGCACCTAGGCGAAGCGTGCCGCGCGGGCGTGGATCGAGCATCGCCGTTCGCGCCTCCTCCGCAAGCGCCAGCAGCCGATCCGCATAGCCGACCAATTTGTGACCGGCCGGCGATACGTGCAGGCGCTTGCCCTCCCGGATAAACAGCTGCACGCCGAGATCCTCCTCGAGCTGCCGGATGCGAGTGGTCACGTTCGACTGCACGCGAAACAGTTTTTCCGCCGCCCTGGTGATTCCGCCCTCGCGCACCACCGTGCGGAAGATGCGCAGATCGGCCAAATCCATACATCTCTCCTAGAGAACATAACGATCTTAATTATTCATTTTAGCTGATTATGCCTTTCCCGTAAATCGCCGGTGTAGCTGCCGATCAACACGGCAAACCAGGGGAGATGGAAATGTCGCGTGAGCCCTTCGGCATCCAGCCGATCGATCTAAGCGCATTGACGCCGAAGCAGCGCGAAGCGCTCTATAGCGACGCCGTGCGTTGCGCCCACCAGGAGAGAGCGGAGGCGATCCGGCTGAGCCTGTTGCGGGTCGGCGCGGCAATAGTCGCTACGGCAAAGCGCATATGTGCTCTCGCCGCCAGGGCAAAAGTCGATCAGCCGACGAGCTGCCGCGCGAGGATCAGCACGGCAGCACCCGCCAGGAACATCGCCATCAGGCCGCCGCGCAGTGAGACCAGGCCGGCAACGATCAAGGCGGCCCATTCCGCCGGTCCGGCGCTGAGCGCCGCCGGCGCCACCAGCGTGGTCAGCACCGCCGCCGGCACGGCGTTCAGCCCGGCTTCGACGCGCGGATGGATATGGTCGAAGCGTGAGATCACCAGATGACCGCCGATGCGGGTCAGATAGGTCGCGATCGAAGCGGCGATAATGATCCACAAGGTCGTGCTCATGGCCGTGCCTCCACGCCACTGTGGCGGGGCGGCAGGATGACGGCGAGCAGCACGCCGGCCAGCGCACCGATGGAGACATGCCAGGGCGAGCCGACCGTTTTATAGGCAATGATGGAGGCGGCAGCGCTGGCGACGACCACCGGCAGCCACAGCGGCCGCTTGCGGAAGCTCATGACCAGGCCGAGAAAATAGATCGGCAGCAGGAAGTCGATGCCCAGCGCATGGGTGTCGGGAATAAGCTTGCCGAACATCGCGCCGAGCGCGCTTTCGATGATCCAGAACACATAGACCGGCAGCCCAAGCCCCATATACCACGTGAACCCGACGGTCTCGCCGGCCTCCGCCTTGCGCTCGGCCACCGCGAACTGCGGATCGGTAAGCACGAAGTAGCCTATCGCCTGCTGGATCAGTGGCCAATGCGCGATGCGCCGGCCGATGCCAGCCGAATAGAGCACATGGCGAAAATTCACCGCGAAGATCGACAGCACGATCAGCCACGGCGCGACATGCTGGCCGAACAGCTCGATGCCGACCATCTGGCTGGCGCCGCCGAACACCGTTGCGCTCATCAGGAACGCTTCGAGCACGGAAAACCCGTTGTCGACTGCGAGCGCCCCGAACAGCAACGCAAACGGCGCCGACGCCACCACGACGGGCATGCTGAGCCGTACGCCGTCCCAGAAATCGCTTTTCGCACTGTTTTCGGAGATTGCTTCCGCCGACATCGATCGCTCCTCGGGAAGGCCTATGTAGGGAGGGCGGTCCGGCTTGTCACACCAATTCGCTTGAGGCAAACGATCAGCGGAAATGACAGCTGAAGCGTCGCGGCAAGCGCGCTCCATGCCCAGTGGATAAAAATCAGACGCTTGGCACCTGGGAGGGCATATCCGTTGGCGCCCATCGGTCCTTGCCAAAAGTGGCGGCCACAGACCAGGGCCAGAGGTGGTTCCCCAGAGGTGGTTGCAATGAGCGAATTTTTCATCGATCCAAAATTCGGCCGCCTGGCCTTCGGCGCCGATCCCGGCAGCTATCACGCGACGCGGCCTGGCTATCCTGATTGGGTATTCGAAATTCTATGTGAACGGTGCCGTCTCGCGCATGGCACGACGACGTTCGAGATTGGCGCAGGTACAGGAACTGCTACGCGCCGCTTACTCGAACTGGGCGCGAGCCCTATGCTCGCCATCGAGCCGGATTCTCGCCTCGCGACTTTCCTTTGCGAGACTATTCAGGACAAGGCGCTCTCGGTGAGCGTCTGTGCGTTTGAGGATGCCGTCCTTAAGAAGGCCGGTTTTGATCTCGGCGTCAGCGCCACTGCCTTTCATTGGCTGGATGAGGACACGGCGCTGGTCAAGGTCGCCGAGCTGCTTCGGCCGGGCGGCTGGTGGGCAATGGTCTGGAATGTATTCGGCGACAACAGTCGCCCCGATCCCTTTCATGATGCGACGAAGGCACTGCTTGAAGGGCCTTCGAGCCCTTCGGCGGGCTCAAATGGTATTCCGTTCGCCCTTGATGCCGAGGCCCGCGTGGCGGCGCTGGAGCGAACCGGCGCGTTCGATGCCATCGAACATCGGACAAGTGTCTGGTCGCTCGTCCTCGATCCTGACCAGACGGTCGCCCTCTATGCCACTTTTTCCAATATCAACATCCGCAGCGACCGCGAAGCAATCCTGGCGGAGCTGGGTCGCATCGTCCGCGACGAGTTCCAAGGCTTCATAACCCGCAACATGACCACCAGCCTCTACACTGCGCGGCGCATTTGACCGTCTGATTTATCCGCTAGAGCATTTTGCAGCCAAGTGGAATCACTTGGCGTCGCAGAAATGCGGCTAAAACAGACAGATAGAGGGGGATGCACGGTTCAATTTGAACGCATCCCGCTCTAGCGCGGCGAAGCCTTGCCTTCGATCGCCCTGCCCCAGTCGAGCAGCGGTTTTGCCCGCATGACGAAGTCGATGAGTTCGTCGACCAATCCAGCTCCGTAGATATCCGCCGGCTCGATTGCGTGCCGGACGGCAAAATGCCGGTTGCGGATCGCGGCAGCGAGATCGGGCTCGGCGATATGCTCGAAGCCGCGCGGTGTGCGCTTCATGCAGCCGTCCGGGTCGAACTCGAGACCATTCTTCTTCAGCGCCGCGACGAGGCTGCGGAATTCAGCTGGCCGCTTCGCGATTGCGTTGCGCAGCGCCAGCAATAGCTCCGGTCCGGGCTGCCACCAGGCAATGGCGGCAAAGCAGCGCTCGAGCCCGATATGGACGTAGAACACGCCCTGTTCCATCTTGGTGCCGTCGGGCGAAAGGATCGCCGACAAATGCCGGTTGTAGGGCCGTTTGTCCTTGGCAAAACGCACGTCGCGGTTAATCCGGAACAGCGACTTCTTGCGGTCGCCGCGCAAACCGAGCCCCGCGGCCGTGAAGCGCTCGGAGAGCGTCTCGACCAGATCGCCGAAGGGATCACGTAGGTCCCGCTCGAAAAGATCGCGGTTTTCCAAAAACCACTCCCGGCTCTGATGAAAATCGAGCGCCTTGAGGAAGGGAATGGCCTTTTGCCCAAAACCGTTGAACGCAGCCGCCATCACCCGCCCTTGCCGATCCGCTGCAGCCAGGTGTCCTCGTCGATCACCTCGATGCCGAATTTGGTCGCGTCCTTCAGCTTGGAACCGGCGCCTGGCCCTGCCACCAGGAGATCGGTCTTCGCAGAAACCGAGCCGGCGACCTTCGCGCCGAGACGTTCGGCCATCGCCTTGGCCTCGGGCCGCGTCATCTTTTCCAGCGTGCCTGTAAACACGATCGTCTTGCCGGCAACCGCACTATCGGCTGAGACGTTCACGATGTACGGCTTCGGGTGGACCTGTGTAAGCAGCGCTTCAAGCACGGCGTCGTTGCGTTCATTGCCGAAGAAATCGCGAAGCGCGCCTATCACCGTGTCGCCGATGCCGTTGATGGAAGGAAAAACGGTGTGTGGATCGGCTGCCGCTGCTGTCTCCTTGCCAATGCGGATCAACTCCTCGATCGTCGAGAAGGTTCGGGCCAGCACAGCGGCCGTCGTTTCGCCGATATGGCGGATGCCCAGCGCAAAGATGAAGCGATCGAGTTCCGGTTCGCGGCGAGCGTCGATGGCAGCGAAGAGCTTGTCGAGGCCGTCGTAGTTGCGTTCCTCGACACTGCGTACATTCTTGCGCGTCTTGCCCGATGCGGCCTCACGCTGCCTGGCCTGCTCTTCCCGCCGCTCCGCCAGCGCCTTGGTGACGGCGGGACGGCGGTCCCTGAGAGTGAAGATATCGGCGGCTGTCCTGATCAACCCGGCATTGAAGAACAGGTCTATGTTTTCCGCGCCCAGGCCTTCGATATCCAGTGCGCCGCGCGACACAAAGTGGCGCAATCCTTCGACGGCCTGTGCAGGGCAGATCAGTTCGCCGGTGCAACGTCGGCGGGAATCTTCCTTGCCGGTCTTCTCGTTGATTTCGCGCGTTGCGGGTGAGCCGCAGATCGGACATTTGTGCGGGAATTCGTAGGGCACGGCATCTGGCGGACGCTTGTCGGCGACGACGCTGACGATCTGCGGAATGACGTCCCCTGCCCGCTGGATGACCACCGTGTCGCCGATACGCACGTCATAGCCGTCGCGGATCGGCTGGCCGTTGCTGTCCAAGCCCTTGATGTAATCCTCATTGTGAAGCGTGACGTTCTCCACCACCACGCCGCCGACCGTAACGGGCGCAAGCCGGGCAACGGGCGCCAGCGTGCCGGTACGGCCCACCTGAATGTCGATCCTGAGCACGGTCGTCATCGCCTGTTCGGCTGGAAATTTGTGGGCCACGGCCCAGCGCGGTTCGCCAGTGACGAAACCCCATCTGCGCTGCAATTCCAACTGGTCGACCTTGTAGACGACGCCGTCGATGTCGTAGCCAAGCGATGAGCGCTGGGTCTCGATTAGGTGATAATGCGCGACCAGTTCCTCGACCGATCTTGCCCGGACCATCAGCGGGCTGACCTTGAATCCCCACTCCGCGAATTTCTGCACGGAATCGTACTGGGTAGGAGCCGGATCCTTTGTGGTAAAGCCCCAGGCGTAGGCAAAGAACTTGAGGTTGCGGCTGGCGGTAACGGACGGGTCTTTCTGACGGAGCGACCCGGCGGCCGTATTGCGCGGATTGACGTAATCCTGGCCGCCGATCGCCGCCGAGCGTTGCTTCAACGCCTCGAATTCCGCGTAGGTCATGTAGACCTCACCGCGTATTTCGATGACCTCGGGCCAGCCCGATCCCTTCAAGGTCTTGGGAATGTCGGCGATGGTCCTCAGATTGGCGGTGATGTCCTCGCCAACGGCGCCGTCGCCGCGCGTTGCTCCCTGCACGAACACACCACCTTCATAACGCAGCGAAGCCGACAGCCCGTCGATCTTCGGCTCAGCTGTGAAGGCGATGTCCAGATCCTTGTCGCGATCAAAGAACCGCCGGCCACGTACGATGAAATCGGCGACATCCTGGTCGGTATAGGCCTTGGCGAGGCTGAGCATCGGCACCGCATGACGCACCTTGGCAAAGCCTTCCGCCGGCGGCGCGCCGACCCTGCGTGAGGGCGAATCCTCGCGCACCAAAGCAGGAAAGCGCTGTTCGATGGCGAGGTTGCGCCGCGTCAGCGCATCATATTCCGCATCCGTGATTATCGGCGCGTCCTCGCCATGGTAGCGCCGGTCGTGCTCGGCGATCTCCTGCGCCAACCGCTTCAACTCGCTTGCCGCCTCGCTTTCGCTGAGCGAATCGACTGGTTTTTCGTCCATGCACTGCTCCCTCCACGGTGGCGCGACACAATAGAACAGGATTCTCTCATGAGGGAGAGACCAGACACGGAAAATCATTCCTGAACAGCAGGATGGAGCCATACCCTGACTCCGGTCGCGAGCGCCGGAAACGAACTCTTCTAGAGCAATTCCAGGAAAAGTGTGAAACGGCTTTCCGTCTGGAATTGCGCAAACAAAGTGGTAGAGCGGTTCGGCGTTTCCGTGAAACAATGAACCGCTCTAGGCTGCCGCGGTGTTCTCCCGCAGCAGCCGCTCGGCCGCTGCGCGCGCCTCGTCGGTGATGGTGGCGCCGGCGAGCATGCGTGCGATCTCTTCCTGCCGCGCCGCCCGGTCCATCTCGGCGATGCCGGTCGAGACCCGGTCGGCCCCGCCCGATTTGGAGATCAGGAAATGCGTCGCAGCGCGCGCCGCCACTTGCGGTGCATGCGTGACCGAAAGCACCTGCACGCGTTTTGCCAGCCGCGCCAGCCGCTGGCCGATAGCGTCGGCAACCGCGCCGCCGACGCCGGTGTCGATTTCGTCAAAGACCAAGGTCGGCGCCGAGCCCCGGTCAGCGAGTGCTACCTTCAACGCCAGCAGGAATCGCGAAAGCTCGCCGCCGGAAGCGACCTTCATCATCGGGCCGGGCCTGGTGCCGGGATTGGTGCGCACCCAGAACTCGACCTGGTCGATGCCTTCTTCCATGCGGCTCTCGGCATCGCTTGCGATCTCGACGATGAACTCGGCCCGTTCGAGCTTCAGCGCCGGCAGTTCGGCCATTACCGCCTTGGTCAGCCCGACGGACGCCGCATGGCGAAGCGACGACAGCTGGGCCGCCGTAATGTCATAGGCCTGGCTTGCCGCTGCAGCCTGTTTCTCCAGCGCATGCAGGCGCTCCTCGCCGGCGTCGAGATCGGCAAGGTCGGCAGCCATGGTGTCACGCAATTGCGCCAGGTCATCGACGGCGACGCTGTGCTTGCGCGAGGCGGCACGCAGCGAAAACAGCCGCTCCTCAGCCTTCTCCAGCCGCTGCGGATCATATTCGGTGGCGCGCAGCGCTGCTTCCACGCCCGACTGCGCCGCGTCGAGCGACAGCATCGCCTCGTCGAGCGATTTGACGACATCCTCGAGCAGGCCGGGCGCTTCGGTCACCTTGCGCTGCAGCCGCCTGAGCAGGCTGGCCAGTTGCGGCAAGGGCGAGGACGGACCCGAGAGTACATCCTGGGCGTCGTGGATTTCCGAGGCGATCTTTTCCGCCCGCATCATCGCGGCGCGCAGTTCGGCCAGCTCGGTCTCTTCGCCCGGTTGCGGATCGAGCCTGGTCAATTCGGCAACCGCTGCACGCAGATAATCGGCCTCGCGGGCAGCTGCCTCGACTTTGGCCCGGTGCCGTGAAAATTCTTGCTCGCAGGTACGCCAGTGCCGCCACGCCTCGCCTGTTGCCCGCGCGGCACCCAGATGACCGCCGAAACTGTCGAGCAACTCGCGATGCGCGCCGGGATCGACCAAAGCGCGCTCGTCGTGCTGGCCGTGGATCTCGACCAGCGCATGGCCGACGTCGCGCATCAGCGTCACGCTGGACGGCTGGTCGTTGACGAACACGCGCGTGCGGCCGTCCGCCGTCTGGACGCGGCGCAGGATGATGTCGCCGTCGTCCTCGATGGCGTTCTCGGCGAGCAGCATACGGGCCGGGTGGTTGCGCGGCACGTCGAAGACAGCGATGATCTGGCCTTGCGCCGCGCCATGCCGCACCAGCGAGGCGTCGCCGCGGGCGCCAAGCGCCAGCGACAAGGCGTCGAGCAGGATGGACTTTCCGGCGCCGGTTTCGCCGGTCAGCACCGAAAGGCCGGACGAGAAGTCGATGTCCAGCTTCTCGATCAGAACGATATCGCGGATCGACAGCCTGGAGAGCATGGTGACGCGCCGCTCAGGCGCCGGTGATCAGCTTCCCGGCCTTGGAGATCCACGATCCGGCATTCTCGCGCGGCTCGAGCCCACCACTCTGCAGGAGCTTGTAGGAGTCCTTGTACCACTGGCTGTCGGGATAGTTGGTGCCGAGCACGGCCGCAGCGGTCTGCGCTTCCGACGTCAGCCCCATCGCATAGTAGCTCTCGGTAAGACGCGCCAGCGCCTCCTCGACATGGCGTGTGTTGGAGTAGTTCTCCACGACGTTGCGGAACCGTTTGACGGCTGCGATAAATTCGCGGCGCTCAAGATAATAGCGGCCGATCTGCATCTCCTTGCCGGCGAGCTGATCGTTGGCGAAGCGGATCTTCTCCTTGGCATCGTCGGCATATTCGGAAGTCGGCCAGCGCGTTACCAGGTCCTGCATCGTCTGCGCGGTAAGACGCGCTTCCTTCTGGTCCTGGGTGACGTCCTTGATCTGTCGGTAGTAGCTCAGCCCGATAATATACTGGGCATAGGCTGCATCGTCGGTCGACGGGTAGAGCGTCAGGTAGCGCTTGGCCGAACCGATCGCCTCGTCGTAGTTGCCCTGACGATAGTCGGCAAAGGCACCCATCACCATCGATTTGCGGGCGAATTCGGAATATGGATGCTGGCGGTCGACGGCATCGAATTTGCGGCTTGCCTCCTGCAGTCGCCCGGCATTCAGATTGGCGAGACCCTGATTGTAGAGCACGTCGGCCGGCTCGGTCTGATCGACATAGGTCGACAGATCGACGTCCTTCTCGGACGACATGCAGGCCGACAGAAACAGCGATGGAACGACCACCGAAAGCGCCAGGAAAACAGCCCGCCGCAGCGCCTTCGATTGACCAACTCGCTTGAAAAACATGTTTGGATTCCGCCCTTTCGGCGTCATTTCAGTCGACGGCAGCAGCCATAAACCATAATTGCCTTGCCCGGCAACGCTATCCCCGGCCAATCGCACATTTTTATGGCGGTTTGGCGCCACCTGGAAAGCTGCGTAATTTGGCCGGCCGGTGATGCATCCATGCAACACAGCTTGACCGCAACAGGAGCCGTAAGACCTTAAGAATCAGATCATCCAGGGCGCAAAGACGGGCGCATTGACGGCGCTCATCTCGGCAGTACGCCCGCGCTCGCGGCGCGTCGTCTCAACGATCTCGAAAGCCGAACGGTCGGACAAGAGGCGGCGCAACGCCGCGGCGTTCAGCCTGTGGCCACCGCGGTAGGAGCGGAAGCAGCCGATGAACCGGGCACCGGCGAGCGCCAGGTCGCCCATCGCATCCATCGTCTTGTGGCGCGCGAACTCGTTGGGATAGCGCACGCCTCCCATGTTGATCACACGGTTGTCGTCGCCGATCACCAGGGAGTTTTCCAAAGAGGAGCCGAGCGCATAGCCGGCCGCCCATAGCCGCTCGACGTCCTTCATGAAACCGAAAGTGCGAGCCCGCGCGACGTCGCGGCGGAAAATGTCGGCATTCATGTCGGATGCAAAAAGCTGGCGCCCGATCGCCGGGCTTTCGAAATCGATCTCGATCTCGAAGCGCGTGCCGTCATAGGGCCTGAACTCCGCCCAGCAGGCGCCGTTCTCGATGCGAACCGGCTTGACCACCCTGATGTAGCGACGCTTGACCGGCAGCGTTTCGATGCCTGCTTGGTCAATGGCCTCGACGAACATCACTGCGCTGCCGTCGAGGATAGGCACCTCATGGCCGTCGATTTCGATGACGAGATTGTCGATCCCAAGGCCGAAAAGCGTCGCCATCAGATGCTCGACCGTAGCAATGTGCTCGCCTTGCGGATCGCCAAGCATGGTGCAGAGGTCGGTGGCACCGACCTCGGAGACGAGCGCGCGAAATTCGTGGCTTCCGCTTGCATTCGAAAGCTGGAAGACGACACCCGTATCGGCATCTGCCGGCAGGAAATGGACGGTGACCGGGGTGCCGCTGTGAACGCCGATGCCGGTCAGCGTCGCACGCGATTTAAGTGTCGTCTGATAGTCGTGCAAAACAATCCCCATAGCCCACACTGCCTAGGTCCGCTTCATCCGCCCTGAGGGCGCGGCTCTTGATTGATCGGCAGGCAGGGCCACTTCCCCGAGACTCCCAGCAAACCGACTTTGGTCGGTGGCGAAGATAATGGTCCCGTAGGGAGACTCCAAATCACGGTTTCTTACTCTTTGTAACCGCGGTCCGGAGCGGGAATGCCTCATAAGTCTTTGTTTTAAAATCGCTTTTAATGTTAACAGGCGAACAGTTTCCTGCTCGCCTGTTAACAAATGTTACGAACCGTCAACAGATCAATTGGCCTGTCGGCGCAGGAAGGCGGGAATCTCCAACTGATCGTCTTCCTGGACAGCCCGGCCCTGCGGCGTCAGTCGGCCCTGCTCGTCCAGCTGGCCGCGGCGCGGCGCGTAAAGTTGCGGATCCTGGCTGGCTAGGCGGCGCACTTCCGCCGGCGCCTGGCGCAGTTTCGGTTCGCGCGGCTGCGCCGGCTGCAGCCGTGCAGGCTCCTCTTCGCGGCGGGTCAAGCCGTTGGTCAGGCGCTTGAGCAAGCCCATCGGGCCGCTGTTCTCGTGGTCGGCCGGGCGGGCCTTGGCTTCCACTTCGGCCTTCACCTGCGGTGGGAAATCCTCGACCCGCGGCATGCGCTGGGGTGCTGCGGCAACCGGCTGCGGCATTTCACGATGCGGAGCGGGCTGCATCACTTGCTGAACCGCTGGCTGCATCGTCGGCTGCGGCTGAGCCGGAGGCGCCTGGAAGATCTTGCTCTGCGGGCGGAAGTCTTCCGCATGGGCTACCGGTGCCGGGCGGGCCTGCGCCATCGCTACCGCATTTGCCTCGGCGAGCTGAATGGCCTCGGCGACCGGATCGGCAGCACGTGGTTCATAGATCGGTTGCTGGGCAGCCGCCGGCCGCATTTCCGTGACCTGAGCCGCCGGGCGGCTGACCGGCTTCGGCGGAGCCGTGCGGATGGCGATCGGCGCGGCAGCGATTTCGGCCGCCGATTTATCGATGCCGGTGGCGACCACCGACACGCGGATAACGCCCTCGAGTTCCTCGTCGAAGGTGGCGCCCAGAATGATGTTGGCGTCCTGGTCGACCTCTTCGCGAATGCGCGTTGCCGCCTCATCGACTTCGAACAGGGTCAGGTCGCGGCCGCCGGTGATCGAGATCAGCAGGCCCTTGGCGCCCTTCATCGAGGTCTCGTCGAGCAGCGGGTTGGCGATGGCGGCTTCCGCCGCGGCCATTGCGCGGCCCTCGCCCGAAGCCTCGCCGGTTCCCATCATCGCCTTGCCCATTTCGCGCATGACCGAGCGGACGTCGGCGAAGTCGAGATTGATCAGCCCTTCCTTGACCATCAGGTCGGTGATGCAGGCAACGCCCGAATAGAGCACCTGGTCGGCCATGGCGAAGGCATCGGCGAAGGTGGTCTTGTCATTGGCCAGCCGGAATAGGTTCTGGTTGGGAATGACGATCAAGGTATCGACGCATTTCTGCAGTTCCTCGATACCCATGTCGGCCGTCTTCATGCGGCGCTGGCCTTCGAAGTGGAACGGCTTGGTGACGACGCCGACGGTGAGGATGCCCTTTTCGCGGGCAGCGCGCGCGACGACGGGGGCCGCCCCGGTGCCGGTGCCGCCGCCCATACCGGCAGTGACGAAGCACATATGCGTGTTGGAGAGATGATCGATGATCTCGTCGATGCATTCCTCCGCCGCCGCGCGCCCGACTTCAGGCTGCGATCCGGCGCCGAGACCCTCGGTGACATGCGCACCGAGCTGGATCAGCCGCTCGGCCTTCGACATCGTCAGTGCCTGCGCGTCGGTGTTGGCCACCACGAACTCGACGCCGCGCAAGCCGGCGGTGATCATGTTGTTGACGGCATTGCCGCCGCCGCCGCCGACACCGAACACGGTGATGCGCGGCTTGAGCTCGGTGATGTCCGGCTTCTGCAGATTGATGGTCATTGTCTTCGTCCTTTGCCTTTCCCGCCGCTTCGCCGCCGCGGCCGCCTATGGGGCTGTCCCCGTCAAATTAAAAACTGTCTCTCAACCACTGACTCATTCGATGCAGTTTTCCGCCTGTTCCGGTCATCCGAAGACCGGAAATTCCCTTCGCCGGGCGGCTCTCGAAGCTCGCCATCTGCGGGTAGATCAGAAGCCCGACGGGCGTCGAGAAAGCCGGCCCCTTGGCCGCCTCGGGCAGGCCTGCCACGCCAAGTGGGCGTCCGATGCGCACATTGCGGCCGAGAATGCGGCGTGCTGCTTCGGGCAGGCCAGCAAGCTGGCTGGCGCCGCCGGTCAGCACCACACGCTTGCCGACGGCGTTGCCGTAGCCGGATTTGTTCAGCCGGTCGCGCAGCAATTCCAGCGTCTCGTCGATGCGGGCGCGGATGATGCGCGTCATCACCGAGCGCGGGATCTGCAACGGCACCTCG
The DNA here is from genome assembly GCF_040318075.1 of Mesorhizobium sp. M1328. Lineage (NCBI taxonomy): Bacteria > Pseudomonadati > Pseudomonadota > Alphaproteobacteria > Hyphomicrobiales > Phyllobacteriaceae > Mesorhizobium > Mesorhizobium sp. M1328. Next base: position 62,517 of record NZ_JAMYLO010000006.1, on the reverse strand, counting down.
CCGTCCTCGCCGATCGGATGGATGGAGACCAGGTCGCGGTCGTCGGCACTGCCAGGCAGCGCCGAGCCGTGCATCACTTTCAGCCTTTCGGCGGCATCGAGCGAGGTCGACAGGCCTTTGGCCATATCCAGCGTGACGTGGTTACCGCCGATCGCGATGGCGTCGCCATGGACGAACTTGCCTTCCGAAAACACCGAGATCGTCGTCGTGCCGCCGCCCATGTCGATGCAGGCCGCGCCCATTTCGAGCTCGTCGTCGACCAGGGCGGCTAGCCCGCTGGCATAGGGCGTCGCCACCATGCGCTCGACCGACAGATGCGAGCGGTTGATGCAGAGCTCCAGATTGCGCAAGGGCGCCGCGTCGCCTGTCAGCACGTGCATGTCGACGCCAAGCTGGTCGCCAACCATGCCGCGCGGATCGCGCACACCGCGCTCGGCATCCAGCGAAAAGGCAACGGGAAGCGAATGGATCACCTCGCGCTCGGCCCGCAGCGCCTGCTTGGCGCCGGCGGCAAGCACGCGCTTGATGTCGGCCTCGTCGGCCTCATGGCCGCCGAGATTGATGGTGGCCGAAAAAGCCTCGCTCTTCAGCCGGCCGGCAGTCATGTTGACGATCAGCGAATCGACCGTCAGTCCCGCCATGCGTTCGGCGGCGTCGACGGCAAGACGGATGGCGTGCTCGGCACGGTCGAGATCGATGACGACGCCCGATTTCACGCCTTGCGATTTCTGGTGGCCGATGCCGATCACCTGAATGCGATGCGAGCGTCCGCGCAGCAGCTTGCCATCGTCGCGCGGCTTGAGCTTGGCCACCACGCAGCAGACCTTACTGGAGCCGACATCCAGCACCGTCAGGATGCCGGACCGGCGCGACGAGGCATCGCTATTGCCGCCAAGCCAGCTCATATCTTCGTCTCCGGCTTGCGCTTCAGCATCTTGGGCTTTTCGTCGAGCGCGGCTTGGCGCTGTGTCGCCGCTTCCGGCGTCAACTGGACGACCAGACGATCGGACAGGCGCATGTCGACGGCGGCGATGTCGCGCGTCAAAAGCCCGTTCTCGTGGTCCATCCTGACCAGGTCGGCAATCGCCTGATCCTCACCGTCTTCGGGAAGCTTGATCGTGATGCCGTTTTCAAGCTTGAGATCCCAGCGCCGTTCGCCGATGCGGATATAGCCCTTGATCCGCGCGGCGAGCTCCGGATAATTCTTGATCTTGGCTAGGAAATCCGGCGCTTTGGCCGGTGCGCCGGTGCCAATGATCAGCGGCAGCAATATCTGCTTGCCGCCGGAGAACGGCGCAATGACGGTGCCGGATTTCTCGATGACCGAAAGCGCGCTGCCTTGCTGCCACAGCGCGAACGGCTCGCGTTCCTCGACGCGCACTTCCAGCGTATGCGGGTAGACCTTGCGCACTGCCGCGGCTTCGACCCAGGGCAGCGTGGTGATGCGTTCGCGTGCGGCTTCGGCATCGAAGCCGATCAGCGAGGTCCAGCCGTCGAGTTCCAGCCTGTCGAGAATATCGATCTCGGACGTTTCGCGGTTGCCGACGACCTTGACCTGGTCGACGGCAAAGCCGGTGCGGGCGGTGACACTCTGGACGATGGCGTCGGCATGTCCGCCGAGATAGGCGGCATAGGCACTGCTCGAAATAAGCAATGCTGCCGACAGCATGGCAGCGCAATAGGGCGGCGCTTCGAAGTCGCCTTCGCCGAGGCGCGCCAGCACGCGCACCGGCCGGCGGAGCAGGCGCGGCAGCACGAAATGGTCGAACGACAACGGCATGCCGAACAGCGCCGGCCCGGCCGCGCCCTTCCCCTTGCCCTGTCCCCACTTCAACGCAGACACGAAGCGTCCTCCACCATCCAACTCAACAAATCGCCGAACGAGTGTCCCGCTTGCGCGGCGATTTCCGGCACCAAAGACGTCGGCGTCATGCCCGGCTGGGTGTTGACCTCGAGCCAGACAATTTCGCCGTTTTCGGAGTGACGATCGTCATAACGGAAGTCCGACCGGGAAACGCCCCGACAGCCGATAGCTTGGTGAGCCTTGAGCGTCAGTGTCTGTATTTTTTGGTAAATATTCGGTGAAAGTTTTGCCGGGCATTCGTGTTTTGATCCTCCCGCGACGTATTTTGAATCATAGTCGTAGAAGGAATGGCCGGTCGGGATGATCTCGCAGACACCGAGCGCCACATCGCCCATCACCGCGCAGGTCAATTCCCGCCCGTGCACATAACGCTCGACCATGACCGTATCGCCGTATCTCCACTCGGACGAGCCGATGATCTGCGGCGGATGCGACTGGCCTTCATGCACGATGACGACACCGAAGCTCGACCCTTCGTTGACCGGCTTGACGACATAGGGCGGCTTCATCGGGTGCTTGTTCTGGATGGCGAAGCGATTGGCCACCTTCGATTCCGCCACCGGAATGCCGGCCGCCTTAGCGACCTTCTTGGCCTGTTCCTTGTTCATCGCGAGCGCCGAGGCAAGCACACCGGAATGGGTATAGGGAATTGCTAGGTATTCAAGGATCCCCTGGATGGTGCCATCCTCGCCGAAGGGGCCGTGCAGCGCGTTGAAGACCACGTCAGGCTTGAGCGCGCTGAGCACCGAGCCGATGTCGCGCGAGACGTCGACGCGGGTCACCTGGTAGCCCTCTCCCTCGAGCGCATCGGCGCAAGCTTTGCCCGACGACAGGGACACGGGCCGCTCGGACGAGAATCCACCCAGAAGGACGGCCACGTGCTTGCTTGTCATTCCCCGTCATTTCCTCTCACAGCAGGCCTGCACCATCGTGCATGCCCCGAAAAGCATCGCACGCACTCAAATGCGCCCGAGCAATTTCGCTCCCGTGTTTCCGCAACATTGAGTCCGAGTCTCCCGGCAGGTTGCCCCCCAGACGGAAACGCGAGTAACGCGTCGAAACGACTCAAATCAGGAAACGCTTCAGGGCAGAGAATCAGAGAGTTGATTCGCTGGCAAGTGCTTACGATTCCGATGGATTCACTTTCCGCAAAAACGGCAGCAAAATGTGAATTCATGAGTCCGAAAGGCAACGGCGGTCGGCTTGCCTAAAGCAACTGCCCGAGAAATTCCTGGACGGCATGGCCCGGCCGAAAATTGCCGATGCGCTTGATCTCCCACTGCAGCCGGATGCCCGATCTTTCGAGCACACGCGCACGCACCGTCTCACCGAGATATTCAAGCTCGTAGCCTGTGGCCGTTCCGGTGTTGATCATGAAGTTGCAATGCATCGGCGACATCTGCGCCCCACCGACCATCAGGCCGCGGCAGCCGGCCTTGTCGATTTCCTTCCAGGCCGAGGTGCCCTCGGGATTCTTGAAGGTCGAGCCACCCGTCTTTTCGCGGATCGGCTGCACGGTCTCGCGATGGTTCTGGACAGCATCCATCGCAGCCTTGATCGCCGCCTTGTCCTCGAGAACGCCTTCGAGCAGCGCCGATGTGAAAATCAGCCCGGACGGCGCTGCGGAATGGCGATAGGCATAGCCCATGTCGGCATTGCTCAGCGTATGAACATTGCCCTTGCGATCGAGCGCCCGCACCTCGACCACACGCTCGCGCGTCTCGACGCCATTGGCGCCGGCGTTCATCCTCAGCGCTCCGCCGATGGCGCCGGGAATGCCGTGGTAGAAATGAAAGCCACCGATGCCCGCATCATAGGCGACGGTCGCAAGGCGCTTGTCGGGTGTCGCGGCGCCCGCCTTGATCGTGGTCGGCGCAATCACTTCGGTCTCGCCAAAGCCCTTGGCCGAAAGCCGGATGACAAAGCCCGCAATGCCGCCGTCACGGACAAGCAGGTTCGAGCCGACGCCGACGATGGTCAGCGGAATTTCCTCCGGCACCGCCTTCAGGAACGCGGCAAGATCGTCCTCGTCGGCCGGCTGGAACAATGCGTCCGCGAGCCCGCCGGCTCGAAACCAGGTGATCTTGTCCATCTCGGCATTGGGCGTGATGCGGCCGCGCAGTCCGGCAAGCCGGTCGCCAAGCTTCTCGATCAACGCCTGGCCGCGCATCATGAGATGGTCCCGCCGAGTTCCTTGGGCAGCGCATAGGCCCATTGGGTGATGTTGCCGGCGCCGAGGAAAACGACGAAATCGCCCGGCTTCGCCACCTCGCGCACGATCGGCGCAATCGCCGCCGGACCCTCGATGTAGCGTGCGTCGCGATGGCCGCCGGAGCGGATGCGCGACACCAGTGCGTCGGACGTAACGCCGTCGATCGGTTCCTCGCCGGCCGCATAGACGGGCGCCACCATTACCGTATCGGCGTCGTTGAAGCAGACGGAAAACTCGTCGAACAGATCGCGCAGCCGGGTGAAGCGATGCGGTTGGGTAACGGCGATGATGCGGCCCTTGGTAGCGCTGCGCGCAGCCTTCAGTACCGCCGTGATCTCGACCGGATGATGACCGTAATCGTCGAACACATCGACACCGTTCCACGAACCGGTATGGGTGAAGCGCCGCTTGACGCCCGCGAAGGACGACAGACCCTTCTTGATTGCCTCAGCCGAAAGGCCGAGCTCATGCGCGACGGCAATCGCCGCCGTCGCATTGGAGACATTGTGGCGCCCGGGCATGGGCAGCCGCAGACCTGATATCGTTATCTGGCCGTGCGTCTTGCGGTCGCGGATCACCACGTCGAATTCCGAGGTCGGGCCGTCCATGCGGTGATTGGTGAAGCGCACGTCGGCCTGCGCATTTTCGCCATAGGTGATGACGCGCCGGTCCTCGATGCGGCCGACCAGCGCCTGCACCTCGGGATGATCGGTGCACATCACGCCAAAGCCGTAGAACGGCACATTCTCGACGAACTGGCGAAACGCCTCGCGCACTTTGTCGAAGGAGCCGTAATGGTCGAGATGCTCGGGGTCGATATTGGTGACGACGGCAATCTCGGCCGGCAGCTTGAGGAAGGTGCCGTCGCTCTCGTCGGCCTCGACCACCATCCATTCGCCGTCGCCCATGCGGGCATTGGTGCCATAGGCATTGATGATGCCGCCATTGATCACCGTCGGGTCGAGCCCGCCGGCATCGAGTAGCGTCGCCACCATCGAAGTCGTCGTCGTCTTGCCATGCGTGCCGCCGATCGCGACCGCCTGCCGGAAGCGCATCAGCTCGGCCAGCATTTCGGCGCGCCGGACGATGGGGAGCAGTTTCTCGCGCGCGGCCTTCAGCTCCGGATTGGATTTCTTGATCGCCGTCGAGACGACAACCACTTCGGCATCGCCGATATTCTCGGCGTGATGGCCGACGAAGCATTCGATGCCCTTGTCGCGCAGCCGCTGCACATTGGCGCTGTCGGCCTGATCGGATCCCTGCACCTTGTAGCCGAGATTGTGCAGCACCTCGGCGATGCCGCTCATGCCGATGCCGCCAATGCCGATGAAATGCACGAGGCCGATCGTCTGTGGCATCTTCATGCGCGCGTCTCCTTCCTGAATTCCGAAACGGATTTCCTGGACGCAATAGCCTCTGTCAGATCGGCGAGCAACCGCGCTGCGTCCGGTTTACCGGACGATTTCGCCGCCGCAGCCATTGTCGCCGCCCTGCCTGGATCATCCATCAGCCCGCCGACAAGCGCAGCGATCCGCTCCGCCGAAAGCGTGGATTGCGGATACACCTCGGCGCCACCCGCTGCGGCAAGGGCGGCCGCATTCGCCGCCTGGTCGTGGTCGAGCGCGTGCGGATAAGGCACCAGCAGCGCCGGCCTGCCGATCACCGCGATTTCCGATACGGTCGACGCGCCGGAGCGCGACATCACCAGATGCGCCGCCGCGAGCCGCGCCGCCATGTCGGTGAAGAAGGGCGACACCTCGGCCTCGATGCCAAGCGCAGCATAGGCGGCTTTCACCCGCGTCACATCGTCGGCGCGAGCCTGCTGCGTGATCGCCAGTCGCCTACGCTGTGCATCGGAAAACCGGGCGATCGCCGCCGGCACCGCATCGGAAAAGAACTGCGCGCCCTGGCTGCCGCCAAACACCAGAAACCGGAACGGCTCTTCGCCGGCCGATGCAGCATAGGGTGTATTTGCCGCTTCCAATACTTGCGGCCTGACCGGATTGCCGGTGGTCACCGTCTTGGCGCCAGTGGCACTGATGTCTTCCGGCAGGAACCCGCCGGCAACGGCGTCGACGCGGCCGGCGAGCGCCCGGTTGGCGCGGCCCATCACCGCATTCTGCTCGTGGATCAGCGTCGGCACCTTGCGCCGGGTCGCCGCGTAAAGCGGCGGCAGTGTCGGATAGCCGCCGAAGCCGACCACGATGGCGGGCTTGATGCTGGCGATGACGGCCGATGCCTGCCTAACCCCGCGCCAGATTTTCCAAAACGCGGCGAGCATGGCAAAAGGATTCTTCGAGCCCATCGTCGCCGACTGGATCGGATGGATGGCGGCCGCCGGGAACTGCCCGGCAAAGCGCTCGGCACGGTCGTCCGTCGCAAGATGCACCGTCCAGCCGCGCCTGGTCAGTTCATGTGCCAGCGCCTCGGCCGGGAACAGATGTCCGCCCGTTCCGCCCGCCGCGAGAAGGATAACCCCCTTCGCCATCTCACTCCGCCGGCATCGCACGCGGCGGCGGCATGAAGCCCAGCTGCTTGCGCTTTTCCGGGCGCTTGCGCGTCAGCGCCAGCACCATGCCCATCGAGATGGCGATCGCGATCTGCGAAGAACCGCCGTAGGAGATGAACGGCAGCGTCATGCCCTTGGCCGGCATCAGCTGCAGATTGACGGCCATGTTGATGACCGACTGCAGCCCGAAGACCGTGACCAGGCCGCCCACCGCGTAGCGGGTGAAATCGTCCTGCTCCCTGAGTGCCGTGTTGAGACCGCGCAGCACGATGAAGCCGAAGATGGACATGATGAAGAAACACATGATCAGCCCGAATTCCTCGCCGGCGACGGAGAAGACAAAGTCGGCATGGCTGTCGGGGATGACCCGCTTGACGGTACCCTCGCCTGGCCCGACCCCGAACCAGCCGCCATTGATCAGCGCCTCGCGGCCCATGTCGACCTGAAACGTGTCGCCCTCGCCGGTCATGAAGCGGTCGATGCGGCCGGCAACGTGCGGGAACACCGCATAGGCGGCGAACACGCCGCCGACGCCGGCAGCACCCAGCGCGACGATCCACAGCCACGGCAACCCGGCCATGAAGAACATCACCCCCCAGGTGCCGAGCACCAGCATGGTTTGCCCCAGGTCAGGCTGCGCCACCAGCAGCGAGATGACCAGCGCAAGCAGCAACATTGCGAACAGATTGCCCGGAATGTCGGGCTGCCGCTTGTGCTCGGCGAACAGCCAGGCGCAGATGATGACGAAGGCCGGTTTCAGGAACTCGGACGGCTGGATCGACAGGCCGGCTAGCGACACCCAGCGCCGCGCGCCCTTCACCTCGACGCCGATATAGAGCACCGCCACCATCAGAAACAGCATGATGCACAACATGACCAGCGCCATGCGCCGGATCTGCCTGGATTCAAGGAACGAGACGGCCAGCATTACCCCAAGCGCCGGAATGGTGAAGATAATCTGGCGTGTCGCGAAGTGGAAACTGTCTAGCCCGATGCGCTCGGCCACCGCCGGGCTTGCGGCGAAGGACAAAACGATGCCGAGCCCCATCAGCGACAGGAACGCCGCCAGGAACCAGCGATCGATCGTCCACCACCAGGTCGCCACAGGGCTTTTGTCGAGACGGCTTTGCATTATCGTGTCCCTCCGATGGGCTTCACGCCATCAATGGCGGTTGCGGCTTGCCTGAACGCCTCGCCGCGGACTTCGAAATTCTTGAACTGGTCGAAACTGGCGCAGGCCGGCGACAGCAGCACCACTGCCTCGCCGCTACTATCCCTGGCCGCTTCGCGAGCGGCGTGTTCGACTGCCGCCGCCAACGTGCCTGATATCTCGTAGGGCACCGCTTCGCCCAGCGTCGCGGAAAAGGCCGGCGCAGCTTCGCCGATCAGATAGGCCTTGGCGATGCGCGGGAAGAAGCCGCGTAACGGCTCGATGCCGCCCTCTTTCGGCAGGCCGCCGGCAATCCAGTAGATACGCGCAAAGCTCGACAGCGCTGGTGCAGCGGCATCGGCATTGGTCGCCTTGGAATCGTTGACGAACAGCACATGGCCCTTGCGGCCGACCTGCTCCATGCGGTGCGCCAGCCCCGGGAAACTCTCCAGTCCGGACTGGATTTCGCCGAGCTCGAGCCCGACCTTGAGGCAGGCGGCGGCGGCGGCCAGCGCATTCTGCGCATTGTGCTGGCCGCGCAACGAGCCGATGCCTTCGAGGAAGGCGACCCGGCTGTAGCGGCCGTGCACGGCTTCCATCAGGTTGGTGCCGTCGGCGAAATAGCCGTCGGTCAGCGGCAGGCGCTTGGAGATCCGAATGACCTGCCGGCCCGCTCGCTCCAGCCGATCGGCGATCTGGGCGCACCAGGAATCGTCGACACCGATGATTGCCGTCTCGCTGCCGGCCACCAGCCGCTCCTTGATCGAGGCGTAGTGCTGCATCGTGCCATGGCGGTCGAGATGGTCCGGCGTCAGATTGAGCAGCACACCGGCCGTCGGATTGATCGAGGGGGCAAGATCGATCTGGTAGGAAGAGCACTCAACCACATAGTGCCGCTCAGGCTGCGGCGGATCAAGCGTCATCACCGCGCGGCCGATATTGCCGCCCATCTGCGTGTCGCGCCCAGCCAATTTGAGGATGTGCGCCGTCAATGCCGTGGTCGTCGACTTGCCGTTGGTGCCGGTGATGGCAATGAAGGGCGTTGCCGGCGCCCGCGCTGTCCGCTCGCGGCAGAAAAGCTCGATGTCGCCGATGATCTCGACGCCTGAGCCCCGCGCGAGCTCGACGGTCCAGTGCGGCTTGGGATGCGTCAGCGGCACGCCGGGCGACAGCACGAAGGCGGAAAACCTCGCCCAGTCCGCGCCGCGCAGGTCCGCTGTCGTGATGCCGAGCGCGCCGGCCTTGGCGACGCTGTCGGGATTGTCGTCCCAGGCCAGCACATCCGCGCCGCCCTCGATCAGTGCGCGCGCCGTAGCAATCCCCGAGCCGCCGAGCCCGAAGAGCGAAACGCGCTTGCCTGAAAAGGATGCGGCGGGGATCAAGCGGCCTCCTATCTGAGCTTCAGGGTCGACAGGCCGACCAGCGCCAGGATGACGGCGATGATCCAGAAGCGGATCACCACCTGGCTTTCGGTCCAGCCGAGCTTTTCGAAATGATGGTGGATCGGCGCCATCAGGAAGACGCGCTTGCCGGTCATCTTGAAGTAGCCGACCTGGATGATGACCGAGAATATCTCGACGACGAACAGGCCGCCGACGATGACCAGCACGATCTCGTGCTTGGTCGCCACCGCGACCGTGCCGATCAGCCCACCCAGCGCCAGCGAGCCGGTGTCGCCCATGAAGATCGCCGCCGGCGGCGCATTGAACCAGAGGAAGCCAAGCCCGGCGCCGATCACCGCTCCAAGGACCACCGCAAGTTCGCCGGTGCCGGGTACGAAATGAATCTGCAGATATTCGGCGAACACTGCATTGCCGGAGAGATAGGCGATGACGCCGAAGGATGCGGCGGCGATCATGATCGGCACGATCGCCAGCCCGTCGAGGCCGTCGGTCAGGTTCACCGCATTGCCGGCGCCGACGATGACGAAGCACGAGAACGGGATGAAGAACCAGCCGAGATTGACGAGAAACTCCTTGGCGAAAGGGAATGTCAACGATGACGAGAAGGGCGCCTGGCCGTTATGCATGATCACCCAGGCGGCGATGCCTGCGATGACGAATTCGAGCCCCAGCCGCGCTTTGCCGGAAAAGCCGAGATGCGATTGCTTCGTCACCTTGAGGTAGTCGTCGTAAAAGCCGATTGAGCCAAATCCCAGTGTCACCAGCAGCACCACCCAGACGTAGATGCTCGACAGGTTCGCCCACAGCAGCGAGGAACCGACGATGCCGGACAGGATCATCAGTCCGCCCATGGTCGGCGTTCCCGCCTTCTTGAAATGCGTCTGCGGCCCGTCGGCGCGGATCGGCTGGCCCTTGCCTTGCCGCAGCCTCAGCGAATTGATGATGGTCGGTCCGAAGATGAACACGATCAGCGCCGCTGTGATCAGCGCTCCGCCGGTGCGGAATGTTATGTAGCGGAAGACGTTGAAGACCGAGATCTTGTCCGCAAATTCGACGAGCAGTGTTAGCATGCGCTTGCGTCCCCCGGACCGATCCTAGGTCTGTCTGCTGGTTGTGGCTTCCGCCGGAAACGTGCCGAGCAACGCCTCGACCAGCTTTGAAAAGCCTATGCCCTTCGACGATTTGATCATGACCACGTCGCCGGGCTTCAATTCCGATAGAAGAACCGGTTTCAGATCTTCCGCGCCGGCGCGGTACTCCGTCCTGATCTCGCCGGGCAAGACGTCGGCCAGCGCCCGCATTTCCGGACCGCCGAGAAAAACCGTGCGCGTGTCGGTGCCGACGATCAGGTCGGCAAGCGCGGCATGCAATTTCGCCGAATGGCTGCCGAGCTCGAGCATATCGCCGAGCACGGCAATGCGCCTGCCTTCGCCCGACACCGGTGTCGTGTTGAGCAGTGCCATCGCAGCGCTCATCGACGCCGGATTGGCGTTGTAGCTCTCGTCGATCAGCGTGATCGGCCCCTTGGGATGACGCAACACATAGCGCTTGCCGCGTCCGCGTTCGGGCGAAAGATCGGCCAGCGCCTGCGCAACCCTGGTGACGTCGGCGCCGACCAGATGCGCTGCACCCAGCACCGCCAGCACATTCTGCACCATATGGCGGCCCGGCGCGCCGATCCTGGCGACGATCTCATGCCCGCCAATCTTAGCGGTGATGACGGAGTGATCGGCATTGAGCTCGCATTTGATCAGTTTGAAGGTCGCCCGGGCATTCTCGCCGAACCCGTAAACATGCTCGACGCCGGCCTCTTTCGCCAACTTCTCCAGCAGCTTCCAGCGCGAGTCGTCGCGGTTGAGAAGGGCAGCGCCACCGGGCTCCAGCCCTTCGAAAACCTCCGCCTTGGCCTTGGCGATCTCGTCCATGTTGCGGAAGAAGCCGAGATGAGCGGCGGCGATCAGCGTGATGATGGCGACATGCGGCCGGACCATCTTGACCAGAGGCCGGATCTCGTCCGGATGGTTCATGCCGATCTCGAAGACGGCATAGTCGCAATCCTGCGGCATGCGCGCCAGCGTCAGCGGCACACCCCAGTGATTGTTGAACGACTGGGCCGATGCATGCACGGTACCGACCGCGGAGAGAGCGTGTCGCAGTGCTTCCTTGGTGGTGGTTTTGCCCGCCGATCCGGTCACGGCAATCACCCTCGCGTTTGAGCGTGCGCGCGCGGCAACACCGAGCTTTTCCAGCGCGACGAGCACGTCTTCAACAACGATCATCGGTGCCGTCAGCCGTCCCAGCGACGGCAGCTTGCCCTCGGCGACGACCAGCACGCCGGCGCCCGTCTTGATGGCGGCGGTGACGAAATCATGGCCGTCCATGGCCTCGCCCTTGATGGCGAAGAAAGCGTCTCCCGGCTGCAGGCTGCGGCTGTCGATGGAAATGCCGGCGATGCCCTCAGGCATCGGACCGAGCGGCCGGCCATCCATGGCGGCAACCAGCGCCTCGGAGGTCCACAGATAGCTCACGCCGCTTGCTCCCGCAGCGCCGAGCGAACTTCCTCATGGTCGGAAAAATGCAGGGTCTCGGTGCGGATGGTCTGGCCTTCCTCATGGCCCTTGCCGGCCACGATCAGCGTGTCGCCAGCGTGAAGCATCCCGACCGCCTCGTGGATGGCCTTGCGCCGGTCGCCGATCTCGATGGCGCCAGGTGCGGCCGCGAGAATCGCGGCGCGGATCGTCTCGGGGACTTCCGAGCGGGGATTGTCGTCGGTGACGATGACGACGTCGGCCAGTCTTGTGGCGATCTCGCCCATGATCGGCCGCTTGCCCCGGTCGCGATCACCGCCGCAACCGAATACGACGATGACGCGGCCGGTGGTAAAGGGGCGCACCGAAGCCAGCACGTTTTCCAGCGCATCCGGCTTGTGCGCGTAGTCGACATAGACCGGCGCGCCATTGGCAGCCGTCCCAACGAGGTCGAGCCGCCCCGGTGCACCCTTCAATTTCTCTAGCGCTATCAATGCCTTGGCAACAGATGTTCCAGTCGAAATGGCGAGGCCCGCTGACACCAGCGCATTGGCGATCTGGAAGTCGCCGGCCAGCGGCAAGTCGACTTCATGGAGAACGCCGTCAACTTCGACCTCGGCGCGTTGGCGGTGGCGCTCGTGCTCGACCCGCTTCAGCCGCAGGAAATCGCCGTGGCGGCCGACCGTCAGCACGTTCAGTCCCGCTGCCCGCGCCGCCTTGATCGTCGGCTCCGACCACGGGTCATCGGCAAAGATGATGGCCGGCGCGCCCTTCGGCAGCAGCGCGTCGAACAGACGCAATTTGGCGCGATGATAGTCCTCGACCGTCGGATGATAGTCCATATGGTCGCGGCCGAGATTGGTGAAGCCGCCGGCCGCAAGCTTGACGCCGTCGAGCCGGCGCTGGTCGAGGCCATGGCTGGACGCTTCCATCGAGGCGTGGGTGACGCCGGCCTCCGCCAACTCCTTGAGCAGCCTGTGCAGCGCGACCGGATCCGGCGTGGTCAGCGAGCCATATTCGTTGCGGCCCGGCGCCACCACACCGGTCGTGCCGATCGAAGCGGCGACCAAACCCGCCTGCTCCCATATCTGTCGGGTGAATGCGGCGACGGAGGTCTTGCCGCTGGTGCCGGTCACCGCGACCATGGTTTGCGGTTGCTTGCCGAAATAACGGGCAGCACTCAGCGCCAGCGCAAGGCGCGGATCGTCTACGACAAGAACTGGAACTGGCAGCCCGGCGACCGCACTGCCCTTGCCGACCACGATCGCTGCAGCGCCGCGGCTCGCGGCATCGGCTGCATAGGCTGCGCCATCCGCCTTGGAGCCGGTGAGCGCGAAAAAGACGACACCCCGTGTTACCTGGCGGGAATCCGACGAAATCCCTGTAACCTCCATGTCGAAGGAAGCTGTCCCCCCGACAGGCAGGATACCGGCTAGATTTTTCAGCTTCATCGAACCCCGTTCATCGCAACAAAATAGCGCGCAGTTGCCGGCGCGCCCCAAGAATCATTGATAGGAAACCAGCGTTGCACCATTTTCATGGCTGAAATCTGGCTTCACGCCAAGCATGGAAGCCGCACGTCGGATGATGTTTGCAGCCATGATGCCCGCGTTCGAGGCGGCCGTAGCACCCATGCCGGGCTTTTCCGGCTTCGGTTCGTCGGCGATCGTAAGCACTATGTATTGCGGATCGTCCATTGGGAAAGCCGCAACGAAGGCGTTGAAATTCTTTTCCTTCGAGTAGCGGCCGTTGACGACCTTCTCCGCCGTTCCCGTCTTGCCGCCCACCCGGTATCCTGGCACCCGTGCATTGCGGCCGGATCCCTTTTCGGCATTGAGTGCATAGAGATAGCGCATGCCCTCGACGGTCTTGTCGCTGACCACTTTCTTGGCCACCGCCATCGCCTGCTCCTGCGTGCGCGGCAGGAAGGTCGGGTCCATCAGATAGCCGCCATTCATCAGCGCGGCGCAGCCGACCGCTGTCTGCAGCGGCGTCGTCGACACGCCGTGGCCGAAGGCGATAGTAATCGAATTGACCTGCTTCCAGACCTTGGGCTCGGTCGGCCGAGCGACTTCCGGCAGTTCGGTCTGCATCTTCTCGAGGATTCCCAGGCGATGCAGGAATTCGCGGTGTCCGTCGATGCCAACCGCTTCGGCTTCCTTGGCCGAGCCGATGTTGGACGAGTAGATGAACACTTCCGGCACCGACAGCACCCGGCCTTTGCCATGGAAATCATGGATGGTTTGATGGCCGATCCTGATCGGGCGCGACGCGTCGAAGCGGCTTTGCAGCGTTATCTTGCCGGAATCGAGCGCCATGGCGGTGGTGAAGCTCTTGAAGGTCGAGCCCATTTCGTAGAGGCCGGCCGACATACGGTTGAGCCGGTCCTTGTCCTGAGCGTTATAGGGATTGTTCGGATCGAAATCCGGAACCGAGGCCATCGCCAGCACCTCGCCGGTCTTGACGTTGAGCACAACGGCGCCCGCCGCGATCGCATGGTACTTTTCCATGCCGGTGGCGACCTCGTCACGCAGTATATGCTGGACGCGCAGGTCGATCGAGAGCTGCACCGGCTTCAAATCCTTGGCTACCGCCAGGCCCGACGCCTGAAGGTCGCTCAAACCCTGTTCGTCGATGTATTTCTCCATGCCGGAGATGCCCTGATTGTCGATGTTGGTGAGGCCGACAATGTAGGACGAGGTTTCGCCGGCCGGATAGAACCGGCGCTTTTCGGTGCGGAAGCCGAAGCCGGGGATGCCGAGCTGCATGATGTCGGCCTGCTGCTTCGGTGTCAGTTGACGCTGCAGCCAGACGAAGCCGGCGCCGCTCTTCAGCTTGTTGTATGTCTGCTCGTAGTCGATCTCGGGAAGTACCGTCGACAGCTTTTCGATCGCCTCGTCGGCATCGACGATGCGGCGCGGTTCGGCAAACAGCGACGCGGTCTTGATGTCGGTCGCCAGCACTTCGCCGTTACGGTCGACGATGTCGGGTCGCGATGCCGTCACCCGGCTCTGCGGGCCGCCCGACAGGTCGGGATTCTGGAAACCCAGATAAACCAGCCGCCCGGCAATGGTCGAATAGATGCCGAAGAACACCGCCATCGTCATGACGATGCGGGTCCTGCCCTTGCCACCGGTCGCCTTGCGGGCACCTTCGACCACGATCGATCCGCCCGCGCCGGGCTTCGAACCGCGCTTCAGCAGCCTCCCAATCTTTGGAAATCTGGCAGCCATTGGAAATCCGGTGATCATTGGACGATGCCTCTGGTCACCACGGGATCCTTGCCGCCGACATCGGCCATGCCACCCAGCCGCTGCGATGAAAGGTCCTCGATGTTGACGGGTTTCGCCGGCAGATCGTCCAGCCCGACGATCTGCCGCGCGTTGACCGGCTCGAGTCCGAGTTGCGATTTGTAGATTTCGGTGAGCTTCTGCAGGCGCGACGGCTGGGTAAGCAGGCTCCAGTCCGCCTTGAGCAGGTCGATCGTGTCCTCTTCATAACGGATCTGCGCCTGGATCTTGTGCACTGCCGCCAGTTGCTCCTCGGCCTCGCGCTTGGTCTTGTAGGTCAGGGCAGCTGCCGAAACCATGACGGCGATCAGGACTATGTCGCTGGTACGAAACACGTGCTCACCTCTCTCCCGGTCGATCGGCGCCGGGAAGCTTTGGGCCAGGCAGTTTTGGCAGGCCGAAAATCGAAAAATCGCCGGCACGGGCCGGCGCCTCTGTACGGATCGCAGCGCGCAGCCTTGCCGAGCGCGCCCGCGGATTTGCCGATATCTCGGCATCGCCAGGCGTCACGCCGCCGCCCTTCTTGGTGAAGGTGGCGGTGCGCGCCTGCGCCTCGGGCAGATGCCGCGATCCGGTGGCTGAATCGGCTCTGTCGGCGATGAAGCGCTTGACGATGCGGTCCTCGAGCGAATGGAAGGTCACCACGGCAAGCCGGCCGCCCGGTTTCAGCACGCGCTCGGCGGCAAACAGTGCCTTGGCCAGTTCGCCGAGTTCGTCATTGACGAAGATGCGCAGCGCCTGGAAAACGCGGGTGGCCGGATGGATCTTGTCTTTTGGCGCGCGACCGATATGCGTCTCGATGGCATCGGCAAGGTCGAGCGTGCGCTCGAAGGGGCGTTTTTCGCGACGGCTCTCGATCATGCGGGCGATGCGCCCGGCATGGCGTTCCTCGCCGAGAAAACCGAAGATGCGGGCAAGATCGCCCACCTTGAAGGTATTGACGACGTCGCCGGCGCTCAGGCCCGCCTGCGCCATGCGCATGTCGAGCGGTCCATCGGCCCGGAACGAAAAGCCGCGCTCCGGCTGGTCGATCTGCATGGAGGAGATGCCGATGTCGAGCACGACGCCATCGGCACTTTCAACCTGCTCGTCGAGCGTGGAGAACGGTGCCTGGACAAGCCTGAGCTTGCCGCCGGACTGCTGTTCAAGGGCCCGCCCCGCCGCGATCGCATCCGGATCGCGGTCGATGGCGACGACCGAGGCTCCGCTTGCCAGAATGGCCTTGGTGTAGCCGCCGGCACCGAACGTGCCGTCGACGATCACCTCGCCTTTTGTCGGCGCCAGCGCCTCCAGAACTTCGGCAAGGAGGACCGGAATGTGACGGGCTGGTCCGCCAACGGCATGAACTTCATCGCCGTCGCCCGCCATCATTCCGGCCGCTCCCCGGACTTCGTGCCCTGCCGAAGCTGCAAAAGCCGGGCGCGTGCTTCCGTCCCATAGGCGCTGAGCCGTCCCGGCTCCCAGATCTGAAAGAAATTGCCGCGGCCAACGAAGGCCACCTCCGCTGAAATGCCGGTATGCTCGCGAATGAAATCGCTCATCGTGATACGGCCGTCCTGGTCGAGCTTCAGAAACGTTCCATCGCCATGGCAGAAGAACGACATGTCGTCCGCCGTCTGCAGGAACGGGTCTTCCTGGGCGATACGCTGCTCGTAGCGATCGAGCAGGTCGAGCCCACCGACATCCATCGCCGGGCGATCCAGGCAGCGTAGCGCATAAAGTTCCGAATAGCCGCGTTTCTGCACAACGGCACGGAAATGCGCCGGCACGGACACCCGTCCCTTCGCATCGATCCTGTTCACCGCGTTCGACAGAAACCGGTCCATTACGCGTTACGGCCGCTTGCGCCGCCGCACCCCTCTGCATCTTCCCGTCCGCGCCGCCCCGCCCCGGTCGACTTCCAAAACCCGCTTCATCATGACGGGCGAACGCAGGCAAACGCGCAGCCGCCGCGGCTGCCCGATTGGCGTACGCTTCACCCTGACACGGAACGAAGGCTTGAGTATCGGAATGGGATATCATGGGGTGTTATGGGCGTCAACGGGAACAGTCTTCAAAACGCGCCTGCCACGACTGGGGAGAGCAGCTTTGACGGCACTCCGGTCTTTATCCTCTATTAAGCCTAACGAAGCGTTTAGAGCCGTGTGGTCCAACCGGAGGCGGCTTGCTGCGGATCGCTGCCCCGCATAGCCTCGGCATCTTCTTTTCCGGTTAGTAACGAGGTTTGAAACCATGTCCGAAACAGCCAAGTCGCGCGCCGCGGCACTTCCCCATCTGCGTCGCGGCAGGCTTGCCAAGGGCGACCCCATCCCCTTGCCCCTGACGATGGCCGCCATCTTTCATGCGCCCGGCGACGCCACCGGCTTCGATCAATATGGCCGCTTCAGCAATCCGACCTGGGATGCGGTCGAGCACATGCTGGCGCATTTGGAAGACGCCCCATGCGTTGCCTTTCCCTCGGGGATGGCTGCCATCTCGGCGGTATTTTTCGGTCTGCTCAAAGCCGACGACCGTATCCTGCTGCCGTCCGACGGTTATCATACGACGCGAGCGCTGGCAGACCGTTTCCTGAAATCCTTCGGCGTAGCTTATGATATCCGGCCGACATCGAGCTTCCTCGACGGCGGCTTCGATGGGTATCGGCTTGCCTTCGTCGAAACGCCCGCCAACCCAGGACTGGACATATGCGACATCGCAGCCGTCGCCGAAGCCGTGCACAAAGCGGGCGCGGTGCTTGTGGTCGACAACACGACGATGACGCCTTTCGGCCAGCGCCCGCTCGATCTCGGCGCCGATATCGTCATTGCCGCCGACACCAAGGCACCAAACGGCCATTCCGATGTGCTGTTCGGCCATGTCGCCAGCCGCGACGCGGACATTATCTCGAGGGTGACCGACTGGCGCGAGACGTCGGGCGCCATCCCCGGGCCGTTCGAGGCATGGCTGGTGCATCGCGGCCTCGAAACGCTGGAGGTGCGTTTCGACCGCATGTGCGCTTCCGCCGAAATGATAGCGCGACGGCTGAAAAACCATCGCGCGATCAGCGGCTTGCGCTTTCCGGGACTGGAGAGCGACCCATCGCACAATCTTGCCCGCGCCCAGATGGAGCGCTTCGGATTTCTCATCTCGTTCGTGCTCGCCTCGGAGGACAAGGCCGAAGATTTCATCAACAACTGCGCCTTGATGCAGGCAGCGACATCGTTCGGCGGCGTACACACCTCGGCCGAACGGCGATCAAAGAGGGGAGATGCCGTTCCGCCCGGTTTCGTTCGCCTGTCGATCGGCTGCGAGCCGGTGGAAGAGCTTTGGCAGGCGATCGAGGCGTCGCTAGACGCAATCGGGGGCTGAATCGGCAATCACGAATTCAGATCGCCGGCGTCGATCTTGCGCCGGCCAGCAAATTCATGCCGCGCTGTCGGGTTTCAATCGTCTCCGCGCTTCGCTCTTTATTTCGTCGATCGACGCAAACCGCCCCGGCCCGCTGTCGATCCCCTCCTGCACCAGTCTGCGCAATTCCTCGACGGTGTAGCCGAGCAGGTCGCGCCGATCCTTCCATTGCCTCAGCGCGTCGCGGATCACCTCGCTTGCCGAGGCATATTCGCCGGCGGCGACCACGTCGTCGACCGCCGCGGCCAGTTCCGGCGACAGCGTGATGCTGCGTTTATCGACCTGGCCCATGACGCGCTCCTCAGTACTGCCATCCAAATGGTACGATTTAATCGCACCATTTTCAAGGAATGTCGCGCGGGATTGCCGGGTCGAAAAGTGAATCAGCGGCTGCGCCCGAAGACGCAACCTGCTGATATCAGGAGATTTCTTTTTGTTCGGGAAACTGCCAGCTGGCCTGTAAGCCGGGTTCTGTATGGCCCTCGCCCCTTACGGGGCGAGAACGTGGCGGCCATTCATCTTGGGCGCATGTTGCCATACGCCTCACGCAACCTACCCGGACGGTGAGCCGGAAACAGCCCTCGAGGGTTTCCCCTCGCACCGCCCCTATTCGGTCTTGCTCCCGGTGGGGTTTACCGTGCCGCTCCTGTTGCCAGTCGCGCGGTGGGCTCTTACCCCACCCTTTCACCCTTGCCACGATTGGATCGTGGCGGTTTGCTTTCTGTGGCACTTTCCCTGGGGTCGCCCCCGCCGGCCATTAACCGGCACCGTGTCTCCATGGAGCCCGGACTTTCCTCACCCGCAGCCTTTCGGCTTCGCGGGTGCGGCCGCCCGGCCAGCTGGCAAGGCGTATAAAGGGGTTCAGGCCCGAAAACGCAAACGAAAAAGCAAGTTATCGCTTGTCAGGCGGGCGCTCCAAGTGCTGCCAGCTGCACCTTGACCTTGCCGCAATAGGCTGCGGACACCGGGTTCATCCGTGTGGCGGCGTGGCCGGCATTGTATTTCAGGATCGTGCCGCAGGTCGTGCCACCGCCGAGATCCCGCGCCATGGCAAGGTACTTCATGCCGTATTTGATGTTGGTATCGGGATCGTAGAGACCCTGAACAGAACCGCTATAGCCCATCATCCTTGCCGTCGCCGGCTTGATCTGCATCAGGCCGATCTCGCCGGCGCTGCCGACCTGGTTCGGCTGGTAGTTGCTCTCGATCTTGATTACGGCATTGGCGAGCGACACCGGGACGCCATAGCTGGCGGCATAACGCGCAATGATCGCCGAATACTGTCCGCTGGCGCCGACAACCGCCGCCTGGGGCGCTGGCCTGCTTTTCGGAGCGACCGACGCCGTTGCCATGTGGTCGATGCGTTTGCGGTTACGCTTCACATGCTGTTTGGAGATTGTCTTTCTCGCAGCGGTTGGCTTTTTTGCGGAGGCTGGCTTTTCCGTCTTTACCGCGGCCGCTTTTTCCACTTTTGCGGTGGCGGTCTTCTCTACTTTCGTACCACGGGTTGCTTTCGGCGTGGCGGTTTTGCCGGCTGCGGCACTGAAGCCCTGATCGGCCCGTTGGCTCAGCGGTGCGCTGTTCGCTGCACTGAAGGCAAAAGTCATTACGCCGGCAGCAATGGCTGCCGTTAAAACGGTCAATTTCTGCATGTGATCCTGTTCTGTTTGATCTGCACAAAGAACTTCGCGCAGATACCCTCAATCAACATCGGAACATCTGGGGGATAGAGGTCCGACAATCTGTACGGATCGCCTTTGACGACCGAATTGGCGCCAAAGAAGGCGAGGCAAGTCACTTTGGGTAACAGATTGTAACTTTGAAGCTTGGGAAAGACTATTTGAGAGAGGCTATCCTTGCGGAAGCGAGCAGCCTTTCCAGCGTGCGGATCGTCGATCCGTCAGCCATGCCATCGACCAGGCGCTGCCGGAAATGCCGCTGAAATGCCTCGACCACGATTTCGGTCTGCCGGTCGAAAGCGCCGGTGATCTCGACGCCATAACCATAGAGCGCCAGCATCGACTGCAGCGCCTCGACCTCGGCGCCGGTATCGCCTGGCTTCAGCACGGCGCCGCGCCGGATCGGTGCTGCCGACACAACATGGCCGACACCGGCGGCGAACAGGATTTTCCATGGGAATTTCTCGCCCGGATCGACCTTGCGCCCCGGTGCCACGTCGGAATGGGCGAGCACCCGCTGCGCCGGAATGGAATGGCGCTTGATGATCCCGGCGCACAGGCCGATCACCGCGTCGATCTGCGGTTTTGGAAAGTTGCGATAGCCGAGCGTATGCCCCGGATTGACGATCTCGATGCCGATCGAGCAGGAGTTGACGTCGCTCTGTCCGAACCACGAGCTCTTGCCGGCATGCCAGGCGCGGTCGCTTTCCCTTACCATCTGAACAATGCGGCCGTCCTCATGGACCAGATAGTGCGACGAGACCTCGCTTGCCGGATCGCACAGCCATGCCTCGGCACCGGCGCCGGTCGCCATGCCGGTGTAGTGCAGCACGATCATATCGGGTCCGAGCGTCCCGCGCCGTGGTCCGAAATTCGGCGATACCCTGACCTCGGCGCTCGGCTCGTCGGGCGGAAAGCCGCTCATGCGTGCCGCAGGCCTCGCTCGATCATCTCATAGGCCGCGTTGATCGCCGCCAGCCTGGTCGTCGCGATCTTGATGAATTCCTGCGGCAGGCCGCGTGCGATCAGCCGGTCCGGATGATTGTCGGAGACCAGCTTGCGGTAGCGCCTGCGGACCTCCTCGAACGGCTTCCCACGCTCGATGCCGAGCACGACATAAGGATCGGCGGCACCCAGATCGACATGCCGCGCCAGGATGCTCTGGTAATGCGCCTCATCGATGCGGAAGATCTCGGCGATGCGATGCAGGAATTGGCCCTCGCGCTCATGCACCAGCCCGTCGGCCTTGGCGATGTGGAACAGCCCGTCGAGTATATCCTCCAGCATCAGGCAGTTCGAATGGCCCGAACCGCAAAGCTGCGCCATCCGCTCGGCATAGGTCTCGAAACCGGCAATGTCGCGTTTGGCCAAATCGTAGAGCCGCGCCACATTGCGCCTCTGTTCCTTCGGCACCTCGAATATGTCCTGGAAGGCGCGCACCTCGTCTTGCGTGACGATGCCGTCTGCCTTGGCCATCTTGGCCGACAGGGCGATCATCGCCACCGAGAAGGCGACGCGCCGGCGCAGATCGGCATCGCCGGAGAAAACCGTGCGCACGGCCTCGACCACTTCGGCGACGCCTGACGACGCTGAAGATGAAACGCGTGTGACGAAGTCGCCGAGGCGGTCCCAAATCGACATGAGGGCTTCATAGGACCAACCGCCCATCGCTATCAAGCCAAGACAGTGCCGCGGGGGCTGGCCCAATCGATTTGACGCAATTCCTGCTGCGGCGGCGGGCGCTAGCGCTCACCCGTGGAAAATCCACAGAGGGCAGCCGCGGCGCGCAAGCAATGAGCCCGGCGATTTGCGCCTGGTGCCGTCGTTTCGGCGGCACGTAAGGGGCGAGACGGTACTTTTCGCGTGCGGTTACCAGCATCGTCGCACTCGGCCGCGAGGCGCGGATATCGTAAGCAGCAGAAAGGCCGGCGTGTGAGCCGGCCTTTCTTGGTTTGTCACATTGACTACTGCGCAGGGGCAGCCGGCGCAGGAGCGGGCGCCGGCGCCGGCTCGGCAGGCTTGTTTGCGTCAGGAGCGGCCGGCTTCATCGTCTGGTCGGATGCCGGCGGGTTGGTGCTCTGCGTCGTGGTGTTGTCGGTGCCGCTGTTGCTGCAGGCGGCAAGGCCAAGCAACGCAAGCGCCGACACCGACGCAAGAATGAGTTTCTTCATGATATCTCTCCTCTAATCACGCCACCGTTACCGGCGACGATCGAGGGCACAATGCATCAGCTCATGATGAGTTTCGTAACGTTGCGTTTCCGCGTGTAACATCAAGCGCTTGGCCGTACAAAGCGTCGAGCATTAACAGGATGCATAAATGAAAATGCCCGGAGGCGCTGCAATGACCGCAAAATGGGATTTCTGGATCGACCGCGGCGGTACCTTCACCGACGTCATCGGCCGTGACCCCGAGGGCGGGCTGCATCCCAGGAAACTCCTTTCGGAAAATCCCGAAGCCTATGCCGATGCTGCCATCCAGGGCATTCGCGAACTGCTCGGCGTCCAGCCCGGCGCCCCAATCCCCTCCGCTCTGATCGGCGATGTCAAAATGGGCACCACGGTCGCCACCAATGCGCTTCTCGAGCGCAAGGGCGACCGCGTGCTGCTGCTCATCACCAAAGGGTTCCGCGATGCGCTGAGGATTGCCTATCAGGCGAGGCCCGATATCTTTGCCAAGCAGATCATCCTTCCCGAACAGCTCTATGAGCGTGTCGTCGAAATCGACGAAAGGGTTCGCGCCGACGGCAGTGTCGAGCGCCTGCTCGACATCGCCGTCGTGCGTCCTGCCATCGAACAGGCCAAGGCGGACGGCATCGATGCGGTCGCAATCGTCTTCATGCATGCCTGGAAACACCCCGAGCACGAAAAGGCGGTCGCCAAAGTCTGTCGAAAGCTCGGATTCTCGCAGGTCTCGGTCAGTCACGAGGTCTCGCCGCTGATCAAGCTGGTCGGCCGCGGCGACACCACGGTGGTCGATGCCTATCTGTCGCCGATCCTGGCAAGGTATGTGCAGAAGGTGGCGGAGGAACTGGGTGCCCTCTCCCCCCTCGAGGGGGAGATGGCTGCGCAGCAGCCAGAGGGGGTCATCTCAGAAGGCACCGCCAGAGTGTCGCACCCAGTTGAGCCGACCCCACCCGGCGGCTTCGCCGCCACCCTCCCCTCAAGGGGGAGGGAAAGCCCTCGCCTCATGTTCATGATGTCGTCGGGCGGCCTCACCGCCGCCGACATGTTCCAAGGCAAGGATGCGCTGTTGTCCGGCCCGGCTGGCGGTGTCGTCGGCATGGTCGAGACGGCAAAACTCGCCGGTTTCGGCAAGGTCATCGGCTTCGACATGGGCGGCACCTCCACCGATGTCGCGCACTATGATGGCGACTACGAGCGCGCCTTTGACACGGAGGTCGCCGGCGTACGCATCCGCGCGCCGATGATGCGCATCCACACGGTCGCCGCCGGCGGTGGCTCGATCCTGCATTATGAGGCCGGCCGCTTCCGCGCCGGGCCGGATTCGGCCGGCGCCAATCCCGGCCCGGCCGCCTATAGGCGCGGCGGCCCGTTGGCCGTCACCGACGCCAATGTCATGCTGGGCAAGCTGCAGCCCGAGTTCTTCCCGGCTATTTTTGGACCGGGCCAGGACGAACCGCTCGACGTGCAGACGGTTCGCGAAAAATTCGCGGCCCTTGCCGCCGAGATCGGCGACGGCCGCTCGCCGGAAACCGTCGCCGAAGGGTTCATCACCATCGCCGTCGAAAACATGGCCAACGCCATCAAGAAGATTTCGGTGCAGCGCGGCTACGATGTCACCGAATACCTCCTGAACTGTTTCGGCGGCGCTGGCGGCCAGCACGCTTGCCTGGTCGCCGATGCGCTTGGCATGGAGGCGGTGCTGATCCATCCGTTCTCTGGCCTGCTCTCGGCATACGGCATCGGCCTGTCCTCTGTATTTGCGTCACGCCAGCAGGCGCTGCTGAAGCCGCTGGCGGAAGATTCCGAGCCAGCAATCGATGAACTCATCGCAACGCTGCGCAAAGCCGTCATCGACGAACTCGCTGCGCAAGGCATCAGCGAAGACGCGGTCGCCTCGAAGCCGGTGCTGCAGATCCGATACGACGGCACCGATACCGCGCTGCCAGTGAACTTTGGGCACGGCTCGATTGCGCAGGCCAAGGCGGACTTCGAACTGGCGCACAAGGCGCAGTTCGGTTTCGTCTACGACGACAAGCCGATGATCGTCGAATCGGTCGGCGTCGAAGGTACCGATACCGGCGGCACCGGCCGCGACGAAGGCGATTCAGTTGTTGAAGACGTGGCCGCAAGTTCTTCCGGGACCCGGAAAATCTTTGTCGACGGCGTCTGGCGCGACGCCGGCATCTTCCCTCGCGAAACGCTGAAGCCCGGTAACAAGATCGCCGGCCCCGCTTTGATCATCGAGCCGAACCAGACCATTGTCGTCGAGCCGGGCTGGCAGGCCGAGATCACCGCCAAGGACCACGTATTGATGCGGCGCGTCGAGAAGAAGCGCCGGCACGCCGCACTCGGCACCGAAGCCGATCCGGTGATGCTGGAGGTCTTCAACAACCTGTTCATGTCGATCGCCGAACAGATGGGCGTAACGCTGCAAAACACTGCCTATTCCGTCAACATCAAGGAGCGGCTCGATTTCTCCTGCGCCGTTTTCGATCGGAACGGCGCGCTGGTCGCCAACGCGCCGCATATGCCAGTGCATCTCGGCTCGATGGACCGCTCCGTGGAGACCATCATCCGGCTCAACTCCGGCGACATCCATCCCGGCGATGTCTTTGCCCTCAACGCACCTTACAATGGCGGCACCCATCTGCCTGACATTACCGTGGTGACGCCGGTGTTTTCCCTCCCCCTTGAGGGGAGGGTGGCCGCGAAGCGGCCGGGTGGGGTCCTCTCAGAAGGCACCACAAGTGCGTCGAGCACTGCCGCAGCGACCCCCTCCGCCGCCTCCGGCGGCACCTCCCCCTCAAGGGGGGAGGAAATCCTCTTCTACGTCGCCTCGCGTGGCCACCATGCCGACATCGGCGGCACGGCGCCCGGCTCGATGACGCCGCTTGCCACAACCGTCGACGAGGAAGGCGTGCTGTTCGACAATTTCCGCATCGTCGATCGCGGCCGGTTCCGCGAGAAGGACCTGGAGACGCTGCTCACCGACCACCCCTACCCGGCGCGCAATCCGCACCAGAACATCGCCGACCTCAAGGCGCAGATCGCCGCGAACGAAAAGGGCGTCGCCGAGCTGCGCAAGATGGTCGCGCATTTCGGCCTTGGCGTGGTCGAAGCCTATATGGGTCACGTCCAGGACAATGCCGCCGAAAGCGTGCGCCGCGTTCTGGAGCGGCTGCCCGACAGTTCCGAATACGAATATCCGACCGACACCGGCCAAAAGATCAAGGTGAAGATATCGGTCGACCGGGAGAAGCGCGAAGCGACCGTCGACTTCACCGGGACGTCGCCGGTGATGAAGAACAATTTCAATGCGCCAGAGCCAGTCGCCCGAGCAGCTGTGCTTTATGCCTTCCGCGTCATGGTCGAAGACAACATCCCGATGAATGCCGGATGTCTGCGGCCGATCAATATCATCATTCCCGACGGCTCGATGCTGAAGCCCGCCTATCCCGCGGCAGTCGTCGCCGGCAATGTCGAGACCTCGCAGCACGTCACCAACGCGCTGTTCGGGGCGATGGGGGCGTTGGCCAATGCGCAAGGCACGATGAACAATCTCACCTTCGGCAACAAGCAGTACCAGTATTACGAGACGATCTGCTCGGGCTCGCCGGCCGGCCGGATGAACGACGGCCGCGGCTTTGCCGGCACCTCCGGCGTCCACACCCATATGACCAATTCGCGCCTGACCGATCCGGAAGTGCTGGAACTGCGTTTCCCGGTATTGCTCGAGGATTTCCATATCCGCGAAGGCTCCGGCGGCAAAGGCAAATGGAATGCCGGCGACGGCACCAAGCGCACCATCCGCTTCCTCGAAAAGATGGAATGCGCGATCCTGTCCTCGCATCGCAACCGCCCGCCGCAGGGACTGGACGGAGGCGGCGATGGCGAGGTCGGCTCGACCAAGGTCCGCCGGAAGGATGGCCGCGTCGAGGTCCTGAAGGCCTGCGACCAGACCGTGCTCGACGCCGGCGAGGCGGTCATCGTGACGACGCCGACCCCCGGCGGATTGGCCGCTCCTAGAGGAGGCAGCCAGAATTCGCTCCCGCGAGTCAGGTGGGGTGGTTTTCGAGAACCGAAGCGGAGCGGACATTTGGGTCCGTGAGCGTCGGAAGCGCAGAAAACCGCACCAGATGACCACCGGAGTAGAATTCTCGATGCCTCCGGCTGTCACTGGCCTGTCATGACCCTGCGCTACCCGCTTGCGGCAAAGCAAACGGGGAATCGCCTTGCCATGACGGACATTTCTGGGGAACTGGTTTTTCGCCGCGGCAAGGAAGTCGGCAAGGCCGTCTACCAGAACCGTCCGCTGTCGAAAGCCGGCATCTCCGAGCGCTTGTTTGCCTTCCTGTTCTCCGGCCTTGTCTACCCGCAGATCTGGGAAGACCCCGAAATCGACATGGACGCGATGCAGCTCGGGACGGGCCACCGTATCGTCACCATCGCGTCTGGCGGCTGTAACATCCTCGCCTATCTCACCCGGTCGCCGGAAAGGATCGACGCCGTCGACCTCAACGCCGCGCATATTGCGCTGAACCGCATGAAGCTCGCAGCGGTGCGTCACCTGCCGTCGCAGGGCGACCTGTTCCGTTTCTTCGGCGCGGCTGGGACCGGGCACAATTCGCAGGCCTACGATCGCTTCATCGCACCGCATCTCGACCCGGTCAGCCGCCATTATTGGGAGCGCCGCAACTGGCGCGGCCGTCGCCGCATCGCCGTCTTCGACCGTAATTTCTACCAGACCGGCCTGCTCGGCCTGTTCATCGCCATGGGCCACCGCACCGCAAAATTCTTCGGTGTCGACCCGGCCGGCATCATGGACGCCAAGAGCATCGCCGATCAGCGCCGCTTCTTCGACGAAGAGCTGGCGCCGGTCTTCGAAAAACCGCTGCTAAAATGGGCGACATCGCGAAAGGCTTCGCTGTTCGGCCTCGGCATTCCGCCGGCCCAGTACGATTCGCTGATCACCTCGGGTGACGGCACCATGGCCAGCGTGCTGAAGGCACGACTGGAAAAGCTCGCCTGCGATTTTCCGCTGAAGACCAATTATTTCGCCTGGCAGGCTTTCGCCCGCCGCTACCCTAATCCGGGCGAGGCCGCCCTGCCCGCCTATCTCGAAAAGCGCAACTACAAGACGATCCGCAACAATGTCGATCGCGTTGCCATCCACCACGCCAATCTGATCGAGTTCCTTGCCGGCAAGGATGCCGGCTCGGTCGACCGCTTCGTGCTGCTCGATGCACAGGACTGGATGACCGACGACCAGCTCAACGGGTTGTGGGCCGAGATCACCCGAACCGCCTCCACCGGCGCCCGCGTCATCTTCCGCACCGCGGCGGAACCCAGCCTGCTGCCCGGCCGCGTCTCGAATTCGCTGCTCGACCAGTGGCGCTACGAGAACGACGCCTCGCGCGAGTACTCGGCCCGCGATCGCTCGGCCATCTATGGCGGCTTCCATCTCTACGTGAAGCACGGCGCATGAGCGCGACCGAATTGCCGGCCAGCCATGCCGAGTTGATGGACGGCGTCTATCGTTGGCAGCGCCACATCTACGACCTGACCCGCAAATACTATTTGCTCGGCCGCGACCGGCTTATCGCCGAACTGGATGTGCCGGCCGGCGGCACCGTGCTCGAGCTTGGCTGCGGCACCGGCCGCAACATCATCCTCGCCGCCCGCCGCTATCCCGGCGCGCGCTTCTTCGGCCTCGATATTTCGGCCGAGATGCTGGAGACGGCCACCGCCGCCCTTGCCCGCGAAGGCCTCTCCGGTCGCGTCACGCTGGAGCGCGGCGATGCCACGGATTTCGACGCAAAGGCGCTGTTCGGCGTCGAAAGTTTCGACCGCGTCTTTGTCTCATATTCGCTGTCGATGATCCCCGGCTGGGAGAAGACGGTATCCGCGGCTCTTGCTGCCCTGTCGCCTGGCGGCTCGCTGCATGTCGTCGATTTTGGCCAGCAGGAAGCCCTGCCCGGCTGGTTCCGCACGCTGCTGCGCGGCTGGCTGAAAAAATTCCATGTCGAGCCACGTCAATCGCTGCGCGCGGTTCTGGATTCGGAATCTGCAAGAGTTGGCGCAAGCTTCCGTTTCCAAACGCTTTATCGCGGCTATGCCTGGCTCGCTGTGGTCGGCCCCAGTCGATAGCCAGGATGTGTTGAGATTCAGGTCAGGCCGAGTCGAAAACGGTGGGTTCCGAGAACCGGAGCGGAGCGTACTTTTGGGTACGTGAGCACCGGAAGCGCAGGAAACCGCCGTTTGCAGGCCGGCATCACCTGAATATCGATACAGCCTAATGCAGCACCTTGACCAGCGCCGCTACCATCGCCTGCGGCCGGTAGCCGAGCCTGGCCGGCGTCAGCCCGAGCCGCAACACAACCAGTTGCTCCGAGGGGATGATGGCGACCGTTTGTCCGTCATGCCCCTCCATCCAATAGGTGTCCTTGGGCAGGCCGACGGCAATGCCGGCGCCGGGGTTTTCCTCGTCGCCCGGCCCTTCGATCCATAATTGTCCCTTGCCGTAGACGTTCGAGGCAGTTGCCGGTTCCCGCATCCAGTCGACGAAGCCGGCGGGCAGGATCGCTTTGCCGTTCCAGACGCCGCCCTGCAGCAGGAACTGGCCGAAGCGCGCCCAGTCGCGTGACGTGGCATAGAGATAGGACGAGCCGACGAAGGTGCCGTGCTCGTCGGCTTCAAGCACAGCGCTCTGCATGCCGAGCGGATCGAACAGGGCGGTCCTCGGCCAGGCCAGTGCCTTGTCCTTGTCGCCGATTGCGTCCTGCCACAGCCTGGACAGCATCACCGCCGTGCCGCTCGAATAGGAAAACACCTTGCCGACCTCGCCGGTCAGCGGCTTGGATCCGGCAAAGCCCGCCATGTCCGGTTCGAGATAGAGCATCCGCGTTACATCGGCGACGTCGCCATAATCCTCGTTGAATTCCAGCCCGCTCGACATCGCCATCATGTCGGCGAGGCTGATCATGGCGCGGCCATCTCCCTTCCAGGGACCGAACAGACCCTGGTTGGTCATCGCCAGCTTGCCGTCCTTCACCAGCGTGCCGACGATCGCCGCATTCACCGTCTTGGTCATCGACCAGCCCAATAGCGGCGTCTTTTCGGAAAAGCCGTCGCCATAGCGCTCTGCGACGATGCGGCCGTTCTTGACCACCACCACCGCCCGCATCCCGGCGCCGGTCATTGAAGGATCGTCGAGGACTTTCGCGACCTCTGGATCCTGCGAGGCACCGACATCGTCGCCTTCCGGCCACATCGCATCGGGCAGCGGCGCCGGCGTCGGTGCAGCTCCCGCGACAGCCTCGGCGGCGGCAATATCGCCGTCGGGAACCGAGGCGCAGCCGAGCCCGTCGCGCGCAACCGCGACACTCTTGCCGAGCGCGCCGAACAGGCCCGCCGAAACCGTTCCCTCCTCCTTGTCGACCGACACTCTCATCAGCTTCAGCAATGGATGACCCGGCGCCTGCACATCGACGGCAAGCACGTCGTCGGCATCTCGCCCTGCAATGAAGACGTTCGAGCAGACGATCTTGGCCGCATAGCCGGAACCAACGCGGATCAGTGCCGGCGGGGCGAAATACAGCCAGCCGGCGAGTACCGCGGCGGCCAGCACAGCCAGGCCGAGCAGCCATTTGACGAACTTCAAAAGGATCTGCATTTTGAGTTCCCCCGGCGCGCTCGATCTACGTCATCGATTTGCCGCCATTGTTTCGGCAAAATCGCGGCTCTTGTCGAGCGCCGTCAACCGAATATCAACCATGATCGGCGATCACAGGTGCATGTCGCCCAAAAGTGCGCAGCGGTTTTGGGACAAGGACATGCATAGACAGAGATCTAAGCGCGTCGAAGCGACGCGCTTGGGACAGACCGGGCGATCCTGTGGGGTGACCGTCCGGCGGGGCTTGAATGCGTGCGTCCCAAAACCGCGCAACGGTTTGGGAACGCATGAAACGAAGATCAAGGCGCATCGCGTAAGTCGGTTTCAGACACGCCGCGCCCGGTCGAGGGGCCACCCGCGGAAAGACCCATCAGCGGCCGGCTGAAACCGGCTCGGGAAGTAGCGATGCGCCGTTTCGCGGTCCTCATCACGCTGATGCTGCTTGGTGCCTGCTCGACGGTCGAGGATCTGACGCCATCGCTGTCGTCATCCAGCGCCCCGACGGTTGCGGTACGCGCGCCGCGTTTTGCCGATTCCGACCCGCATGAATGGGACAGCGGCGCACCGTGGAGCTATGCCGTCCACGGCACCGACGTCTCCAAATACCAGACCTCGATCGACTGGCCGGCGGCCAGGGCCAGCGGCATCTCTTTCGCCTTCATCAAGGCAACCGAAGGCGGAGACCGGTTCGATGAAGCTTTCAACGAGCATTGGAGCCGCACCAAGGCCTCAGGCGTCCCCCGCGCCGCCTATCATTTCTTCTACTTTTGCACGCCCGCCGCTACCCAGGCGCGCTGGTTCATCCAGAACGTGCCCAAAGACGGTTCGGCGATGCCGCCGGTTCTCGACATGGAATGGAACCCGAAATCGCCGACCTGCAAGCTGCGGCCCGATCCCGCCACGGTACGCAGCGAGATGAGCACATTCCTCGAAATCGTCGAAAAACACTACGGCAAGAAGCCGATCATCTATACGTCGGTCGACTTCTTCGAAGATAATGGTTTATCGGGCTTCCCCGGCTACCCCTACTGGCTGCGCTCCGTCGCCGGGCATCCGCGCCAGAAATACGGCAGCCATCCCTTCACCTTCTGGCAGTATACCGGAACGGGCGTCGTGCCGGGCATGGCCGGAAACGCCGACATCAACGTCTTCAACGGCTCCGAAGCCGCGTGGAAGGAGTGGTTGCGGCAGAACACCCGTTGACACCAGGCCTGCCGCCTGCTTTTCGACACAGCCAATGACGAATGCCCGCAACCGCTGGTAATCTTCTCGGAAGGATGGCGATGCGATCGCGCTTTGGATTTCTCGCGGCGCTGCTCCTGACCGCCGTGCCGGCCGCGGCACAGCAATGCGGCGGCGATTTCGAGGCATGGAAGCAGGGTGTGGCGGCGGAGGCCAGGGCGGCGGGCGTCGGCGCTGCCGGCCTTGATGCGCTGGAAAACGCCACCCTCGATGAGAAGGCATTGGCACGCGACCGCGCCCAGGGCGTCTTCACCCAGACCTTCATCGAATTCTCGAACCGCATGATCTCGTCGCATCGGCTGAAGCAAGGTGCGGCCAACCTGCAAAAGTATGCCGAGATCTTTGCCCGCGCCGATCGCGAATTCGGCGTGCAGGCGCCGGTCATCGCCGCTTTCTGGGCCCTGGAAACCGATTTTGGCGCCGTGCAAGGCGATTTCCACACACTGAACGCACTGGTCAGCCTCTCGCATGACTGCCGCCGCCCGCAGTTGTTCCGGCCGCAGATCGTGCCGCTGCTGATGCTGATCGATCGCGGCGTGGTGCCGGCCGACGTGACCGGTGCCTGGGCCGGCGAGATCGGCCAGACGCAGATGTTGCCTTCCGACTATCTCGGTCACGGCGTCGACGGCGACGGCAATGGCCTGGTCGACCTGCGCGGCAGCGCGCCGGACGTGATCATGAGCACGGCCAGCAAGATCCAGTCGCGTGGCTGGAAGCGCGACCAGCCCTGGATCGAGGAAGTCCGTGTTCCCGACGATTTGCCGTGGGAGCAAACGGGGCGCACCAACAAGCTGCCGTTGACGCAATGGACCCAGTGGGGCGTTACCAGGCCCGACGGCACGCCGCTTCTCGACAACGGCCTCAAGGCCGGCCTGGCGCTGCCCATGGGTCGCAACGGGCCAGCCTTCCTCACCTACGACAATTTCGACGTCTATCTCGAGTGGAACCAATCCTTCACCTATGCCCTGACCGCGGCAAATCTTGCCGCCCGGCTGGGGGGCGCGCCGCGATTCGATCCGCGCAACCCCGAACCCGGCCTCAACGGCGACCAGATGAAGGCGCTACAGACCAAGCTCGAGGCGAAAGGCTATGACGTCGGCACCGTCGACGGCATTCTAGGCACCAACACCCGCGAAGCGATCCGCAAGGAGCAGATGCGGCTGGGCCTGCCGGTCGACGGCTGGCCGACGCTCGAGCTGCTGGCGAGACTGTGAATGGTGAATTGTGAATTGTGAATTGTAAATGGAATAGCACCGGAGCCGCACTGAACACCAGAGCTACTACTATTCACTATTCACTATTCACTATTCACTATTTTCACATCACTGCTAGGCAAGCAGGAAATCGATAAAGGCTCGCAGCGGCGCGGGAACCTGCCGGGAACTTGCGTGATATAGATAAAAACCCGGAAATCTCGGCGACCAGGCTTCGAGAACACGGATTAGCTTTCCCGCTTCGATCCACGGCCGGACCTGGTATTCCAGCATGTAAGCCACGCCGACCCCATCCAGAACCGCCCCGATCATCAGGTCCGTATCGTTGACCGTCAGGCCACCGCTGACGGCCACTTCCAGGGCACGTTGGCCTCGGGCGAACTCCCAGCGGTAGAGATTGCCGCCGCTCGGCCACTGGAAATTGATGCACTGGTGCTGATGCAGGTCCGCGGGGTGACGGGGTATCGGGTGATGCTCCAGATAGTTCGGCGCCGCCACTGCAGCCATCTCGAGCTCCTCGCTGAGCTTCACCGCCACCATATCCTTGTGCAGCCGCTCACCCAGTCTGATTCCGGCATCGAAGCGGCCCTCGACGATGTCGGTGAGCATGTCGTCGACAATGATTGTGAGGGCGATATCGGGATAGGCGCGGCGGAAATCGCCGAGGATCGGCGCGATGAAACGCGTGGCGGCGATGCGCGGAACATTGATGCGCAGCGAGCCTGCTGGCCGGCCGCGTGATGCATGAGCGTCCGCGACGGCCCCTTCCAGTTCGCTGAATGCCGATGCGATGCGGGCAAACAGCTTCTCGCCCTCAGCGGTCGGCGACATGCTGCGCGTTGTGCGGTTGAGCAGGCGGACACCGAGACGCTCTTCCAGCCCGCGTATCGTCTGGCTGAGTGCTGGAGGCGAAATCCTGAGCTTGCCCGCGGCGCGGACAAAGCTGCCCTCTTCGATAATTGTTGCAAATGCCGTGAGTTCGGAAAACTCGCTTCCTCGCATTATGTACCTCAGGCTTAACAAGTCAGTTAGATAATAGGCTATTCTCTGAGCAATAGCATGCTCCTAGCTTTTCCCCGGAACGCCGCTCGATCGAGGCGACCGTAGTCAGACGAAGGAACAGCCATGCATCGTCCACTTGAAGGCAAAACCGCACTTGTGACCGGTAGCTCGCGCGGCATCGGACGCGCCATCGCGGAGGGGTTCGCGGCCAAGGGTGCTGCCGTGGTCGTCAACTATGTCGGCAACGAGAAGGCAGCCAGGGAAGTCGTTGCCGCCATTGAAGGGAATGGCGGAAAAGCCGTCGCCATCCAAGCGGACGTCTCCAGCATCCTCCACATTCGCAAGTTGTTCGACAAAACCGAACGGCAGATGGGGCCGATTGACATCGTCGTCGCCAATGTCGGTGTCGCCGTCATAAAGCCGCTCGTCGAGGCCACCGAAGCGGACTTCGATCACGTCTTCGGCGCCAATGCCAAGGGCACCTTCTTCACGCTTCAGGAAGCGGCGCGCCGCGTTCGCGACGGTGGCCGCATCATTGCCGTCTCCACCGGTGGAACCAGGATGTTCTTCACGCAGACGGCGCTTTATCTCGGCAGCAAGGGAGCCGTCGAGCAGTTCGTCCGCGTCCTCTCGCGCGAACTCGGCCCGCGTGCCGTTACCGTGAATGCGCTTTCACCGGGCTTCACCGACACCGACCTGCTTCCGGAGCGGGACCGGGCCGTGGCCGCCGGCATGTCGCCCTTCGGCCGGATCGGAGCACCGCGCGACGTCGCCGATGTCGCGGTTTTCCTGGCTTCCGACGAGGCTCGCTGGCTGACCGGCGAGAACATCCAGGCCGGCGGCGGAGTAGCCTGACTACGCGGGCCGAATGGTGAATGGTGAATGGTGAATGGTGACAATTCACCGAAGCGGACGGAACGCAAGAACTACTTCCAGTCACTATTCACTATTCACTATTCACTATTCGCTATTCACCATCAACTAATCCGCCATCGTCTCCAGGCTGGCAAACCCCTGCGGCGCATCGCCTTCGTCGAATGGCGTTGCTACCTCGACGAAGGTGTCGGGATAGAAGCCGTTGAACCGTGTCCGGAGCGACAGCGAATAGGCGCCGATGTGGCCGATCTCGATCCAGTCGCCGGTATCGACGGTTTCGGGCAGCCAGAACGGCCGCGACAATATATCGACGGAATCGCAGGTCGCGCCGCAGACCTTGAATGGCACGATGGTCTTGTCCTCGCCATTGCGCGAGCGGATCGCGGGATCGGGGATGAAGCGTGCCGGCAGCGTGATCTTGCCGGTCCAGGAATCCGACAGCGACGCCCAGATGCCGTCATTGATGTAGAGCCTTTTGCCCTTGCGCAGCAGCACGCGCACGATCAGCGACAGGCAGCGCGCCACGATCACCCGGCCGGGCTCGGCCACCAGCGGCATCTGGTCGAACTGGTACTCCTGGAGGTCGCCCGATAACCGCGACATGATCTGGCCGAGCGACGGCATTTCCGGTTTGCGGCTGTTCGGGTCATGGCCATATTCGGCCGGAAAGCCGCCGCCGACATCGAGCCCGGCAATGTCGAAACCGACGCGGTTGCGCACCCAGTCGGCGGAGGCCAGCGCCCGCTCATAGGTGTCGGGATCCTCGATCTGGCTGCCGACATGAAAGCACAGCCCGACCTTGTAGCCGGTCCGGTTCAGCCGTTCGGCGAGTTCCACCGCATTGGCCGGTCCGGCGCCGAACTTCTTCGACAGTTCGTAGGCCGCCGAGCCTTTCGTCTGGATGCGCACGAACACGGTGATCGCGCCCGGATCGATGTCGAGCGCCCGCACCACCCTGGTCAGCTTGGTGATTTCGTCCTCATGGTCGAGCGAAATGACGCGAATGGCGTACTTTTCCAGCGCCAGCCTGATGTCCGACTGCGCCTTGACCGGGTGCATGTAGAGCATCTCGGCGTCCGGCGAGACGGCGCGCACGGCAGCGAATTCGCCGGGCGAGGCCACATCGAAGGCGCTGACGCCGGCCTCGACCAGTGCGTTGAGCACGATCTGCTCGCCATTGGTCTTGACCGCATAGGCGGTCTTGCCGGGAAACATGCCCATGAACTGTTTGGCATCCGCCTTCAGCACCTGCGGGCGGAAGCAATAGATCGGATCGTCCGGGCGCAGCGCCAGCGCTGCCTCGCGGGCATTTTCGAATCGCTGCATGGACGAATCCCTTGACTGAGGCTGCGCACAATTAATCCAAGCTAGCGGCTAATGAAAACAATTCTATGTCTCGCCGCCCCGGCTTCGCGGCGCTACGCCTTTCTGTACGCCGGTTATGGGCGAGCTAGGCCATCGCTCAGGTTTCGGGTGGCCCTTGCGGCCGGATCGGGTATGGCGTGAACAGACGCCTGAAGAGCAAGGCATCTCGTCTGGGAGGACGATCAATGGCGATGGCTGCCACCACCACAATGCGCGGGCCGATGGTGCTCAAAGACTGGGCGCAGCTTCTGCTGCTCGGCGCCATCTGGGGCGGTTCGTTCTTCTTTGCCCGCATTGCGGTGGCGGAACTTCCGCCGCTGGTGCTGGTGCTGTTCCGCGTCACCATCGCGGCGGCGGCACTTCAGCTCTATCTTGCGGTTCGCGGCCCGTCCTTTCGCCTCGCTTTGCCGCATGCCGGCCTGTTCTTCCTGCTGGCGCTCGCCAACAATGTCATCCCTTTCTCGCTGATCTTTGCCGGCCAGACCGAGCTTGGCGCCGGCGTCGCCTCGGTGCTCAATTCGACGACGCCGTTCTGGACGCTGATCCTCGCCAACGCCCTGACCAGCGACGAAAAGCTGTCATGGAACAAGCTTGCTGGCATCGCCCTCGGTATCGCGGGAACGGCGGTGATGATCGGTCCCGGCCTCGTCGCCGGGCTCGGCGGCCCGGTCTGGGCGAAATTCGCGCTGATCGGTGCCTCGGTCTCCTATGCGGTGGCGCTGATGATCGCCCGCCGCTTCAAGGGTGTGCCGTCACCGGTCATTGCCACCGGCCAATTGACTTGCTCGACCATCATCATGATCCCGGTCGTTCTGTTCACCTACGGGACCGCCAATCTGTTTTCGGCCTCGCCGCCGGTGTGGGCGGCGGTGCTGGCGCTGGCGCTGCTGTCGACCGCCTTCGCCTATATCCTCTATTTCAACCTTGTCGCCTCGGCCGGCGCCACCAACGCCTCGCTGGTCACGCTCATCGTGCCGGCCAGTGCCATCCTGCTCGGCTTCCTGTTCCTGGGCGAGCGGCTCGAACTGTTCGAATTGGGCGGCATGGCGCTGATTGCGCTTGGCCTCGTCACCATCGACGGTCGCCTGTTCGGGCGGCGTTAATGCATGTTCCCAAAATGTCAGCTCGAAATCGATTCGATTTCGGCCAACGGTAGCGCTGCCATGCCCCGGCTTTGCCACAAATTATTCACAGGTCCCGAGCCGGCTTTTGACAAAGAGTTTCAATGCCTAACGGCAAACGGCAGGTCGCAAATTCCACAATTTCGTCGCATTGCAGCAAAGTTTCTCCTTGCCTGTGGCACAAATGACCCTAGACTCTCGCCATAGCTCTTTAAGAGGAGGCTATGACATGGGACTGACGAGGCCGATCAACGCATTGATGATTTGTGCTGCGTTTGCATTCATCGGCGCCCTCATTATGGGCGTCCTTCCATAAGGCCGCTGAGCGGGGGAAGACCAGCACCGAATACTCCAAACCATTGAAAAGGCCGGGCATTTTGCCCGGCCTTTTGCATTCCCCCGATCTTTGACATTTCAAAAAGGGGCTTTGCCGCTTTACGCCGCGGCGGATCCAGCCGCCTCGACTTCGTGCGACCTGATGCCGATCATGTGGCAGATGGCAAAGACCAGATCGGCCCGGTTCATCGTGTAGAAGTGGAAATCGCCGACGCCGCGCTCGACAAGGTCCAGCACCTGCTCGGCGGCCACGGCAGACGCCACCAGCGCATGCGTTTGCGGGTCGTTCTGCAGCCCATCGAAGCGCTCGGCCAGCCATGCCGGCACCAAGGCGCCGCAACGCGCCGAGAAGTTGGCGACCTGCGTGAAATTGTGCACCGGCAATATGCCAGGCACGATCGGTATGTAGATGCCGGCCCGCCGTGCCCGCTCGACATAGCGTTCATAAAGGTCGTTGTCGAAGAAGAACTGGGTGATCGCCCGCGTCGCTCCGTTGTCCGCCTTGCGCTTCAGCATGTCGAAGTCGGTGGCGAAATCCGGGCTTTCCGGATGTTTTTCCGGATAGGCCGAGACCGATATGTCGAAATCGCCGGCGCCCTTCAGCGCATCGACCAGTTCGGCGCCATTGGCATAGCCTTCCGGATGCGGCCGGTAGGCCGCGCCGACGCCCTCGGCCGGATCGCCGCGCAGGGCGACGAAACGCTTGACGCCCATGTCGGCGAATTCCCGGATCACCGCATCGACCTCGTGACGCGCCGCATCGACGCAAGTCATGTGCGCCGCCGGTGTCAGCGTCGTTTCATTAAGGATACGCTTGACGGTGCGGGCCGTGCGCTCGCGGGTCGAACCACCGGCGCCATAGGTGACGGAGACGAATTTCGGCTTGAGCGGCTCCAGCCGGGTGACCGTGTCCCACAGCCTTGCTTCCATCTCATCGTTTTTCGGAGGAAAGAACTCGAATGAAACCCTGACCTTGTCGCCGATGTCGGGGCGGCGGGAGAAGCGGAACTGGTTCATCAGGCTGTTTCCCCTATCGGATACGCATTGGCCGGTTGTCTGTCGTTGGAAGGCTCGGCAATCAGCATCCGCCGATCGCGGCCGAGCCAGAGTTTGACGGTGAGCTTGGCCTCGTTGCCGCCGCGCGGCTCGAATTCCTGGCTGTCCTCGAGGTCGAGGCCGGCCTCGGAAAACCAGTCGCCAATTTGCCGGTCGGAAAAGCCGAGGCGCATATGCGCGTGCTCCTCGCGCAAGAACTCCAGCGTGTGCGGCGCGAAATCGACGATCACCAGCCGGCCGGCCGGGCGCAACAGACGAGCCGCCTCGCGGATGGCACGGGCAGGATCGTCGAGATAATGCAGCACCTGATGGATGGTAACGAGATCGAAGGCGTCGCGTTCGACCGGCGGCGCAAAAATGTCGCCCTGCCGCACCTGCGCATTCGAAACGCCGGCCTTGTCGAGATTGGCGCGCGCCACCGTCAGCATCTCGCGCGACATGTCGATGCCGACACCGCGCCGATAGAGCGGCGAAAAGATCTCGAGCAGCCGTCCGGTGCCGGTGCCGAGATCGAGCATCGACTGGAACGGCCGCTTGCCGACGAGCTTGATGAGGGCTGCTTCGACCGCGCGGTCCGGCACATGCAGCGAGCGGATGTGGTCCCAGCTTGCGGCGTTTACCGAGAAATATTCGGCAGCCCGGTCCTGCCGCTTGCGCTTGACCGCGGCCAGCCGTTCGAGATCACGCTCGACCTGCGGATCGGCGCCGCGGATGCCGGAAACCAGCCTGAGCACGAAATCGCGCGAGGAGTCGGAATCCGATAGCCGGAAGAACGCCCACGAGCCCTCCTGGTAGCGGCCGATCAGCCCTGCCTCCAGCAGCAATTTCAAATGGCGCGAGACGCGCGGCTGCGATTGGCCGAGGATTTCGGTGAGATCGGACACGGTCAGATCGCCGCGCGACAGCAGCGCCAATATACGCAGCCGGCTGGATTCGGCAGCCGCCTTCAATGTATCTACCATCGTGTCGAGAGCGACATGCATGCGAGCATTCTCTTTGAAAAGATATAAACATATGTTTATGTCGGTTTTGATAGGCTTGCAAGCGCTATGTCGCTTCCGGACAAGAAAATGACGCATGCGTGGCGGACCGCGCAAGGCCGCAAGCATGATCGAGGCGAGACCCATGTTCGAAACGCGCAGCGGCGAAAAGCTTCTGGAAACCGACCCGGCAACGATGCCGCCGGATGGCCATGTCGTCTTCATCGGCCGCATCGCTTCGCCTTGGGTCACGCGGGAGACCTGCCCCAAGAACATGAAGGCAGCGCGGGAGACGGGACAGCCGGCGGTTCTCACGATCGATCCGCTCTATCGGGACGGCCTGCTTGGGCTGGAACGTGCCAGCCACGTCGTCATCCTGTCTTGGCTGCACCATGCGCCGCGGCAACTGATTGTCCAGAAACCCCGCCATGCCACGGAGCCGAAAGGCGTCTTTTCGCTACGCTCCCCTGCCCGGCCGAATCCTGTCGGACTGCATATTGCCAAGCTCGTCGCACTCGACATCGACACCGGCCGTGTCGAGCTTGACGCCATCGACGTGCTCGACGGCACGCCGGTCATCGACATCAAGCCCTATTTCGCCTCGACCGATGCTTTCGCCGAGGCGACCATGGCTGGGCGGAACGAGTCGTCCAGATCGGACGAGCAGTGAGCGCCCCGACCGGCCGCCGCCGCGCCATCGCCAAGGCGCTGACAGCGCTTCTGCCGCTGGCGCCTTATGCCGACATGGAAAAGATCCGTGCCGATGCCGGCGCCGTGCACATGAAGAGCTTGCCGCCGAGCATTGCCGTGTGGCTGGCGACGATTGCGCATATTCGCCACGCCCACACCGACTACGAAAAACTGCTCGCCGAAGGCTATGACCGCGATTCCGCGCGGTTCTTCGTCATCGAGCAAACCAACATCGTGCTGACCCGCTGGCGCGCCACCCGTTTGCTCGACGATGAGGATGAGGCGTAGAGGATGGCAAGCACACGCGTCGAGTTCTGCGCTCTTCACCGTTGTGATTAGCGAAATCGAGACGTGACGGCCAATCTCCCCCCAAGTGGGGGAGATGTCCGGCAGGACAGAGAGGGGCGCTGTCCCGCCAACCTCACGTCGGCAACATCGGAACCTTCGAAACCTCAAAACAAAAAACCCGCCTCGGTGGGCGGGTCGTCGGTGCGAATCAGCACCAAAATTAATAGCATAGCTGCCGGCACAAAGCAAGAACAAAATACGCCGTGACCGGCAAAGTCGCCTTGCCTGGAAAACAACTAGGCCCGGTAAATCCACTGCTCCGGCACGCGCACCGATATCTCCTCGCCGGCCGTGATCGTGCCGGGCTTCTCGACCCAGGCTACGAGCCCGCGCAAGCGCTTCGCCGCCTTCGGGAACAGCAGCGCGCCGCCGTCATGATCGGCCATTCCGGCATTTTCGGCGACGGATCGCCCTGCGATGCGGCAAGGCCCATTCTGCGCGTCGATCTTGACGGCAGCGCCGCCTTTGAAGAACAGCAGCGTGCCAGACGGCAGCATGGAGAGGCGCGGCAGGCCTTCGATCAGGAGATTGGCGCCGATCCATTCCGGCTTGATCTCGGTAATGCCAATCCGTTCGGCAACGATTGCCAGTTCGTCCGCCGCGACGATCGACAATTGCCGCTCGTTGCGCATCTCGGTGCCGCGCGGATACCAGGGTTCCCGCCCGCCGGAGCGCCGCGTCGTGCCGGCGTGGAAATCGCCCTCGATGCCGTCGAAACCGAGTTGCAGCGCATCCACCGCTCGTGTCTCAAAACGATCGAATGGTGCGAGATAGAGCGCCGCCACCCTGGCGGCGAGTTTTCGCGCCGGCACGATCTCGACCGGATTTCCGGTTGCGGGAAACAGATCCGGCATTGGTTTCATTCCTAGCGACCGGATGCAGTTAGCCGAAGTCGATTCATAGGGTCCAGTCGAAAGCGTTGATGCTCCAATCAAGACGGCTGATACGGGTCGGCACCACCAGCTTCCCGGTTGAATCAGCCCCATGCAAAAGCGTGCCGCATTGCTGCCGCGCTGCATCGGTTGATAATATCGGTCAGGTTAAGCCCGCGGAGGTTATGCGGAGGTTATCATGCATCCCGCATCGGCAATCGCGCAGCTCTGGCTACTCTGGGTTGTCTCATGGGCCGCGGCCGCCTTCTGGGCCGACCGGGCCGAAAAACGCGCCGGCTTCGAGGCCGAACTGCCCTACCGGGCGGTGCTGGTGGTCGGCACGATCCTGCTCTTCATCCCGGCGCACGGTTATGCCGGCCCGCTGAGGCTTTGGACGCCGAACCTTGCCGAAGCGTGGATCTGCGTCGCGCTGATTGCTGCAGGCCTGGCATTTGCCTGGTGGGCGCGGCTGCATCTCGGCCGCCTGTGGTCGGGCACGGTCACCGCCAAGGCAGAGCACCGCGTCATCGACACCGGTCCCTACCGGCTGGTTCGCCACCCGATCTACACCGGGCTGCTTCTGGCGATCCTCGCCACCATGGCGGCGAAAGGCACCGTCTGGGGCGTTGCCGGCGCCATTCTTCTCACTGCCGGCATCGTCATGAAGGCAAGGCTGGAGGAGCGTTTTCTGCGCGGCGAACTGGGTAGCGCTTACGACGACTATGCCAGGCGCGTTCCGATGCTGGTTCCGTTCGCGCGGAAATAGTCAGAGCATGCGCAACAGCGCGCCGCCGATCGAGTAGCCGGCGCCGAAGGCGCAGAGCAGGCCGTAGTCGCCGGCTTTCATATCGGCATGGTTCTCCGACAGGGCGATGATGGCACCGGCGGCAGCCGTGTTGCCGAGGCGCTCCAGCACCATCGGCGCGCGGTCATGGTCGACGTCATGGCCGAACGACAGTTTCAGGATCATGGCGTTCATCCGCGCATTGGCCTGATGCAGCCAGAAGCGCCGGATCGCTTGCGGAGTCAGCCCGTGTTCGGCCAGGAACTCGACAATGAACTTGTGGCCGGCGACGGTGACTTCCTTGAACACCTTGTTGCCGATCTGCTTGATCAGATTGCCTTCCAGATCGATCATGTACGGATCGTCCTGGGTGGCGCGGGTATAATAGCCGAGATTGGTACGGATGCTGTTCGACATCTGCGTCCAGGCGCGCGTGTCGAGCACCTCGAAGCGTCCCGGCCGCTTCTCGCCCTGGGCGAGCCCCTCGACGATCATCGACACGGAAGCGTCGCCGAAGATGAAATGCGTCTGCCGGTCGCGAAAATTGAGATGGCCGGTGATGATCTCCGGCGTCGTCACCAGCACGCGTTTGTGCGCCCCTGCCCGCACCAGATTGACCGCAATGTGCAACGCCGCCGCCGCCGAAGAGCAGCCAAGCCCCATGTCGAAGCCGGCGCCTTTCGTGCCCAGCGCCTGCTGCATTTCGATGGCGATAGCCGGATAGGGCCGCTGATGGTGCGAGGCCGAGCAGATCACCAGGTCGATATCCCCGGGCTTCAGCCCGGCATGATCGAGCGCCTTGCCGGCCGAGGCGATGCCGAACTCGGCCTCCAGCGACAGCGCATCGTCGGGCCGGGCCGGGAAGCGCGGCGCCATGCGGGTCGGGTCGAGGATGCCCTCCCGTTCGATGACATGGCGGGTCTGGACGCCCGAGGCATGGACGATGAAGGCACTGTCCGATTTCTGCAGGAGCGGCTCGCCCGACACCTCGCGGCGGACGTTCTCCATGTCCACCCAGCTGTTGAAGCTGGCGACGAGCTCCTCATTGGTGATCGAAGCTTCGGGGATTTCAACGCCGATGCCGCTGATGATGACGCGATGCATTTCCAGTTCGTCCCGTGCGCAGGCGTTGCGGCTTCATGTCGACGCCGCAATAAGCTCGGCGCAACCTCTTTTGCACCTAGCCAGTTTATGCCGGCTTAAATCAAGTCCCTGGAAGGTCTTTACCAGGCGCAGAGCTTGGTATTGGTCTGCGGGTTGTTCCAGCAGGCACCGTCATCGTTGCTGCGCACGAATTGCCCGGGCAGCGGCACGTTGCGGCGGCCGAGATTGACATAGCCATAGGCAAAACCCGGCCCGTCGATCTCCAGGACGTAAGTCGGATAGCCCGGCGCCGAGATGCGAAAGCTGCCGGCATCGTCCAGCGCCCGGTAGCTGCACGAGAAATAGCCGTCGTCGCTGGTGAAGCAGCGCGCTCGCTTGGCCTCCGCCGATATCGAAAAGGCAAGCACAGCGGCCGCACAAATGCTGCCGCCGAAAATGAGCTTTTTCAGTGTCATCATCCACCCCCCAATGGCCCATGAAGGGCCGTTATCCCTTCCCCAGCGAGATGCGCATGACGGCGAAAGCCGGTCAAGCATCCGCTGCTGGCTGTTTTTGGGTGTAGCTAAGAGTTTCTAGGCAGAACGCCGCGCCACGATGAAGACACGGGGAAAGCGCAGCAACACCTTGCCGCTTGCCATTTTCGGATAGGCTTCGCTGATCCTGTCCGTGTAGCGCTTCAGGAAAAGTTGTCGCTCGTCTTGATCGAGCGGATCGAGGAACGGCTTCAGCCCGGTCGACTTCACCCATTCGACGATCGCCTCGGCATCGGTCAGCGGATGGTTGTAGATCGTGTGCCAGATATCGAGCCGATCCGCGAATGGCGACAAAAGGTCGTAATAGAACGCGACCGGCGGCAGCGGCGCGCGGGCAGCGTCGCCGAGCTTTTCGGCAAACGGCATCTCGGCCGCGGTCTCCCGCATCAGCCGGTGCGATGGCTCGCCCATATTGTCCGGCATCTGCACGGCAAGCGCGCCGCCGGGCGCCAAAAATCCCATCAGCCGCTGGAAGACCGCCGGATGCTCCGGCAGCCATTGAAACACCGCATTGGCGAAGATCACGTCGACGGGTTCGTTCGGCTGCCACGTCGCCGCATCCGCCAAGGCAAAGGTGACGCCGGGCAGGCCGGCCTTCGCCTTCTCGATCATGTCGGGCGACGTATCGAAGCCGCTGATCTGCGCCTGCGGCCAGCGCTCGACCAGCAATTCGGTCGAATTACCCGGCCCGCAGCCGATGTCGACAACCCGGCGCGGTGCGTGCACCGGCACCTGCGCGACCAGATCGCGCGCCGGCCGGGTGCGCTCATCCTCGAATTTCAGGTAGAGGGCGGCGGACCAATCGGCCATCTTGGTTCCTCAGATCATTTGAGAATTCGCCGCCCTGTAAATGTCTTACCGCGTCAGCCGCTTATACGTCATCCTGTGCGGGTTGACCGCATCCGGACCAAGCCGGCGGATCTTGTCCTGCTCGTAATCCTCGAAATTGCCTTCGAACCATTCGACGTGGCTGTCGCCCTCGAAGGCGA
Organism: Mesorhizobium sp. M1328; assembly: GCF_040318075.1. Taxonomy (NCBI): domain Bacteria; kingdom Pseudomonadati; phylum Pseudomonadota; class Alphaproteobacteria; order Hyphomicrobiales; family Phyllobacteriaceae; genus Mesorhizobium; species Mesorhizobium sp. M1328. The sequence goes on along the minus strand of NZ_JAMYLO010000006.1, from coordinate 18,125 downwards.
GGATGTGCGTCGCCAGACGATCGAGGAACATGCGATCGTGCGAGATGATGACGGCGCAGCCGGCGAAGCTCTCGAGCGCGTCTTCAAGTGCGGCCAGCGTTTCGGTATCGAGATCGTTCGTCGGTTCGTCGAGCAGCAGCACGTTGCCGCCGGTCTTCAGCATCTTGGCCAGATGCACGCGGTTGCGCTGGCCGCCGGATAGGTTGCCGACCTTCTGCTGCTGGTCGCCGCCGCGGAAATTGAACGATGCGCAATAGGCGCGGGTGTTGGCTTCGAACTTGCCGAGCTTGACCACTTCGGCGCCGCCCGAGATCTCTTCCCAGACGGTCTTGGTCGGGTCGAGTGCGTCGCGGCTCTGATCGACATAACCGAGCTTGACCGTCTCGCCGACGCGGATGGTGCCGGCGTCCGGCTTTTCCTGGCCGGTGATCATGCGGAACAGCGTCGTCTTGCCGGCGCCGTTCGGGCCGATGACGCCGACGATGCCGCCCGGCGGCAGCTTGAATTCAAGATCGTCGATCAAAAGCGTGTCGCCAAAGCCCTTCGACAGGCCCTCGACCTCGATCACCACATTACCGAGCCGCTCGCCATGCGGAATGACGATCTGCGTGTCGCTCGGACGCCGCTTGTCGGCGGCATCCAGCAGGTCCTGGAACGCCTGGATACGCGCTTTCGACTTGGTCTGCCGGGCCTTCGGGCTGGACTGGATCCACTCGCGCTCGCGGCCGATCGCCCGCTGGCGCGCATCGTCCTCGCGGCCTTCCTGCTTGAGCCGCTTGGCCTTGGCTTCGAGATATTTGGTGTAGTTGCCCTCATAGGGAATGCCGCGGCCGCGGTCGAGCTCGAGGATCCATCCGGTGACATTGTCGAGGAAGTAGCGATCGTGGGTGATGATCATCACCGCGCCCGGATAGGCGCGCAGATGCTTTTCCAGCCACGCCGTCGTCTCGGCGTCGAGATGGTTGGTCGGCTCGTCGAGCAGCAGAAGGTCGGGCTGGCGCAGCAGCAGCTGGCAGAGCGCGACGCGGCGCCGCTCGCCGCCCGACAGCTTGGTGACGTCGGCGTCCTTGGGCGGGCAGCCCAGCGCTTCCATCGCCATCTCGACCTGCTGTTCGAGATCCCACAGGTTGAGCCGGTCCATCTCGTCCTGGAGTTTGGCCGACTCGTCGGCCGTCTCGTCGGAATAGTTCATCATCAATTCGTTGTAGCGCTCGATGATGGCAGTCTTGGCGGCGACGCCTTCCATGACGTTCTCGAACACGGTCTTGCTCGCATCGAGTGCCGGCTCCTGCGCCAGGTAACCGACGGTCGCGCCTTCGGCCAGCCACGCCTCGCCGCTCCACTCCTTGTCGATGCCGGCCATGATCTTGAGGATCGTCGACTTGCCGGCGCCGTTGGGACCGAGGATGCCGATCTTGGCGTCCGGGTAGAAGGACAGATGAATGTTCTCGAGCACCTTCTTGGTGCCGTAGGCCTTGTTGAGGCCGGCCATGTGATAGATGAACTGGCGTGCCACGCGCGCTTTCCCTGAAAAGTCGACTGATGTCGGATTGAATGGAAGTTGGGGGCTATGTAAGCGATGCGGCCCCGAACGGCAAACAGTTTTGGCCCCAAGCGGATTTGGTCGCACCCGCAAACGCTTAGCCGCTTCATTTCGTGCCGGCGCCCTTGCGAAAGCTCCCATTAACCATTCCGCGTCAAAACAGTGTTGGATGGGAAATCGCTGGCAGCCGCGATTTCGGGGAGAGAGATCGGGCCGTGCTGAACAGTTTCCTGCTTTTTGCCGAAGCGGTTCTCTATTTCGGCATCATGGTCACGCTTTTCCGGTTCAGGGGCCGCATCGGCCTCGGCGTCTTTGTCTGCGCTCTTGGCGTCATGCATTTCCTGGAAACCTACCTCGCCAGCGTCTTCTACGTCGCGCTGCCGTTCGGCATGGTATCGCCGGGTTCGGCCGTGCTGTTTTCCGGCAAGCTGGTCATGCTGCTCCTGCTCTACATCAAGGAGGACGCGGCAACCGTCCGGCAGCCCATCTACGGCCTGCTGCTCGGCAATGCCCTGATGATCGGCCTCGTGCTGATCCTGCGCCTGCACGATATTGCCGCCCTGCCCGGCGGCAAGCTTCCCGACATCGGCTTCATCGACGAGATGGGCTGGCTGATGGTGTGGGGCACGACGCTGCTGTTCATCGACGCCATCCTGATCATCCTGCTCTATGAAAAGCTCGGCAAATATCTGCGCAAGGCGCTTTTCACCCGCATCCTGGTCTCCGTCGCCTGCGTGCTCACCTTCGACCAGGCAGGCTTTTTCACGGCGCTGCATTTCGTCACCGGTGCGCCGGTGGCGGTGTTCTTTGGCGGCTGGTTCGCCAAGATGGCAGCGGCCCTGGTCTACAGCACTATGCTGGTCGCCTATATCAGGTGGTTCGAGGCGCGGCAGGTGCCGGCGCCGCGCGGGCTTTCCGACATTTTCGACACGCTGACCTATCGCGAGCGCTATGAAGCGCTGGTCGAGCATGTCGGTCGCGACGGCCTCGCCGGCCTGCTGCACAGGGGGCGCTTCGACAGCGATGGCGAGGCCGCCGTTGCAACCAGCCTGCGAACCGCCAGGCCGCTCAGCCTGCTGATCATCGATGTCGACCACTTCAAATCGATCAACGACCGCTTCGGCCATGCCGAGGGCGACAAGGTGCTGAAAGCCCTGGCGATTTTGCTTGGCGAACTTGTCGGGACCGAAGATCAATTGTTCAGGATCGGCGGCGAGGAATTCGCCATCCTCGGCTGGCGTCCGCAGCCGCTCGCCAGACTGCTGGGCGAAACCGTCAGGCAAGCGGTCAAGACGTCCGCAAGCACCAGCCGGTTCGACATCACCGTCAGCGCCGGCATCTCGACAGTCAGCGAGACGACCCGTTGCCTTGCCGATCTCTTTGCGCTCGCCGACCAGCGTCTCTACAAGGCCAAATCGACCGGACGCGATCGCGTTGTCGGCGAACCGGGCGGCAACGAAGCAGACGGCCGCAACACATGGACCAGGCCGGAGCGCAGCGCCGGCGCGTAACGCTACCCTGGCCTCCGATTGGCTCAATCAGGATCGTTTGCGCCGCTGCCATCCGCCGATCGCAACCGAAATCGCCATCAGCGCGATCGCCAGCCATTTCAACGCGGTAATAATCGGACCGGCATCGATGTCGTAGGCAATGAACAGAAGGATGCCCGGCATCAGCAGGCCGCAGAGCACGAGCGTGATCCGGTTGATCTGCCATGACACTTTTGCGGCAAGCGCCTGGTCGCCGGGCACGGCGACGAGCGCGGCACGTAGCGACTTCGGCGCCACCAGTGCGGTCGAAAGACTCAGCGAAATCGGCAGGCCGATGCCGATGATCAGGAAGGCGCATGCCGCCAGGAGCAGCGAAAACTTGAGCGCACTGGTTTCGGCCGGCACCGGGAACAGCAGCGCCGCCAGCGGCAGGAAGACACCGAAGATCCCGAGCGCAGCAATGGCGATGAAGATCGCCGCGTTGACCAGCGTGAACAATTGGTAGGTGCCGCCGCCGACGGGTTTGGCAAGCGTGGTCATGCGCACCCACTCCACTTCGGTGTAGGAAAAGCCCGGCCACTCCATATGGCCGTCGCGGATCGCCGTCATGCCCTTGGCCCAGAACGCCAGCCGCGCCAGCGCGCCGCTCGTCATGCCACTCATCGCCACCCCCTACGAATGATGCCCAGGGATCATACCATCCCCGGTGCAAAGCGACAGTTGCGTTCGGCCTGTCTACTGGAACCCGACGGCATCGACCGTGCCCTTCGGGCAGCCGGCCTTGGTTGTCGGTGCCGAGGCAAGCAGCAGGGCACCGAGCGAGGCGTTCGAGGCGATCGGGCCGGCCAGGCCGAGCGTCAGCTCGCCGATCAGCCGCCTGCCGCTCGAGGGATCGACCACGCAGGATACGCGGACCCGGTCGCCCGCGCCTTTGCCGAAGGCACTGTCGAAGGTGCTGGCAATCTGATCGGACGTGAGCTGCTTGCCGATGTTCTTGGTGAAGAGATCGCGCACCGGCGAAGCGTTCACCGCGCGCATCAGGTTCAAGGCGTCGGAGAAATACTCCTGCTGGCTCTTGCCGTAGCAGGTGCCGTGCTTGATCCATTCATGCCTTTCGAGGGCGGATGCGGTGCCCGGCATCACCTGGTCGAGTTCCGACCGCGTATTCGGGTCCAGCGTGACCGGCGGCAAATCCCGCCAGTGCGCCGGATCGTCGTTCGCCTTGTCGCCTGCCGCGACCTGGCAATAGAAATTTCCATTCGGCTGCGGCCACAACCCATGCAAGGTGAAGTGGGTCGCATCGAAACCGGCGGCGGTCTGCGCCCGGCATTCGGCCTTGCTGGATTTGGTCTCACAGAAAGCCGGCTGCCAGCTCAGCGCGAAGACATATTCCGGTTTTCCGGACGCCGATGGCTTGTTCGGATCGGCAGGCGCCGGTGCAGCCGGCATCGTCGATGCGCTGCCGCCCGAAACGTGGCCGCAGCCGGTCTTGACCCAGCGGCGCTCCGGATCGGCGCCCGGCACGCGAATGAGATAGTGCGTGGGCACGTCCTTGTTGCCGGCCAGGAGATCATAGCTCTGGCCAGCCGCGGTCGAGATGTTGCCGGGATTCTTGCCGCTCTTGATCGCCTGCGTTGCCGGACAGGCGGTATCGGCGACGAAAGCGCCGGTCATCTTCACATCGGCCCGCGCCGCGCCGGCAAGCAGCACGGCCGCAAGCGCCAATCCGAAAACAAAACCTGTCCGCATAAGGGTCCCTCGGCTGAAAAACTGCGGCAACAGACTGCCGATGCCACCATGTCAGAATTGCGAACGTGCGGTAAACGTCAGCGCGCAAATCGGTCACGCCGGATTGACGCAAAACCGGCGCCGGCGCAAACAAAACTCGCGTCCGGTATCGTGTCGGGGCGTTGGAGACGACGCGGCGATGTCATTCGACCAACAGCTTGTGCTTCGATCGCCGACCGGCGCCGAGCTCAACCTTTATGTGAAACACGCCATCGGCCAACCGCGCGCCATCGTTCAGATCAACCACGGGTTGGCCGAACACGCCGCGCGCTATGCCCGCTTCGCCGATTTCCTCGGCGCGCGCGGCTACCAGGTCTTCGCGCACGACCACCGTGGCCACGGCGCCACCAAGGCGCCCGACGCGCCACCTGGCAGGTTCGCCGATGCGAATGGCGGTGCCAAGGTCATCGCCGATGTCGCCGCCGTCCACGATCTGATCGCCAGGGAAAGGGCTGGCCTGCCGGTCATCGTCTTCGGCCATTCCTTGGGCGCGTCGGTCGCGCTGAACTTTGTCCTCCGCAACTCGGCGCGCATCCATGCCGCCGCGATCTGGAACGGCAATTTCTCGGCCGGACTGCTCGGCCAAATCGCGCTGGCCATGCTTGGTTGGGAAAAGTTCCGGCTTGGCTCAGACGTGCCGTCGCGCATGCTGCCCCGGCTGACGTTCCGGGCCTGGGGCAAGGCGGTGCCCAATCGCCGGACGCCGTTCGACTGGCTGTCGCGCGATGCCGTTGAAGTCGAGAAATACATCGCCGACCCGCTCTGCGGCTGGGACGCATCGGTGTCGATGTGGCAGGACATCGTCAAGATGACGCTGCATTGCGGCAGCGACCGCAATTTTTCCGGCGTGCGGCGCGACCTGTTCGTCAATCTGGTCGGAGGCGAGCAGGATCCGGCCTCGGACGGCGGCAAGGCGGTCAGCCATCTTGCCGGCCGGATGCACATGATGGGTTTTTCGAATCTCGTTTCAAAGGTTTACGCCGAAACCCGCCACGAAAGCCTGAACGAGATCAATCGAGACATCATCATGGAGGATTTTGCCGCCTGGGCCGACCGTGTGCTGAGGGCACAGTGATACTTGGCCCATTGCAAGGGCCGTGACAGCGGCACCCGGGATTGATAGTGGGATGTCGCCCAAAGCATGCCCTTGGGCTCGACCCGAGGGTGCGCAGCGGTTTTGGGATAACGACATGCACAAAAAAGATCTAAGCCTGCGCTTTCGACCAACCATGGTGATCCATGACTGAGCCTCCGCTCAAAGGCATCCGCGTCATCGAACTCGCGCGCATCCTTGCCGGGCCATGGGCCGGGCAGTTGCTTGCCGACCTCGGCGCCGACGTGATCAAGGTCGAAAGCCCGGACGGCGGCGACGACACCCGCAAATGGGGACCGCCCTTCGTCATCGGCCATGACGGCGAGAACCTTTCGGCCGCCTATTACCATTCCTGCAACCGCGGCAAGCGCTCCATCGCCATCGATTTCTCGACGCTCGAGGGCGCCGAGAGGGTGCGCCGACTGGTCGCGACATCGGACGTGCTGATCGAAAACTTCAAAGTCGGCGGACTGAAGAAATACGGCCTCGACTATGACGGCCTGAAGAAAATCAACCCGCGGCTGATCTATTGCTCGATCACCGGTTTTGGCCAGTCGGGACCGTACGCCCCGCGCGCCGGTTATGATTTCATCATCCAGGCCATGGCCGGCATGATGTCGATCACCGGCGAAGCCGGCCGCGAACCGCAGAAGGCGGGCGTGGCTATTTCAGATGTTTTCACCGGGCTTTATTCGGTCATTGCCATCCAGGCGGCCCTTCGCCATGCCGAGAAGACCGGCAAAGGCCAGCATATCGACATGGCGCTCTTCGACACCCAGATCTCGACGCTCGGCAACCAGAACCTCAACTATCTCGTCTCCGGACAATCGCCGGTGCAGATGGGCAATGCGCATATGAACATCGCGCCCTACGAAGTGGTGCCGGTGAAAAATGGCCACATCATCCTGGCGGTCGGCAATGACGGCCAGTTCGCAAAGTTCTGCGCTGCCGTCGGTCTCGACGAGCTGGCGTCGAACCCTGACTTCGCCACCAATCCCGCCCGCGTCGCCAACCGGGCGAAGCTGCGCGAGCACATGATCGAGGCGCTGAAAGCCTTCGATCGCGACCCGCTGCTGGCCAGACTCGAGACAGCCGGAGTGCCGGCCAGCCCTATCAACAACATCGGCCAGATGTTTGCCGACCCGCAGACCATCGAGCGCGGCATGCGGCTCGACCTCGATGACGGCCATGGCAATCTCTTGCCCTCGGTGCGGGCGCCGATGGTCATGTCCGGCACGCCGCTGGTCTATGAGCGCCCGTCGCCGCGTCTCGGCGAACACACCGAAGAAATCCTTGCCGAACTGGAGAGGTCAGGAAAATGAAGACCGGCGGACAACTCATCGTCGATGCGCTCGAAGCCAACGGAACGGACCGTATCTATTGCGTGCCCGGCGAATCCTATCTGGCGGTGCTCGACGCGCTGCATGATTCACCGATCCGCACCATCGTCTGCCGCCAGGAGGGCGGTGCCGCAATGATGGCCGACTGCCATGGCCGCCTGACCGGCAGGCCCGGCATCTGCTTCGTCACCCGCGGCCCGGGCGCCACCAATGCTTCGGCCGGCATCCACATCGCCATGCAGGATTCAGTCCCCCTCATCCTGTTCATCGGCCAGGTCGCTAGCCACGCCAAGGGGCGCGAGGCATTCCAGGAGGTCGACTACGTCAGGTTCTTCGGCGATATCGCCAAATGGGTGGTCGAGATCGACGACGCCGCGCGCATCCCCGAATTTGTCACACGCGCTTTTTCGGTGGCGACGTCCGGCCGGCCCGGCCCGGTCGTCATCTCGCTGCCCGAGGACATGCTGACCAGCCTCGCCGAGGCACCGGAAGCCCGGCATTACACCCCTGTCGAGACGCGGCCTGGCGAAATCGAGCTCGACGCGCTGGAAGTGTTGCTCAACAAGGCAAAGCGGCCCTTCGTCATCCTCGGCGGGACGCGCTGGGACGCGGAGGCCGTTGCACGGATGCGGGCGATAGCCGAAGCCTGGTCGCTGCCGGTCGGCTGCTCCTTCCGCCGCCAGATGCTGTTCGACCATCTCCACCCAAACTATGCCGGCGATGTCGGCATCGGCATCAATCCCAAGGTAGCAACCGCCATCAAGCAGGCCGACCTTGTGCTGCTGATCGGCGGCCGCATGGGCGAGATGCCGTCGTCCGACTACACGCTGCTGAAGAGCCCCTACCCCGACCAGACGCTGGTCCATATCCATGCCGACGCCGGCGAACTCGGCCGCGTCTACCGGCCGGCGCTGGCGATCAATGCCTCGCCTGCCGCTTTCGTCGAAGCCTTTGCCAGACGCAAGCCGGCCGCAACGCCGGTGTGGGCGGCGGAGGCAGCGAAGCTGCATGCCGCGTATCTCGACTGGTCGACGCCACCGGAAAGTGGGCCCGGCGCCGTCCAGATGGGGCCGATCATGAATTATCTCGAAACGATGCTCCCGGACGACGCCATCCTCACCAATGGCGCCGGCAACTACGCCACCTGGGTGCATCGTTACCATCGGTTCCGGCGTTTCGGCACGCAAGCCGCGCCCACGTCAGGCTCAATGGGCTACGGCACGCCGGCGGCGGTCGCCGCCAAGCAGCTTTTCCCCGACCGCGACGTGATCGCCTTCGCCGGCGACGGCTGTTTCCTGATGAACGGCCAGGAATTCGCCACCGCCGTGCAATACGGGCTGCCGATCATCGTCATCGTCGTCAACAATGGCATCTACGGCACCATCCGCATGCATCAGGAGCGCGAATATCCCGGACGCGTCGTCGCTACGGATTTGAGGAATCCCGACTTTGCTGCTTTGGCCCGCGCCTATGGCGGCCATGGCGAGACCGTGGAAAAGACCGCCGACTTCGCGGCGGCCTTCGAGCGGGCGCGGGCCAGCGGCAAGCCGTCGATCGTCGAGATCAGGCTCGACCCCGAAGCCATCACGCCGACCCGCACGATGACCCAGATTCGCGACAAGGCCTGACAAAACAGGGCAGTTGCCCTGTTTTGTCGTCGTGATCTGCCTATTCGGCCTTCTCGATCTGGCCGCGGATCTCGCCGTCCGCGTGGGCCGCGGTGTGGATGTTGACGTAGTATTTGCCCGCCTCAAGATCGGTGGCCTGGGCATCGGTCAATGTCGCCGAACCCTTGATCGGGCTCTTCAGCTTGCCTTCGAACGGTACCACCGGGTCGGCGTTTTGACCCTTTTCCGCCGGGCCGTGAATGTGTGCGGCCTTCGCCGGTCCGCTGAGGCCGGAATATCTCACGGTCCAGCTGAGTTTCTTGGTGGCGGTGTTGAACCTGAGCGTGGCGGTGCCCTTGCCCTTCGTGGTGACGGGCGGGTTCTGCTGAGCACCATCGAGCGTCGCCGTCATCTTTACGGTTTCGGCCAGGGCCGGTGACACCGAGAAGATGGCTGCAGAAATGGCCAGCGCCGAAAGCATCGGCGTGAAGGACTGGATGCGCATGGAAACCTCCGTTGTGACATCCTTGAGTTGGATGCACCGGCACAACGATTTTGCGAGCGGATGTTTCCGCGGGTAACGTTCATTTTACCCCACTAAAAAGGGGCGGTCACCCGCCCCTTTTCCGCTACAAGCCAGTTTGACAGCCCTATTTGATGGCCTTGTCGGTGATCGCTGTCGTGTAGGCGCCGGTCGGCTCCTTGCTGATGATCTTCTGGTCGAGCAGCGCCTTGGCGGTGCGCTCGTAGGTCGCCGGATCGAGCTTGCCATCGGCATTGTCGATCAGCTTGGCGACTTCGCCCATCATCCGCTTTTGGTGGTTCTCGTCCTGGCCGCCATTGTCCATGACGATGCCGGCCGCCTCGTCGGAATTGTCGACGGCGTATTTCCAGCCCTTCATCGAAGCGCGCACGAAACGCACCATCTTGTCCTCGAAGGCCGGATCCTTGAGCTTGTCCTCCAACGCATAGAGCCCGTCTTCGAGCAGATCGTTGCCCATGGCGGAATAGTTGAAGACGGTTAGCTCTTCCGGCTTGTAGCCGGCGTCGATGAGCTGCCAGTACTCGTTATAGGTCATGACCGAAATGCAATCCGCCTGCTTCTGGATCAGCGGCTGCACGTCGAAGCTCTGCTTGAGCACGGTGACGCCGTCCGGCCCGCCGTCGGTCTTGAGGCCAAGCTTGTTCATCCAGGCATAGAACGGATACTCGTTGCCGAAGAACCAGACGCCGAGCGTGTGGCCCTTGAAGTCGGCTTCCGTCTTGATCGGGCCGTCCTTCGGGCAGACCAGCTCCATGCCGGCCTTCTTGAACGGCTGGGCGATGTTGACCAGCGGCACGCCCTTCTCGCGCGCAGCCAGCGCACCGCCCATCCAGTCGACGATGACGTCGGCGCCGCCGCCGGCAATAACCTGCTCCGGTGCAATGTCCGGGCCGCCGGGCTTGATGTCGACGTCGAGGCCCTCGGCGTCATAGAAGCCCTTGGCCTTGGCGACATAATAGCCGGCGAACTGTGCCTGGGTGACCCACTTCAGCTGCAGCGTCACCTTGTCTGCGGCCATCGCCTGGAACGCGGCAAGCGACATCGCGCCGGCCAGCATCGAAACAACAAGTCTTTTCATGTTTTTACCCTCTGAAGTTAGCGCCCTAAACCCACCGCCCCTATCCACCACGGACAGAGGGATGCCAAAACGTGATTGCTCTCTCGAAAAGAGCGACCACGCCATAAAAGACCGAACCCGCAAGTGCTGCAACTGCGATTTCCGCCCACACCATGTCGATGTTCATCCGCCCGACTTCCGTCGAAATGCGGAATCCCATGCCGACCACCGGGGTGCCGAAGAACTCGGCGACGATGGCGCCGATCAGCGCCAGCGTCGAATTGATCTTCAACGCATTGAAGATGAAGGGTGCCGCCGCCGGCAGCCGCAGCTTGAACAGCGTCTGCCAGTAGCTCGAGGCGTAGGTGCGCATCAGGTCGCGCTCCATATGGCCGGAGGCGGCAAGCCCGGCGACGGTGTTCACCAGCATCGGGAAGAAGGTCATGATGATGACCACCGCTGCCTTCGACTGCCAGTCGAAGCCAAACCACATGACCATGATCGGCGCGACGCCGATGATCGGCAGCGCCGACACCATATTGCCGATCGGCAAAAGCCCGCGCCGCAGGAACGGCACGCGGTCGGCGGCTATGGCAACGAGGAAGCCGGCGCTGCTCCCCACCACATAGCCGAAGATGACCGCCTTGAAGATGGTCTGCCTGACATCGGCCCCCAGCACCGGCAGCGAGCCGACGATGCGTGCACCGATGGCGCTTGGCGGCGGCAACAGGATGAAGGGAATGCCGGCACCACGCGTCACCGCTTCCCAGATGATCAGGATCCAGGCGCCGAAGATGGCCGGAATGATCAGGCGCAGGGCGGTTGACGCCCAGCGCGATGTCGGGCGAAACGACGACAAGACCGTTACGCAGCGCCAGGCCAAAAACCACGCCGCGGCGAGCAGCAGATAGAAGGAGCCGCGAGCGCTGCCTTCATTGCCGGTTATGCCGGCGAGCAGCATCCACGCCGCGCCGTGCGCGCCAAGGAACAGCAACACCACCCCGATCATCGGTGGCAAGTTGTCGGCTTCGATTGCCACGAGCAGCAAAATGAAAATCAAAACCGTAGTCGCCATGCCGTAACCGGGCGTAGCACTGACGAGCGGCCAAAGAAGCAGCGCGCCGACAAGCAGGACAAGCGCGGCATACCCTTGCCAGGATCGAGGGGTGATTGAGGAAAGGCTCAGGATGGAGCTCATGCCGGCCTCCCGCCCATGGCGCGGTCGACTAGGCGCCCGGCAATGCCGACCAGCATAACCAGCAGTGCCGCGACCACCGAGCCGGCAACCAGCGCCGACCAGATGTCGATCGTCTGGCTGTAGTAGGCGCCGGCGAGCAATTTGGCGCCGATGCCGGCGACGGCGCCGGTCGGCAGCTCGCCGACGATCGCGCCGACCAGGCTGGCGGCCACCGCCACCTTCATCGAGGTGAACAGGAACGGCACCGAGGCCGGCACCCGTAATTTCCAGAAGGTCTGCGAGGGACTGGCATTATAGGTGTGCATCAGGTCGAGATGGGTGAGCTCGGGCGAGCGAAGCCCCTTCACCATGCCAACCACCACCGGGAAGAACGACAGATAGGTCGAGATCAGCGCCTTCGGAATCAGCCCGGTGATGCCGACCGCCGCCAGCACGACAATGATCATCGGCGCCACCGCCAGGATCGGAATGGTCTGCGAGGCGATGATCCACGGCATCAGACTGCGGTCGAGCGTCGCCACATGCACGATGCCGACGGCGATGACGATGCCGAGCGCCGAGCCGAAGGCAAAGCCGAGCAGTGTCGACGACAGCGTCACCCAGGCATTGTAGACAAGGCTGCGGTTCGAGGTAATGCTGCGCAGAAAGGTGTTTTCGAAAAAATTTACCGCCACCTGATGCGGCGCCGGCAGCGTCGGCTTCGGCTGTGCCAGCGTCTTGCCGATGAATTCCACAATGCCCGGTGTCTGATTGGCGCGGCGGTCGAGATCGCGCTGGAACGGCGCGTTGAGGATGACAGCCATGACGTACCAGACGACGACGACGCCCAGGAGAATCGAGGTCACCGGAACAAGCTTGTCGCGGAAGCTATCCATCTAGCGACACTCGGGTGCTTGGCGCCCTCCTCTCCCCAACGGGGAGAGGGTGGCCGGAGCGAAGCGGAGGCCGGGTACTTTCGCCCCGGCAATCGTTTCTTTCGTCTTCCTAGGGCCGAGCAGCCGCGAAGCGGCGTGCGTAAAGGGAGCGCCCAACCACGCTTTCGTCATCCTAGGGCGAAGCAAGGAGCGAAGCGACGCGGCGCAGACCCTAGGATCCATGCCGTTACCTTCCCGCTCCGCAACGGTGCGGAAAATGGCTCCCTGCGCACCGCTCCGAGTGGCGCTTATTCTCGACTGTTTGCGCCCTTCGGCCGAAGTCACGGCATGGATCCTAGGGTCTGCGCGCGCCGCTTCGCGGCGGCTCCGCCCTAGGATGACGAAGGCGTGGGTGGCCGCTTCGTCGTTAGGCGAAGCCGGAATCCTGTCCTGCGCCTCAATCATCATAGCTGTGCCCTGCCCTCAGCCCGTCGCGCACCCGTGCCGCGATGGCCAGGAACTCCGGCGTCTCGCGGATATCGAGCGGCCGCTTTTTCGGCAGCGTCGATTCTATTACGTCGCTGACACGCCCCGGGCGCGGCGACATCACGATGATGCGCGTCGACAGATAGACCGCCTCGGGGATCGAATGGGTGACGAAGCAGATGGTCTTGTTGGTTCGTTCCCAAAGCTCCAGCAGCTGTTCGTTGAGGTGGTCGCGCACGATCTCGTCGAGCGCGCCGAACGGCTCGTCCATCAACAAAAGGTCGGCGTCGAAGGCCAGCGCCCGTGCGATCGAGGCGCGCTGCTGCATGCCGCCCGAAAGCTGCCACGGGTATTTCTTCTCGAAGCCGCTGAGGTTGACGAGGTCGAGGGTTCGCTTGATGCGCGCCGCCTGCTCCGCCCTCGACAGTCCCATGATCTCCAGCGGCAGCGCCACATTGCGCTCGATCGTGCGCCACGGATAAAGTGCGGCCGCCTGGAAGACATAGCCATAGGCGCGGCTCTGGCGCGCCTGCTCGGGCGTCATGCCGTTGACGGAAATGGCTCCCGATGTCGGCTTCTCCAGATCGGCGATCACGCGCAGCAAGGTCGTCTTGCCGCAGCCGGACGGCCCGATGAAGGACACGAATTCGCCCTTGCCGATGGTCAGGTCGACATTCGACAGCGCCTGCACCGGACCGTCATTGGTCTGGAAGGTCAGGCCAAGCTTGCTTGCCGAAACAACGGTTGGCGATGCTCCCGTCATCGGCCGTAGCCTGTCGCTTCCGGCCACTGCCGCGGCCGGAATCCCATTGATTTTACCCCGATGTTGCTTTCCACTCGCCCAGTCCTACTCGCCCCAGTTTTACTCGCCCCAGTTCTGCTCGCCCTTGTCGCATCAGATAGACGCCCGGAGTTGCCCCGATGTCGCCCAAACCCACTTGCCATCTTATCCGCCCTGAAAGCTCTTATGAAGGCAAACAGGGCCTGAGTTATTTCGCCGGTATCGCCGCCGAAACAGTCGGCTCGTCCGGCATCTGCATGCATCTGCTGACCATGCCTCCGGGCGCCCGCGCCAAGGCGCATATGCACGAAAACCATGAAACCGCGATCTATGTGCTCTCCGGCGAAGTTCATACCTGGTATGGCGAGCGGCTCGAACAGCACATCGTGGTCAAGGCCGGTGATCTTTTCTATATTCCCCCCGGCGTGCCGCATCTGCCGGCCAATCTGAGCGACAGCCCCGCCTCGGCGGTCATCGCCCGCACCGACCCCAACGAACAGGAAAGCGTCGTCCTGCTGCCGGAACTGGACGGGTTGGTCGCCTGACGCCGGCATCGAGGCAGCAGCCGTCATCGGCACCGTCACGAACATGATTTCAGCGGCCCTATCTCCTCAAGGCCGGGAATGGTCACGAAGAAACCGTCCCCTCCTTTGTTGATGACCTTGACGACATCAGTGCTCGTCCCCTCCTCGCCCTCGGCGAAACAGGTGGAACTCAACAACAGGGTGCCAGGCGCCGTCGTCAGTCGCTGTGCGAACTGGCAGCCGCTGCCATAGGTTTCGACGCCGTCGGCGGTCAGCACGACATAATCGTCGCTGTCCTGATAACCGAGCCGTACACCAACGCAACCGACCTCATTGCCAAAGGAGCCGGCAAGGACGTCCGCCGCCGCCGGCCCGGCGGCAAGGATCACCGCGGCCATTGAGATAATCGCTCCCTGGCTCGCCAAGCTCAAACGCCCGTCGCCGGGATGCCTGTCCGTTCCACCTTGCGCGGCGCGGAAATTTCCTTCCACGTCGACAGCGCCCGATTGACCGCCGCATTCGGTTCGCGAGCGACGAACTCGCCATGGCCGGGCTTTGCCTTGACTTCGTTTTCCTCGATCGACAGTTCGCCGCGCGAGAAGACGAAGCGCGGCAGGCCGGTTACCTCAAAACCTTCGAAGACATTGTAGTCGATCACCGACTGCTGCTTCTTGGCCGTGATCTTCTTCTTGCGCTTCGGGTCCCATACGAGGATGTCGGCGTCCGCGCCTTCGACGATGGCGCCCTTTTTCGGGTACATGTTGAGGATCTTGGCGATGTTGGTCGAGGTCACCGCGACGAACTCGTTCATCGTCAGCCGGCCGGTTTTGACGCCGGTCGTCCACAGCACCGGCAAACGATCCTCGAGCCCGCCCGTGCCGTTCGGGATCTTGGTGAAGTCGCCGACGCCGTTGCGCTTCTGTTTGGTGGTGAAGGCACAATGGTCGGTCGCCACCACTTGCAGCGACCCGGCCTGCAGGCCGGCCCACAGCGAATCCTGGTGCCATTTGTTGCGGAAGGGCGGGCTCATGACGCGCCGCGCCGCATGGTCCCAGTCCTTGTTGAAATATTCGCTCTCGTCCAGCGTCAGGTGCTGGACCAGCGGCTCGCCGAACACCCGCATGCCTTTCTGGCGCGCCCGGCGAATGGCCTCGTGCGCCTGCTCGCAGGAGACATGCACGACATAGAGCGGCACGCCGGCCATGTCGGCGATCATGATGGCACGATTGGTCGCCTCGCCTTCGACTTCCGGCGGGCGCGAATAGGCGTGTCCCTCCGGGCCGCTATTGCCCGCCGCCAGCAGCTTTTGCGACAGTGCCGCCACCACGTCGCCATTCTCGGCATGGACCAGCGGCAGCGCGCCAAGGTCGGCGCAGCGCTGGAACGACGAATACAACTCGTCGTCGTCGACCATCAGCGCCCCCTTGTAGGCCATGAAATGCTTGAACGAGGTAATGCCCCTGTCGACGACGGTGGCCATCTCGTCGAACACCTGCTTGCCCCACCAGGTGATCGCCATGTGGAAGGAATAGTCGCAGGACGCCTTCGAAGTCTTGTTGTCCCACATCTGCAGGGCCTCGAGCAGAGACTGCTGCGGCGCCGGCAGGCAGAAATCGACGACCATCGTCGTGCCGCCGGCAAGCGCGGCGCGCGTGCCGCTCTCGAAATCGTCGGACGAATAGGTGCCCATGAACGGCATTTCGAGATGGGTGTGCGGGTCGATGCCGCCCGGCATCACATAGCAGCCGGTGGCGTCGAACTCGTGGTCGCCATGCAGGTCCGGGCCGATGGCGATGATCTTGCCGTGCTTGAACAGCACATCGGCCTTCCACGTCCGGTCGGCGGTGACGATGGTGCCATTCTTGATGACTTTGGACATTTTCTTGTTCCCTTATTCTCTTCGCGCTTCTTGCGAGCGGCGTTGCGAGGCGGCAGCTATCCCATCATACGACAATCACCGCCGTGTCGACCACCGCATGGAACAGCACGTCGGCGCCGGCCGCCGCCCATTCCTTGGTGATTTCCTCGGCCTCGTTGTGGCTGAGACCGTCGACACAGGGGCACATCACCATTGCGGTGGGTGCAACGCGGTTGATCCAGCAAGCGTCATGGCCGGCGCCGGAGACGATGTTGCGATGCGTATAACCCAGGCGCTCCGCCGCATCCCGCACAGCCTTGACGCAGCCCGCGTCGAAGGTGACCGGATCGAAATGGCCGACCTGATCGATTTGATATTTGATGTCGAGCGCGTCACAGATCGTGTCGATGCCTTCGCGGATGCGGCCGTCCATGGCGTCCAGCACCTCCTTTTCCGGCGAGCGGATGTCGATGGTGAAGACGGTGCGCCCGGCAATGATGTTGCGCGAGTTCGGATAAACCTCCATATGGCCGACCGCGCCGACGGCGTCGGGTTGGTAGTCCATGGCGATCTCGTGCACCAATTCGATCACGCGCGCCATGCCGAGCCCGGCATTGCGGCGCTTCGGCATCGGCGTCGAGCCGGTATGCGCCTCCTTGCCGGTCAGCGTCACCTGCAGCCATTTCAGTCCCTGGCCATGGGTGACGACACCGATGTCGATGCCCTCATCCTCGAGGATCGGGCCCTGCTCGATGTGCAATTCGAAGAAGGCGTGGATCTTGCGCTCGCCGACTTTCTCGGTACCCTTCCAGCCGATCCGTTCGAGCTCCTCGCCGAATTTCTTGCCGTCCTTGTCGACATGCGAATAAACGTCGGCCTGATCGAGCACGCCGGCGAAAACGCCGGACGCCATCATGGCCGGCGCAAAGCGCGCGCCTTCCTCGTTGGTCCAGTTGGTGACGACGATCGGGTGCTTTGTCTTGATGCCGAGATCGTTGAGCGAGCGCACGACCTCCAGGCCGCCGAGCACGCCGAGCACGCCGTCATACTTGCCGCCGGTCGGCTGGGTGTCGAGATGGCTGCCGACATAGACCGGCGGCAGGCTGGGATCGGTGCCTTCGCGGCGGGCAAACATCGTGCCCATCTCGTCGACGCCCATTTCGAGCCCCGCCTCATCGCACCAGCGCTTGAACAGGTGCCGCCCTTCGCCATCCTCGTCGGTAACGGTCTGGCGATTGTTGCCGCCGGCAATGCCAGGGCCGATCTTCGCCATCTCCATTATCGAATCCCACAAACGGTCTGAATTGATTCGCAGATTCTCGCCGGGGGCGGCCATATTCTAAAACCTCATTGGTTGCGGCACGCCAGCGTCCCCCTCCCCCTCGAGGGGAGGGTGGCCGCGAAGCGGTCGGGTGGGGTCGGCTGACATGCGCGCGACCTTCTCCTTGACCACCTGTGCGACATGCCAAGCGCTGTTTATGACATCGGGCTCATCGACGCGAAAGATGTCGAACCCAAGCGATCGCAGATAGGCATCACGGACGGCGTCGTGCCGTTTGCCCTTCTCCTGTTCGTGCAGATCACCATCGACTTCAACGACCAGCTTTACCGCAAGGCAAGTAAAGTCGACGATATAAGGCCCGATCGGACACTGGCGGCGGAATTTCATGCCGGCCGATTTCAATTCGCGCAGTTCATACCAAAGCAGCGATTCGCCTTTGGTCGCATGAACTCGAAGCGCGCGCGCCTTTTGGCGCATTTCGAAGCTCACGCGGGTCCGGGGCATCAGAGACACCTATGCGGCCGAAGGTCAGGTTGGCGCGCTGCCGCACCGACCCCACCCGGCCGCTTCGCGGCCACCCTCCCCTCGAGGGGGAGGGAAAGCTGCACCTGGTTCAATCCACCGCCCTCAGCACTTCGCGCACATGGTCGATCAATTCGTTGATCTGGCCCTTGGTGATG